>NZ_FMZJ01000045.1 GCF_900101455.1 Sphingomonas sp. YR710 | reverse complement strand
TAGGTCGTAAACCCATAAACGGGAATTTCCGTATCTGCAGTGCCGCGCGGGTCAGAACCTTCGATAGCGAACCTTGATGCCGGTAGTCTTTGCCCATTGGGCGATGCATCCGATTGGCTTCTGTGGGCGGTGGCGGTCGCTGCTCAGGATCAGGCCAGAGAAATCCTCTTCGATCAACACGCCGTCGCCTGCGGGACCAGAACCGTCGACATTGAAGACAAGCCCACACCGTTTGTAGGTTCGCTGAAAATCGGCCCACCATGTGGGATGAGGAGAAGCAGCGAGGGCGGCTAATAGCAGCAGCATCGTTCTATCTTCGGGGCAACGTGGAGAGCCCGCAAGTAGGCGAATGCCAATCGACAGCTTCCATATCGTGTCAAACTCTGATTCAGCCTCGGCATGAGCCGATATGACCTGACCGACTTCGAGTGGCGCGTGATCGAGCCGCTGCTGCCCAACAAGCCCAGGGGCGTGCCGCGCGTCGATGACAGGCGCGTGCTGAACGGCATCTTCTGGGTGCTGCGATCCGGCGCACCATGGTGCGACCTGCCCGAGCGCTATGGTCCGCGCACCACCTGCTACAACCGCTTCAATCGATGGCGCAAGGCAGGCGTATGGGACCGGCTGATGGACGCCATCAGCGCCGCACACGACGGCGAGATCCAGATGATCGACAGCACTTCCATCCGGGCGCACCAGCAGGCTGCGACGGCAAAAAGGGGGGGCCAGATCATTGTCTCGGTCGCAGCCGAGGCGGGCTTACAACCAAGATCCACGTCGTCGTCGACGCGCAAGGCCTCCCGATCAGGCTTGCCCTTACCGCAGGGCAGACGCACGACGGGCAGATCGTAGACCGCCTGCTGGATCATCTTGGCTCGCGCACCGTCGTGCTGGCGGACAAGGCCTACGACGCCGACCGCATCCGTGAGTTGATCCAGGACCAGGGCGCCACGCCCAACATCCCGCCCAAGAGCAACCGCAAGTGGAAGCCCTGCTTCAGCAAGCGGCTCTACCGCGAGCGCAACCTGATCGAGCGGTTCTTCTCCAAGCTGAAGCACTTCCGTCGCGTCGCCACCCGCTATGACAAGCTCGCGGCCAACTTCCTCGCCATGGTCCAGCTCGCCTCAATGCGGCTGTGGCTGCGCGCTTATGAGTCTACGACCTA
>NZ_FMZJ01000038.1 GCF_900101455.1 Sphingomonas sp. YR710 | reverse complement strand
ATTTTTGACTGGAGATCGAACATGACAACGAGCGCTCACGGCTTTGCGCCGAAGTCGACAGCCTTGTCGCATATCAGGATATGCGATCTCACCGGATTGTTGGCGGGGGCGGGGGCGACGCGTTTTCTGGCGGCGTTCGGCGCGCAGGTGATCCGTGTCGAGCAGCCTGCGCACGAGAAGCACCGGTGGGACTTCCTGCGCGGCGGCATGTCGCCCGACGGGAAGCAGAGCGGCATCAATTTCGGCGGCAATTTCAACAATCACAATGTCGAGAAGCTGAGCATCACGCTCGACCTCAAGAGCCCCGAGGGCAAGGCGCTGCTCGGCCGGCTGGTGTCGGTTTCGGATGCGATCACCGAGAATTTCTCGGCGCACGTCATGGAGCGGCTGGGCTGTGGCTATGACTGGCTGAAGTCGATGAACGAGCAGATCATCTATGTCGCCAACAGCGGCTTCGGCAAGACCGGGCCCTATTCGGATTTCAAGTCGGTCGGGCAGGTGGTCCAGCCGGTGAGCGGGCTGACGTTCATGTCGGGGTTGCCCGATCAGCCGCCGGCGGGCTGGGGCTTTGCCTATATGGATCATATGGGCGCCTATATGATGGCGATGGCGGTGCTCGGCGGGATCGTCGCGCGCAACCGCACCGGCCAGGGCCAGTGGATCGATTTTTCGTGCACCGAGGCGGGGATCGGGCTTGCCGGCCCCGAACTGCTGGATTCGACGGTCAATGGCCGGCCGATGCGCCGCCCGGGCAAGCCGAATTCGAACAGCGACAATTTCCCGCAGATGGCGCCGCACGGCATTTATGCCGCGGCGAGCGACGATAGCTGGGTCGCGATCGCGTGCCGCGACGACGCCGACTGGCGGCGGCTGGCCGATGCGATCGACGAGCCATGGGCGCGCGATCCGGCGCTGGCCACCTTCGACGGGCGCATGGCGCGCCGCGACGATATCGACCGTCAGCTGGGTGACTGGACCCGGCGGCGCGAGCGCGGGCAGATCGAAGGCGTGATCCGGCAGGCCGGGGTCCCCGTCGCGCAGGTGGCGAAGCCCGAGGATCGCATCGAAAACGACGTGCGGACCGCATCCTGGGGGCTGTGGCCGACCGTCCGGCATGACGAGATCGGCGAGATTCGCGTCGAGGGCGTTCCCGTCCATCTGTCGGAGACCGATTGGTCGATAAGCCGCGGCGCGCCATGCCTTGGCCATGACAATGACTATGTTTACGGCTCGCTGCTGGGGCTTTCCCCGGATGAGATTGCGGACCTCAAAGACCGGAAGGTGATCTGACCATGGCCGAACCAACCAGCAATGTGATGCCCGCTTTGCTTTCGGGATTGCGGATCGTCGAACTCGCCAGCGATCGCGCGGCTTATGCCGGCAAGCTGATGGGCGATCTTGGTGCCGACGTGATCGTGGTCGAGGCGCCCGGCGGGCATGCCTCGCGCGGCTACGGGCCTTTCGTCGATGACAAGGCCGATCCCGATCGCTGCCTGTGGTGGTGGAACTACAACACCTCGAAGCGCAGCGTCGTGCTCGATCTCGACAGCGCGGAAGGCCGCGACAGCTTCCGCCGGCTGGCGCAAAGCGCCGACATCGTGCTCGAAGGCGAAGACCCGGGGACGCTCGATGCGCTGGGGATCGATCACACGCAGATCCGTGCCGACGCGCCTGCGCTCATCTGGGTCTCGGTGACACCGAACGGCCGGCGCTGCGCCGACCTGCACGAACCCGCCACCGATATCACCTTGCTCTCGGCCGGCGGCACGGTGTGGAATTGCGGCTATGACGATCATAGCCTGCCGCCGATCCGCCCGAGCGGCGGCCATGCGCATCACACGGCGAGCGCCTTCGCCGTGATGGGCGCGCTGACCGCGGTCGTGCACCGCGATCTTACCGGGGTTGGCCAGCATGTCGACGTCAGCATGCTGGCGGCGACCAACGTTACGACCGAGGTCAGCTCGATCGACTGGCTGTACCGGCGCGCGACCAACAATCGGCAGACCGGCCGGCATGCCAGCGAGCATGTCACGATGGGCATCCAGGTGGAGACCGGCGACGGCGGCTATTGCAGCAACCCGCTGGGGCTGACGACCGCGGGCAACTATAAGAGTGTGCTCGACTGGCTGGGCGAACTCGGGCTGGTCGATGAGTTTCCCGAGGCCTTCTTCCTGCAGATGGGCATCGACCGCGGCGGGGTGTCGCTGAAGGTGCTCGGGCAGGATGTCGAGGCGACCGAGATCTACCGCGCCGGGCGCGAGGCGCTCTACCTCATCGCATCGAAGCTGACGATGGCCGAATTCTTCGTGCAGGCGCAGCAGCGCGGGATCGCCTGTGGCGCGGTCTATGCCCCCGATGAAGCACTGGCCGATCCGCATTTCCGCTTCCGCGAATATCCCGTCGAAGTCGATCATCCCGAACTCGGCCGGTCCTACACCTATCCGGGACTGCCATTCACCGGCGACTTCATCCCAACGACGATCAAGCGCGCGCCGCTCGTCGGCGAGCATACACAGGAAGTATTGGGCGAGTTGTGAA
>NZ_FMZJ01000009.1 GCF_900101455.1 Sphingomonas sp. YR710 | reverse complement strand
CATGCACGCATTTGAACGACAGTCTGCGGGCTTTGGAGGATGTTGGCTGGTTGCTGGGTTGTCTTGTGGTTAGTGCATGAGGCGGAGGGGCATTGGCATGGGTTTGGCATTTGCTGCACGAAATTTGACCGATAGAGCCGGTGGGAGCTTGTGCGGGATGGTGCGCTGACGAGCGGCCGGGTGTTGTTCCGGGCGGCGGGTGCGAAGGGGAAGAGAGATGGACGAAGAGCCGCTGGTGCTGGTGGAGGAAGATGGCGGGATTTTGATCCTGACGCTGAACCGTCCGAAGAAGTATAATGCGCTGAGCGTGGCGATGATGCGGATTTTTTCGGACACGGTGGACCATTTCCGGGACACGTCTTCGCTCAAGGTGATGCTGATCCGTTCGACGGGGAAGTATTTTTCGGCGGGTGCGGACCTGAAGGAGGGTGGGCGCGAGCGCGAGAAGACGGGTTCTGCGATTCGGGAGATGCATCGTCGGATGCCGTCGGACATGCGGCGGATCTGGGACGAGATGGAGGCGATCGAAAAGCCGTTCGTGGTGGCGCACCAGGGGCCATGCGTGGGCGGCGGTCTCGAGATGTCGCTGTCGTGCGACTTCCGGCTGGCATCGACCGAGGCGCGCTATGCGTTTCCGGAAGGCAAGTTTGCGATCCTGCCTGCGACCAATGGTGTCAGCCGGCTGACCCGGCTGGTGGGGGCGGCGTGGGCGCGGTACCTGGTGATGGCGAACATGGAAGCCGATGCCGAGGAGGCGCGGATCATGGGGCTGGTGCACAAGGTCTATCCGGCGGCGACGTTCGAGCAGCAGGTGATGGATTTTTGCCGGCATCTGGCGCGTCAGAATGGCGAGCAGATGGGGACGGCGAAGATTGCGATCGAGCTGGCGCGCGACCTTGGCGCGCACCAGGCGGCATCGGTCGAGCGGCTTGCCAACAGCGCATTGATGCTGATGCCGAATTTCGAGCAGGTGCGCGAGGCGCATATTTCGGGCATCGGTGGCGCCAAGCCGAAGTGAACTGTGGGCCCCGGGCGGGCTATCTCATATTAGGAATGATGTCATGAGCGATACCGATTTGCTTGACCTGGACGGCCAGGTTGCGGTGGTGACGGGTGCGGGCCAGGGGGCTGGCCGGGCGATTGCGCGCGAACTGGCGCGGCACCATGCGGGCGGGGTCGCGGTGAACGATTTCGTGGCCGAGCGCGCCGAGGCGGTGGCCGCCGAGATCCGCGCGACCGGGGTTCCGGCGATGGCGGTGTCGTTCGACGTCGGCGATATCGCGGCGGTGCGCGCCGCCAATCAGGCGATCAAGGATCAGCTGGGGGCGCCGACGATCCTGGTGAACAATGCCGGCAATGCGGGGCCGGTCGACGACATCAACTTTTCGAACGTGTTCTGGGAGGAGGATCCGGCGGGCTGGGACAAGTTTTTCCGCACGAACATGTTCGGCGTGATGAACTGCTGCCACACCTTCATTCCGAACATGGTCGCAGAGCGGCGCGGTCGGGTGGTGACGGTGGTGTCGGATGCGGGGCGCGTCGGCGAGGCGCGGCTTGCCGCTTATGCGACGGCGAAGGCGGGTGCTGCGGGTTTTGTGCGCGCGATCGCCAAGGAGGCGGGGCGCTGGGGCATCACCTGCAACGCGATTTCGCTGTCGACGCTCGAGCCGCCGATGCCGCCCGAGCAGCTGGCCGAATATATCCAGACCGATCGGGCCAAGGCCTATCTGTCGCGCTATATCATTCGCCGTTACGGCAAGCCCGAGGATGTGGCGGCGATGGCGGCGTTTCTGTGTTCGCAGGCGGCCGGGTGGATTACCGGGCAGACCTATCCGGTCAACGGCGGCTACAGCCTGGCGATGTAGGGCGGATCGACATTCGGCTCGGCCTAGCCAAATGTCGATCCGCTATGATGCCCGGCTTCGGCCGGGCCAAGCCTATTCGGTTTTGGCGCTGGCTTCGGCGAGATAGGGTGATGCGGCGGCGTCGAGCGCTGCGGTGGCGGGATGGCCCGGCAGCGCCGAGACGAGCAAGGCGAGATCCTTGGTGAGCAGGGCCGCGCCCTTGAAATCCCCCGGACTGGGGGTGCCGGCGCTCACTTCGAGCCCGAAACTGTGGCCGCTGCTGGTGCGAATGGTGCGGGCGAGTGCTGCGCGGTCGAGCCCCATCGCCTCGCCGGCGGCAAGGGCGGCATGGGCGAGCGCGATATTGGCGGCGAGCAGGCTGTTGTTGACGATCTTGGCGCGCTGGCCGGCGCCGACGGCGCCGAGCAGGGCGATATCCTTGCCGAAGGTTTCGAAGACGGGGCGGGCGGCGTCGAACACCAATGCTGCGCCGCCGCACATGACGGTCAGCGTGCCTTGCACGGCGCGGGCGGCGCCGCCGCTGACGGGGGCGTCGATGAGGTCGATGCCGCGGGCCGCGCAATGTTCGGCGAGGGTTGTGCAGGTTTCGGGCAGGACGGTCGAGTGGATCGCGATCCTCGCGCCTGCGCGCATGGCGGGGATCAATTGCTCGCAGACGCCGATGACGTCGGCGTCGTTGACGACACAGATGCCGACATGGTCGCAGGCCGCGCCGAGCTCGGCGACGCTGGCGGCGATGGTGGCGCCTTTGGCGCGGTAGGGTTCGAGCGCTTCGGGGCGGCGCGCCCAGACTGTGAGCGGCATTCCGGCATCGACGATGCGGTGTGCGATCGGGCCGCCCTGGTTGCCGAGGCCGATGAACCCGATCCGCTGTCCCGTCATGCGCATGTCATCCTATGTGGCGGATTGCCGGAGTCTGTTTGAAAAGCGTGGAAAGAGCGCATTTTGGGGCCGCACCAGCCCGCTCCCCCACCCGGCTACCCAACGGCAGTATCATATGGGTGGCCGGGTGGGGGAGCGGGCTGGTGCGGCCTGCGCCGAAAGGCGCAGACAATCAGGCGACGGCGCCCTTGGCCTTGAGTTCCTCGATGCGGTCCCACTCGATGCCGAGTTCCATGAGCACGATCTCGGTATGCTCGGAGGCCTGGGGCGCGCGGGTGGTTTCCTGGGCCTCGCCGTTGAACTGGACGGGACCGCGCACGAGCTTCATCGGTTCGCCGCCGTCGATCGCCTCGACCTCGAAGACCATGTCGTTGGCGACCGACTGGTCATCGGTGATGAGGTCGCCGAGGCTTTGCACGGGTGCCCACTGGCCCTTCATGGTCTTGAGATGCTTGCGCCAATAGTCGAACGACTGTTTGGCGAAGGCGGCGACGAGGACATCGCTGGCGGCTTCCGAATTGGCGAGCAGCGAGGGGACGTCCTTGAAGCGGGGATCGTCGGCGGCCTCGGGCACGCCGACATGTTCGAACGTGTCGCGGATGAGGCCGGTGGGCGAGACCATGCACAGGTTGATGGTGCCGCCGTCCGAGGTGCGGAAATAGCCGAGGAACGGGTTGACCGGATTGCCGCCCGAGACCGGCATCTTGTTGCGGTTGAGGACGCCGGTTTCCATGAACTGCGCCAGCAGCGCGCCGCAGGCCCATGACGCCGAGCTGAGCAGCGAGACGTCGATCTCGGTGGCTTCGCCGGTGCGCTCGCGGTGGAACAGGGCGGCCGAGACGCCGCCGGCGATGAACATGCCGCCGATCGAATCGCCGAAGGCGGGGATCGCCTGCGACAGTGGCCCGTCGAGTTCCTCGGGGGTCATGGTGTGGGCGATGCCGCTGCGTGCCCAGAAGCACGAGCCGTCGAAGCCGCCGACATGGCGTTCGGGGCCCTTGTTGCCGAGCGCCGATCCGCGCGCATAGATGATGTTGGGGTTGACGGCGCGGATATGCTCGATGTCGAATTTGTTCTTCTGGCGCACCTGGGGCAGGTAATTGGTCAGGAAGACATCGCTCTGCTTGGCGAGTTCGTAGAGGATTTCCTGGCCCTCGGGGGTCGAGATGTCGAGGCCGACGCTGCGCTTGCCGCGATTGGGATGCTCGATCAGCGTGTGGCGCAGCGGATCGAGCGCGACGCCGCCGAGGTTGAGGAAGCCGCGCTGGGTGTCGCCGCGCAGCGGATGCTCGATCTTGATCACTTCGGCGCCCCAGTCGGCGAGGATCGCGCCGGCTGCGGGCACGAAGGTGAACTGCGCCACTTCGAGGACGCGGACGCCTTCCATCACTTTAGTCGCCATATGTCTTTTCCAACTTCCTTGGCCGTTCGGGCGGCTTTTGTTCAGATACGCTCGATGATCAGCGCGGGCGCCATGCCGCCTGCGGTGCACATCGTGATCAGGCCGTAGCGTCCGCCGGTGCGTTCGAGTTCGTCGAGTGCGGTGCCGACGAGGATCGCGCCGGTCGCGCCGATGGGATGGCCGAGCGCGATCGCGCCGCCATTGGGGTTGACCTTGGCGCGGTCGAGATCGTGATCGCGGATCACCTTCTCGACGATGGTGGCGAAGGCCTCGTTGATTTCCCAGACGTCGATCTGGTCCTTGGTCAGGCCGGCCTTGGCGAGCACCTTGGTGACCGCGCCCGAGGGGGCGGCGAGCATCAAGGTGGGATCGCCGCCATGATTGGCCATGGCGACGATGCGCGCGCGGGCCTTGAGCCCGTGCTGCTTGAGCCCCGCGGCCGAGGCCAGCAGCAAGGCTCCGGCACCATCGACGACGCCCGAGGATGTGCCGGCATGGTGGACGGGTTCGATCTTGATGTCGGGATGGACCTTGGTCACGAGCTCGCCGAAGGTCGGGCCATCCGGTTCGGATGGCATGTCCCGGAACGCGGTGAAGGCGGGTTTGAGGGCGGCGAGCGCCTCGACCGTGGTGCCGGGGCGCGGATATTCCTCATGGTCGAGGATGACGGTGCCGTCATCGTCGAGCACGGGCACGGTCGATTTCGCGAAGCGGCCTTCCTTGATCGCGATCGCGGCGCGGCGCTGGCTTTCGGCGCCGAAGGCATCGAGATCGGCGCGGCCGATCCCTTCATCGGCGGCGATCGCGTCGGCGGCGACGCCCTGGTGGGTTTGCGGGAATTTGGCGTGGAGGCGCGGATTGTTGCCGCTCAGGCTGGCGCCGAAGCCGGCTTCGCGCAGCCGTGCGCCGAAATCGTTCATGAACGACATCATCTCGGCGCCGCCGGCGATGACGAGATCCTCCATGCCCGACATCACCGAGGCGGCGGCCAGGTTGGTGGCGGTCAGGCTGCTGCCGCAGAAGCGGTCGAGGGTGACCCCGCTGGTGCCGGTGCCGAGCCCGGCATCGAGGGCGGCCATCCGGCCCATGTCGCCGGCCTGCAGCCCATATTGGCTCGAGCAGCCCCAGATCACGTCGTCGACCGAGTCGGGGGCGAGATGGTTGCGATCCTTGAGCGCCTTGAGCACGGTTGCGGCGAGATGCTGCGGCAGCATGTCGGCAAGGGCGCCCTTGCCTTTCTTGCCGATGCCGCGCGGCGTGCGGACGGCATCGACGATATACGCTTCGGCCATGGCCATTCCCTTCGAATTCAATTGCGGCTGCGGGGCAGGCCGAGCGCGCGTTCGGCGATCAGCGAGCGGTGGACCTCGCTGGTCCCTGCCCAGATAGTGGCGCCGTGGGCAAAGCGGTAGGCCATGCTGACGACCTCGGCCGGGCCCTCGCGGTGCGAGAGCGACAGCGGCGCGGTCAGGTCCATCAGGTCGCTGGCATCGCGCAGCAGCCGTTCGGACGAGAACATTTTCGACATCGGGCCCGCCGCCGGCAGGTTGAGCTTGTTGGCCGAACCCCACAGCGCGCGCATGGTCAGCATTTCGGAGACGAGTTCGTCGGCGACGGTGCGGGCGAGGCGGATCTGCGCGGTCGGATGCTCGATCAGCGGGCGTCCGTCGCGCATGATTTCGCGACAGAGCTCTGCTGCGGCGGCGGACAGGCCCTTGAGCTGGCGCGAGAAGCCCGAACTTTGTTCGAGCTCGAGCGCGGCGCTCATCGTGCGCAGGCCGCCATCGACTTCGCCGAGGCGATAGCCGTCGGGGATGCGGACGCCGTCATAGAAGGTGATGTTGGTGCGCTCGTCCATGAAGGTGTGGACGGGCTGGATCGCGACGCCGGGCGCCTTGAGGGGCACCATGAACATGGTCAGCCCCTTATGCTTGGGAAGGTCCGGGTTGGTGCGGCAGAGCATCAGCACATAGCTGGCGAGGTTGGCGCCGCTTGTGAACATCTTGGTGCCGTCGATCCGCCAGCCATCGCCGTCGCGGGTCGCGCGGGTCTTGACGGCGAACACGTCGGAACCCGATCCCGGTTCGGAATAGCCCAGGCTGCAGATGATGTCGCCGGCCAGGATCGGCTTGAGCACTTCCTCGCGGACCTGTTCGCCGCCGAAGCGGTCGATGATCGCGGCGATCATCAGGTTGGTGCCGATCGGATGGGTGGTCCATTCGTGCCGCTGCCATGCCTGGTGCGCGGCGTAGAGCGCATAAGGGTGGGCCCCGCGCCCGCCGCGCTCCTTGGGCCATGCCGGGAACAGCAGGTCGGCCTCGGCCAGCTTCTTGTGGACGACCGGGTCGTGGCCTTCCCATGAATGATGGGCATGGGCCTTGAGCTCGGGGGTCAGCGTGCGGGTGAAGAAATCGTCGACTTCCTTGGCCAGCGCGCGGGCTTCGTCGCCGAAATCGAAATCGATGACCACGTCGCCGACGTCGGGGAGGGTTGCCGCCGGGGCGTTGCCGTAGAGCCGCTTGCCGGCCTCTTCGAGCCAGAAGCCGGGATCGCCCGCAACCGCGGACCAGGATTTGGCGCGCAGATTGTAGAGGTGGATGTCATATTCGGTCGACACGCCGTAGCCGCCGAAGGTGCGCGTCGACTGGATGCAGGCGCGCGTCGCGGTGGTGGCGGCCCACCACAGGCTGAGCGAGATATGCGCGGCGGCGTCCTTTGCGCCGTTGGCGATCTCGTGAATGACTTTCCAGACCAGATATTTGCCGCCTTCGACCTCGCAGATGAGATCGGCCATCGGATGCGACAGGCCCTGGAAGGACCCGATCGGCACGCCGAAGGCATGGCGTTCGCACGCATAGGCCGCCGCGAGGCGCAGCGCTTCGCGCGCGAGCCCGGTCAGCGCCGCGGCCTTGAGCAGCTTCCATTCCTCATGCGCTGCCGCGAAGGCGGCCAGCGCCTGCGGGCCTTGCGCGAGCACCGTGCGGGCGGCGTTGCCGAGATCGACCGGAGCGATGTCGTCCGAGGCCAATGTCGGCTCGATCCGCCGGTCGGCCGGGGTCAGCGCGGCGAGGACGATGGCATCGCCGTCGCGGGCAAGGACCAGGTCGGCGCAGGTGCCGCCGGCCAGCCACTGGACCGGTTGTTCGGCGATGTCGTGGAAGGCGATCGTCGCGATGCGGCTGCCGTCGACGACGCTGTCGAGCGCGTCGCTGGTGAAGGCGGCGAGCAGCCGGGCTGCGAGCAGGGTTTCGGCGAGCGGCCCTGTGGCCAGGGTGCGGCCGGCCTCGCCCATCAGCAAGGCGGCGTCGAACGTGCCGAGGCCGAGGCCGCCGCTGTCTGCGGGCACGCGCATCGCAAAGGCCCCGAGCTCGGCGAGCCCGGACCATAATTGACGGTCGCATCCGGACGCCTGGGCGGCGCGGACCCGCTCCATGCTGCTCAGGTCATCAAGCAGCCGTGCAAAGGAGTCCCGCATCAACCGCTGGTCGTCATTGATCTCGAGGTTCATCGAACGAGAAAATCCTCACATTTGTCATCTTCGCGATTGGCCGCGATTGTCGCTATATTCAGCGCGAAACGGCCGCCCCAAGCGAGCGGCGGCGGCCCGCGGCAGGCCGTCGTCCTGCGCGGATTCGCCATAACAATCAACCCTGGCGCATCGGCCACGCAGGGTGCATGGGCCAGGACGGGGGCCTTGACCGGGCCGGGATGCCGGCGCATCGCGGCCTGGGAATAGTCAAGCGCTGCACGGGCTTATACGAAGGGTCCGCGATGCCGGACGGATGAGGCCGCTATGTGATGGTTTGGCCGGCCATGGCAGGCTTGTCACGGAATGGCATGGGCTTGGGTGTAGTTAGCCTGACGAAAGCGGGGTCGCTGCCCGGGCGGAAAGGTTGCGACGGGACGGGTTGGATCGGCCGCAATATCATGACATTGCCTCTGGACATGAGGCCATGCCAAACTCCACCCCGGAGCGGGCGAGGCAAATGTTGCGGGCCGGTCCGGATCTCCTATGGCAAGGCAACCATAAGCGGTCCAACGTTCGCAAGATCGTCCGCGAGAGAGTTTCAGAATGCGTCGGCGATGCCGGGGGGCGGTTCCCCGGGACCGCCCTCGAAAGCAAGACAAGGGCTGATGCAATGAGTGATACGGCAAGATTGGATGGCAAGGTCGTTGCGGTTACGGGAGCCGGCCGCGGCATCGGTCGCGAAATCGCGCTGCTGTGCGCGAAGCAGGGCGCAAGCGTCGTGGTCAACGACCTCGGCGCCTCGGCCGAAGGCGAAGGCAATGATGCCGGCCCGGCCGAAGAAGTGGTGTCGCTGATCCGCGCCGCGGGCGGCAAGGCCGTCGTCAACGGCGCCAGCGTTTCCGATCCGGCGGGTGCGACCAGCATCATCGAGGATGCGGTGAAGAATTTCGGCCGCATCGACGGCCTGGTCAACAATGCCGGCATCCTGCGCGACCGCATCTTCCACCGCATGAGCCTGCAGGACTGGTCCGACGTCATCAACGTCCACCTGAACGGCAGCTTCTACACCTCCAAGGCGGCGGCCAATTATTTCAAGGACCAGGGCAGCGGCTCATTCGTCCACTTCACCTCGACCTCGGGGTTGGTCGGCAATTTCGGTCAGGCCAATTATTCGGCCGCGAAGATGGGGATCGTCGGCCTGTCGAACTCGATCGCGCTCGACATGCAGCGCGCCGGCGTGCGCTCCAACTGCATCTCGCCTTTCGCATGGAGCCGGCTGATCGCCACCATCCCGACCGAGACCGAGGCCGAGATCCAGCGCGTCGAGCGGATGAAGACGATGTCCGCCGACAAGATCGCCCCGCTCGCGGTCGCCTTGCTGTCGGATGCGGCCAAGGACGTGACCGGCCAGATCTTCTCGGTGCGCAAGAACGAGATTTCGGTCTTCTCGGTGCCGCGCCCGATCCGCACGATGCACCGCGACGGGGGCTGGACCGCCGAGACGATCGCCACCGACCTGCTGCCGGCGATGCGCTCGAGCTTCCATGCGCTCGCCCGCTCGGCCGATATCTTCCCCTACGATCCGATCTGAGCCATGGCGATCGATCCAGAAGCCCTGCTCGCGCGCGAGCCGATCGTCACGCGTCAGACGCTCGCCGAGCGCGATGTCATGCTCTACGCGCTGGGGGTCGGCGCGCAGGACCTGTCGTTCGTCTATGAAGACGGGCTCAAGGTCCTGCCGACGATGGCGACGGTGCTGGCCTATCCCGGCTTCGTCTGGAAGGATTTCGACCTGGGCGCCGACTGGCGCAAGGTGCTGCACGGCGAAACCAGCGTCGAAATCCACAGCGCCCTGCCCGTCGAAGGCGAGCTGGTGGGAAGCACGACCTTCGGGCCGATCTTCGACAAGGGTGCCGACAAGGGCACGGTCTGCTATGTGACGCGCGAGATCCGCGATGCCGCGGGCACGCTCGTCGCCACCGTGCGCAACAGCAGCTTCCTGCGCGGCGATGGCGGCCGGGGCGGCTCGTCCGAACCGCAGCGCAAGCCCCATCCGCTCCCCGACCGGGCGCCGGATGAGAGCGTCACGCTGGAAACCACCGCCAACCAGGCGATGATCTACCGGCTGTCGGGCGACTATAATCCGCTGCACATCGATCCCGAGGTGGCGAAAGCCGGCGGGTTCGATCGCCCGATCCTGCACGGGCTGGCCACCTATGGCGTGGCGGGCCGCGCGGTGCTGGCGGCGCTGTGCGGCAATGATCCGGCCCGGCTGAAGCGGCTCGACGCGCGCTTCGCAAGCCCGGTCTTCCCCGGCGAGACGATCCGCACCGACATCTGGCGCGAAAGCGAGGGGCGTGCCTCCTACCGCTCGAGCGTGGTCGAGCGCGATCTGGTCGTCCTGAACAACGGTTATGTGGAGTTCGCATGATGGCCGATATCGGCATCCTTTCGATCGGCGCCTATGTGCCGCGCAAGCGGCTGCAACGCGCCGCAATCTACGCGGGCAACGCCTGGTTCGCCCCCGGCCTCAAGGGATTGGCCAAAGGCGAGCGCGCGATCGGTGACTGGGATGAGGACAGTGTGACGATGGCGGTCGAGGCCGCCCGCGATACGCTGACCGGATTCGACCGTGCGGCCATCGGCTCGCTGTCGCTGGCCTCGACCACGCTGCCATTCGCCGACCGGCTCAATTCGGGCATCGTCAAGGAAGCGCTCAACCTGCCCGACGGCGTGGCCGCCCTCGACATCACCGGCAGCCAGCGGGCGGGTGTCTCGGCGCTGCGCCAGGCGCTGGAGGCCGCCGCCGGACGGCAGGCCCCGCATCTGTGCCTCGCCGCCGAGATGCGCAAGACCTGCCCGGCCTCGGACCTCGAGCTGATCTGCGGCGATGCCGCGGCCGGCCTGCTGGTCGGCACCGGCGACGTCATCGCCCGCTTTCTCGGCGCCTATAGCCTGACCGCCGATTTCGTCGATCACTACCGTGCGACGGGCCGGGACTATGATTATGTCTATGAGGCGCGCTGGATCCGCGAGGAAGGCCATACGAAACTGGCCGGCCGCGCGCTCAAGCAAGGGCTCGCCGCGATGGCGGTCGACCCGGCGACGATCGATCGCTTCCTCGTCCCGATCGCGGGCAAGGGCATCCCCCAGGCGCTCGCCAAGGCCGCGGGGATCCGGGCCGACGCCGTCGCCGACACGCTGCAGGCCGAACTGGGCGAAGCCGGCAGCGCGCATGGACTGGTGATGCTGGTCGCCGCCCTCGAAAAGGCCAAGCCCGGCGAGAAGATCCTCGTCCTCGGCTTCGGCCAGGGCGCCGACCTCATCCTGCTCGAGGCCACCGACGCGATCGCGAAGGCGGCACCCGGCCGTGGGCTCGCCGGATCGCTCGCGCGCGGCCATAAGGACGACAATTACCTGCGCTGGCTCGCCCATCGCGGGCTCGTCGATCTCGACAAGGGCATGCGCGCGGAACAGGACCAGAAGCAGCCGTCGACGACCTTGTGGCGTCACCGCAAGGCCGTCATGGGCCTGGTCGGCGGGCGCTGCACCAAGACCGGTACGGTGCAATTCCCCAAGTCCGATATCTCGGTCAATCCCAATGACCGCGCATCGCACACCCAGGAAGATTATCCGCTGGCCGAGATCCCGGCGCACGTCGTGACGGTCACCGCCGACAGCCTGACCTACAGCCCGAGCCCCCCGCTCTATTACGGCATGGTCGATTTCGAAGGCGGTGGTCGCATGACCCTCGAATTCGCCGACATCACCGAAGAGGTCGAGGTGGGCTGCGCCATGCAGATGGTCTTCCGCATCAAGGCCGTCGACGACGTACGCGGCTTCGTCAAATATTTCTGGAAGGCCGCGCCCGTCCGCTGACGGCGCCGAGGAGTCATTACATGGCAAAAGGCATCAAGGATAAAGTCGCAATCCTCGGCATGGGCTGCACCCGCTTCGGCGAGCGCTGGGACATGGACGCCGACAACCTCATGGTCGAGGCTTTCGAGGAAGCGATCGTCGACGCTGGCATCGAGGTCAGCCAGATCGATGCGGCATGGATGGGCGTGGGCTTCGATGCGATGAACATCGGCCCGTCCGGGCTGCCGCTGTCGATCGCGCTCAGGCTGCCCAATATCGGCGTCACCAAGGTCGAGAATTACTGCGCGAGCGGAACCGAAAGCTTTCGCGGCGCGGTCTATGCGGTGGCGAGCGGCGCTGCCGACATCGCGCTCGCGATGGGCGTCGAAAAGCTCAAGGATACCGGCTATGGCGGGCTGCCGGTGCGCACCCGCGGCACCACCTTCGACATGGTCGGCGTCACCGGCTCGGCCCCGGGCAATTTCGCGCAGGTGGCGTCGGCCTATCGCGCGGCCCACAATGTCAGCCGCGACGACCTCAAGCGCGCGATCGCGCATGTCTCGGTCAAGAGCCATGCCAATGGCGCGAAGAACCCCAAGGCGCATCTGCGCAAGGCCGTCGACATGGATACCGTGCTCAACGCACCGATGATCGCCGAGCCGCTGGGCCTGTTCGATTGCTGCGGCGTCTCGGACGGCGCGGCCTGCGCGATCGTCACCACCCCCGAAATCGCCCGCGCGATGGGCAAGACCGATCTCGTCACCATCAAGGCGCTGCAGATCGCCGGCTCGAATGGCTGGGAATTGCAGCATGCCGGGGGCTGGAACGGCGCCTATTTCCATCCTACCCGGGTCGCCGCCAAGCGCGCTTATGACGAAGCCGGGATCACCAACCCGCGCGAGCAGCTGAGCCTCACCGAGGTCCATGACTGCTTCTCGATCACCGAGCTGGTGACGATGGAGGATCTGTTCCTGTCGGATGAGGGCCAGGCCTGGAGGGATGTGCTGAACGGCGATTTCGACGCCGACGGCCGCATCCCGTGCCAGATCGACGGCGGGCTCAAATGCTTCGGCCATCCGATCGGCGCCTCGGGGCTGCGGATGATCTACGAAAACTACCTCCAGTTGCTCGGCCGCGCCGGCGACCGCCAGCGCAGCACGCCGCCGCGCCTGGCGCTCAGCCATAATCTTGGCGGCATGCCGAGCCAGAATGTCAGTGCAATCGCGATCGTGGGGCTTGCAGATGGTTGAAACCGGATTGGACAGCGAAGCCTTCGAGGCGTTCCTGGATATGCTGCGGCGTTTCGTGCGCGAGCGGCTCGTGCCTGCCGAACCACGCGCCTTCGAGGAGGATTTCGTTCCCGACGACATCCTCGCCGAGATGCGCGACATGGGGCTGTTCGGCCTCACCGTGCCGGCCGAATATGGCGGCCCGGGGCTTTCGATCGAGCAATATATCGAGATCATCCTCGAAATCGCCTGGGCGGCACCCGCCTTCCGCTCGGCAATGGCGATCAGCACCGGGATCATCACGACCGCGCTCAAGCTCGATGCGACCGAGGAACAGCGCCGCGAATATTTCCCCAAGCTGCTCGCAGGCGCGATCGCCAGCTTCTGCCTGACCGAGCCCGACAGCGGCAGCGACAGCGCCGCGATGAAGACCCGCGCGGTCAAGGACGGCGACTTCTATGTGCTCAACGGCACCAAGCGCTACATCACCAATGGTCCCAGAGCCGAATTCTTCATCGTCATGGCCCGCACCTCGGCGGAAAACCTGCCGAGCAACGGCCATGTCAGCGGCTTTCTGATCCCCGCCGGCACGCCGGGTCTTTCGGTCGGCAAGCACGACAAGAAGATGGGCCAGAAGGGCGCGATCACCGGCGACGTCATCCTCGAGGATGTGCGCATTCCGGCTTCGGCGCTGCTGGGCGGGGTCGAGGGCAAGGGCTTCAAGACCGCGATGAAGGCGCTCGACGGCGGGCGGCTCAGCGTCGCTGCGACCGCACTCGGCTATAGCCGCCGCATCCTCGCCTCGGCGCTGAAATATGCCACCGAGCGCAAGGCGTTTGGCGAACCCATCGCCAACTTCCAGCTCATCCAGGCGATGCTCGCCGATTCGCGGATCGAGCTCTACGCCGGCGAATGCATGCTGCGCGACGCCACCCGCGCGGCCACACGCGGCGAACGCGTCTCGACCGAGGCCGCCTGCGTCAAGGTGTTCGCCAGCGAGGCCGCCACCCGCATCGCCGACCGCTGCGTCCAGATCTATGGCGGCGCCGGCTATATGGCCGAATATGAAGCCGAGCGCTTCTACCGCGATACCCGCGTCTACCGCATCTACGAGGGCACGACGCAGATCCTCCAGGTGGTGATCGCCAAGGCCATGCTCAAGGAATTCGCCGCGGCGCTGTGAAGCGCCCGGCGACCACAGGACAAGGCAAGGACGGGAGACGGCTGTGGACACGGCAACCACGAATGACGAGCGCGAGCTGATCACATCGATCGGTGACGGCATCGCCTCCGCCACGATCAACCGTCCGGCCGCGCGCAATGCCATGTCGACCGAAGTGCGCGGCGAACTGATGGCGTTCCTCGAGAGCCTGCGCGACAATCGCGACGTGCGCGTCGTCCTGCTCCAGGCCGCGGGCAAGACCTTCATCGCCGGCGGCGACGTCAAGGCGTTTGGCTTGGGTCTCGAAATGTCTCCCGAGGACCGCGCCGCCGACATGAAGCGGCGGGCCGCCGGCGCCGGCGCGCTGAGCGCGCTGATCAGCGGGTTGCCGCAGCCGGTGATCGTCGCGGCGCGCGGTTTCGCGGTCGGGGTCGGCGCCAGCGTGATCTTCGCAGCCGACCTCGCGATCGTGTCGGAGACCGCCAAGGTCGGGCTCACCCATGTGACGCTGGGGATCAGCCCCGACGGTGCCGCCACCCACTTCCTGCCGCGCCAGGTGGGGATGAAGCGCGCCGCACAGGTGGCGCTGCTCGGCGAGCTCATGGGCGCCGACGAGCTGCTGGCCCTGGGCCTGGTGAACTGGGTCGTGCCCGATGCCGAGCTCGATGCCCGCGCAATGGCGCTGGCGCGCAAGCTAGCCGCCGGCGCCCCGGTCGCGCAGCAGCAGACCAAGCGCCTGCTGCAAGGCGCGCTTGCGCGTGATATCGACGCGACCGTCGCCGCCGAAGCCGACAGCCTGGCGACGTGCGCACGGACCGATGATTATGCCGAAGGGCTGCGGGCGATCCTCGGGAAGCGCCCGGCCGTGTTCGGCCAGAGGAGCTGACCCAAATGACCTTGCGGACCCGTATCACCGATATGCTGGGGATCGAACATCCCGTCGTCCAGGGTGGGATGATGTGGGTCGGCCGTGCCGAGCTGGCCAGCGCGGTCTCCAATGCCGGGGGCCTGGGCATCCTCACCGGCCTCACCCAGCCTACCCCCGATGCGCTGCGCGCCGAGATCGATCGCTGCCGCGCGATGACCGACAAGCCGTTCGGGGTCAACCTGACCTTCCTGCCCTCGGTCAGCCCGCCGCCTTATGCCGAATATCGCCGCGCGATCATCGAAAGCGGGGTGCGGATCGTCGAGACCGCCGGCAACAATCCGCAGGAGCATGTCGAGGATTTCAAGTCGCACGGGATCGTCGTGATCCATAAGTGCACCGCGGTCCGCCATGCGCTGTCGGCCGAGCGGATCGGCGTCGATGCCGTCTCGATCGACGGTTTCGAATGCGCAGGCCACCCCGGCGAAGACGATATTCCCGGCCTGATCCTGATCCCGGCGGCCGCCGACAAGCTGCGCATCCCGATGCTGGCGAGCGGCGGCTTCGGCGACGGGCGCGGGCTCGTCGCGGCACTCGCGCTCGGCGCCGACGGCATCAACATGGGCACGCGCTTCATCGCCACCCGCGAGGCCCCGGTCCACGACAATGTCAAACGCTTCATCGTCGCCAATGACGAACGCGCGACCCGCCTCATCTTCCGTGCCTTCCGCAACACCACCCGCGTCTCGGCGAACAGCGTCTCCAACCAGGTCACCGAGATCCTCAGGGATCCGAACGCGGTGTTCGAGGATGTGCGCGAGCTCGTGCTCGGCGCCAAAGGCCGCATCGCGCTGGAGACCGGCGACCTCGACCACGGGCTGATCACCGCCGGACAGGTGCAGGGCCTGATCCATGACGTGCCCAGCTGCCAGGAGCTCGTCGAGCGCATCGTCCGCGATGCCGAAACCATCATCCGGCAGCGGCTCTCCGCCGCCATCCGGGAGCCGGTCGCAGCCTGAGGCTGATTTTCCGACTTTCGTCGGTCCGGCACCAGCCCGCTCCCCCACCCGGCCACCCATATGATACTGCCGTTGGGTGGCCGGGTGGGGGAGTAGCCGGTCGGTCATGCCCCCGGCATGACCTGAACAGCGCGGGGCGCTGTTCACCTGCGACTGGCTGGTGCCGCCTAAACCAAAAAACGCGATGACATATGCGGATGTGAATCTCTCGCCCCTGTCCGGCGCAAAGCGGATGATAGCATCGCCCCGATAAGAATAGACGGGGCGAGGTTGTGCGTGGGGTGTCTTCACTCGAATTGATCTATGGGGCGGCGCTTGCGCCCTTTGCGGCGCCCTTTGCCGCCGACAGGCTGCTGCGCGACGCCGAGCAGGCGACCGGGCTTGGCGACTGGGGCGGTACGCGCTGGGCCGAGCTGCGGTTTCGCGAGCGGCTGTCCGCGCTGTGCCAGGCGCTCGGCAATGAGGCCAAACTCAATGCCACCGGTGCCACGCGCGCGCATTCGCGGCTGCATGTGCTGCTCTGTTCGCGGCTTCGCCAGGTCGACTGGCACGGCAGGATGGACAGCGCGCCGCCGATCGCGGCGCCTTTGGTCGGAACCGGCATGCCGCGTGCGGGTACGACCTTTCTCCACGGCCTGCTCGCCTGCGATCCCGACAATCGCGTCGCCACCGCCGCGCAGGCGGCCATCCCGGTCCCGCCGCCGGGCGCCGGCGCTATCGACGAAGCGGAGCGGACCGGCCTTTACGAACGCATCCTCGCTTTTCAGGGCTTCACCGCCGCCGACGTCACCGCGATCCATCCTTATGCCGCCGCCGCACCCGAGGAATGCGTCTTCCTCCAGGAAGGCGCGTGCGGGATGCCGCTGGGGGCCTTCTACAACGCGCCGGCCTTCGGCGCGCTGGCCACAAGCAAGGCGGGGATAGACGATAGCTATGCCTGGCAGAAGGGCATGATGCAGAGCCTGCAATCCGCGCAGCCCGGCAGACGCTGGCTGCTGAAGGCGCCTTCGCACGTCATCAATATGGATGCGCTGGCCGGGGCCTTTCCCGATGCGCGGATCTTCCTCAACCATCGCGATCCCGGCAAGGTCATCCCGTCGGTGGCGAGCCTCTACATGAAGCTTTACAGCCTCGCATCGGACGACAGCGTCGACGCGAAGGCATTGGGGCCGGCGCTGGTGGCACGGTGGTCGAGGATCCTGAACGATCTCGAGGCCTGGCGCGCCGCCCATCCGCAGATCCGGGTGGTCGATATCCATTATGCCGAGCTGATCGCCGATCCGATCGCGCAAGCCGAACGCCTCTATGCGGCATTCGGCCTGCCGGTCAGCGCCCGGACGACCGCCGCCATGGCCAGCCACCTCAAGACCGACCGGCACGGCAAGGGGCCGGCGCGCAGCTACAGCCTGGCCGATTTCGGCCTCACCGAAGCCGATATCGAGCAGGGCTTCGGCGCCTATATCGACCGGCACGGTATCGCCCGGGAGCGACGGACATGATCAACCCGATCGACAATCCGGGGCAGATTGCCGCCGAGCGCGATGTCATCGCCTTGTGGGCCGACGAACGGGTGCAGGCGGCGCGCGCGCATGTCGGCCGGCTGTGGCACAATGGCTGGGCCGATCGCATGCCCGACGAGGTGCACCCGTTCGTCGAGCGCGCGCTCGACGAATATATGGTCAACTGGATCTTCAAGGCGGCGGCGAGCGACGGCCAGCATCCGCGCTTCGTGCGCAATTTCATGCCGGCCTATCGCTGGCACGGGCATGATGTTCCGGGCGCGCGGACCGGCGGCGACAATCCCGACAATTGCTATCGCCTGGCCGGGGTCGCCCATGGCACCCGCTACCGCGTGACCGGCCGGGTCATCGGATGCGAGCCGGCCAATGTCTCGTTCACGCTGGTCGGCGATTACGGCACGTCGGTGACGATCCAGACGATCGAGAGTCACGCGCTGGAGCGGGCGTCCGACGGTTCGTTCGTGATCACCATCGACGATCAGCCGGCGGCCGGCCGCCGCAATCATATGACCACGGCCCCCCATGTGAAATTCCTCTATGTGCGCGATTCGATGGAAGACTGGGCCCGCGAGACCCCGTTCGACCTGACGATCGAGCGGTTGGGAGCCGCCGCCGCCGCCCCGCTGTCGCGCGACGACATGGCGCAACAGGCGATGATCCGCGCGCGCGAGGACGTGCCTTTATATTATTGGTTCCAGTCCACCTTCATCAACATGACGATCAACAGCTGGCGGTTCCTGCCCGCCAATCGCGGGACCGGCGGCCTCGTCACCCAGGCGATCGGGCGCGGCTATTTCCATCTCGGGCCCGATGATGCGGCGATCATCGACTATGCCCCCGGCGGGGCGGCCTATGTCGCGATCCAACTCGGCAACTGGCTGTTCCAGTCGCTCGACGCGGACCGGATCAGCTCGAGCCTCACGCGCGCGCAGTGCGCGGTCGATGGCGACGGGCGCATCCGCGCGGTCATCGCGCGGCGTGACCCGGGGGTCGCCAACTGGCTCGATTGCGGCGACTTCGCTTATGTCATGATGATGCAGCGCTGGCAGGGCCTGCCTGCCACCCCGGTCCAGGACGGCCCCGGCCTTGCAGCGCGCATCGTCGGCATCGACGATTTGCGCGGCGCCCTGCCCCCCGATACCATCTGGATGGACGCGCAGGCGCGCGCGGCGCAGATCGCGGCGCGCAAGCAAGCATTTGCGCGGCGTTTGCAGACTAATGACGAAAGCGCGTTTTGAAATGCGCCTTGCGGCGCATTGCGGCACCAGCCCGCTCCCCCACCCGGCCACCCATATGATACTGCCGTTGGGTGGCCGGGTGGGGGAGCGGGCTGGTGCCGCCTCGAAATGCGCTCTTTCGCGCATTTCCAAATGGACTCTGAGCACATGAAAAAGGAGAGACTGGCGCTATGGGAAAATATCGGCTGATCGTCACCAGCGAGGCCCTGCCGGGGCGCGGTGCGGACTATAGCGAATGGTGCCGTGTGCAGCATTTTCCCGACATCATGCGCGTGCCGGGGGTTGCCTCGGCGCAGCGCTTCAAGCTTGCCGGCGGCGCGGACGAGCCTGCGCGCTTCATGGCCATATTCGAGCTCGATACCGATCGGCCGCACGATGTGCTTGCCGAATTCGGGAAGCGCAACGGCACGCCGGACATGCCGAGCGGCGATTGCTTCGACCGGTCAAGCGTCAGGATTCAGATCGCCGAGCTCGAAGGCGAATGGAGCGCGGCCTGAGGGGCTGGTGCCGCTTACCTAAACCGAAAAACCCCTATGCCTCCGGCGTGGCCGGCTCGGCGGGCTTCCCATTGGCTTCCTGGGCGAGGCGCCACAACCGTTCGGCCGAAGGCGACATGATGCGCTTGGCGCGGATGAGCAGCAGGTTGAACGGCGGCAGGACATCCTCGACCGATCGCCTGACGAAATCGTCAGGGACGATGTCTGTCGGCGCATAGCAGGCGACACACAGCCGCTTCTGCTTGGCCACATCGAGCACATAGCGCCGTCCCTCTGGCACATGGACGGGGACGGCGCCGACGTCCAATATCCATGAGTAGCGCGATGCCGAGGTCATGTTCTTGGCATCCTTGATCGCGATCGCGAGGGGTTGCCCTGCGAAATCGCTCAGCCGGAGCGGCGAGAGGGTGGCCAGCGGGTTTTCCTGGGGGATGGCGAAGGTCAGGTCGAGCCGCTGCAGCTCGCAGGTTTCGACCTTCGGATCATCGAGCGGGCCAAAGGCGATCCCGAAATCGACTTCGCCGGACTTGACCTTTTCGACGACATCGTCGGTCCATTCGGACGCCGAGATATTGACCGCCACGTTCGGGCGGATCGTCGCGTATTTTTCGAGCAGCCGGTCCCGGCCTTCGAGCGAGAAGGTCGTATAAGCGACGCAGATCATCAGCTCGGACTTGCGCCGGCGGGTCATCTCGACCGCCTTGTCGCGGATGCGCTGGGCTGCGACCTCGATTTCGCGCGCGACCTCGTAAAATTCCTGGCCTTCGGGGGTGAGGGTGATCCGCGATCCGCTGCGCTCGAACAGCATGATGCCAAGATAATCCTCGAGCTGCATGATCTGCCGGGACAGCCATGGCTGGTCGATCCTCAGGACGGTCGCGGCGCGCGTGAAGGACAGATGCTCCGCGACGGCGACAAACCGCTGGATGCGTACGAGACTGAGGTTCATCCTGGGATACCCAACTATTTTTGCGACCACTGCCGGGAGCAGGGCCGCTTTGATCTTCAATGGCGAACCTTGTCAAGCATGGGACACGCGGGGACATCCGCCGGAAGGAGATATCCGACGGATGCACCCGGACTGGCGGCGCACAGCGCCTTTGCGGGCCCGATCCGGGAGCCCGTCGATCCTTTCGGCCTATCGGCCCTTGCCGGCGGCCTTGATCCGTTCGGCCGCGTCCGCCATCAGCTTGGCGCCGCGCGCGCGCAGATCGACATCGGGTTGCGGCAGCATGACCGGCCCTTCCGCGCGCGAGGGGAGCCGCACGGTCGCGGTCGCGGTGCAGGTGACCTCGCCGCGCTGGTTGGTGCCGGTGATCGACAGGACCGCCGCGCACAGCTCGCCGGGCGCGCTCTTCGAGACGACTTCGCCGGTGATGAACGTCGTATCGCCGTGGAAGTTGAAGCTGCGGATCTGCGTTGCGAGACCCGCGATCCAGGCATCGTCGCCCATCCAGTTGGTGATCGCGTGGGTCATCCAGTTCGAGCGCATCTGGCCATAGTCATAAGGGGCCGGCAGGCCCAGCTCCTCTGCCCGCTGCGGATCCCAGTGGAGACGGATCATCGACTGGGGAACGCCATATTTGTCGTCGCTGAAGAAGCCGGACAGCTTCTGGCGGGTCTTCCAGTTGTAGCGCAGGGGCCCCGCGCCATAGGTGGTGCCAAGGCCCCAGCCCACATGGGCCGAGATGATGTCGAGCGTCGACAGCGGCCCCTTGACGATCGGCACGATCGCATCGCCGACCGCGACATCCTCCCACCAGCGCGGGGTGGCACCGCGGATTTCCTCGGCGGCATAATATGCGTCGATCTTGGCGATCTCTTCGGGCGTATAGACGTGGCGCTCGGTCTTGGCGTGCTTGCCGACCTTCTTCGAACCGCCGCGCTCGGCATTGATGAAATTCTCGTAGCGCACCGCGACCGGCACGCCGTCGCGGTCGACATAGAGGTGCCGGATCGTATCGAGCACGGTGCGGGCGCCCGAAAAGGAGGATTGCTGCTTCACCTCGACCTTGGAGACGGCACTGTCATGATAGATGACGTCGCCGGGCCGGATCGGGCGGAACAGCTCCCAGTTGGTACCGACATTGTAGCGGCCGACGCCGCGGTACAGACCCTTGAACAGCGCCTTCAGCTCGGGCGTGTCATATTTGGGGGTTTCGTTGATCCCGGCCGTGGTCAGGAAGAGCGGCGGCGCGATCAGCCCGCGCCAGCGCGTCGTCTGGCCATAATCGGGCTCGTGCCAGAGCGGATTGTCGTCGGCCACGAAGCCGAAGGCGAAATGCCGGATGCCGTCGTCCGACACGAGCCGGTTGAAGCAAGGGCCATGCTCATATTGCGAGACCCCGATCTGCCGGCGTTCGCGCGCGATATCCTCGTCCGTGATCCTCGCATTGTCGATCTCGGCCGGGGGCTTCGTGGTGGCGGCGGTGGACATGGAACTTCTCCTTGAATGTGTTTTGTCGGGCCCTGGCGCGGTGTTTGCCGGCAGTGTCAGCCCTTTGCGATGGCCAATATGTCGGGCCGGCTGATTTTCATCGAAACGGTACGCGGAAGCTGGTCGACAAATTTGAAGGCGACCGGCACCTGATAGGGGGTGAGATGCTCGCGGGCGAGCTGCTTGAGCTCGGCCTCGCCGGGCACGGTGTGCCCGGGCCGGGTTTCGATCACCGCGACCGGCACCTGGCCGAGGCGGTCGTCGGGGATGCCGATGACGGCGGCGTCCTGGACGGCCGGGTGGCGGCGCAGCACGCGGGCGACCTCGTCGGGCAGCACCTTGAAGCCGCCGCGGATGATGGCGTCGTCGGCGCGGCCGCGGATGAACAGGAAGCCGTCCTCGTCGATCGTTGCCAGGTCGGTGGTCGCCAGCCAGCCATCGGTCTTGTTCTCGACCTGGACCTCGAGGATGCCCATCCGGCCGTCGGTGACGGGCTCGCCGCTCTCCTGGTCGACGATCCGCAACTGCGCACCGGCCACCGCGCGGCCGACGCTGCCGCGCTTGGCGGCCGCAAAGCTCTTATGGTCGGGCAAGGTCCAGCATGCAGCCCCACCGAATTCGGTGGCGCCATAGTCGACGAGGATCGGGATGCCGTAGCGTTCCTCGAAGTCGGCCTGGAGCTGCGGATCGAGCGGGGCGGTGCCGCTGCGCACCGCGAGCAGGCTCGACAGCGCCTCCTTCGGCACATCGGCTTCGACGATCATCCGGATCATGGCGGGCACCAGCGACATCACCTTCGGGCGGTGGCGGCGGACCGCGTCGATCGTGTGCTCGATCGAGAATTTCTGCTGGAGCGCGACCGGGCGCGCGGAAAAGAGCGCGAGCATGACGCCGAACGAGCCGGCATGCGCCAGCGGGCGAAAGATGATCGACGGCGAACTCTTGATGCGCAGTTCCCCGCCGCCCGATTTTTCGGAGCGCTGGCCGACCGCGAGCGCGCTCACAATCGCCTCTTCGGATTGCGGCGAGCGCTTGGGCGGGCCGGTCGTGCCGCTGCTGAGCCGCTCGATGGTGATGCCGGGCATCGGATCGCGGTGCGGGCCGGGCACCAGCTTTTCGAGGCCGGGGATCGCCGAGACGGTTCCGCCGGCCGCATCGAGGGTGACGAGCAGGCCGGCGGTGCCGGCGGTCCGGGCGGCATCGACGAGGCCGTCGATATCCCAGAAATGCCGGCTGCCGACGATGACCGGGAAACGCTGCTCGCGGATTTCCTGCGCCAGGATTTTCGGCGCCATATGCGGATTGAGCAAGGCGATGCAGTGGTGGTGCAGGACGAGGCCCGCCATCGCCGCGACCGCGCCGGGGGTGTTTTCGGCCGCCCAGCCCACCACGTCATGCTCACAGGCGCCGGCATCGCGGATCGCAGCCCCGATCGCATCGCCGAGCGCCTCGAGCTGCGCCCAGCTGAACTGGGTTCCCTCGAATTCGAGGGCCCAGCTTTCAGCGCCCAGTTTCAGAATCTGGCGAAGTCGTTCGGCTAGCTGCATCAACCATCATCCTCACATGACCGGGCCACTTCTGGTTTTCGGCCTGCCGTCCGGACGCGAGCCCGGACTTTTCGGAGCCGTGCGGAGATTTTTTTCCGCAAACGCCCGGACAGGCATGGGGCTCGGATCGAATTCCATCCTCGCGCGACCATCATGGAAATAGCCGCACGAGTATAATCCCGCTTCACGCCATGGGAGGTTTGACGGCAAGTGAGAGTATCGCATGCCATCAGGGCGAATAAGGTATGGTGTGCAGATTGTCCTGTGGCGGTCGGTGCCGTAAATGCTTCAGCCCAAGCAAACGATTGGTCAAGCAAATGATGGTGCGGCAATCACCGCATCCATGATGCCGCCAACTAAGGGGTATGGCGATGTACGAGGGTCTCGACGCGATCAGGGTCGAGCGTCGCGGCTCGGTGCTGTGGGTCAGCATGGACAAAGAAGAGCGTCCCAATGCCGATCTCACGCGCATTTTCCGCGAGGTCAACAATGATCCGGATACGCGGGTCGTGGTGCTCACCGGTGCTGCGGAGAAGGTGTTTTGCGTCGGCGCCGGCGGCGGCGGTCACCTCGACAACAGCGAGGCGGGCCGCAACGCCTATTGGTATCATGGCATGCAGCTTGCGCGCGACGTGATCGTCAGCGCACTCGAATGCGAGAAACCCATCATCGGCCGGATCAATGGCCATGCCGTCGGCAAGGGATGCTCGATCGCCTTGTGCTGCGACATCACCGTCATGGCCGAAGAGGCCAAGATCGGTGACACGCACGTCAAGGTCGGGCTTGCCTGCGGCGACGGCGGATCGCTGCTGTGGCCCTATATCGTCGGGCCGCTGCTCGCGCGGCGCTTCCTGCTGACGGGCGATCTGCTGACGGGCCGGGAAGCCGAGCGCATCGGGCTGGTCACCGAGGCGGTGCCGCGTGCCGAACTCGACGCGCGCACCGATTATTGGGCAGGCCGCCTGATGGAAGGATCGCCTTCGGCGGTCACGATGACCAAGCGCGCGCTGAGCGCCTGGATCCGCAGCCAGGCCGGCGAACATCTCGATATGTCGCTCGGTCTCGAAACGCTGAGCTTCCTGACCGAGGATCATCGCGAGGGCGCGGCCGCGCTGGGCGAACGGCGTCCGCCCAATTTCACCGGCCGCTGAAAGCCGATAGGTTGCACAAGCGATGACAATGTCTGGCGATAAGGTGTGTGAATGAGCAAGCTTGACGGCC
Organism: Sphingomonas sp. YR710; assembly: GCF_900101455.1. Classification (GTDB taxonomy): domain Bacteria; phylum Pseudomonadota; class Alphaproteobacteria; order Sphingomonadales; family Sphingomonadaceae; genus Rhizorhabdus. The sequence goes on along the minus strand of NZ_FMZJ01000009.1, from coordinate 168,673 downwards.
CGCTCGAGGGTGTTCGGGTTCTGGAAATGGGGCGGCTGATCGCAGCGCCGTTCTGCGGGCAGACGCTGGGCGATCTCGGTGCCGATGTGATCAAGATCGAACGCGTCGGGGCCGGCGACGACATCCGCGGCTATGGCCCGCCCTTCCTGGGCGGACGCGAGGGGCCGGGCTCGGAATCGGCGTCCTATCTGACGTTCAACCGCAACAAGCGCTCGATCGCGATCGACTTCGCTCACCCCGAAGGCGTCGAACTGATCCGCCGCCTGGCCGCCGAATGCGACGTCTTCATCGAAAATTTCAAGGTCGGCTCGCTTGTCAAATATGGCCTCGACGAAGCCAGCCTGCGCAAGGTGCGCCCCGACATCGTCTATCTCTCGGTCAGCGGTTTCGGACAGTCCGGCCCTTATGCCGGCCGGCCGGCAACCGACGTCGTCGTCCAGGGGATGAGCGGGCTGATGAGCGTGACCGGCGAAGCCGATGGCCCGCCCAATCGGGTGGGCGTGCCGATCGTCGACATGTTTACCGGGCTCTATTCGGCGATCGCGGTCGTATCCGCGCTGCTCGGCCGGGCCAAAGGCGAACGCCATGGCGATTGGGCGCGGGTGTCGCTGCTCGATGCCGGCATGGCGATGATGGGCATGCAGGCGATGGTTGCCGAACTGAGCGGCACGGTGCCGCTGCGCACCGGCAATGACGGACAGGGCTCGGCGCCTTCGGGGCTGTTTGCGTGCCGCGATGGCCAGGTGTTGCTGCAGGCCGGCAAGGATGCCGATTTCGCCAAGCTGTGCGCCGTGCTCAAACTCGAACATCTCCTCGACGATCCGCGCTTCGCCCTGCGCTCGCGCCGCGTCGAAAACTACCTGGCGCTCCAGCCCATCATCAACGCCGCGACCAGCCAGTGGGGACGGCAGGCGCTGTACGATGCGCTGGTCGGCGTCAGCGTGATCTGCGGCCCGGTCAACACCATCACCCAGGCGATGGCCGATCCGCAGGTGGTCGCCAACGGCGCGGTGGTGCCGGCCGGCCATCCGGTCAATCCCGAGCTGACGCTGATCGCTTCGCCCATCCGTTTCGGCGATGCGGTCGTGCCGGTCCGCCGTTATCCGCCGCGCATGGGCGAGCATAGCCGCGAGGTGCTCAAAGAACTGCTCGATATGGATGACGACCGGATCGCGCAGCTCGCCGAGATGAAGGCGATCCAGCTCGGTTGAGGGGTTGGGAGCGGGCCGGTGCCGCACATGCGCCAAAGGCGCATTCTCACACAGGTCGATTGACAAAGCGGGCCGAAAGGGCCGCTAAGTCAGACCGACACATGAAGTCATGTGTGACTCCCCCTAGAGAGGGGAGGCGACATCCCCGACCGTCGATTGCGTGATACGCGATCATGTCGGCGATGGCCGGGGTGTGGATTTTGCGTGTTTTAAACAGGTCGAGAGGAGACCGGGTCGTATGGACTTGTCCTACTCCCAGGAGAATGAAGATTTTCGCGCCGCGGTTCAGGCCTTCCTGAAGGCGAACTGGCCGCTGCCCGAATCGCTTGGTGACATGGAAGCGCGCAAGGAGGAATTCCGCAGGCGCGCAACCGAAGCGGGGTACATGTACCGCGCGATCCCCAAGCAATATGGCGGATCCGAGCAATCGCTCGACTTCCTCAAGGGCGAGATCATCCGCGAGGAGATCAAGAAGCACGGCGCACCGACCGAGCCCGTCCACATGGGCACCGGCCGCGTGATTCCCGTGCTGCTCGAATGGGGCACGCAGGAACAGAAGGATTACTGGATCCCGCCGACGAAGAGCGGCGAGTATCAGTGGTGCCAGGGCTATAGCGAACCCAATGCCGGCAGCGATCTGGCATCGCTGCGCACCCGCGCCGAACTGGTCGGCGACAAGTGGATCATCAACGGCCAGAAGATCTGGAGCTCGGGCGCACACAAATATCCGTTCATGGTCGCTTTGATCCGCACCGAACCGGAAGATATCGCCCCGCGCCACAAGGGCATTTCCTATTTCCTGCTCGATCTGCGCCAGCCCGGCGTTGAAATCCGCCCGATCAAGCAGATTTCGGGCGAGCCCGAATTCAACGAGGTGTTCTTCACCGATGCCGAAGCCCCGCTCGATGCGATCATCGGCGGACGCGGCAATGGCTGGGCCGTCTCGCGCATGTTGCTGCGCTACGAGCGTGCAGCATTTTCGGGAATCAACTGGGCGGACTCGCTGATCCGCCGGCTGATCAAGACCGCCAAGGAAACCATCCGCGACGGCAAGCCCGCACTCGAGGAGCCGGCGCTGCGCGCCGACATCGCCCGGCTGCAGGCCCGCGCCATGGCGATGCGCTATTCGGCCTATCGCGACATGTCGATGGAAGCCGTCGGCGAAGCCTCGGGCGACTATATGATGCTCCAGAAACTCTATCTGACCGATATGGTGCACGAGCTCGACCGGCTGACCCGCGACCTGCTCGCCGACGACCTGATGATGCTCACCCCCGGCGAAGGCCGCGACGGCCTCAAGGGCAATGCCAAGTGGGCCGATGCCTCCTTGCAGAGCATGAAGATCGCCATCGGCGGCGGATCCTCGAACATTCAACGCAACATTATCGGCGAACGTGTCCTCGGCCTGCCACGCGATGGCGTCGGCGTGAACGCCCGTTCGACCACGGAGGCCGGACGATGAATTTTCGTCTCAATGAAGATGAGCAGGAGCTGCAGAACACGATCGCCCGCATCCTGGCGGCCGATCGCATCCAGCCCCGCGTGCGCGCCGTCCTCGACGGCAAGGCCCGCTGGGATCCGGAAACCTGGCGCGAACTGGTCGATTTCGGGCTGACCGCGCTCATCGTTCCTGCCGAATATGACGGCATGGGCATGTCGATGGTCGAACTCGCTCTGTGCGCCGAGGAACTCGGCCGCTCGGCCGCCGCCGTGCCGTTCCTCGGCCATGTGCTGGCGACGATCGCGATCGTCGAAGGCGGCAGCGACGAACAGAAGGCCCGGCTCCTGCCCAGGCTGGCCAGCGGCGAACTGCTCGGCTCGGTCGCGCTCTCCGACGCCAACGACAATTGGGCGCCGCAGGACTGGACGATGGCGCCCGACGGCACCACCATCTCGGGCCGCAAGCGCAACGTGCCGAACGGCGATCTGGCCGGGCTGCTGGTGGTCGGGCTCGCCGGCGGCCAGCTCGGCATCGTCGAGGTCGCAGCCGGCGGGGTCAGCGTCGAACAGTTCGAAGTGATGGACATGACCCGGCCGATCTGTTCGGTCGACTTCGACAAGGCCCCCGTCGAACTGCTCGCCAACGGCCCCGCCGGCGCCGAGCGCATGTGGGATGCAGCGCTCGCGCTGCTCGCCGCCGATGCCTATGGCGGCGCCTGGCGGATCCTCGCGATGACGCGCGATTATGTGCAGGTGCGCGAGGCGTTCGGCGCCAAGCTCGCCGAATTCCAGGGGATCAAGCATCAGCTCGCCAACCTCGTCCTCGAGGTCGAGCCGACCCGCGGCCTCTATTGGTATGCAGCCTATGCCTTCGCCCGCCTGCCCGAGAAAGCCGCTCACGCCGCCTCCCTCGCCAAGGCGCAGACCGCCGAAGTCTATATCCAGACCGCGCGGCTGTGCACCGAGCTGCACGGAGGCATCGGCTTCACCTGGGAATATGACTCGCACATCTGGCTCAAGCGCGCGATGTTCGACCTCGCATGGGCCGGCCGCCCGCAGCGCCTGTTCATGCGCGCCGCGGATCTCGCGGGCTTGTGAAATGCGCCTTTGGCGCATTTGGAGTGGACCGGTGCCGCCTCGAAATGCGCTCTTTGGCGCATTTCGAAACACCATCAGGATGACACGACACGATGAGCAATTGGGACGAAACCGCTGACTTCGTAATCATCGGCAGCGGTGGCGGCTCGATGTGCGCAGCACTCGCCTGCCTCGATCATGGGCTGCGCCCGCTCATCCTCGAAAAGGAACCGCTGGTCGGCGGCTCAACCGCCATGTCGGGCGGCATATTGTGGATCCCCGGCAACGCGCTGATGGCCGAGGCCGGGGTCCCCGATTCGCCCGAACTCGGTCTCCAATATCTCCAGGGCCTCGTGCCCGACCAGCCCGGCTCGACGCTCGCGCGCAAGCAGGCCTATATGAACACCGGCCCCAAGATGATCGACTGGCTGCGCGCCAAGGGCATACCCTTCGTCTATTGCCGGGGCTGGCCCGATTATTATGACGAACGTCCCGGCGGGCAGCCGCAGGGGCGCTCGCTCGGCATGGCGCTGTTCGACGTCGCCAAGCTCGGCACCTGGAAAGACAAATTGCGCCGCAACTTCCTGCGCCTCCCCGTCCAGGGCGTCGAAGGCCACAAGATGACGCTCGCCGCGCGCACCCTCACCGGCTTCTTCACCGCCCTCAAGGTCGGCGCACGAATGCTGCGCATCCGCCTGCTCGGCACCGAATATGCCGGCAGCGGCGCCGCCATCCAGGGATGGATGCTCCACACCTCGCTCAAGGCCGGCATCGACATCCGCACCGAATGGCCAACCGTCGACCTCGTCACCGAAGACGGCCGCGTCACCGGCGTCATCGCCCGCCACAACGGCCGCGACGTCAGGATCGGCGCGAACAAGGGCGTGCTCATCAACGCCGGCGGCTTCGCCCGCAACGCCGAGATGCGCAAAGCCTTCGGACCGCAGCCCTCCTTCACCGAATGGACCGCCTCCAACCCCGGCGACACCGGCGAAATGCTGCAGACCGCGATCAAGCTGGGCGCCGCCACCCACGGCCTCGACCGCGCGATCTGGTGCGTCGCCTCGCGCCAGCCCAACGGCAATCTGGGCATCCACGCCAACGAACTCGCCAAGCCCCACCTCATCCTCGTCGACAAAAACGGACAGCGCTTCACCGACGAATCGTGCAGCTATATGGAAACCGGCCAGAACATCTACAAAGCCGGCGCCGTGCCCTGCTGGGCGATCATGGATAACCGCCACCGCACCCGCTACGCCTGGGCCCTGACCCCGCCGCGCTACACGCCGTCCGAATGGATCTCGAGCGGCTATATGAAGAAAGCCGGCACGATCGAGGCGCTCGCCGACATGTGCGGCATCGACAAAGCCGGCCTCGCCGCCACCATCACCCGCTTCAACGGCTTCGTCGCCGCCAACCGCGACGACGACTTCCACCGCGGCGAACGCGCCTATGACCGCTATTTCGGCGATCCCACCCATCGCCCCAGCCCAACCCTCGGCACGCTCGGCGAAAAACCCTTCTACGCCGTCGAACTCTATCCCGGCGACGTCGGCACCTATGGCGGCCTCGTCACCGACGAGCATGGACGCGTCGAAAAAGCCGACGGAAGCATCATCCCCGGCCTCTATGCCACCGGCAACGTCACCGCCGGCGTCACAGGCAGCGTCTATCCCGGCGCCGGCGCCAGCATCGGCGCCTCGTTCATCTTCGGCTACCGAGCCGCAAAACATGCCGCAGGCGCAAACAGCTGACGCTGACGCCCGCCACCCATGACGGAGACCCTTACCGCGATGCCATCCTTCAAATATCTGCGCACCGAACTCGACAGCAGCGGAATCCTCACCGTGATGCTCGACCGGAACCCGGCCAATGCCGTCGATCGCGACATGTACATAGAGATCGCCGAGCTGTTCAATCATGTCGACCGGATCGGCGAGGGCGTGCAGGTCATCGTGTTCGGCGGCATCGGCAAACATTTCTGCGCCGGCAATGATCTCGAAGAGTTCGCCAACATGACGCCTGAAAACGGCACCGAGCGGATGTGGCGCGTCCGCGAGGCCTTCTACGCAATCTCGGGATGCGCAGTCCCCGTCATCGGCGCCATCCACGGCGCAGCCCTTGGCACCGGCCTCGCTCTGTCGGGCTCGTGCGATTTCGTCGTCGCCGATCCCGATGCCAGCTTCGGCCTGCCCGAGCTCACCGTCGGCGTCATGGGCGGCGCCCGCCATCTCGCCCGCATCGCCCCCTTCCCGCTCGTGCGTCGCATGTATTTCACCGGCATGCCGATGTCCGCGCGCGACCTCGCCGCCGCCGGCGGATGCATCATCCTGTCCGAACCCGGCAAGCATGTCGAGGAAGCCAAAAAGCTCGCCGCCCGCGTCGCCGCCTACAGCCCGACCGCGGTCCGCGTCTCCAAGCGCATTCTCGACCGCATCGAAAATATGGATCTCGAAACCGGCTATGCCTTCGAGCAGGCCGCCACCGTCCGCATGAGCGGGCACCCCGATTCCAAGGAAGCGCTCGCCGCCTTCCGCGAAAAGCGTCCGCCGCGCTACCGCCCCGAAATCGATCGGACGATGTTCGACTGATCCTCCGGCCTATCGTAGCGCCCGTACGGGCCACCCTGAATTTCCTAACATCTTCATGGAGAATCCAATGAAACTGCAAGACAAGGTCGCCCTGATCATCGGCGGATCGTCGGGCCTCGGCCGCGCGTCGGCCGAATCCTGCGCCGCCGAAGGCGCCAGGGTCGTGATCGCCGACATCAACGAGCGCGGCGCCGAAGAGGCGCTCGCCGGCATCCGTGCCGCAGGCGGCACCGGCATCTTCGTGCACACCGACGCCACCGACGACGACGCCGTCAAGGCCGCCGTCGACGCCACCGTGCGTGAATATGGCAAGATCGATATCCTCGTGAACAGTGCCGGCGGCCGCCACGCCAACGATGCCGCAGGCTGGCACCGCGCGATCGACATGTATCTCAAGGCCCCTTATTACGGATGCCGCCACGCCATCCCCGAAATGGAAAAGACCGGCGGCGGTTCGATCATCAACATCGCATCGCTCTCCGGCGTCACCGGTTCGATGGCCAAGACCCCCGAAGGCACCGGATACCCCGCCGCCAAGCATGGCGTCATCGGCATCACCAAGACCCTCGCCATCGCCAACGGCAAGAAGAACATCCGCGTCAACGCCATCTGCCCGGGCTATATCAAGACCGAACTCACCCGCAGCCTCTTCGAGGCCGCAGACGGCGGCGAACAGCTCATCAACGAAACCCTCAAGGTCCCCATGAACCGCTGGGGCGAGGCACACGAAATCGGCACCGTCGCCGCTTTCCTCGCTTCCGACGACGCCTCCTTCATCACAGGGCAGTCCATCATCGTCGATGGCGGGTTCATGGCTCGATAAAATCCACCGCCCAAACGGCACCGGCACTCCCCCCAAAGGGAACCCGCCGGTGCCAGCCATGGACAACGCCACGCGCAAAGCCCTGTACGGCAAGCCGGCGCCGTCAAAATCGGCGTCGCTTTCCAAGAGCAATTCTGACCCAAAGACCTCCCGGTTTCCCAAAATAGGGAAGCGCTGGGGAAGTTTTTTCCTCAATCAGCGAGCACATTCGCTTCCGCGGTGACATCCCTTCGGCCACCCTTGAGGAACATTGCAACGAACATTGCGGCAAAGCTTGTCGCGGCTATCCAGCCCATCGTAATCCGGTAGCTGTCCGCCGACGGGAAATGCGCGCCGCCGTCCGGGGACAGCACGGTAAAGCTGGAAAGCGAGATCGCGATGAACTGGGCTCCCAGTGCCAATCCGATGCTGCGGATCACCGCCATCGTTCCGATAGCTTCGCTCGTCCTTCTTTCCGGCACGACGTCGACGATGACATTGGCGGTGGCCGTCACCACCATCGTCGTGCCGTATGAGGTGACGCACAGCAACAGCATGATCTTCACGAGACTATCGGGCAGCGTCAGCGCATAGACCCAGCCCAAAGCCGCGATCAGGCAGGACATGACGAATGTCTTGCGATGGCCGATCCGCAGCGCAAGCCAGCTGGCAAGCGGTCCCGCAGTCACGGTGACGCCATGCGACGGCAATTTGGCGAGGCCTGCGGCCATCGCGGTCAGGCCAAGCCCGACGCCGGTCCAGCGCGGCGATTGAACGTAGGTCGAGGCGATATAGACGATCTGCATCGTCCCCATGGCGAGCAGGAGCGTGGCGGCATTCGAGATTGCGAAATCGCGCACGGCGAACAATCTGAGATTGATGAAGGGGTCCCGTGCGGCGAGCGTGCGCCGGCCCCAAATCCACATGACCACAAGGCCAGCAGCCGATGTGGCCATGACCTGCGGGGAAAATACGCCATATTGCTTGATCATGCCGATCGCGAGCATCACCGCCACGATACCCGGTATCGGCAGAAGGCCCTCGATCCAGTCGATGGGGGCGCCCTTCTCCGCGGGTTTGGTCGCGGGCAAATAGCGCCAGCAGGCGATCAGCGAGATCAGGACCAGCACGCCACTGGCCAGGAATAGAAATTGCCAGTTGAAATGGTCGACGATCGCGCCGCCCAGAACAAGGCCGAGCGCGGAGCCCACGCCTTGCGCCGTCGTGAGCAGGCCGATGCTCATCCGCAACCGATCCCGCGACATCGTTTCGCGCAGCAATCCGATGGAAAGCGGCAACACGGTGACGGAGAGCCCCTGCAGCGCCCGTCCCAGCATGACGAGTGCGAAATTGTGAGACAAAGCGCTGAGCAGAGATCCCGCCAGCGCGGCAGCCAGCAGGATGACAATCATCGACTTGCGGCCACGCATGTCGCCAAACCGGCCCACCACGGGCGCGGTTGCAGCGGCGATCAGCGGATGGACGGCCACGAGCTGCCCGGCCAGGAACGGATCCCCGAAGGTTCGAATCAGCGTCGGAATGGCCGCGTATATCATCGATGTTTCGAAGGTCACGGTCGACTCCGCGAGGCAAAGTCCCAGGAGCATGGCGATCGGAAAGGCAGGCCGCTCTTGCACCAATTCGAATCCTCAATTTTGCCGGGCTGAAGCGGACCGGTCGTTTATCCCAAGCCGGAAGGCCGAATGATCAAGCTGTGTAATGCACAGATCAAGGCGTCAACATCTTTCCCCGATATGGCTGGCCGCGACCGCGAATCGGAGGTTCCAAGGGTCTTACCGCGCGCGACGCTGTAACATTTTCGCCGGGCCGCCCTTCCCGTGGGGATGCGGGAAGATGCATGGGGCGTCGCGATAAGGCTTCCCGTCCGATGTAAATTGTTTGCCCGCAACGGCTTCGTTCGAACGCCGGCGCGTCCGTGACGATAGACCAACATATTTTACAATGAATAATTAATTGCTCTAAATCAAATTTGAGGGCAGGATAATCGCGTTAGCCGATCCGTCCGTGATTGCATCGGGCGCAAGTGCGGGCGGCATCAGGCATTGTCTGGAGAGAGTGATCCGATGAACCAAGAGCGCAAGATCAAGGCGGCTGTTGTTCGGGAAAAGGGCGGTCCGCTGCACATCGAACAGGTGACGCTGGGCGCGTTGCGCCGTGACGAAATTCTGGTGCGAATCGTTGCCACGGGTGTGTGTCACACCGACATGGTGGTGCGCGATCAGCTATTCGAATCGCCGCTTCCGGCGATCCTTGGACATGAAGGCGGTGGGGTGGTCGAGGCCGTGGGCGAGGGCGTGACCTCGGTGGCGCCGGGCGACCATGTGATCATGAGCTACATGTATTGCGGCGATTGCTATCTGTGCGAATCCGGGCATCCGGCACACTGCCAGCATGTCGGGCCCATCAATTTCGGCGGCGGCCGCCTCGACGGATCGACCTCGGCGACGGGCGCGGGCGGTGAAGAGGTACATGATCACTTTTTCGGACAGTCGTCGTTTGCGGAATATTCGATCGCCAGCGTGCACAATGTGGTCAAGGTTCCCAAGGATCTGCCGCTCGAGATTCTGGCGCCGCTCGGTTGCGGGTTACAGACCGGATCGGGCGCGGTGCTCAATGCATTGAAGGTTCGTCCTGGCTCGTCGTTCGTCGCTTTTGGTGCGGGAGCGGTCGGCCTTGCAGCGGTGATGGCAGCGAAGATCGCCGGGGCCACCCGGATCATTGCGGTCGATGTCAATCCTGCACGATTGTCGCTTGCGCTCGAACTGGGGGCAACCCATGCGGTCAACGGTGCTGAGGGCGATCCCGTCGCGCAAATCCTGGAAATCACAGGCAAGGGGGCGGACTTCTCGCTCGAATGCAGTGGCATAGGCCGCGTGCTGCGCCAGGCGATCGACTGTCTCGGCTTCTTTGGAACGTGCGGCATCGTCGGCGCCACTCCGATGGGCACCGAAGTGCCGATCGACGTCAACGGCGTGATGATCCCGGCCAAGCGCATCATGGGCATCGTCCAAGGCGATGTCATCGCCCACACGTTCATCCCGACGCTGATCGAGTTCTACCGGCAGGGAAAATTCCCGTTCGATCGTCTCATCAAGCATTACGACTTCGCAGACATCAACCAGGCCATCGAGGACAGCGAATCCGGCCAAACCATCAAGCCTGTCCTGCGCATCGGCAATCCGTGACCAAACCAAGGGGTATCGGGCGACGATCGAAAGCATCGCGCGCCGCTTCCTCGGGCTGGCTCCCGCACAGTTGGGAAGGCGCCGGGGCGGTATCGATCGCTGGAGTATATGACCCAGGTCGAACGGCCGGCGAGCTCAGCCCGAGCCCGGCCGATTCACGTCGCCGAAGGCATAGGCATCCATTCGCAGGACACCGTGGGTTGTACTGCTGTGCAGGCGGCGTGCCGCTCGATCCTGCCCACCCGCGCCGAGCGCCACGAACAGCGGCAGCAGATGCTCTTCCGTCGGATGGTTCCGCCCGGCATGCGGCGCCAGCTGTCGATAGCGGAGCAAGTCCGACGTGCGCCCATCCGCCAAAGCGCGATCGAACCAGTTGGCGAAGTCGCTGACCCATTCGGGCTCGGGGTGGGCGATCACCTCCCGATAGAGACGGAACTGGGACAGATCGTGCGTGAACGAGCCCGAGCCGATGATCAGGACGCCTTCGCGCCGCAGCGGTTCGAGCGCCCGGCCAAGTGCAAGATGATGTGCGGGACCAAACTGACTTTGGACCGATAGCTGGGCAACCGGGAGTTCGGCATCGGGGTACATCAGCATGAGCGGCACCCATGCGCCGTGATCGAGGCCCCGCTGCCTGTCGATCCGGCCTGGCAGTCCGGCTGCGGCCAGGAGATCGCCGACATGCTCCGCCAGCACTTCGGCACCTGGTGCAAGATATTGTATCTCGTACAATTTGCGCGGAAAGCCCCCAAAGTCGTGGATCGTCCGGTTAATCTCGACCGCGTTTGCGGTGGGTATCGCGGTTTCCCAATGCGCCGAGATCATGAGGATGGCACGCGGCTTTTCCGGGAGCAGTGTTGGCAATTGGGTGAGGAACGTCCTGGCCGGCGCGTCCGTCAGCGGCAGTGTGGGCGCGCCATGGCTTACAAAAAGGGTAGGGAGCATCGGTTATCTCCAGGATCTGGCTGCGGGCGCCGAACTCCGGCGCCCGCAGGGCGAGCCGAGTTCAGGCCGCGACTGCTGCCTGGCGCCGAACGGTCTTGCTGCCCGTGACTGAGAATGCGCCCTCACCAATCATTGCCTGCGCAAGCAGGGCGACGATCCAGAAGGCCGGATATTCCCAGCCCCCATTGGGCGAATCGAAGAAGAAGCCGCTGTGAATGTGCACGGTGGCAATGGCGCCGAGCAGGATCAGGCTGAGCGCCACGGCGACGTAACGCGCATAGATGCCGAGCAGCAGCGCCGTACCGCCCAGCACTTCGGCCAGGATCGTCAGGTAGGCGACCGGGCCGGGCACGCCCACGCTTTCGAAGAACTTTGCTGTTCCCGCCGGCGTGAATACGAAAATCTTGAGGGCGGCATGGGCGAGGAAAAGCGAACCGGACGAGGCCCGCAGGGCGAGGGCGCCATAAGGTGCAAGGCGAGTGTCGATCATGGATTGGTTCCTTTCGTGGACAACGGTTCATCACCGAAGTGCACGGTTGAAATGGCCCCGAACGCGCATCGGCGCTATTCGAACCTTTCGCCCACCGGCTATGCAAAAATGTGGAGCTGGTAACCCCCAGCCCGGTACCGGAAGTCTGGCGATGATAGGAATGCGATGGTTTTTCATATAGTCTGTCGCCGTTCCCGATGTCGCAAATCGTAACGGAGTCACGGGCTGCGCGAACGCTTAGGAATGACTATCTCTGCAAAAATGCATTGATGGTTGCTGGTAAGGAATGCGTCCGATGCTCGATTGGGATGAACTGCGCAGCTTTCTCGCCATCGCGCGGTACGGAAATCTATCGGCGGCTGCACGCGCGCTCAAGGTGACGCAGACGACCATGGGCCGAAGGCTTGAGGCGCTGCACCATCGCGCCGGCGCCCGGCTTCTTCAAAAGACGCCGACTGGCTTCATACTCACCGCCGCAGGTGAGCGTGTGTTCGCCAACGTCGAGCGCATGGAGGCCGAGGTTCTGTCGATTGAACGGGCGATTTCCGGTGAGGACGCGGGCATTGCGGGCGAAGTGCGGATCACGACGGTGGAAACCTTCGGTGCGCGGATTTTGATACCGTTGCTGAAACCGTTGATCGACAAACAGCCCGAACTGCAGATCGAACTCATCACGGATACACGATCGCTGTCGTTGTCGCGGCGCGAAGCCGACATCGCACTGCGCCTTGCGACGTTCGAGCAGCATGAGGCGGTGGTGCGCCGCATTGGCGATATGGCGTTCGGGCTCTATGCGAGCCGCCAATATCTGGAGACATCTGGCGCACCGGATTTCGGGCGCGGGGCGCCCGATCATGCCGTCGTCACATTGCAGGACGATCTGGCGCTTCTGCCGGAGGCCCGGCACCTGGCGAACATCGCGTCAAAGGCGCGATCCGTGCTTCGTGCCAATAGTCGCGATGCCCAGTTCCAGGCCGCGATCGCGGGCTATGGCTTGGCGATGCTGCCCTGTTACCTTGCGCGAGAATCCGATCAGCTTGTCGAACTTGCCGCGTCGGCCGCGCGGTTGGTTCGGGGGATCTGGCTCGGTGTACACCGGGACACGCGCCATGTGCCGCGCATAAGGATGGTGCTCGATCACTTTGTCGAGGGTGTCCGACAAATGGCGCCTGTGCTCTCGCCGCCCATCCCGGCCCAATAGCGCCAGCAGTGGGCGGCAACGGTCCGGTCAGATCGGCGAGGCGAGACATATGCTTTATAAGCGGGATCATCTGTGCCAGTCGTTAAAGCCAGTTTTTCATGACATCGCGCTCTCCGGAGCGACGCAGTCGAGATCCGGACGAGAAGATGACGAAGGCGGTTGCGGAAGGCGAAATTAAGAAGCGGGCGGGAATCCAGTCGGTCGAGATCGGCATGCGCGTTCTCGAAGCGCTGGCGGATCTTGGCGTGCCCAGCCCGCTTGCGGCGGTGGTCAGGAAATGCGGTCTGTCCCCGCCGCAGACGCACCGTTATCTCGCCAGTCTGGCCGAAAGCGGCATGGTCCGGCAGAATTCCAATGGCAGCTATGACCTCGGCCCCGCCGCGCTGAAGCTGGGCATGAGTGCGCTGGCCCGTCTCGATATCTACAAGATTGCCGACGAAGAGATCGGGGCCTTTTGCGCCGCCACCGGATCGACCGTGCTGGTTGCGGTCCTTGGCCCGGGCGGGCCGACGATCGTAAGATGGTATGTCGGCCGGCCGCCGGTGGTCACGTCGCTGGCAGTGGGTTCTGTCATGTCGATTCTCCACTCGGCGACGGGACAGGTCTTCCTGGCCTTTCGCCCGGAGCAGGAGACCGAAGACCTCGTAAATGCCGAACTGGAGCGCGACCCCGCATTCGATCGGGCGAAGATCGAGGCTCTCCGGCAAAAGGCCCGCGCCGACGGAATGGCCGAAGTGGGGGGAACGCTGATCCCGGGCCTGTACGCGAAGGCCTATCCCATTCTCAACCTTCAGGGGGTCGCGATACTCGTCGCGACTCTTGTCACCACGTCGGGGCGGTCCGAAAAGACAAGCCCCGATGCGGCGAGGAAATTGCGCAGGGTGTGCGACAAGATCAGCGCGATCGTGGGGGGACATCCCGAGAAGCGCGACTGAATTCGTCCTGACCATCCCGATCAGCACGGGGCGTCGAGCAGGTCGCTTATACCGGATATTGCTGGTCGGCGGGTTCGATCGTGAGCCACTTGAGTTCGGTGAATTCGTCGATGACCGCGCGACCGTCAAATCGGCCATAGCCGCTGTTCTTCATGCCGCCATAAGGTGCCTGGGGCTCATTCTGGACGGTCGCGCCATTGACGTGGACGTGACCGGCGTCGATCTGGCGCGCGACGTTGATGGCACGGGCGACATCCTTGCCGAATACCGCGGCCGCCAGTCCATATTCGGTATCGTTGGCGATGCGGATGGCTTCGTTGACGCCCCTGACGCGGACGATTGTGGTGACGGGGCCGAACGTTTCCTGATCGTAGATGGTCATGCCGGGTCTGACATGATCGACGATCGTCGCCGGCATGGTCACGCCATCGGCATGTCCGCCGGTGGCGATGGTGGCGCCTTTGGCGATGGCATCGTCGAGCATGGCGTTGATGCGCTTGCCCGAGCTGGCATCGACCATGGGGCCGATGACGCAGCCGGGATTGTCGACCGGATCGCCGGCGGGGAGCAGGGCGGCGCGTTCGGCAAAGCGGCGGACGAACTCGTCTGCGACAGCCTCATCGACGACGAAGCGCTCGGTCGACATGCAGATCTGGCCTTGGAAGAGATATGAGCCGAAGATGGCGGCGTTGACGGCGCCGTCGAGGTCGGCGTCGTCGAGGACGACCAGCGGGGCCTTGCCGCCAAGTTCGAGCAGGCAGCGCTTGAGGTGGCGCCCGGCCTTTTCGGCGATGATGCGGCCAACCCGCGTCGAACCCGTGAAATTGATACGGCGCACGGCGGGGTGGGCGATCAATGCCTCGATGATCTCAGGGGCATCTTCTGGTGCATTGACGACGAAATTGAGCACGCCATCGGGCAGGCCGGCTTCGACAAAGGCTTCGGCGATCAGCGCATGCGTGCCAGGGCTGAGTTCGGAACCGCGGAAGACGACGGTATTACCGCAGGCAAGGGGGTAAGCGATCGCGCGGGCGGCGAGGATCACGGGGCCGTTCCAGGGCACGATGCTGAGGATGACGCCGACAGGCTGCCGCAGGGTCATCGAAAGGGTGCCGGGTTTGTCGGTGGGAATGGTCTCACCCTGGATCTGGGTGGTAAGGGCAGCGGCCTCGCGCAGCAGGCCGACCGAAGCCATGACATTGAAGCCGCCCCAAAGGCCGGACGCGCCAGTCTCGGAGGCCATGGCCTGGGAAATTTCGCCAATCTTCGCTTCGAGCCGGTCGGCGGCGGCGAGCAGGATGCGACGGCGTTCGGTCGGGCCGGTGCGAGACCATGTGGCAAAAGCGCGGGCCGCGGCATCGGCGGCGCGATGGGCATCGGCGACACTGGCAGCGGCGGCGGTGGTGACGACTTTGCCGGTGACGGGGTTGCGGCGTTGGAAGGTTCGGGCGCCTTCAGCTTCGACCTGGCGATTGTCGATCACGAGCTGGATGTTCATCAACTTCTCCGGCGGGATTCTGGTTGTGGTTTTCGGTCTGGCACCGGGTGGAACGGCCTCGTTCTGACGTGTGAGTCGGCCCGTATCCGGCTGCTAGGAGTCTTTTATAATAAATAATGAATTGCGTAAAATCAAATTTGAGGGCAGGATATATCGACTTGGCCGATCCGCCCCGAGTCCCTCGGGCGCAACTGCGGGCCGTGTCAGACGCGATCCGGAGAGAGCGATGCGATGAGTGGGGAGCACAAGATCAAAGCGGCTATTCATGATCATCGACCAAGGCCGTCGATGACTCCGAATGCGGCAAACCATCCCGCGCATCGCCAAAGCCCGATGATGGTCCCGCGACAGGCGCAACAAGCTAGATAGAGGCCGCAGCATGCAAGAGTTGCTCACTCCGTGGACGAGCGCTGGTTCGAGCCGGATTCCTTCGGACGTCTATACGAGCGCCGACATTTATCGTCGGGAGCTCGATCGGATATTCTATGGTCCGCACTGGAGCTATGTCGGGCTCGAAATCGAGGTGCCCGACCCGGGTTGCTTTAAGCGTACGAGCGTAGGCGAACGCTCTGTCATCATGATCCGCAACCGCAAGGGTGAGGTCAATGTTCTGGAAAATCGCTGCGCGCACCGCGCGATGCGCTTCTGTCAGGAACGGACGGGCAAGGTGAAGACGCTCGTCTGCCCCTATCATCAGTGGAATTACAATTATGACGGCAAGCTGCTCGGCGTGCCGTTTCAGCGCGGCGTGAAAGGCAATGGCGGTATGCCGGCCGATTTCGCGCTTGATGACCATGGCCTCAATCGCCTGAAGGTCGCGGTCCGCAACGGCGTGGTCTTCGCCTGTTTCGATGATGGGGTGGAAAGTCTGGAGGATTATCTGGGCCCGGAGATCCTCGGCTGCTTCGACCGGACCTTCTCGGGACGCGAACTCGTGCTCCATGGCTATTCGCGTCAGCGGATTCCGGGAAACTGGAAACTGATGATGGAGAACATCAAGGATCCCTATCATCCGGGCCTGTTGCACACCTGGTTCGTCACCTTTGGCCTGTGGCGTGCGGATAACCAGTCCCAGCTCAGGATCGATGCAAAGGGGCGGCATGCCGCAATGCTTTCGCGTCGGCCCGAAAAGGTGACAGCCAATGTTGAGGAGGGGGTGTCGAGCTATCGCAGCAATATGAAGCTGCACGATATGCGGCTGCTCGACATCGTCGCCGAGCCATGGTGGGGCGAACATACGGTCTGCATGACCACGGTTTTTCCAAACGTCATCTTCCAGCAGCAGGTCAATTCGCTGTCCACCCGGCAGATCATACCGAACGGACCCGGTTCGTTCGACTTCATCTGGACCCATTTCGGCTTCGCAGACGATGATCCGGCGATGGTCGAAAGGCGGCTGCGCCAGGCCAATCTGTTCGGGCCGGCGGGCTTCGTGTCGGCCGACGATGGCGAAGTGATCGAGTTCAGCCAGGAAGGTTTCGAACAGGACAAGGCGTTCGCCACGCTGTGCGAGCTCGACGGCACGGGCGTTGGCCCAACCGATCACGCGGTGACCGAGACGCTGATCCGCGGAATGTATCGTTATTGGCGGGAGGTGATGGAGCTGTGACCGCGCAGGAAATGCAAAGAGAGCGACTGATCGAATTGTACGCAGCTTATGCATCGTGCGTGGATGCAGGCAAATATGACGAGTGGCCGGATTTCTTCACCGACGACGCTTGGTACCGGATTGTTTCGCGCGAAAATCTGGATCGCAACCTGCCGCTGAGCACCTTGTCCCTCCACGGCAAGCCGATGATGCGCGACCGAAATTATGGCATTGAAAGCACGATCTTTCATGCGCCTTATTATCAGCGCCACATCCTCAGCCCCACGCGAATTCTCTCGCGGGGCGACGGCGCCCTGGAGACCGAAACCAATTATCTCGTGATTCGGACGAAGCGAGATATGCCTGCCGAGATATTCAATACCGGCGTCTATCTCGACACGGTGGTCGAAACGCCCGCCGGCCTGCGTTTTGCGCGCAGATTCTGCGTGTTCGACAATGATCTCATTCCCAACTCGCTAATCTACCCGATCTGACGGCCGCCGGGCGATCGGCGTCGAACACTCAGCTCGCCGCAACAATGCCTTCCCGGGGTTGAACGGTACGGGTGCATCGCTATTTCGCGGCAAGGGAGAGATCCTATGCCGTCGCTCGTTACGCAGCATCTGCTCAGCCTGCTCCGGATCGATCTTCCGATCATCCAGGCGCCGATGGCGGGTGTCTCGTCTCCCGCGATGGCCGCGGCGGTTTCGGAAGCCGGCGGACTGGGATCGATCGGCGTTGGCGGCGTGAATGTCGATGGCGCTCGTGCGATGATCCGCGACGTCCGCGCGCGCAGTTCGCGATCGTTGAACGTCAATGTCTTCGTCCACGCGCCCGCACCCGCCGATGCGGCGGTCGCGTCCGCATGGATCGATCGCTTTCGACCTCAGTTCGAAGCGATCCGGGGTGCGCCCCCCGCGCGGCTTACCGAAATCTACACGAGTTTCCGCGACGACGATGCGATGCTGTCGATGCTGCTTGCCGAAAAGCCCGAGGTCGTCAGCTTCCACTTTGGTTTGCCCGATCCGTCGCGAATCCGGGCACTGCGCGATGCGGGCATCGTCCTTCTCGCCTCCGCCACGAGTCTTGCCGAAGCGCGCCTGGCCGCGGCAGCAGGCGTCGATGCGATCGTGGCGCAGGGCTATGAGGCGGGCGGCCATCGCGGGATATTCGATCCGGATGCGCCAGACGATCGGATCGGCATGGCGATCCTCGTGCGGATATTGGCGCGGACGTTGCGCGTGCCCGTGATCGCCGCGGGCGGCATCATGGACGGGGCCGGCATAGGGGCTGCGCTCCAGCTGGGCGCGGCCGCTGCAATATTGGGCACGGCCTTCATCGGGGCCGATGAATCGCTCGCCGATCAGGGCTTTCGCGACGCGCTGTTCAGCGATGCTGCGCAGCATACGGTGATGACGCGGATCATTTCCGGCCGCCCCGCCCGTTGCCTGGCCAACCGGTTCACCGCGCTGGCCGCGGGCATCGCCGCCACCGACGTTCCATCCTATCCGATCGCCTATGATCTCGGAAAGGCGCTCAACGCCGCGGCCAAGGCGGCCGGCGAGCCGGGGTATGGTGCGCAATGGGCGGGGCAGGGTGCGCCCCTGGCGCGTGCGCTGCCGGCGGCCGATCTGGTGCGCTTGTTGGCGGACGAGATGCGCTACAGGTGAGCGCGATCAGGGGCCGGGTTCACGCCTCGCCGTCGATCTCGCGATCGATCATGTCCATGAAATCGCGCGCGGCATCGCGATCGGCGGCATCCTTGAAGGCGACATCCAGATCGGGTGCAATGCCGAGCATGTACATCAGCGACCATAAGGCGAACCGCCGGCCCGAATCGCGCTCCAGCCCGAATTGCAGCCGCAGCCGCTCGGTTCCCCCGACAAGCTGATCGGGCTGGAGCGAGGCGATGTCTTCGGTGCCGAAGAATTGCATGAGGAGCTGATCGAAATCCATGCGGCATCATAGAGCGAAGCGGCGCGACGCCAAGGCCCCGTAACAGGCCCGACTCGCGCAGGCGCTAGCGCACGGGCGTAGGCAGCGGACTACCGGCGAAGAAGGCGGCCAGATTGGCGAGCAGCATCTGGGTCATGCGGGCGACGGCCGCGTCCGTGGCGCCGGCGGTGTGCGGCGTGAGCAACGTGTTGGGCACATCGGCCCAGCGGGCGGCCGATGTCGGCTCTGTGGCATAGACGTCGAGCGCCGCGCCGCCGATCCGGCGCTCGCGCAGGGCGGCAATCAGCGCATCCTCGTCGAGCAGCTGGCCGCGGGCGACGTTGACGAGCAGACCGTGCGGCCCCAGCGCATCGATCACCTCGGCCGAGACCAGCCCGGCATTGTCGTCATGCGCCCGGGCCGCGATCAACAGAATGTCGCTGGCACTGGCGAGTGCCATGAGGGTATCGGCGCGGGGCCAGGCGCTGCTGGGTTTGGGTGTCGGTCCCCACCAGCCGATCCGCATGTTCATCGCTTCGGCGCGGCGCGCTACCGCGAGGCCGATGCTGCCCAGTCCGACGATCCCGATCGCCGCCCCGCCCAGCGATCGGCTGATCATCTTCCGGTCCGCGCTCCAGCCCCCGGCGCGCAATATGCGATCACCCTCGGCAATCCGCCTACGCTGCGCGATAATCATGCCGATCGCGTGATCGGCGACATCCTCATGATTGGCATCAAGCGCGTGGCTGACCTCTATCCCTCGCGTTCGCGCCGAGCCTACATCAATCCCGTCATAGCCTACGGTGAAACAGGCGATCAGCCCGAGTTTCGGCATCGCGTCGAGGAGATCAGGCGCGAGGCGAAATTCGCCCGCCGTGACCAGAGCGCACGCATCGGCGAGCTTCGCCTTGCCGGCCGATTCCCACAGCGGCAGCGCCTCATATTGCGGGGTCAGCACGGCGATGAGCGGCGCGAGATGCGGTTGGGCGACGATGACGATGGGACGCGCGGGCATGTGACCGGGAATGCTGCTTCTGCGGTTCGGAGTAAAGCATGGCGATGTCCTCTTGGCCGCGGCATCGCGCTCGTCCATGGTCGGCACATGACCGCAAAACTCCTCCAGTCAGAGCTCGTCTATGATCGCTGGTTGAAACTCTATCGCTGTACCTTGCTGATGCCCGATGGGCGGACGGAGGAACGCCATGTCGAGGATCATGGGCGGGCGGTGGCGATATTGCCGTATGACGAGGTGGCGCGGGTCGCGATGCTGATCACGCAGCCGCGCGCGCCGGTGTTGCGGGCGGGTGCCGATCCGGTGCTGGAGGTCGTCGCGGGCCTTGCCGAGTGCGACGATCCTGCCGACGACGCGCGGCGCGAGGCGCTGGAGGAGGCAGGCCTGCTGTTGACCGAGGTCCGCTTCGTCACCGCGATCTGGTCGATGATCGGTATTTCGACCGAATATATGAGCCTGTATCTCGCCTGCTATCGCCCCGGGGATCGCATCGCCAGCGGCGGCGGCGCAAGCCATGAGAATGAGGCGATCACGCTCCACGAAGTCCCGTTGGCGATGCTCGGGGCGATGGTGCGGGGGGGCGAATTGCGCGATGCCAAGACATTGATCCTCGTCCAGCGGCTGATGCTGGAGCGGCCCGACCTGTTTGCCTGAAGTGGGCAATATTCGCCCGATTCATCCGCGCACATGTTTGACGGAACCGGTATGGCCGCCAAGTGTTGGCGATAAGCGCAGTTTTGTATCGAATTGGCGCTTTAGGGTTTTTTCCATATGCCGATCCCGTTGAGGCGCTTTCAATGTCCGTAATTCTTGTGGTGGAAGATGACGCGTTCATCCGCCAGGCTGCGTTATGGATGATCGAGGATCTCGGGCACGATGCCCTGTTCGCCGAAGATCTCGCCGGCGCGCTTTCCCATCTCAACGCAACCGCGCCGATCGATGCGCTGTTTGTGGACATACGCCTCGCAAAGCTCGCCTTTGGCGGCTATGATGTTGCCAATCAGGCGGTCGGCATCCGCCCGGGCCTTCGAATTCTCTATACGTCGGGCAGTCCCATCACGGCCGCAATGATCGACATGTTCGTCGACGACGGTCAGTTTCTGCAAAAGCCATATTCCCTGGAGCAGCTGGGCGTGTCGGTTGGCAGGCTGCTGCAATAGTCTTCGACGTCCGGCAATGTGGGGCGCGTCCGTGTAAGATCATCTGGTCAGGAACATGTATCGACATTCCCGCTGAAGCCTCCGGTGCCCGCCCATTCGATCGGCTGCCCGCTTCCGCCGGGCACGGCCAGACCGAGGAATCGGTGCTCAAGGCCGGCGCACTGCAAAGCGCAATCTTCAACAGCGCCAATTTTTCGAGCATCGCCACCGACGCCAAAGGCGTGATCCAGATCTTCAACGTCGGTGCGGAACGCATGCTCGGCTATACCGCGGCCGAGGTGATGAACCTGATCACGCCGGCGGACATTTCCGATCCGGACGAACTGATCGCGCGCGCGCTGGCGCTGAGCGCTGAACTGGCGACGCCGATCACGGCCGGCTTCGAAGCGCTGGTGTTCAAGGCGTCGCGCGGTATCGAGGATATTTACGAGCTGACCTATATCCGCAAGGACGGCACGCGCCTGCCGGCGGTGGTTTCGGTCACCGCGCTGCGCGACATTCATGACGTGATCATCGGCTATCTGCTGATCGGCACCGATAATACCGCGCGCAAGAAAGCGGAGGAAGCGCTGCTTCAGGCAGGGGCATTGCAGAGCGCGATTTTCAACAGCGCCAATTTTTCGAGCATCGCCACCGACGCCAAAGGCGTGATCCAGATCTTCAACGTCGGCGCGGAACGGATGCTCGGTTATACGGCGGCCGAAGTGGTGGACACGATCACGCCGGCCGACATTTCCGACCCGCAGGAACTGATCGCGCGGGCGCAGGATCTCAGCACCGAACTGGCGACGCCGATCACGCAGGGTTTCGAGGCGCTGGTGTTCAAGGCGTCGCGTGGCATCGAGGATATTTACGAGCTGACCTATATCCGCAAGGACGGCACGCGCTTTCCCGCGGTCGTTTCGGTCACCGCGCTGCGCGACGCGCAGAACGCGATCATCGGCTATCTGCTGATCGGCACCGACAATACCGCGCGCAAGCTGGTGGAGGAGGAACAGAAGAAATCCGATCAGCGGCTGCGCGATCAGCAATTCTACACCCGTTCGCTGATCGAATCGAACATCGATGCATTGATGACCACCGATCCGGCCGGCATCATCACCGACGTCAACAAGCAGATGGAGGCATTGACCGGCTCTACCCGCGACGAGCTGATCGGCGCCCCGTTCAAGGATTGCTTCACCGATCCGGCGCGTGCCGAAGCCGGGATCCGGCGGGTGCTCAGCGAAAAATCGGTGACCGATTACGAACTGACCGCGCGCGCCCGCGATGGAACGCAGACCGTGGTCTCCTACAATGCGACCACCTTCTACGATCGCAGCCGCACCTTGCAGGGCGTGTTCGCGGCGGCCCGCGACGTCACCGAGCGCAAGCGGGTCGAGGTGGAGTTGCAGCTTGCCAAGGCCGCGGCGGAAAGCGCGAGCCGCACGAAATCGGATTTCCTGGCCAGCATGAGCCATGAGATCCGCACGCCGATGAACGCGATCATGGGGATCGCCGATCTGCTCGCGCAGACCGCGCTCACCCCGGAACAGGACAAATATGTCCAGATCTTTCGCCGTTCGGGCGACAATCTGCTGAACCTCATCAACGACATTCTCGATCTCTCCAAGGTCGAGGCGTCGCAGCTCGATCTGGAGCGGACGGGCTTCTCGTTAAGCGACCATCTCGAAAAGGTGATCGAGATGGTCGCGCCGCGCGCGAACGAAAAGCGCCTTTCGCTGGTGTGCGAGATCGCGCCGGGGGTCAGCAACGATCTGGTCGGCGATCCCACCCGATTGCGGCAGGTGCTGCTCAACCTGCTCGGCAACGCGATCAAGTTCACGCAAGATGGCGGCATCGTCCTGAAGGTCGAACCCGACGCGAATTGTGCGGTGCCGACCGCCTTGCGCTTCACCGTATCGGACAGCGGCATCGGTATCGCCGCCGACAAGCTCGCGCGCGTGTTCGAACGATTCACGCAGGCCGATTCCTCCACCACGCGCCGGTTCGGGGGCTCCGGGCTGGGGCTGACCATTTCGAAACGCCTCGTCGAGTTGATGGGCGGGCGGATCTGGGTGACAAGCGCGGTCGACATCGGCAGCACCTTCGCTTTCGCGGTGCCGTTCGAGATATGGCCGGAGGCCGGCCGGCCGGTGACAGCGCCCGTCGGCGTGGATGACGGCGCGCCGTTGCCGGCATTGCGCATCCTGATGGCGGAGGATTCGCAGGATAATGTGACGATCGCTTTGGCCTATCTCGAAGACCAGCCCTATCTGATCGATGTCGCCGAGACCGGCTTGATCGCCTGCGAAATGTTCAAGGCGGGCCATTATGATCTGGTGCTGATGGACAGGCAGATGCCGGTGATGGACGGCCTGACCGCCACGCGCACCCTGCGTGCCTGGGAAAAGGCCAACGGCCTGTCGCCGACCCCGATCATCGCGTTGACCGCCTCGGCACTGAAAGGAGACCGTGAAACGTGCCTGGCTGCGGGCTGCACCGCCTATCTGACCAAGCCGATCAAGCAGGATGTACTGCGGCAGGCGATCCGGGATTATTCCGCGGCGGGACAGCGTTCCGCAGCCGAAAACGCAAATTCTGCGAGGATCGCACAGCGGCTGGCGCAGCAGATCCCGGCCTATCTCGAAAACTGTCGGCGCAATGTCGTGCTGATGGGCGAGGCGCTCGATCAGGGCGACTTTGAAGCCGTGACAATTCTGGGACACAATATGCGCGGATCGGGTGGAAGTTTCGGATTTCAGGCGATCACCGATTTGGGCGGTAGCCTCGAACAGGCCTCTGGCGAAAGCGATCTCGACGAAACGCGCAAGCTGGTCGGCGATCTGTCGCTCTATCTGGAGCAGGTGTAGGCGGCTGCGGCTTCAAAACGTTCTTTCGCTTGAGCTTTGGGCTGGAGCGACTACGAGGCGCCGACAGGCGTTGGACGGGCATTTCGCGCTCCACGTCCTTTTGCGACAGGCCACGACATGACAGACGCCATTATCTCGATCGATCCCGCGACGGCCGTCGTCGAAAAGCGGATGATCGCTTTTTCCGGTGTCGTCGATGGCGATCCGCGCAAGTTCATCATGAGCATCGCGGACTTCGCGCATTTTGGCGTGCAGGAAGCGAAGCTCGATCCGATCGGGGCGGTCGCTGCAATATCGCCGAACCTGTCGGCGCTGATCGAGGCAAAGGCGCGCAAGTCCGAACTGCTGGCAACAACCAAACTCGCGGCGCTCTGACTTCGGAGAAGTTGTTCCGCCCGCTTTTAATCCGATGCGGGCTTCGACTGTAGCTGGACATAATTCTGGATGCCCATCCGTTCGATCATCTCGAACTGGCGTTCGAGCGTGTCGACATGCTCCTCTTCGGAATCGAGGATCGATTGCAGCAGATCGCGGCTGATATAGTCGCGCACCGTCTCGCAATAGGCGATGCCGTCGCGCAGTTGCGGGATCGCATCATTTTCCAGCGCGAGATCGGCGCGCAGGACTTCCTCGACGCTTTCGCCGATGCGCAACCGACCGAGCATCTGGAAATTGGGCAGGCCATCGAGGAACAGGATGCGTTCGGCGAGCCGATCGGCATGCTTCATCTCGTCGATCGATTCGTCATATTCGAACTTGGCGAGCTTCTCGACGCCCCAATGGCCGAGCATGCGATAGTGCAGGAAATATTGATTGATCGCGGTCAGCTCATTCTTGAGCGTTTCGTTCAGAATTTCGATGACCTTGGCATCGCCCTTCATATTCGCCTCCATATGCTGATCGTGTCAGCCTAGGGTAGGATGGCGGCGAAGGACATGAAAAAGGCGCGACGACGTTCAGGCGGCGACTGCGGATTCGACGATCTCGCGAGCGAAGGGGATGCATTGGCCGCAGCGCGGGCGACGGCCAAGCTGGGCATAGGCGCTGCGCGGGCAGGTCGCGCCGTTACGCACGGCATCGCGGACTTCCGATTCACGAATCGCGTTACAGATACAGACGACCATCAGCCTCTCCAGTTTGCGAATCATTATCTACAGCTATTGCGAGTGACTATCAATAGTAATTCCATCGGGGCGGGCGGGTGAGCGCTCGAGCATGGTGACCAACTCGTCATTCCCGCGAAAGCGGGAACCCACGGTTGCGGAACACAGGAATCGGGAGGTGCCGCCGTCCATGGGTCCCCGCTTTCGCGGGGATGACGGTTGGGGTGTCGCGTTGGGCACAAAAGCGCGCCATCCCAACCGTTCCGCTGGCCCCTCCACCGCTCGCGCCGCCATCAGCCGTCGATCATCGCCTGCAGCGCGGGCGTGATCCGTTCCACGACGCCGGCGTCCGCCCGCCAGAGGAAGCGCGCCGCCAGGTGCCGTTCGGTGGCGAGCGCGAAGCCCTCGTCGGGGCCGAGCACGGTGAGCGCGGTCGCCCAGGCGTCGGCCTGCATCGCGCGATCGTGGAGCACGCTGACCGACGTCAGGCCGTGCGCGGTCGATCGGCCGGTGCGCGGATCGATCGTATGGGCGCCGCGGCGATAGTCGCCCGACGTGGCGACGGCGAGGCTGTGTAGGGCGATCCGCAGGCGGGGGAGCGCGGCACCGGGCGGGTCTTCGAGATCGACCCACCAGGGATCGCCATCCGGCCGGATGCCCGCCCCGCGCAATTCGCCGCCGATTTCGATCAGGCCGTGGCGGATGCCGAAATCCTCGAGCAGGCCGGCGACCGCGTCGACGGCATAGCCCTTGGCGATGCCCGACAGATCAAGCGCGACGCCGCCCGGCTGGCGCAAGCGTTGCGCCCCCCGATCATAGGCCAGCCGGTGCCAGCCGGCATCGGCGCGCGCGCGATCGATCGCGGCCGCGTCGGGCGACGCCGGAGCCGGCTCGGCGCCGAATCCGCGCATCGCGACGATCCGGCCGATCGTGGGATCGAAGGCGCCGCCGCTCGCCTCGGCAATGTCAAGCGCGGCCGCGATCACCGCGGCGAAATCGGGCGGGAGCCTGTGCCACGATCCAGCCGGCGCGCGATTGAAGGCCGACAGCCGCGATGCCGCTTCCCAATGGCTCATTTCGGCGATGATCGTGCCCAGCCGTGCGACGATCGCGACGCGGAGTTGCGCCGGATCGACGCCGGGCGCGGCGGCGAAGCGCAACTGCCAGGTCGTGCCCATCGTCTCTCCACCCAGATCGACGATCGCCGCGGTCCGATCATGGCCGGTCAGCACCGAAGGCGATATGCCCGGCGGCAGGGCGATCCTCGTCACGCTACGGCCTGTCAGGGCGCGAGCACTTCCAGCGTCGCGGAATAGCTCATCCGCCGTTCTGTGGCGCGCGGCGCGCTCGGCTTGTCGTCGGTATAAGTGGCGTTCATCCAGTACATGCCGGCTGCCGGCCAATCGATGCTGACGACGCCGTCGGCACTGGTGCGCAGCTCGGCGGCATTTTCGGAGTTGCGATAGCGTTTGCCGCCGGGGGTGATCGTGACCTTCAGCGCGGCCGCCGGCTGGCCGTCGACAAGGAAGCGGAAGCGCGCAGGCTCACCTGCGACCAGTTCGTCGGGGTGGGTGAGCGGTTGCAGCTCGAGGCCCTTGCCGGTCGGCTGGAAAAGGGTGGTGGTGGGCGCATCGGCCGTCACGAAGATTTCGTTGCGGCTCGATATTTCGGCCAGATGGACATCGGTGGCATCGGCCGGGATATCGGCGACCGTTAGCATCGGCGGCCGGGGTGCGGCGCCGGGCGCGGGGGGCGGCGGTGGTCCGCCACGCCCGCCGACGCGGCGTTCCTCGCCCTTGACCTTGAAACTGCCGACCACGCCGTTCATCTGCATGCCGATCTTCCACGTGCCGGACCGATCGAGCCGCACGTCGAAGGTCGAGCGATAGCGGCCGGTCGATCCATTCTCGATCGTCGCCGCGCTGCCATCGGGCGCCCAGGCCCTGATCGCCTCCAGCCGGATCGGTTGGTGATCGGCGAAGAACAGATCGTCCGAGGCGGCGGCGTCGACCGTCACCCAATTGCCGTTGCCCGAAAAGACGGTGGCGTTGGGGAGCAGCCATTGGCGATGCGCGGAGGCGGCCGCGGGAAGCGCGAACAAGGCGGCGGCGATCAGCCAGCGGGCGGGGAGGCGAGCGGGAGCGTGCATGACGGGCCTTTCAGCGGGCGGACAGGGTGATGGCGCCAAGCTCGGCATGGCCGGTGGCGCGGGCGTTCGCGGCCGGCACCGCGATCGGCAGCGAGACGATCTCGCGGCCGCCGGCTTCGCGTGCGGCCTCGACGCTCAGCACATAGGCGCCGGGCCGGATGTCGGCGGGCATCGGGATGGTATAGGTGCCCGGAGCGCGGGTGGCGCCGCTGATGCCGTCGGCCGGCATCGCCAGGCTGCGGCCGCCCTTGCGCCACCAGCTGCGCAGATCCGCGAGCCATTTGGTGCCGGGTTCGTTGCCCGCCTTCTTCCCGTCATACCAGACGGCGAGCGATCGCGCGGGTCCGCCGCCGGCCGGCTCGATCCAGACGGCGACATAAGGGCGGTGATATTCGGCCACCCTGATTTGGGGAAGGGTGATGCTGATCGTGCCGGCGGCGGCGGGCGCCGCGATCAGGCCGCCGAGAAGTGCGATAGGGCTGGCGCGCATGGAACAAACCTTCAGTGGATGAACAGGATGATGACGAGCAAAGGCGCCGCGAGCCCGAGCCCGACCAGCGGCCAGGTCAGCCGCCGGTTCTTTGCCAGGATCTGCAGTAGCAGCAGGCCGGTGGTGGTGAAGATGATGCAGGCGGCCGCGAACAGATCGATGAACCATTGCCATGCCGCGCCGGTGTTGCGGCCCTTGTGGAGATCGTTGAGATAGGAGATCCAGCCGCGATCGGTCCGCTCGGCGGTGATCGCGCCGCTGTGCCGATCGATGCTGACCCACGCATCGCCGCCGGGGCGCGGGAGCGCGACATAGACATCGGCATCGCTCCACTCGCCGGGCTTGCCCGCCGGATCGAGCCCGATCGCGCGCGCCAGATGCGCGGCGACCGGCGCGGGCAGCGCGGCCTTGTCGCTGGCGGGGCGCGGGGCGAGCATATGCAGCAGCGGCGCCGGCAATTGCCCGCCGCGGCCGATCACCGCAGGCTTCGCGTCGATGCTTTCGGCGTGATTGAGCGTGATGCCGGTGGCCGCGAAGCCGGCCATGCCGATCAGCGATATCGCGGCGCTCATCCAGTGCCACATATGCAATTGCTTCATCCACCACCCGCGCGAGCGAAGTTTCGGCCGGGGCATTTGGGCCCGCGCAAAGACGGCAGGGTCGGGACGACGATTCATATCCGCCCGGTAGCAAGCGACGACATCCGACACAATAGCTAATGATAATAATTTGCAATAGCTATTGTTGGATAAAAAGGCTGCAACATTGGACTGGGCAGACTCGCCGATTCTTGCAAATAGTTCCTGCAATGATAGGAATTGCCCAACGCGACGCGGATGCTTCGCTGCGGTTTTACCTCGTTGAGCCCGAGGTTCCGCCGGATGAATAAGACGTCAGCCAACGCAGCGCCGGGAGAGTATCGTGACCGAAGTCCAGACAGCCAGCGGCCCCATAGATTCGAAAGCGCTCGGGCGGGTGCTCGTCCATGAGCATATTTTCTGCATGGACATGGAATTTACGCTGAACTACCGGCCCGATTTCGTCAAAGACGAGATGATCGCCGAGGCAGCGAAGCGGCTCGATGCGGTCAAGCACGCGGGCGTGGACACGATCATGGACCTCACCGTGCTCGGCCTCGGCCGCAACGTGCCGCTGATCGCCGAAGTCGCGAGCCGCACCGCCGTCAACATCATCGTCGCCACCGGCTGCTACACGTTTGACGAGGTTCCGAAGTCGGTGGCGCTTGTCGGCCCCGGTCGCATGTTCAATCGCCCCGATCCGCTGGCCGACATGTTCGTTCACGACATCGAGGTCGGCGTGCATCGCACATCGGTGAAAGCTGGGGTCCTGAAGTGCGCGATCGACCAGCCGGGGCTGAAACCGGGCGTCGAGCGCGTCCTTCGCGCAGTCGGTCAGGCCAATGTGCGGACCGGTGCACCGATCACCGTGCACACATCGGCACATCATGGTACCGGGTTGGTGGCGCAGCGCGTGCTGAAGGAAGAGGGCGTCGATCTGCGCGATGTCATCATCGGCCATTGCGGCGATTCGACTAACATCGATTATCTGATGCAACTCGCCGACGAGGGCTCGATCCTCGCAATGGATCGCTTCGGCATGAATGTGATGTTACCGCTCAAGGATCGGGTCGCAACCGTCGCAGAAATGGTGAAGCGTGGTTATGGTGATCGGTTGACGCTATCGCATGACTGCTTCTGCTGGAGCGATTTTTTCCCGACCGAAGAAGACCGGGCGCGGATGTTCCCCGAGCATTCCTATTGCTATGTTCCGCAGATCGTGGTGCCCGCCTTGCTTGAGGCCGGGGTGAGCCAGAGCCATATCGACATCATGCAGATCGATAATCCGCGACGGCATTTCGAGGATGCCGCGCGACGGGTCGCCAGCCGTGCCCGAGGCGAGGTCCCGGCCGTTCCGGCGTGAGCGGGCTACAACGTGTGAACGGTTCAAGCGTAGCCACCGATTTGGGGGGGCTCAGGATCGGCAGAATAAGATATCGCATCGGGTGACGGGCGCGCCGCATCTGGCGTGGCAGCCTCAGTTCCTTCTACCGGAAAATACCCCCACTGCGGTCACGCTTCCATTCGGAGCGGAGAGCGTGAATGCGCCGCCAAGTTCGGCGGCCTGTGGACCATAAAATGTTCCGCTCAGGCTGCCGCTGTAGCCGTCGCCCGTCACCGAGGCAGCGAAGCTGCTGTGGGCGGAATCGATCGTGCCCGTCCCGCTCAGATTGGCGAAATAGCTGATGCGAAGGGGGCTGTAGACTTGGGTCGGCGCCAGTGAGGCTCCGATCGTCCCGGCGGCGAAGTCCGCAGTGATGGCGCCTGTGCCGCTAATGGGCGCCCCGCCGCCGTCTCCTGACAGCCCCAGCCTATAGCTTGCCTGGCCGGTCTTCGGCATATCTTGCGGGAGCGTTCTAACGCCGTAGCTGAAGTAGAGTGTATCGAAACGCTGGTCACCTCCCTCGGTCAGCCCAGTCGTCCACCGGCCGAAACTGGCATAGGTAAAGCCGGAGGTCGGCCCCGCAGTCAGCTTTGCAATTTCGGTCCTGCCGGCTGTCGTGGTGATGCGTGCATAGCTCCCTGCCCCGTCTGTAGAGACATCGCTCGGCCCGAAACTTTGGTCGATGACCGTTGTCGAGCCGTTCGAGGGGGCGCCGCGCACGCGATAGACCTGGCTCGACGGATCGTAGCTGATTTCGATGCTGGCAAATTGTCCACTACTGGTCGGTATCGGGACATTATGCAGCGAAACATATTCATAACGGGCGGCCTGGGTTGCAAGCGGCGTGGATGAGGTCGCGTTGGCGAGCGCGGTGTAGCTCGGCGGCGGCGGTGCCGAACTCACCCCCTCGCCCCCACCCCCGCCGCACCCGCCGAGCATGGCAAGGATCGGCAGCAAAATTGCGGCGCGGCGCTTCATTTTCATTACCATGTCCCTTTTGGCCAATTCATGCGTGGGAATAGCCGGCAAAGCCGCGATCGATCTGATCACGATGAGCCTTTTGTCAGTCGCATCCAGATGCCGCGACAAGAACTTCGTGAGCGGGCGAATGGGCGAACGGGTAAACTGGCAAGCAAACCGCCAGACATACCCTTCGCGAGGCGTTGGCCGTTCCGGGCTCGTCAAAAGGCCGATACCACGCCGACATCCACTGCAACGCGCCGATAGTCATAGATGCCAACGGTCGATTGGTTGCGTTCATAAGCGATGCGCAAAATTGGGGCCAAACCTAGCAGCGATAGCCGGCGCCAGGAGATGCCGCTTCCGACCCTTACGAAATTATCAGTACGGGTTTTCGGGTAGAGAAACAGGCGAGCGTCTGATCCGAGATGCCGGTAGGTCGCCGATACATAGAGCGTCGCCGGCCCGAGATCGTGCCACAGCAGGAGGCCTCCCGCTACCGAAGCTGTCGCATAACCGGGATCGCGCGCGGTTTGACGATTGGCTGATAGCGTAAAACTGCCCCCGATGCGTGGCCTGAAACCATGCTCGATCGAGGCTGACGCGTCATAGCTCGAACCGTCCTGAAGCCTGTTCTGTGGATAGGTTGCGCGGGTCGCGGAGAGATCCGTGATGATCTGGCTGCGGTGGCCGATCGGATGCAGCCAGTTGAAGGCCGCGGAGCTGGTACGCGCATAGGTGAGGCCGCCATATGAGCGCCAGCCAAGGCCTCCGGCGGGACGGACGCGATCGTCGCCCAGTCTGAGCTCCGGGCCAATCAGTATTGAGCCTGAGACATCGTTGAACCTGCCCCGTCCATAGAAAAGGCCGCTGCCGAAGCCGCGAACGAGCAGCGCGGTATCCTGGGCAAGCGGCAGCCGACCATAGGCTTCGCCACCGATCTTGAGCCCGAGGCCGGAGCGCGCGCGCGCATCCTTATCCAGAGTGAGGGGGGCGATCACGGTGTCGAGCGTCGCGGCCCGTGTCGCGCGATTGATGTTGCTATCGGGGATCAGCGCGATCTCGGCCGAACCTCCAAAGGGACGCATTGAGCGCAACGCATTGGAGAATCGGCCGACCACGATGGCAACGTCGGGCGGAAGCCCCGCGGCCTGGGCCTGCCGCAACTGCCGGCGCGCGAGCTCTTCCTCACCCATCTGGGCGAGCACCCAGGCAAGCTCCAGCCTTACGCGACTCGCGGTCGGCTTCTCGTCGAGCAGCGCTCGAAACAGGCTGGCGGCGTCGCGATATCGCCGTTGTTCGGCCAGTATCATTCCGAGACGGAAGCGAGCTTCGGCGCGTATCTCAGGATCATGATCCGATATGAGCGCCCGATAGATCAGCTCGGCATCGTTCGTCCGGCCGCCGGATCGGGCGCGTTCGCCAAGCATGAGGAGATCGGCAGGCGATAACGCCTCCCCTGGCGGAGTAGCACTTCGCGCGGCCGCCTCGCCAAGGATGAGGGCCAGGATCGGCAGAATAAGATGTCGAATCAAGAGACGTGCGCGCCACATCTGGTGTCGTCGCCTCAATTTTTCTTACCGAGGAACGCCCCCACTGCCGCAACGCCGCCATTCGGCGCGGTGAGCGTGAAGGCCCCGCCGACTTCTGCCGCCTGGGGGCCATAGAATGATCCGCTCAGACTGCCGCTGTAGCCGTCGCCCGTCACCGACGCGGCGAAGCTGCTGTGAGTGGAGTCGATCGTGCCCGTCCCGCTCAGATTGGCGAAATTGCTGATGCGAACCGGGCCATAGTTGTAGGTCGGAGCCAGAGAGGCTCCGATCGTCCCGGCGGCGAAATCCGCGGTGATGGTGCCTTTGCCGCCGACGAGCGTACCGCCGTCTCCTGACAGCTCCAGGCTATAGCTGGCCTGGCCGGTCTTCGGCAGATCTTGAGGGAGCGTCCCAACGCCGTAGCTGAAGTAGAGCGTATGGAAATTCTGGTTAACGGAATCGGATTGGCCTGTGGTCCACTTGCCATAGCTGGCATAGGTGAAGCCGGAGATCGGCCCCGCGGTCAGCCCAGCGGATTCGGTCGTTCCGCCGCTCGTGGCCAGGCGCGAATAGGTTCGCGGAATGTCCGCAGAGGCATCGCCGGGCCCAAAACTTTGGTCGATCGTTTTCGTCGACCCGTTCATGGGGGCTCCGCGCACCCGATAGACCCCGCTCGATGAATCATAGGAGATTTCGATGCTGGCGAGTTGTGCGGTGATGGTCGGTATTCCGGCATTGTTCAGCCGAACATATTCCTGGCGGGCGGCCTGGGTCGCAAGCGGCGTGGACGAGGTCGCGTTGGCGAGCGCAGTGTAGCTGGGAGGAGGCGGTGCCGAATTGACCATCTCGCTCCCGCCGCCGCAACCACCGAGCGAGGCAAGGATTGGCAACAAAATTGCTGCGCGGCACCTCATTTTCATCACCCAAGTCCTTTTGCCCAATTCGTGCGCGCGAATATTCGGTCAAACCGTGATCGATCTCTTCGCGATACGGTCTTCTGGCAGTCTCATCTTAATGCCCGCGACAAGAACTTCGTGAATGGGCGAATGGGTGAACGGGTAAGCTGGCGCGCGACTCCTTATGCCACTTGCCGAAGCTTTACCGTTCATACACTAAGGCATCATGGAACTTGACGAATTCCTCAGACGACCCGAGCGCTGGGCCAGCCTATTGGGCTGGGCGACGCTCGCCGGGCTGGAATTCGGTCTCATCGGCCCGTTCGGGAGCTACGCATCCCACCTCTTTACGCGAATCGCCTATTGGACGATCCTGTTCTGGGCTGGAAGCCTGCTGCTTTGGCCCAGCGTCGTTGCCGCACTCCTGCTGGGACCGCGCAGAGGCTTTCCGCCGCTTTTTTCGGGCGTCGTTGTCATCCTGATCGCCTGCATTCCGCTGGCGGCTCTAGGCGCCGCCGAAACCTACGCATTCTGGCCGGTACACGCCTCCGGGATGCGGATACTGGATTGGTACGGCCTGACGATCGTTGTGGCATTACCCGCCATAGGCGGGCTTGTCTGGCTCGATCATGGGAAGGCCAAACTCATCCCGGCGCGCTTCCGATTCGCATTGGATAGTGGCCCACGAAGCGATGGAAAGATTGGACCCGTTCCCGACGCGGAAACGAACGATTTGGCTTTGCCGGAGCATATTCTCTCCACGGCCTTATGCCTGCAGATGGAAGATCACCATGTCCGCGTCCATCTGCAGGGTAGATCCTTCCTGCATTTCGCGGTGATGCGAGAGGTTGTATCAGGCCTGGATCCGGAGCGTGGGCTGCAGGTGCATCGCTCCTGGTGGGTGGCGCGCCGTGCGGTCCAGGGTTGGTACAGGGACGATCGCTCGGTGACCTTGATCCTGATCAACGGCCTGCGCGTGCCCGTGGCACGCAATCGCATTGCCATGATCCGAGCCCAAGGCTGGCTTGACGGCGAAGAATCGCGACCCTGGGGCAAGCCGGCTTTGGAGTCTTTCCGCAGTTGAATCAATAATATGAGGTCGTTCGGGGGAGTTGGCTCGCGACGAATCGACCATTTCATGGTGATTCCATGAGAGAGCGATGCTCGGGGTAATATAGGTATGTGGGAAGATAGGGGTTATGACCAACCCGGCGCGCGATGGGTTCTGACCGCGCCCCATGTCGATAAGCCGAGGATGATTCCGGGGTCTCGACCGGTTCCGCTGCCGGACGGAAGGCGACATCGCTTCACTGTCATCGTGAAAATAAGGATGAGGAATGGCGTCATATCTGGGCGACTTGCGGAACAACTGGCGGCCTGTGGCGGCGGTGTTCATGGGGCTATCGGGTGGCCTGATGACGAGCAGCTACGTCATCGGGATCATGGCGCCATATCTGATCAGGGAACTGCACTGGTCCAGGGCCGATTTTGCGACGGTCGGCGCATTGGGGTTGAGCTCGGTGATCTTCTTTCCCGTCGTGGGGCGGCTCGCCGATCGCGTGGGAGTGCGCCCGACCGCGATGATCGGGGCGGTCACCTCGCCGCTGATCTATCTCGCGTTGAGCCAGCTTCACGACCTGCGCACCTATGCGATATTGTTCGCTCTGCAATGCCTGTTGCTGGTGACCACGACGCCGCCGGTCTACTGCCGGATCATCGTGCAATATGTCGTGCGTGCGCGCGGGCTGGCACTCGCCATCGTCGCGTGCGGCCCGGCACTGGTGGGCGCGATCGGCGGCCCGTTGCTCAATAATTTCGTCGCAGAACATGGCTGGCGATCGGGCTATCTCGTGCTGATGGTATTTTCGGGCGTGACCGGGCTCTGCTCGATCCTATTACTCCCCGGGAAGGCCGGCCCTGCTCCGACAAGCCAGGTGAAGGCACGCACCGCGAAGCAGGATTATGGTGCAATCGTCCGCCTTCGCCCTTTCTGGATCATGTTCGGCGCCGCTATCCTGTGCAGTCTCCCTTCGGCGATGATGATGACGCAGCTCAGCCTTGTCCTCGCCGAAAACGGCGTCACGGGCAAATCCGTGTCGATCATGATCGGGGGAATGGCCGGGGGCACGCTGCTCGGCCGCATCATGAGCGGGGTCGCGCTCGATCGTTTTCCCGCGTCGATCGTCGTGATGGTCGGCTACGGCTTGTCGGGTATCGGCATGCTGACGATTTCAGCGGGCTTCGATAGCCATATCGTGCTGCTCATCGCCGTCGTGCTGATCGGCCTGTCGGCGGGTGCCGAGGGTGATCTTACGGCTTATCTCGTCGTTCGCAATTTCGGCCTCCGGTTGTACGGTAGCATCTTCGGAATTTTGGCGGCGACAACCGCAATCGGAGCCAGCATGGGTGCAGTTTTGCTGGGGGTCATGCTGACCGCGTTCGGTAGCTTTGCCCCCTATTTGCGGTTCGCCGGCGTGCTCGTGATCATCGGTGGGGTCCTGTACACATTGCTACCTGGCAATCCTGTGCTTGGCGATGATGATGAAAACGACGTGGAAGAGGAAAGGCGCGTCGTCGGACCCCTTGCCGATATCGTCCTCAACCCATCGGCCTAGGCTGCGGCTATGGCTGTGCGGCATCAGTCGCTTCATCGGTTGCACGGTCGCCATCGTTAAGTCGGCGTGGCGGACGACGACGCTTGCGTATGCGGGCGATGCCGGGCTTCAATGGGCGCCGGATCGGGGTCTGTACCGCTATTCACTCGTGGGGAGCGCCGCCTTCATCATATCCGGCGACCGTGGCATCTCAGACCGCGACATATCGCGAGGGCCGAGCGGTTGCAGTCAAAATACTCGATCCACATCGCATGCGACGGCCCACCGGTCGGACCGAAATGCTGTGACATCCGACGGCCATCACGCCCTTCGGCTGGCGGTTGGAGGAGCGCCCACTGTCTGAGCCAATGACCGCGAACACCTGCGTTCGGCGCTTGAGACCCGACATCTCAAGCGCGGCGGGGGCCAGAAACGACAAAGGCCGCGGCCCGGATGATCCGGACCGCGGCCTCTGCTGTACAGCTTTCGCTGCTTATTTGTCGGCGCTGAAACGCACCTTCATGCGGACGCCGTACATACGCGGCGCACCGAGATTGCGCGTATCGAAACCGAAGTTGTTGAACAACGGGGTGATCAGCGTCTGGGTGAACTGATTCGTCAGGTTCGACCCGAAGAAAGCCAGATCAATCGGCTTGCCAGCAACGTTGCGCCAATCGAGGTTGAGATCGAGCTGGCTGACCGCCGATGCCCGGATCGAAGTCGTGCTCGATGCCGATGTCGCGTACGACGCATTGTACCGGTAGGCGACGGTGAGTTCGACCTTTCCGATCTCCGCCGGCGTCGGCAACGTGACGGTGCCGCTGATGTTGGTTCCCCATTTCGGCGAGTAGGCCAATTCATCGCCAGCGAGCGCCGACGGCTGAATGACGTCAAAGCCGGGAAACGTCGTCGGAGCGTTGATGGTCTTGAGCTTGGTGTTCAGATAGGTGCCCGAACCATCGATGCGGAAGAAACGCGAGAAGATCAACGTTCCGTCAAATTCGACACCGTAAATGCGCGATTTGCCGGCATTGAAGATGCTGGTTGCGGTTTGGCCCGTCTGCGAACTCAGCAAACCGATCTGCAGCTGCTGATTCGTCAGGTTCGAATAGAAGCCCGCCATATTGAAGTGGCCCGACACCGCGCCCTGGAAGCTCGCCTTGGCGCCCAGTTCGAAATTGTCGACCTTCTCCGGCCCGAACGTCACATTGCCGCCGGCCGAGAAAGGCGATGAGGCGCCCTGACGATAGCCACGCGAATAGGTGCCATAGACCATCACGTCCTGCGTCGGATTGTAGGACGCATTCAGCGTCCAGGTCGGCCGCTTCGACGACGTCCGCTCGGAGACGGTGCAGGTCGCGGACGCAACATAGGCAGCCTGGCAGCCTACGATAGTCGCCACGCCATATGCGCCCGGAATGGTGCTGCTAAACCGGGCGAGCTGCCCGGTCGCGCTGCCGCGCGAACGATCGTAGGTGTAACGGAGGCCGCCGGTCAGCTTGAACTTGTCGGTGACCGCATATGTGGCCTGCGCGTAGCTCGCCATGTTGATATATTCGATCGTGCCGGTCGTGAAGTTGACCGTGCCCTGCAGACAGCGCTGCTGCGCCAGCAAGTCATATGGGCCAACCTGGCACGGTGCGCCGTTGCTCGGCGACATCGATCCGCTGCGTCCGCCCGGCGTGCTATGCTCGAAATAGAGCCCGCCCTGATAGTTCAGCTTGCCGTCCAGCGCGTTGCCCTGCGCCTGCAGTTCCTCGGTGAAGTTGCGCTGATCGTTCGTGTACAGATTATCTGCGTTGAACGAAATCGAGGTGGAGAGGAAAGCGGGAGGGTTGAGCGGCAAGCCGAAATTGGTCGCGAAGATATCCTGGCGGAGAATCTGCTTGAACGTCGAGTAAGACGCGATGTTCTTGACCGTCAGATTGTCGGTTGCGTGCCAGGCCGTCGTATTGATGATCTGGAGCTGCTTGGTGAGCGACAGCGGATTGCTGAGATGTTGCTCGATCTGATAGGGATCGCCGCTTGCATTGAGGCGATTGACCTGGGGTACCGCAGCGCGCCCGAAGGTTCCGGCAGCGCCCGGGATATTGCCATTGGCGCGGAAGAGCTGGGCGCTCGAACCGTTATTGCTCGAATGCAGGTACGACACGATCGTGTAGTTTTCGATGTCCGGCGTCACGTCGAGGACGAGGCTGCCGCGCGCTGCGGTATAATCGACATTTGCGAAATCGCGCGGGCCGATACCGGAGACATTGTGCTCGAAACCATCGCGCGTCTGGCGATCGATGCCGATACGCAGGCGTGCCCATGAGGTTACGGGTGCGTTGACGACGGCCTGGATGCGCCGCATGTCATAATTGCCGTACGATCCTTCGACATAGCCTTCGAAGCGCGATGTCGGCTTTTTCGGCGTCAGGAGGACGGCACCGCCGGTCGTGTTACGGCCGAACAAGGTGCCCTGCGGGCCCTTCAAAACCTGCACGCTCTGCAGGTCGAACAAGCTGCCGGGACCGGCGCCGTCGCCGCCCTGAAGCGATACGCCGCCGCCGCGTGGTGCGACGACTTCACCGAAATAGGTGCCGACCGACGATGACGTTCGCAATTCCTGCGAGAAGCCACGGATCGAGAAGGTCGATTGTTCCGCCGAATAGCGCGACTGCACGTTCAGGCCGGGTACAACCCTGGCGAGATCTTCTGCGGACACGATGTTGGATTTGCTGAGGCGTTCCTGGTTCACGACTGCGACCGAGATCGGCACATCCTGCAGACGCTCTTCCGTCCGGCGTGCCGTCACGATGATGGCGTCGGTTGTGCCGGCCTCTGGTGCGGCCTGCGCGAACGCTGCCTGACCGCTTACAATGAATTGAATCGATGCCGTGGCGAGCAGCGCCATGCGATATTTCCGGCCAATCATAAAAATAACTTCCCTCTCACCTGAACATATTCGGCCGCGGCTTATTATTCTCGTCCGCCGCCGGTTATGACCCTTCAGCTCGAGCCCAACGGGGCAAGCTGATCGCGCCGTTTACAGCGGACCCGAGTTGAAGCAAGGGTTTTTCGGAGTTTTCTGGGGTTTTCTGGGGAAATATGACATAGCGGCAGAGAAAGATGGCATAGCGCGCTATGCAAGACGGGGTAACAAAGCACTTGTAGCGCGATTCGCGGAAATCTGCGGTTGTGGGTGGCAAGGACTGAAGATTGTGCCGAGGGGTGGCGATACCGGCGCAATTTTGGGTTACAGATCGCTTTCCGACGCGGCAGCGCGCAAAATCGGCATTCGGTTCGGCTGATGTCGGGGCGCAATTGGCGCGCAAATCGCTGTGCGATGGGTCATCTGCCGATGCGGGCAGCCATAGGAAGAGATGGCGCGCCCGACAGGATTCGAACCTGTGGCCCCAAGCTTAGAAGGCTCGTGCTCTATCCAACTGAGCTACGGGCGCGCACGCAGAATCGCATAGCGTGGATTGACAGGCGATGGAACTGCTTCACTTTGCACGCCCATGAACGATGCTCATAGCCACGCGCCGGTTGCGCTCGATGCCGCGAAACTTGGATCGCGGCCCTTTCGCTATTTCGATTTCATGATGGCGGCGTTCGTCACGATCATGCTGCTGTCCAACGTAATCGGGGCCGAGAAGCGTGCGATCGTCGAAGTCGCCGGCTTTGCGCAGCCGATCATATTCGGCGCGGGCATCCTCTTTTTCCCGATCGGCTATGTGCTCGGCGACATATTGACCGAGGTTTATGGCTATGCGCGCGCGCGGCGCTGCATCTGGGCGGGGACGGGCGCGCTGCTGTTCATGGCGCTGATGAGCTGGGTGGTGGTGTCATTGCCGCCGGCGCCGGGCTGGGATGCGCAGGCAGCCTATGAGCGCGTGTTCGGGCAGGTGCCGCGGATCGTGATCGCGTCGATCACGGCCTTCTGGGTCGGCGAATTCGCGAACAGCTTCGTGCTGGCCAAGATGAAGATATTGACGCGGGGCAAGCATCTGTGGACGCGCACGATCGGGTCGACCGTGGTCGGGCAGGGTGTCGACAGCCTGCTCTTCTATCCGCTCGCTTTCTTCGGAGCCTCGGGCTGGACGACGGGGCAGATCGTGCAGGTACTGCTGACCAACTGGCTGCTCAAGGTGAGCTGGGAAGTGGTGCTGACGCCGGTCACCTATGTGGTGGTGGGCTTCCTGAAGCGCCATGAGGGCGTCGACATCTTCGACGAACACACCAATTTCACGCCGTTCCGGACGCGGATCTGATTTCGATCAGGCGATCGGCGGCGGCTGGCGTTCGATGGTCGGGATGGCAGGATCGAAACAGGCCCAGTCGGGCGCGGCCGACGTCCAGATGGTTGCGGCGGGCCTGATCATATTCGGATCGTCGAGCGTGCCGGCGCGGGCGAAGATCAGGTGCGGGCGGCTCTCGGCAATGCTGAACATCGGCGTTCCGCATGTCGGGCAAAAGCCGCGCCGCATCGCATTACCGCTATCGGCAACGCTTTCATGCCACTTCACCTCGCCGCTGATCGTAAAGTCTTCGGAATAGAAACCGGCATTGGTGGTCGCACCGCCGCCGCCCAGATATTGGCAGAGCCGGCACCAGCAGGTGCGCGCGCCGATCGCGGGCCGCCCCGCCTCGTAGCGGACCGCGCCGCAGAGGCAGCCGCCCGCCGCCGCGGTCACGCCACCGCTTCCAGCAGGCCCTCGAACAGCCGGCGTCCGTCGACATTGCCATGCGCGCTTTCGATCACGCGCTCTGGGTGCGGCATCATGCCGATCACGTTGCCGGCATCGTTAAGAATGCCCGCGATGTTGCGCGCCGATCCGTTGACGGCCTCGGCATAGTGGAATGCCACGCGGCCTTCGCCTTCGAGCCGGTCGAGCGTCGCGGCATCCGCCGTGTAATTTCCGTCATGATGCGCGACCGGGAAGTGCACCGTTTCGCCTGCGTCATACCGGTTGGTGAAGATCGACTGATTGTTGGCAACCGTCAGCGCGACATCGCGGCAGACAAAGTTGAGCCCGGCATTGCGCATCAGCGCGCCGGGCAGAAGCCCGGCCTCGGTAAGCACCTGGAAGCCGTTGCAGATGCCGAGCACCGGCACGCCGCGTCCCGCCGCATCGGCCACCGCGCGCATCACCGGCGATCGCGCCGCCATCGCGCCCGATCGCAGATAATCGCCATAGGAAAAGCCGCCGGGCACGGCGATCAGGCCGATCCCGTCGGGCAGCGCGGTCTCGCCATGCCATAGCATGATCGGCGCGGTGCCGGTCACGTCGCGGATCGCCACGGCCAGATCGCGGTCGCAATTGGAACCGGGGAAGACGATGACCACGCTCTTCATGGCTCAGGCGCTCCGCTCGATCCGGTAATTTTCGATGACGGTATTGGCCAGCAGCTTGCGGCACATCGCATCGATATCGGCGTCCGAGACGCTATCGTCGAGATCGAGTTCGATCAACTTGCCCTGGCGGACATCGTTGACGCCGGAAAAGCCGAGCCCGTCGAGCGCGTGATGGATGGCTTTGCCCTGCGGGTCGAGGACGCCGCCCTTCAGGGTTACGTAGATGCGGGTTTTCATCGCGGCCTCACCGGTTTCGAATGCGGGGCTCTATGGCGCGGGATGGGGAGGAGGGCAAGTGACTCCCTCGCCCCCGCTTGCGGGGGAGAGGGAAGAGCCGCGTGGCGGCGAAGGGAGAGGGGGCAGTGGGGGAGGCTCTGTCGCGAACCTCTTCCCCACTGCCCCCTCTCCCAACCCTCTCCCCCTAAAGGGGGTGAGGGCTCTTTTTAGATCACTGATCCAGAAAGCTGCGCATCTTGCGGCTGCGGCTCGGGTGCTTGAGCTTGCGCAGCGCCTTCGCCTCGATCTGGCGGATGCGTTCGCGGGTCACCGAGAATTGCTGGCCGACTTCTTCCAGCGTGTGATCGGTGTTCATGCCGATGCCGAAGCGCATGCGCAGCACGCGTTCCTCGCGCGGGGTCAGGCTCGCCAGGACGCGGGTGACCGTTTCCTTCAGATTGGCCTGGATCGCCGCGTCGACCGGGATAATCGCATTCTTGTCCTCGATGAAATCGCCGAGATGCGAATCCTCTTCGTCGCCGATCGGCGTTTCGAGGGAGATCGGCTCCTTGGCGATCTTCATCACCTTGCGGACCTTTTCGAGCGGCATCGACAGCCGCTCGGCGAGTTCTTCCGGCGTCGGCTCGCGACCGATCTCGTGAAGAATCTGGCGGCTGGTGCGGACCAGCTTGTTGATCGTCTCGATCATGTGGACCGGGATGCGGATCGTGCGCGCCTGATCGGCGATCGAACGCGTGATCGCCTGGCGGATCCACCAGGTCGCATAGGTGCTGAACTTGTAGCCGCGGCGATATTCGAACTTATCAACCGCCTTCATCAGGCCGATATTGCCCTCCTGGATCAGATCCAGGAACTGCAGGCCGCGATTGGTATATTTCTTGGCGATCGAGATCACGAGCCGGAGATTGGCTTCGACCATCTCCTTCTTGGCGATCCGCGCCTCGCGCTCGCCCTTCTGCACCATGTTGACGATGCGGCGAAACTCGCTGAGCGCCATGCCGGTCGCCTGCGCGATTTCGCTGACCTCGTTGCGGATGCGATCGACCGGCTCGGCCTCGACGGATGCGAAAGCGGCCCACTTCTTGTCGATCTTGGCGACATTTTCCAGCCAGCCTTCCTCCATCTCATGGTTGATGTAGGAATCGAGGAAGGATTTGCGCGGCACCTTGTGGCGCTCGGCCAAACGCAGCATCTGGCCGCCCAAAGCGGTCAGCCGGCGGTTGAACGAATAAAGCTGATCGACCAGGAATTCGATCTTGGCATTGTGGAACTGGACGCTCTCGACCTCGGCGGTGAGCTGTTCGCGCAGCGCCTGGTAGCGATCCTCCTCGCCGGCCGGGAAATCGTCGCCGACGCCGAGTGCTTCGAGCCGCGCTTGTTGCAGGGCCGAAAAGGTCAGGTACAGATCGGTGATCGTCGCGAACTTCTCGAGCGCGGAGGGCTTGAGCTGCTCCTCCATCTGCGCGAGGCTCAGCGTATTGTCTTCTTCCTCGTCGTCCGATGGCCGCGGCGTGCGGCGCTCGGTCATCGAATCTTCGTCTTCCTCGGCGGCGGGCTCTTCCTCGGGCTCTTCTTCTTCCTTGAAGCTGGGGCCCGCGGTTTCGGCCGAAATCTCGGCGCCATCCTCGTCGCCTTCGACCTGCTCGAGCGTCGGACCCTTGGAGAGCATCGCATCGAGATCGAGGATCTCGCGCAGCTGCATCGTGCCTTCGTTGAGCGCGGTCGACCAGTCGATGATCGCGTTGAAGGTGATCGGGCTTTCGCACAATCCCAGGATCATCGTGTCGCGGCCGGCTTCGATGCGCTTGGCGATGGCGATTTCGCCTTCGCGGCTCAGCAGCTCGACGGCGCCCATTTCGCGCAGATACATGCGCACCGGATCGTCGGTGCGATCGACGGTTTCCTTCTTGACGGTGGTCGTCAGCGTCGGGCCGGCATCGACCTCGTCGGCCGCGACATTGGCTTCGTCGGCCTGATCCTCATCAGCCTGATCTTCCTCGCCGACATCCTCATTCTCGACGATGTTGACGCCCATTTCATTGAGCGCGGCCATGACGTCTTCGAGCTGATCCGAAGACATCTGATCTTGCGGCAGAGCCTCGTTGAGCTGATCATAGGTGATATAGCCCTTGCGCTTGGCGCGGGCGATCAGCTTCTTCAGCGACGCTTCGTTGAGATCGATGAGGGGGGCATCGCCGCCGCCAGTACCTTCTCCGCCAGCATCGCTCATGTTCTTCGCCATCTAGGACCAGCCCTCAATCAAAGTCACACGCAATAGTTCAAGCGCCCTGTTCGTCCTCACCATCGGCAAGGGCGGCCAGAGCGCGATCCGATTCGTCCCGCGCCGATCGCAACCGAAGCTGTTCGGCCAAACCGGCGTCGTCCGTCATACTTCGCAGTCTTTCGGTGACCTCCGCGAGCGCGGCATCCAGCACAGGCCGGGCCGCCATCGCGTCAATCGCCGCCGAAAGATCCCGCTCGGCACGTTCCGGATCGGCATTGCCGCGTAAAAACGAAAAGGCAAGTCCGTTCGTAGCCCGCAGCTCCTCTGCCACGACCCCCAGACCCGCATTTTGCAATATGGTCTCCAAAGCGGCCTTTTCAAGCGTACCACTGGCAAAGGCGGCATCAAGGGCGACAGAGCGAAGGCGTTCGAGTCGCGAAATTGAGTAGGGGGATCGAATCATCAAAACCCATGAGTTCAAGCTGTGGCTGACGCAGCGCTTTGCCCAGCCGCTCCGCCCAATTCCTCTTTATCCGCCTCGGCGTCGGTGGCACCGCTCTCATATTCCTGATCCCGGATCACCTTGATCTTTGCTCGAACGTCAGCGCGCATCTTTTCAAGGGCTACGTAGTTTCCCATTCCCGTATCATTGATGACTCGATGATTGAGTTCGTCGAGAGCCTTTGAGAGAGCCTCATTCTCGACCAGAAATCGAATGATTCTTGTGAGCCGAGCGGTGCCTACTTCAGGTGATACGTTCAAGGAGAAGCGAAGATCGCGTGTGATATCAAATTTCTGAGGTGGACTGATCATATCGGCTTCCAGGATGGCAATGACGCCATCGTCTCTCAGAAATGGTCGAGCCGACACGCTATCGACGATCTTTTCGCGCCAGATTTTTAATACGTCATCGTCAAAATCGATTTTGCAGATATCCTCTAGGGACCGCAATAGGGTTTGAGGAAAGCGAAAGCAGCCGTACAATGCCGAGCGAGCAATGCTTTGATAGGTTTTTATGTCGCGCCGGGTACGAGAAATGGCATCGCCGACCACCGTCCGATCGCGACCTTTCCAGCCAAAATCTTCGAAGAATAATGATGTGAACGAGCGGCGATATTCCTCCTGCAATATCTTGTCAGTGCAGCTCTTTGCCAAATCATCCAGGCGATGGCGTAGGCCAGCTCGGTCTTCCGGGTTTGATCTATCGATTTC
Source organism: Sphingomonas sp. YR710 (assembly GCF_900101455.1). Classification (GTDB taxonomy): domain Bacteria; phylum Pseudomonadota; class Alphaproteobacteria; order Sphingomonadales; family Sphingomonadaceae; genus Rhizorhabdus. The sequence goes on along the minus strand of NZ_FMZJ01000009.1, from coordinate 124,030 downwards.
ACTTAGGCGCGAATTGTAAAGCACTCGAACGAGCGGGCTCGGCGCAGCAAGAAACGGTTCGATGGCGGCACTGCCGCCTTCCCCCACTATATCGTCGGGATCTTTGCCGGGCGGGAGCATTGCGAAGCGCAAAGTTTTGCCGACGGTTAAAACGGGCAGCGCCCTTTCGCCAGCCCTCACCGCTGCCTTTTGACCAGCCTTATCTCCGTCGAAGCAAAGAATGGGGGCGTCGACTAGGCGCCAAAGCTTTTCCATTTGCTGCTCGGTTAAGGCGGTGCCAAGCGGCGCTACGGCTTCATCAATGCCCGCTTTGGCAAGGGCAATGACATCCATATAACCTTCGACGACGATGGCGCGTCCGCTTTTGCGGGATGCTGGCGCTGCACGATCAATGTTGAAGAGCGTGCGGCCCTTGTCGAACAAGGGCGTCTCGGGCGAGTTCAGATATTTGGGCTCACCGTCACCGATGATTCGCCCGCCGAACGCTATCACTCGCCCGCGCTGATCACGGATCGGGATTATCAGCCGCCCGCGGAACCGGTCATAGGGTTCCTTGTCGTCGACCTGGATCAGCAGGCCAGTTTCAATGAGCTTGTCATGGCCGTGAGTAGCGAGCGCCATCTTGAGTTTGCCGCGCGAATCAGGCGCGAAGCCGATGCCAAATGCACGGACTAGCTTGTCGTCGAGCCCGCGCTTTTTCACATAAGTGCGCGCCTCGGCGCCCTCGATCCCAGAAAGCTGTTCCTCGAACCAGCGAGCGGCCCCTGCTGTGACGTCATACAGAGTTGCCTGAATTTCCTGTCGCTGAGCGGAACGCGGATCCGAAGCTGGAACCTCTATGCCAGCAGCTTGAGCAAGTTCTTTGACGGCATCCATGAAGGGCAGTCCCTTCGCCTCCGTCAAAAATCTGATGGCGTCTCCATGCGCGCTACAGCCAAAACAATGATAAAATCCTTTATCATCGTTGACGTAAAAGCTTGGCGATTTTTCATTATGAAACGGGCAGCAGGCTTTGAATTCGCGCCCGGCCTTCATGAGCTTTACCGATCGTCCAATGACGCCGGAGAGCGTGATTCTCGAACGCAATTCGTCGAGAAATTGGGGGGAAAGGCTCATAATTTAAACCCCCAAACCTTCTCATTCATTCAGGCGAGCTTGCCTCCAATGCGTGCTAATCACCAATATCACATACCACGCATTATGCGTATGCGCATCTCAAAACGGCACCCGATTCTACTCCTCCTCCCGCTTGCGGGAAGGGGCAGGGGGGTGGGCCCTCGCCTCTCCGAGCGCTTCCGAGATTCGGATCAGCACGCCATCCAGATTCTCGTTCACATCATTGTTCCAGAAACGGATCACCCGATAGCCTTCCGCCTCGATCCGCCGGGTCCGAATCTCATCCTCGGCAGTGAGCCAGCCATGCTGACTCCCATCGACTTCGATGACAAGCCGGGCCGATCGGCACAGGAAGTCGCAGATGAAGCCGGCGATCGGCATCTGGCGGCTGAACTTGTGGCCACCGAGCTGGCTGCCGCGCAGATGCTGCCAGAGCTTGCGTTCGACATCGGTGGCATTGTTGCGGAGGTCGCGCGCGCGATCGGTGGGGCGGCGTGGGCGGAGAGGGTGGCCCACCCCTCGGTCCCCTCCCGCAGGCGGGAGGGGAGGCGCAGGATCGCCTCCCTCGCTCAATTCGCCAGACGCGCCTTCACCAGCCCGCTGGCCTTCGCAAAATCCATCTTGCCCGCGAAGCGCTCTTTCAGCGCGGCCATCATCCGGCCCATATCCTTGACCGATGCCGCGCCGATCTCGGTGGCGAGCGCGTCGATCGCGGCTTTCGCTTCATCCTCGGACATTTGCTGCGGCAGGAATCGCTCGATCACCGCGACTTCGGCGGCTTCGGCGGCGGCCAGTTCGGGGCGGTTGCCCTTTTCGTACATCTCGATCGATTCGCGGCGCTGCTTGATCATTTTCTGCAGCACCTCGGTGATCAGCAGATCGTCGTCGGGCTGGACGCTGGCGGTGCGCAATTCGATATCGCGATTTTTGATCGTCGACTGGATCAGTCGGATGGCCGCGGTTGTCGTGGTATCGCGCGCCTTCATCGCGACGACGAGCGCCGTCTTGATATCGTCTCGAATCATGGTGGTGTCCGATAAGGAAACTGGAAAGGCGGGCCTGTATCCGATCTGTAAAAATTTTACTAGATTGACCCTGCCGGGGGAGCCACCTAGTTACGCCGCCGTTTGCCCGATACTCGAAAGAACAGGAGCCCGTCTGTGGCCGAAACCGATCACGCGCGTCTGAAGCCGGAAGGGGCGACCGGCGTATTGGTTCTGGCCGATGGCGCGATCATCTGGGGCCGCGGCTTCGGCGCCGAGGGCGATGCGGTGGGCGAAGTCTGCTTCAACACCGCGATGACCGGCTATCAGGAGGTGATGACCGATCCGAGCTATGCCGGGCAGATCGTGACATTCACATTCCCGCATATCGGCAATGTCGGCACCAACATCGACGATATCGAGGCGATCAATCCCCACGCTCTGGGCATGATCGTGCGCGAGGACGTCACCGATCCGTCCAGCTTCCGCTCGACCCAGCATCTCGATGTGTGGCTCAGGTCCAACGGCCGCATCGGCCTCGCCGGGGTCGACACCCGCGCTTTGACCCGCGCGATCCGGATCGGCGGCGCCCCCAACGGCGTGATCGCGCATTCGGCGGCGGGTGCGTTCGATATCGATGCGCTGATCGCCAAGGCGAAGGCATGGCCGGGGCTCGAGGGGATGGATCTCGCCAAGAATGTCTCCGCGACGCAGAGCTATACATGGGGCGATGGCTTGTGGACGCTGGGCGAGGGCTATGCGGTGAATGCCGCGAAGTCCGATGCGCCGCATGTCGTGGCGATCGATTACGGCCTCAAGCGCAACATCCTGCGCAACCTTGTCGCCGCCGGCGCGCGCGTGACGGTGGTGCCGGCAACGGCGACCTTCGACGAGGTGATGGCGCATAATCCTGACGGCGTGTTCCTGTCGAACGGTCCCGGCGATCCGGCCGCGACCGGCGCTTATGCGGTGCCGGTGATCAGGCAGTTGCTCGAGATCGGCAAGCCGATCTTCGGCATCTGCCTGGGCCACCAGATGCTGGGCCTCGCGGTCGGCGCGACCACCTACAAGATGCATCAGGGCCACCGCGGCGCCAATCATCCGGTCAAGCGGAGCAGCGACGGCTGCGTCGAGATCACCTCGATGAACCACGGTTTCGCGGTGAATGCGGAAACGCTGCCGGCCAATGCCGAGGTGACGCATGTGTCGCTGTTCGATGGCTCGCTCGCGGGTCTTCGGCTGACCGACAAGCCGGCTTTTTCGGTGCAGTACCACCCCGAGGCAAGCCCGGGTCCGCAGGACAGCCATTATCTGTTCGAGCAGTTCGTGGGCCAGCTGGGGAAGAGCGCGTGACGCTTCCGCCCGTCGATCCGGATCGGCTGGAACAGGAATGGCTCGCCGATCGCGACGTGCTGGCCAATTTGCGCGAGAATGGCGACCGGCCGGAACTGGCCCGGGCGGTCGATGTGAGCTTTCGCGGGCCGGAGGATGTGCTGGAGCGGCTGACCGAGGCGGCCGAGGAACTGGGCTTCGATTTCCTCGAGATCGAGGAATCCGACGATGGCGATCCGTGGGTCTTCCTGGTTCGCGAGCAGGGTACGGATGATGAGTCCATCCGCGCGCTCACGACGGTCTGCCTGCAGCTCGAAGCGGCGTTCGGCGTGGAGTATGACGGCTGGGGCTGTCCGGCGCAGACGGTGTCGGTGCAGTGATGGCTGGAGCGCTTCACGCCCTCGCCCCCTTTAGGGGGAGAGGGAAGAGCCGCGTAGCGGCGAAGGGAGAGGGGGCAGTGCGGGAGATCGTCGCAAACCTCTCCAGCACTACGCCCTCTCCCAACCAGCAAGGCGGCTCTTTGGTTCATCCGGGGGATGAACCTGCCGCCTTGCTCCGCCTAAAGGGGGCGAGGGCTTCAGAAGTCTTTGCCCATCGCAATGAGGATCGCGCGAGCTACGCCTTCGATGTTCGTCATAACCTCACTGTTCGTGAATCTGATCACGCGCCAGCCTTTCGCCTCCAGCGCCGCCGTACGCGCTGCGTCGTAAGCCTCCCGTCCCGCATGGCTGTCACCATCGAGCTCGACGATCAGCCGCTCGCTGCGCGCGGCAAAGTCGGCGACATAAGGCGCGACGACCATCTGGCGGACGAATTTCACGCCGAGGCGATTGCCGCGCAAAATATTCCACAACGCCTGTTCCGGCGGCGTCTGGTTCGTGCGAAGCGATTTTGCGTTGGCGCGGGTTTCAGCGTTCCGTTTCATCCTTCCCGTATTCCCCCTCTCCCCAACCCCTCTCCCCCTGAAGGGGGAGAGGGGCTTTCAGGTATCGCATAGATATGCCCAAACGCACCGACATCTCCTCCATCCTGATCATCGGCGCCGGCCCGATCGTCATCGGCCAGGCGTGCGAATTCGATTATTCGGGGACGCAGGCGTGCAAGGCGCTGCGCGAGGAGGGCTATCGCATCATCCTCGTCAATTCGAACCCGGCGACGATCATGACCGATCCGGACATGGCCGATGCGACCTATGTCGAGCCGATCACGCCCGAGATCGTGGCGAAGATCATCGAGAAGGAGCGGCCCGATGCCGTGCTGCCGACGATGGGCGGGCAGACTGCGCTCAACACTGCGCTGGCCTTGTTCAACGACGGCACGCTCGAAAAATATGGCTGCCAGATGATCGGCGCCGATGCCGAGGCGATCGACAAGGCCGAGGATCGGATGAAGTTCCGCCGGGCGATGGACAAGATCGGGCTCGAAAGCCCGCGCTCCGATGTCGCGCATACGCTCGATGAGGCGCTGCGCGCGCTGGAGATGGTGGGTCTGCCCGCGATCATCCGCCCCAGCTTCACGATGGGCGGCACCGGCGGCGGCATCGCGTACAACAAGGACGAATTCGTCAAGATCGTCACCGGCGGGCTCGATGCCTCGCCGACCACCGAGGTGCTGATCGAGGAATCGGTGCTCGGCTGGAAGGAATATGAGATGGAGGTCGTTCGCGATAAGAACGACAATTGCATCATCATCTGCTCGATCGAAAATATCGATCCGATGGGCGTCCACACCGGGGACTCGATCACCGTCGCGCCGGCGCTCACGCTGACCGACAAGGAATATCAGATCATGCGCAACGCGAGCATCGCGGTGCTGCGCGAGATCGGCGTTGAAACCGGCGGATCGAACGTCCAGTTCGCAGTCAATCCCGCCGACGGCCGGCTGGTGGTGATCGAGATGAACCCGCGCGTGTCGCGTTCCTCGGCGCTGGCGTCGAAAGCGACCGGCTTCCCGATCGCCAAGGTCGCGGCCAAGCTCGCGGTCGGCTATACGCTCGACGAGATCATCAACGACATCACCGGCGCGACCCCGGCTTCGTTCGAGCCGACGATCGACTATGTCGTCACCAAGATTCCGCGCTTCGCGTTCGAGAAGTTCAAGGGTGCCGAGCCCTTGCTGTCGACGGCAATGAAGTCGGTCGGCGAGACGATGGCGATCGGCCGCAACATCCACGAATCGATGCAGAAGGCGCTGCGGGGGCTGGAGACCGGGCTGGTCGGCTTCAACGTCGTCGACGAACTGGTGGGCGCACCGCGCGCGACGATCGAGGCCGCGCTCGCGCGGGCCACGCCGGACCGGTTGCTGGTCGCGGCGCAGGCGCTGCGCGAAGGCTTCACCGTCGATCAGATCCACCAGATTGCCAAGTTCGATCCGTGGTTCCTCGAAAGGCTCAAGGAAATCGTCGAGGCCGAGGAGTCGGTCTGCCGCGAAGGCCTGCCGCAGGAAGCGGCCGCGATGCGCAAGCTCAAGGCGATGGGCTTTTCGGACAAGAGGCTCGCCTGGCTGGCGATCAAGTCGGTCAATCTCGCGGGCATGGAGCGCGAACAGGCGCGCGGATCGGGGATCGTCCACGATTTCGCCAAGGCGACGACCGGCGGCGTGACCGAGAAGGAAGTGCGCGCGTTGCGCCACAAGCTCGGCGTGCGGCCGGTGTTCAAGCGGATCGACACCTGCGCGGCCGAGTTCGAGGCGAAGACGCCCTATATGTACTCGACTTATGAGGCCCCGGCCTTCGGCGCGCCTGAATGCGAGAGCCAGCCGACAGGCCGCGAGAAGGTGGTGATCCTCGGCGGCGGCCCGAACCGGATCGGGCAGGGCATCGAGTTCGATTATTGCTGCTGCCACGCCTGCTTTGCCTTGGCCGATGCCGGCTATGAGACGATCATGATCAACTGCAATCCGGAAACGGTGAGCACCGACTATGACACGTCGGACCGGCTGTATTTCGAACCTTTGACCGCCGAGGACGTGCTCGAGATTTTGCATGTCGAGATGTCGAACGGCACGCTTAAGGGCGTGATCGTCCAGTTCGGCGGGCAGACCCCGCTCAAGCTCGCGCAGGAACTCGAGGATGCCGGCATCCCGATCCTGGGCACCAGCCCCGATGCGATAGACCTCGCCGAAGATCGCGAGCGCTTCGCCGATCTCATTTCCAGCCTGCAGCTGCTCCAGCCGCGCAACGGCATCGCGCGCAGCCGCCAGGAAGCCCTCGCCGTCGCCGAGCGCGTGGGGTATCCGGTGCTGATGCGGCCATCCTATGTGCTGGGTGGGCGCGCGATGGAGATCGTCGAGGATCCCGCGCAGCTCGAGCAATATATCACGACGGCGGTGCTGGTATCGGGCGACAGCCCGGTGCTGATCGACCAATATCTGCGCGACGCGATCGAAGTCGACGTCGACGCGATATGCGACGGCGACGATGTCGTCGTGGCGGGCGTGCTCCAGCATATCGAGGAAGCCGGCGTCCATTCGGGCGACAGCGCCTGTTCGCTGCCGCCCTACAGCCTGCCGCAGAACATCATCGCCGAGATCGAGCGTCAGACCGATCTGCTGGCACGCGCGCTGTCGGTGCGCGGGCTGATGAACATCCAGTTCGCGGTCAAGGATGGCGACGTCTATCTGATCGAGGTCAATCCGCGCGCCAGCCGTACCGTTCCCTTCGTCGCCAAGGCGATCGGCCAGCCGATCGCCAAGATCGCGGCGCGCGTGATGGCCGGCGAGAAGCTGGTGGCGTTGCCGACGATCGATCGCGCGATCCCCTATATCGCCGTCAAGGAAGCGGTCTTCCCATGGGCGCGCTTCCCGGGTGTCGATCCGGTGCTGTCGCCCGAAATGAAGTCGACCGGCGAGGTGATGGGCATCGACAGCGATTTCGCGACCGCTTTCGCCAAGGCGCAGCTCGGTGCGGGCACGCGCCTGCCGCTTGCCGGCACGGCGTTCGTCTCGGTCAAGGACAGCGACAAGCCGCATATCCTGCCGGCCGTTCGCCAGTTGCTCGAAATGGGCTTCAAGGTGATCGCGACCGGCGGCACGGCCAGCTATCTGCAGGGCGAGGGGCTGGCGGTCGACGTCGTGCGCAAGATGCAGCAGGGGCGGCCGAACATCGTCGATCGGATCACCGACGGCAATGTCGACCTGATTTTCAACACCACCGAGGGCTGGCAGTCGCTTCAGGACTCGCAGGCGATCCGTACGTCGGCGCTCTACGGTCGCGTTCCCTATTTCACCACGGCGGCTGCCAGCGTGGCCGCGGCGCAGGCAATAAGCGCCCTTCGGGAGCGCAAGCTTGAAGTTCGGGCCCTTCAATCCTATTATTCAGGTTCGAACGCCTGATCCCCCCAAGCGCCGGATGAGTGCGGGCTGCCCTTTTCCGGGTGCGCCTGGGGATCAGGATTTTTGACGAAGGGGTTTTGGTTCGATGGCGAGCGTGGAAAAGATGCCGATGCTGAAGGAAGGGTATGAAACCCTGACCGAAGAGCTGTCGCGTCTGAAAACCGAACGCCCCCTGATCATCGATGCGATCGAGGAAGCCCGCGCGCATGGCGATCTTTCCGAAAATGCCGAATATCATGCGGCCAAGGAGCGGCAGGGGCAGATCGAGGCATCGATTTCCGATATCGAGGATCGGCTGAGCCGCGCGCAGATCATCGATCCGCGCGACCTTTCGGGCGACAAGATCGTATTCGGCGCAACCGTCACCCTGCTCGACGATGACGAAAAGCCGGTGCGTTACCAGATCGTCGGCCAGACCGAAGCCAATGCCAAGGCCGGCCGCATCTCGTACAACAGCCCGCTGGGCCGCGCGCTGATCGGCAAGAAGGTCGATGACGAGATCGAGGTCACCGTGCCGTCGGGCGAGCGTTTCTACGTGGTGTCGAAGATCGAATTCATCTGATCGACCGGCGTTTTTCCGGTATGCGCATGCCACCCGCCCGGGTCACCAGCTTCATTGCCGCGGCAACGATTGCGACATGGATGCTGCTGACCCTGTCGGGTTTCGACAGCAACGCGGACATGATCGGCGGCTTCGTGCCGGCGCGGCTGGCCGGATTGGTTCAGCCGGGCGCGTTACCCGTCTGGCTTACGCCGCTCACCGCGACGTTGCTCCATGGCGGGCTGATCCACATCGCCTTCAACATGGTCATGCTGATTTTCTGCGGCAGGCTGGTCGAAGGGGCGCTGGGGCCGGTGGCGCTTGGTTTGCTATATGTGATCGGCGCCTATGCCGCTGCCGCCGCGCAATTCGCCGCCAATCCGTTCGATACCTCGCCGATGATCGGGGCCAGCGGCGCGATTTCGGCGGTGTTCGGCGCCTATGCCATGCTGTTCGGGCGGCCCCGGGGCTTTACCGCCCATCCCCGCATCGCGATGCTGTTCAATATCCTCTGGCTGGCGGCCGCCTGGATCGCGCTGCAGATGCTGATGTTTTATGCGACGACGGGGGCGGGGTTGGCGATTGCCATCGCCGCGCATATCGGAGGCTTTATCGCCGGGCTGCTGCTGGCGCGGCCATTGTTGTTGTTTTGCTACCGCAAGGCGTGATTGCCGCGGCGGATCTAGACGTCGGGTTCCAGCAGTTTGTGGAGATGGACGACGACATAGCGCATCTCGGCATCATCGACCGTTTTCTGCGCCGCACCGCGCCAGGCATTTTCCGCGCTTTTGTAATCCGGGAAAAAGCCGACGACATCCATTTTCGAAAGATCTTCAAATTCCAGCGTGCGGGGATCCTTCACCCGTCCGCCGAACACCAAATGCATCTTGCTCATGCCGGGGCCTCCGTTTCACAGACGGCCTAGCGCATTTCTCCGGGCTTTTAACCCCCTCCCCGGCCCGGGAGGGGGAAAAGATTCAGCCGCGGGCCTTCATCATCGCGATCAGGCCGTCGATGCCCTTGCGCTGGATGATCGCATCGAAATCCTGGCCCTGGGTGACCGCAAGGTTGATATTGGCGACCGTCAGATTGGTCACCTTGTAGCCGCTGCCGATCTTCGCGACCGACCAGACTGCGGTGATCGGCTGGCCGCCAGGCTTTTGCACCTGGGTCGTGACGTTGACGCCGCTGCCGGCGGGCGCCGAACGGATCACCTTCAGTGACGCATGCGAATAATCCCACAGATTGTCGGCATATGTGCCGATGATGAATGTCGGGATCGCCGCCTTATATTCGGCCTTTTGCGCGGGGGTTATCTGGGCCGACCAGCGCCGGATCAGCCGCTCGCCGATCGCATCGATCGCAAAATGCTGCGAGAGCAAGGTCCGGAACTGCGCCTTGGCGGCCGCACGATCGCCCGAACGCAGCACCGAAAATGCCTGATCGCCGAGCGATGTGATGAACGCCGTCGGGTCCTGATCGTTGACGGCCGCCGCAGCGGGAGCGCTCATGATCGGTACTACAAGCGACGCGCTGCCGATCATCGCTGCCGTGATCGTCACCAGGAACTTCTTCATCATTGTCTCCGAATTCGGTCGCGTGCCACCGCACGCTCATATTGCGCTTTGGTTAGGGTTCTCGCGATGAACCCATATTGAACCGGTCAGGCGGTGCCCGTTCAGTTCGGACGGATCGCCTCGACTGCGGCAGAGCCCGCCGTTTCGGCGACCTCGGCAACGGCTTCGATCAGTTTACCGACCTGCTTGCCCGCGGCATCGGTGCTCAGCCCCAGTTCGTCGAGCTTGGCCTGGCCGGCATCGCGCGCCGCAAATGCCGCCGCGCGGGCGCGCTCGTTGATCTGACCGCCGATCGGGCCGAGATATTCGGCCTCCTTCTTCGTGCGGGGCAGCAGCGCGCCGATAACGGCGCCGACAGCCAGCCCGCCAATCAATGCCGCGACCGGAAAGGTCTCGACGCCCTCGCCAGCCTTGGTCTTGACGACGTTGAGGCCTGCGCGCGCTGCATCCGCCGTCTCGTGCAGTTTTTCGTTCGCCAGTACGACGGCGCGCTCCGCGCTCTCTTTCACGTTCGTCTTCATACGGTCGTCTCCTCAGCGGGGGGCGGCGCCGGACGTCTGGCGCGTTTGCGGTTCAAACTCGTGCCCGTCGATCTGGTTGCACCGGTCCTGCCAAGCCAGGCAAGAAGGCGTCCGATCGGTGGGCGGAATAGCAGCAGCGACAGGCCGATCGCAATTGCGGTGATCCGCAACGGGCGTTGGCGCAGGCCATCGACAGCGCGGTGGGCGACGGCCTGGCCATGGTCCAACAGCCGTTCCCAAAGCTCGATCACCAGCGCCTGCGGGCTGAGCCGGTCCTGTGCTTCGCCCACGGCCTCGGCAAGTTGTGCGCGGGCGCCCCGGGAGTTCGCGCGGGCACGATCAAAAAGCTCATCCATCGTGATGGTCGATTTGGCGTCGCTCGGCGGATCGTCGTCGACGATCAGCATGAGGCGGCGGACACCATAGCGAATCAGCAACGCCGCCGCGCTGCCGCCGATGAGCGCGGCGGCGATTGCGCTGCCGAACGTTCCCAGCCATCGGCCCAATGCGTGATCGATCGAGATCAGCACCATGACCGCCGCCGCCTGCCCCATCAGCACGCCGAGCACGCATAGCGCGATGCCCAGCCGGGCGCGGGCGATGCGATTGTAGAAATCGAGCCGGAACAGCGCGAGTTCCGCGCTGATCAACGCGCGCCCGTCGTCGATCAGGCGGGCGAACAGCGCACCGATCGTATCCTGCTCTGGTTCGCCCCGCTGATCCAATTTTTACGCCGTCGGCGACGTTTCGTTGGCTGGCGACGGGGTTGGCGTCCTCGGTTCGGCACCATCGTTGGCGGGCGTGTTGGGCGTCAGGCCGGACTTTACGACCCGCGCGATCAGAAAGCCGACGGCTGCCGCCGCCGCGATCGCAATCGCCGGGCTGTTGCGTACAGCATCGCGGGCATTGTCGACGAGTTCGTCGGCATCCTTTTCGCGCAAATTATTAGCCAGGCCGCTGACGGCATCTGCCGCCTGGCGAATATAGCCGCCATATTGATCGCCCAGCTTCTCGTCGACGGCGGCTGCGGCATCGCTGACGAGGCTCGCGACATTGTCGAGCGCGTCGACTGCGCGATCCTTGCCTTGCCCCGCATACTCACGGGCCTTGGCTTCCGCCTGCTCCTTGATACCGGAGGCCGTCGATCCGAACGCCTTGGCGGCTGCATCGAAAGGCGATTCGGTGTTCTCTCCGGCGCCGTCACTTGTGGTCTCGGATGCCATGTCGATCGTCTCCTTCACGGAAGCCAGTTTCACGTCATCAACCAAGTGGGGCGGATAGCGTTCCTTTTCCAGCCCGAAACGACATCATAATTGCCTATCTTCGCCCACCCCGATAGAGCCCGGCCATTCCATCGTCCACCCAGAAAGGTCCGCGCCCGAAATGACTGCCATCGTCGACGTCCACGCCCGCCAGATCATCGACAGCCGCGGCAATCCTACTGTCGAAGTCGATGTCACCCTCGAAGATGGCAGCCTCGGCCGTGCCGCGGTGCCCTCGGGTGCCTCGACCGGTGCTTATGAAGCGGTTGAAAAGCGCGATGGCGACAAGAGCAAGTGGCTCGGGAAGGGTGTGTCGCTCGCGGTCGAAGCCGTCAATGGTGAGATTGCCGATGCAATTCTCGGTCTCGATGCCGAGGATCAGAGCGCGATCGATGCCCGCATGATCGAACTGGACGGCACAGCGAATAAGGGCCGGCTCGGTGCGAACGCGATCCTCGGCGTCAGCCTCGGTGTCGCGCGTGCGGCAGCGGATGCGCGCGGGTTGCCGCTCTATCGCTATGTCGGTGGCGTCGCCGCGCAGGTGCTGCCGGTACCGATGATGAATATCATCAACGGTGGCGCGCATGCCGACAATCCGATCGACTTCCAGGAATTCATGATCATGCCGGTCGGGGCCGAAAGCATCTTCGATGCGGTGCGGTGCGGCTCGGAAATCTTTCACACCTTGAAGAAAGCGCTGCACGACAAGGGGCTGGCGACAGCTGTCGGCGATGAGGGCGGTTTTGCGCCAAATCTCGCCAGTGCGCCCGATGCGCTCGATTTCATCATGCAGTCGATTGAGAAAGCGGGCTACAAGCCGGGTGATGACGTGATGATCGCGCTCGATTGTGCCGCGACCGAGTTCTTCAAGGATGGCGCCTATCATTTCGAGGGCGAGGGTGTTGTCCGTTCACCAGCGGAAATGGCGGATTATCTCGCCGATCTCGCCGCGCGCTATCCGATCGTGTCGATCGAAGATGGAATGTCCGAGGACGATTTCACGGGATGGAAGATCCTGACCGACAAGATCGGTGGCAAGGTGCAGCTCGTCGGCGACGATCTGTTCGTCACCAATCCCGTGCGTCTGAGCGACGGCATCAAGCAGGGGCTCGCCAATTCGCTGCTGGTGAAGGTCAACCAGATCGGTACGCTCTCCGAAACGCTCGAGGCGGTGAGCATGGCGCAGCGCGCCGGCTACACTGCGGTGATGTCGCATCGTTCGGGCGAAACCGAGGATTCGACGATCGCCGATCTCGCCGTCGCCACAAATTGCGGGCAGATCAAGACCGGCAGTTTGGCGCGTTCGGACCGGCTTGCCAAATATAACCAGCTGATTCGAATCGAAGAGGAATTGGGGCCGGTTGCCCGTTATGCCGGGCGGCAGGCGCTTCGCGCTCTCCGCTAATGGCAAAATATGCCCCTCTCGCGATGGGAGGGGCATATTTCTCCCCCAATCAACAGCTAGTTGTTCAGTGGCCGATCTGAATCACGATGCTACAAACTGTTGCGTCTGGCCTATATCGCTATGACCGTTCGTTGCGGCACCGATCCGGTAATTCGCACAAATTCATCGGCATACGGGCTTGCGCACGGGAATCATTAGTGATTCTGTGCTTTAATGACACGCTCACCTTATTTTCAGATGGCTCGATCGGCCGCCTTGCCGGCGGTCGCGATTCTGATCATCGGGTATTTTGCGAGCTCGGCCCTGCTGGGCCAGAATGGTGTTTTCGCGCTCGGCGGCTATAAGGCCGAACTTGCGCGGAAGACCGAAATGCTGCGGCGGGCCGAGGCGTATCGCGATACGCTGCGCCATCGTGCCCAGCTGCTCGATCCGGCCCATGTCGATTCGGACTATGGTGACGAACTTGTCCGCAAGACGACCGGGCAGGTGCGCCCGGATGAAGTCATCATCCCGCGCAACTGAGGCAGCGTCAATTTGCGAATTGCGCAGCAAAAGCGCTTTGTTGACGTTGCGAACCGCCTGAGGCGGCGCCTATACAGGCATATTCCCTCCTCCCCGGGTAAAGGAGCTCTTCAGCTTGGCAAAAGCAGCAACGCCGCGAGCCGCGACCAAGGGTGCGCCGCGCAAGGCCGCCACAGCGGCAACGGCCGCGATCCCCGCCATTCCCAATCGTGAACGGCCGGCCGAACCGGTGCGGTTCAAGGCCGACAAGGCGCAGATGCTGGAATTCTATCGGCAAATGCTGCTCATCCGCCGGTTCGAGGAAAAGGCCGGCCAGCTCTACGGCCTGGGCCTGATCGGCGGCTTCTGCCATCTCTATATCGGCCAGGAGGCTGTTGCCGTCGGCCTGCAATCCGCGCTTACGGTCGGCAAGGACAGTGTCATCACCGGCTATCGCGACCATGGCCATATGCTGGCTTATGGCATTGATCCCAACCTTATCATGGCCGAACTGACCGGGCGTGCTGCGGGTATCTCGCGCGGCAAGGGCGGGTCTATGCACATGTTCTCGGTCGAGCATGGCTTTTACGGCGGGCATGGTATCGTCGGTGCGCAGGTTTCATTGGGGGCGGGACTCGCCTTCAAGCACAAATATTCTGGCGATGGCGGGGTCTGCGTCGCCTATTTCGGCGATGGCGCGTCGAACCAGGGGCAGGTCTATGAATCGTTCAACATGGCTGAACTGTGGAAGCTGCCGATCATCTTCGTGATCGAGAACAACCAATATGCGATGGGTACCAGCGTCAACCGCGCGTCGGCCGAGGACCAGCTCCATCGTCGCGGCGAGAGTTTCCGCATCCCCGGCATCCAGGTCGACGGGATGGATGTGCTCGCGGTGCGCGGCGCCGCCGAGACGGCGGTGGAATGGGTGCGCGGCGGCAAGGGGCCTGTGCTGCTCGAGCTCAAGACCTATCGTTATCGCGGGCATTCGATGTCCGATCCGGCAAAATATCGGTCGCGTGACGAGGTGCAGGCGGTGCGGGAGAAGTCCGATCCGATCGAGCATCTGAAGAAAGAACTGGAGGCCGCCGGCGTCAGCGAGGACGAACTGAAGGTGATGGAAAAGAATATCCGCAAGATTGTGGCCGAGGCCGCCGATTTCGCGGAGCAATCGCCGGAGCCGGACGCGGGCGAACTCTATACCGACGTGCTGGTAGGGCAATATTGAGATGATCGAACTGAAGATGCCCGCGCTTTCCCCGACGATGGAGGAGGGCAAGCTCTCGAAATGGCTCGTCAAGGAAGGGGATAGCGTCCGATCGGGCGATATCCTGGCGGAGATCGAAACCGACAAGGCGACGATGGAATATGAAGCGGTTGATGAAGGCACGATTTCCCAGATCGTCGTCGCCGAGGGAACGGAGAATGTGAAGGTCGGCGCGGTCATCGCGTTGATCAAGGGCGATGAGGAAGCGGAGGCGCCGGCGAAGTCTGCGCCTGCCGCTGCCCCGGCACCGAAGGCGGCTGCCCCGGTGCCGGCGCCGGAATCGCCGACCCCGCACAAGATGGAAACCGCCGCGCGCGATCTCGTGGCGGCCGTGGCCGATACCGTTGATGCGCCTGAAATGCCGGCCGGCACCGAAGTGGTGAGGACCACGGTGCGCGAGGCGCTGCGCGATGCGATGGCCGAGGAGATGCGCGCCGACAAGAACGTCTTCGTGATGGGTGAGGAAGTCGCGCAATATCAAGGCGCCTATAAGGTTACCCAGGGCCTGCTCGATGAGTTTGGCGAGGCGCGCGTGATCGATACCCCGATCACCGAATATGGCTTTGCCGGCATCGGTACTGGCGCCGCGATGGGCGGGCTCAGGCCGATCATCGAGTTCATGACATTCAACTTCGCGATGCAGGCGATCGATCACATCATCAATTCGGCGGCCAAGACCAATTATATGTCGGGCGGCCAGATGCGCTGCCCCGTCGTATTCCGTGGCCCGAATGGCGCGGCGGCACGGGTGGGGGCGCAGCATAGCCAGAATTACGGTCCCTGGTATGCGTCGGTTCCCGGCCTGATTGTGATCGCGCCTTATTCGGCGGCCGATGCCAAAGGGCTGCTCAAGGCGGCGATACGCTGCCCCGATCCGGTTGTTTTCCTCGAAAATGAACTGCTTTATGGCCAGAGCTTCGACGTGCCCAAGCTCGATGATTATGTGTTGCCGATCGGCAAGGCGCGCGTGTGCCGTGAAGGCAAGGACGTCACGATCGTTACCTATTCGATCGGCGTCGGCCTGGCGCTGGAGGCTGCCAAGCAACTGGCGGTGGAGGGTATCGACGCAGAAGTGATCGATCTGCGAACCTTGCGGCCACTCGATAAGGCTGCGGTGCTCAAGAGCCTGGCGAAGACCAACCGCATGGTCGTGGTGGAAGAAGGCTGGCCTGTCTGTTCGATCGCGTCGGAGATCATCGCAATCGCGATGGAAGAAGGGTTTGACGATCTTGATGCGCCAGTGATGCGAATCACAAATAAGGATGTTCCGATGCCCTATGCGGCCAATCTCGAGAAAGCGGCGCTGGTGAATGTTGGCGACGTCATCGAGGGGGTGAAGGCAATTACAGGCCGCGGATAGCGGGCTGTTCTCATCGGAGCGGCATTGATGAATTCCTGGGGCGATGGAGTGCATAATGTTCGATCACGCGTTCATGGATGAATTCTCGATTGGCCAGCCGGCCGAGGACGGATTGCCATCCAGCCCGCTGCCCCAGCCCCAGCATTTTTTGAGCGTCGCGCGGCGAACGCGCACCCCGTTGCCGTCGGCGGCGAGGAGAGCGACCGGGCATGAAGTGCTTCGGGGACGCTTGCTCTATGTCGAAGACAATGTTCGCATCGCCGAGATTACCGAGATGATGCTGGATGATCTGGGCCTGTTCGTGACATGGGTGCCGAGCGCCGAAGTCGCCCTCCAGCAGCTGGATAGTGTTGAAGAACCGTTCGATCTGGTCTTCACCGACGTGGTCATGCCGGGAATGAGCGGTGTCGAGCTGGCGAAACGGATCGAGGAATATTGGCCGGACCTGCCGGTGATTCTCACCAGTGGCTTCAGCCATGAACTCGCGCTGGGGCATGGCAGCGAATATGAACTGCTGCCCAAGCCTTTCACCCGTCTGGCACTGATACAGTGCCTGCTGGGATATCTGCCAACAGCTTATTGAATCGCATGGCCGAGGCGCTGCGGCTTGCCGATCCGGAACGCCAGCTCGCGCTTGCTTATGCGCGCGGCGACGTGCGGCCGGCGATTGAGTCGCTTTGGCTGCTCGATGAGCGGATGGGCGCCATTGTTGCCGCGGCCCGTGAACCGATGATCGGCCAGATGCGGCTGATATGGTGGCGCGACGCCTTGATGGCGCTTGACGATTCGGATGCGACCATTCCCGCTGAACCGCTGCTCGCGCGGCTGGCCGACCTTTGCGCATCGCATGATGTTTCAGGTGCCGATCTTGCGCGGCTGGAGGAGGGCTGGTCCGTACTGCTTGAAGGGGAATCGCCAGATGATGCCGCGATCATGACGCATGGCCGATGCCGTGGAGCGCCGCTCTTTACGATGTCGGCGGCGATATTGGGTGCAACCGGAGATGGGGTCGAAGCCGCGGGTGAAGCCTGGGCGCTGACCGATCTCGGTCATCGGCTTCGCTCGGCGCCTGGCCGGTTCCTGGCACGTGCGGATGCTGCAAAACGCCTATCCGGGCTCGGGATCGGCCGCTGGCCCCGCGCGCTTCGGCCGCTCGGAATTCTTGCCGTGCTGGCGCGCCGCGATGCTGAGCTCCCGGTGGAGCAGCAGCGCCGGCAAGGATCCCCCGCGCGCATTCTCCGCGCTATGGCCTTCGGCGTCATCGGACGCTGATCCGCACTGGCGCGCGGCGCTGCGGTTGAATAGCCTCGCTCCCCGAATCGGGGGAGAATCGGAAATGTGGCGTTTCCTGGCTGGTGTCGGATGTGCGGTTCTGCTGATGGGCGGCGGCATTCTCATCTGGCAAGGCGTGGCGCGTTCACCCGCTGCGATCGTTCCCGCGGCCGGCGCTCCGACAGCGCGGGGTGAAGCGGAGGCGCTGGCGATGCCTCCGCAGGCGACCGAGGCGAGCCGCGAGCAGAAAAGGTTCAATCGGTACGATCATGATCGCAACGGCGGCGTATCTTCCGACGAATATCTTGCCGCCCGCCGCAAGGCGTTTGCCAAACTCGATACGGACGGCGACGGGCGGCTCAGCTTCGACGAGTGGGCGATCAAGGCGCGAACCAAATTCGCGGCGGCCGATGCCGATCATTCGGGTATCCTGACTCCGGCCGAATTCGCGACGACCCGGGTCGTGCGCAAGGCGGCAAAGCTGCAACCCTGCGCGCCTGCTGCACCGGAAGCGGATTAACGCCCGGCGGTTGCAGTCCGACTGGAATCGAGTTCGCGGATCAGGTCGAGCACCACTGCGAGATGATCTTGCCAGGTCGGCAGGCGCAGCTGGTCCATCCGCGCCATTTGCTGTGCGCGCATCACGGACAGCGGATCGCAATAGGCACGGATGGCGGAAATCCAGGCCGGGCCATCGAGGGGATCGATATGGTCCGGAATGCCGCAACCGGCTTCGCGCAAAGAGGGCAGGTCGCTGCAGATCACCGGAGTTCCAATCGCCAGCGCCTCGCTGACCGGCATTCCGAAACCTTCGGCAAAGGAGGGGCATAGCAGAGCGCGGGCACCCTTGAGCAGGGACAATATCGCGGCGTCGGACAGGCCAGAATATTCAGTGACATGGTGGCGTAGCGCTTCGCAACGCTCCAGCATGTCGACGACATTTTCATTTTCCCAGCCGCGTCGGCCGACGATGACAAGGTGGGGCGTGGCGGCTGGCCCAAATTCCTCAACCATGCGGCGCCAGATGTTGAGCAGCAGGATATGGTTCTTGCGCGGTTCGATCGTGCTGATCACGACGAAATAGGGCGTCGTCGTGCGCCACGCGGTCGAGGGGGCGTCGTCATCGCTTGCCGGCGGCGGTTCGGTGCCAAGATGCGCGGCCCGAACGATCGGCTTGCGCGTGCGATAGGCGATGAACTTTTCCATCGACCGGGCCGTCGACTGGCTGTTGGCGATCAACCCATCGGCGAGATCGGCGATCGTGTCCATCCGCCGCCGATGCAGCGCGGCGCCGTTTGGGCGCGCATATTCCGGAAATTCGATCGGGATCAGATCGTGCACGAGGCACAAAAACCGCGCGCCTTCGCGGCGCAGTTTGGACGCGACTTTGCGATGATGATGCAGGTGATGGGGCGATGCCTGGACGTAGAAGCGACGGGTGCCGCACCGGCTTCGCGGTATCGGCAAGGGGAGCAGCCGGAAAAGGTCTGCAAGCGCCCGTGCGTGCAATTTCAGCCATCCCACCTTGCCGCTGTTCACCCAGCGCGCTTCGGTGTCGTTGAGGAATCGCAGCGCCGCCGCCCGATCGAGCCGTCCGTAAAATCCGAGCGGATTGACGGCCGCAAACACCAGATTGTCGGGCACGAGGGCGATCAAGGTGCGCGCATAGGCCATTTCGACCCGATCGACCCCGGTCGGCATGACGTGAAGCGAGCGCGACAGCAATCGCGAGAGATCGAGAATGATCTCCACGCCCGTCAGGTCGTTCGCTGTCCGGGGCAGGTTTTCCTGGCTGGACTGCGCGGCATCGCTGCTGTGCAGGGCCACGCGCGGCATCACGGTCGACATATGCGCCCTATCGGCGATCCGCGAACATTTCTCAAGGGATGGTGCGCATCACCGAAAGGCCGCGTTGATCTTCGCCAGCGCCGATGCCGGCGGTGTCAGCTCCCGGTTCGACAGTGCATTTAGCGGCCGCTCCACCGTGTTGTGCGCGTCGTGGAGATCTTCGGCCTCCGGATCGACATAGAGCAGACCCGTGACGATTTCGCCCACCGCCTGGCGCTGGTGCAAAAAGCTCATCGCCGCGACCCGATCGGTCGGATCATAATCGGCGTCGACCTTGCGCAGGCTCAGCATCGATCCGTCATGCTGGCGGATCTCGATCAGCGTGCCGGGCTCATAGCGCGCGACCAGCGGCGCGCGGCCCTGCATGATATCGAGCCGGTTGACCGCCTCATTATGCTCGCGCACCCAATCGAAGCTCTTGGTCGATCCCTTATGGTTGTTGAACGCGACACACGGGCTCAGCACGTCTATGAACGCCGCGCCCTTGTGCCGCAGCGCCGCCTTGATCAGCGGCACCAATTGCTCCTTGTCGCCCGAGAAGCTGCGGCCGACGAAGGTCGCGCCCAATTGCATCGCGAGGCCGGTCAGATCGATCCCGCTGTCCGAATTGACGACGCCCTTCTTGGACTTGCTGCCCTTGTCGGCGGTGGCGGAAAATTGCCCCTTGGTAAGCCCGTACACACCGTTATTTTCGACGATATAGGCCATGTTGACGCCCCGCCGGATCGCGTGCGCGAACTGGCCGAGCCCGATCGAGGCGCTGTCGCCGTCGCCCGAGACACCGAGATAGATCAGGTCGCGATTGGCGAGGTTGGCGCCGGTCAGCACCGATGGCATGCGGCCATGCACGGTATTGAAGCCGTGGCTCGCGCCCAGGAAATAATCGGGCGTCTTCGATGAACAGCCGATGCCCGACAATTTGGCGAGACGGTGCGGCTCCAGATCGATCTCGAAACAGGCCTGAACGATCGCCGCGCTGATCGAATCATGCCCGCAGCCGGCGCAAAGGGTCGAGACCTTCCCCTCATAATCGCGCCGCGTGAAACCGATGTCGTTGGTCTGCAGCGAGGGGTGATGGAATTTGGGCTTGGCGATATAAGTCATCGTACCATTTCCTCCGCGGCCTTCACCCCGACCGCGCTCATGCCCTTCGCCAGTTCGGCGAGGATGAAACGTGCGGTGATCGGCGAGCCATCATAGTTCAGCACCTTCACGAGCCGCGCCGGATCGACCCCGCCCTCGTTGATCAGCAGCGCGCGCAACTGGGCGTCGCGATTCTGCTCGACCACGAACACCAGTTCGTGGTGCGCGATGAAATCGAAAATTTCGCCCGCGAACGGGAAGGCGCGCACCCGCATCGCATCGACCGCTAGCCCGCGCGCCTCCATGCCGGCGAGCGCCTCGTCCATTGCCGGCGATGTCGAGCCATAATAGATCACGCCATAAGGCGTCTTCTTGCTGGCCTTGCGATAGACCGGCCCGGGGACCAGCGCCTTCGCGGTGTCGAACTTGCGGAGCAGCCGCTCCATATTGGCGACATAGATGGCGCCCTCCTCGCTGTAGCGGGCATAGGGATCGCGCGAGGTGCCGCGGGTAAAATAAGCCCCCTTCGAGGCGTGGGTGGCAGGCAATGTCCGATAGGGAATGCCGTCGCCGTCGACATCCTTGTAACGGCCGAAATCGGCACCGGCATCGAGCATTTCGGCGGTCATGATCTTGCCGTGATCGAGCTTGCGCTTGTCATCCCATGCGAAGGGTTCGATCAGCCACTCGTTCATGCCCATGTCGAGATCGAGCATCACGAAGATCATCGTTTGCAGCCGATCGGCAAGGTCGAACGACATGGCCGCGAACTCGAAACATTCGCCCGGCCCTTCGGGCAGCAGCATCACATGCTTGGTATCGCCATGGCTGGCATAAGCCGCCGAGAGCAGATCCGATTGCTGGGTGCGGGTCGGCATGCCGGTGGAAGGGCCGCCGCGCTGCACGTCGAAGATCACGCCGGGGATCTCGGCGAAATAGCTGAGGCCGATGAACTCCTGCATCAGCGAGATGCCGGGGCCCGAGGTGCAGGTGAAGGCCCGTGCGCCGTTCCAGCCGGCCCCGACGACGATGCCGATCGAGGCGATCTCATCCTCGGCCTGCACGATCGCATAACGTGCCTTGCCGGTATCGGGATCGTGGCGGAGCTTCTTGCAATAATCGATGAAGCCTTCGGCCAGCGAGGTCGACGGGGTGATCGGATACCATGCGCAGACGGTCGCGCCGCCATAGACCGCGCCGAGGCCGGCGGCGGTATTGCCGTCGACGAAGATGCGGTTGCCGACGGTATCGGCGCGCTCGAGTCGTAGCCCGAGCGGCGCGAGATGCGCCCTGGCATGATCGTAGCCGATCAGCATCGCCTCGTGGTTGGCACCGATCAACGCTGGCTTGGACGCATATTCCTCCGATAGCAAAGCTTCGACGACGGCTGGCTCGATGCCCAGCAGGTAGGAAAGCGCGCCCAGGCAGATGATGTTCTTCAGCACCTTGCGCTTGGACGGTTCGGTATAGCTGTTGTTGCAGAGCTGGGTCAGCGGAATCCCGATGACGTTGATGTCGTTCCGGAATTTGCCCGGTGGCATCGGCTTCGAAGAATCGTAGAACAGATAGCCGCCGGCATCGATCTCGGCGATGTCGCGATCCCATGTCTGCGGGTTCATCGCGACCATCAGGTCGACGCCGCCGCGCCGCCCGAGCCAGCCGTGGCCGCTGACCCGGATCTCATACCAGGTCGGCAGGCCCTGAATGTTGGAGGGGAAGATATTGCGGGCGGCCACCGCCACCCCCATCCGCAGGATTGCCTTGACGAACAGGCCGTTCGCCGATGCCGATCCCGATCCGTTGACGTTGGCGAACTTGACCACGAAGTCGTTCACCGCACTGATTTTCTTCGTCACCGCGAGCAGCCTCCGGCGTGGGTCATTTCGATCAGCGTCTTCTGCATGTCCCAGGCACCGGTCGGGCACCGTTCCGCGCACAGGCCGCAGTGGAGGCAGACATCCTCGTCCTTCACCAGCACCCGGCCGGTCGGGAGGGTGGACGAGACGTAGAGATCCTGCGTCAGGTTCATGGCCGGTGCCTTGAGCCGCGGGCGCAGATCTTCCTCGTCGCCGTTCACCGTGAAGGTGATGCAGTCGGTGGGGCAAATATCGACGCAGGCATCGCATTCGATGCACAGGGGCTTTTCGAACACCGTCTGCACGTCGCAGTTCAGGCAGCGTTGCGTCTCGGCCCAGGAGCGTGGATCGTCGAAGCCGAGCTCGACCTCGGCCTTCACATCGGCGAGCGCCTCGGCGACCGGCAGCAGCGGCACCTTCTGGCGCAGCATGTCCGAAATGTCGTTGTCATAGCTCCACTCGTGGATGCCCATCTTTTGCGAGGCGACATGCACGCCGGGCGGCGGCCGCAGCCTGAGATCGGTGCCGCGGCAGAAATGGTCGATCGAGATCGCGGCTTCATGGCCGTGCGCGACCGCCCAGATGATGTTCTTCGGGCCGAACGCCGCGTCGCCGCCGAAGAATATCTTCGGCAAGGTCGACTGGAAGGTCTGCTTGTCGACGATGGGCATTCCCCATTCGTCGAAGGTCAGGCCGATATCGCGTTCGATCCACGGGAAGCTGTTCTCCTGGCCGATCGCCAGCAGAACGTCATCGCATTCGAAATGCTGATCGGGCTCGCCGGTCGGTTGCAGCGTGCGGCGGCCATTTCCGTCGACGACAGGACCAACCTTTTCGAAGACGACGCCGGTCAGCCTGCCGCCGTCATGGGTGAAAGCCTTGGGCACCAGATGATTGTGGATCGGAATGCCTTCGTGCCGCGCATCCTCCTTCTCCCAGGGCGATGCCTTCATCTCGTCATAGCCCGATCGGACGATTACCTTGACGTCATCGCCCCCGAGCCGGCGCGAGGTGCGGCAGCAATCCATCGCGGTATTGCCGCCGCCGAGCACGATCACGCGCTTCCCGATCGCGTCGACATGGCCGAAAGAGACCTTTGCCAGCCAGTCGATGCCGATATGGATATTGGCGGCGGCCTCCGTGCGGCCTTCTATGTCGAGATCGCGTCCCCGCGGCGCGCCGGTGCCGACGAAGATCGCGTCATAATCCTGCCGGAGCAGCGCGGCGAGGCTGTCCACGCGCTCGCCGAGCCGCATTTCGAGGCCGAGATCGGTGATGAAGCCCATTTCTTCGTCGATCACGCTTTCGGGCAGGCGGAAGCGGGGGATCTGGCTGCGGATCATGCCGCCGGCCTTGGCGTCGGCGTCATAAACGACGACATGGTAGCCGAGCGGCGCGAGATCGCGCGCCACCGTCATCGCCGCCGGGCCGGCGCCGATGCAGGCGATCTTCTTGCCGATCTTCCGGCCGGGCGCCTTGGGCATCCGCGCGGCGACATCACCCTTATTGTCGGCGGCGACGCGTTTCAGCCGGCAAATGGCTACGGGCTCTTCGTCGATGCGGCCGCGCCGGCAGGCGGGTTCGCAGGGGCGATCGCAGGTCCGCCCGAGGATTCCGGGGAAGACGTTCGACTTCCAGTTGACCATATACGCGTCGGCGTGACGGCCTTGGGCGATCAGGCGGATATATTCCGGTACGGGCGTATGGGCCGGGCAGGCCCATTGGCAATCGACGACCTTGTGGAAATATTCCGGTGCCCCGATGTTGGTGGGCTCCAACGCGTGCAACTCCTCTCAGTCCGCTCCTATGTGCGGGGAAAGGATGGCGCCCGGGTGACCCGGGTCGCGATGCCGCCCAAAACCCCGTACATCGTCCCGGCATGCGACCGTTGCCGCGCGAAGTCCAGCCCCTTGAAGCGAATTTTTGGTGGATTAGCGTTGATGGCGGTGCCTCGCCGGTGGCCGCGTCCGTCGGCTGGCAGAGGCGTCCCGATGCTCGGCGCGATGAACGGCGAATTCGTCGAGAATGCGCCGCATCTGTGCGATTGCCCGCTGGCGCGCGGCGTCGTCATGAATGCGCTGCAAATCGCGCTTAAGATTGACCGCAAAGTCGGCATAGGCGTTTTGCCAGTCGCCGGAGACGACCGCCTGGATCGCGGGATCGCCGGTCGACAGGCGACGCGCCGGCTTACCCGCCTCCAGCCGATAGATTTCGCCGATCGCCGGCTTGCGCAGATCGATGCCCTCGCAGGCTTCGCCCAGCGCCGCGATCGCTTCGGTTTCGCCATGATTCAGGAACAGCGTGCCATGGATCGGCTTGCGCGCGGCGATCCAGGCGAGCAGATCTTCGCGATCGGCATGGGCTGAATAGCTGTCGATCCGCCGGATGCGCGCCTTGACCGCAAGATCCTCGCCCGAAATCCGCACCCGGCGTGCGCCGTCGACGATGGTGCGGCCGAGCGATCCCTTGGCCTGATAGCCGACGAACAGGATCGTCGAATCCTCGCGCGCCAGATTGTGGATCAGGTGATGCCGCACCCGGCCGCCCTCGCACATGCCCGATCCGGCCATGATGATCGCGCCGGAGGTGCTGTTGAGCCGGACGGATTCCGCGGTGGTGGCGGTGAAATGAAAGGCAGGATGATGGAAGACGGCGCCGTCGCGGGTGCCCGGGAGGTCGGCGTGGAGGAAAACGTCGGTTGCCCGGGTTGCGAGTGGCGAGTCGATGAAGACCTGATGTTCGGCCAGCGCGCCGCTTTCGAACAGGGCCGCCATGTCGAACAGCAATTCCTGCGTGCGTTCGACCGCGAAGACCGGAATGATCAGGTTGCCGCCAGCTGCAAGGGCCGACTGAATCTCGTCGCGTAGCAGAAGCTGGCGCCGGGCGGGATCGAGATCGTTGCGATCGCGGTCGCCATAGGTCGATTCACAGATGACATGATCCATGCCCGCTGGGCCGCTCGACGCCTCCTGGAGGGCCCTGGCGACCGGCCCGATATCGCCCGAGCACAGCAACGACACGCCATCGGCCACCAGCTCGATCGATGCCGATCCCAGGATGTGACCGGCATTCCACAGCCGGGCGCGGATGCCGGGCGCAGGATCGAACCATGTATCGAGTGCGACGGTCTGTACCAAAGCGACGGCCGCCTCGGCATCGGCCACGGTATAGAGCGGTTCGCGTTCGGCCTCATCGGCACGGTCGCGGCGCTTGTTGTGATGGAGTGCGTCGCTTTCCTGGATATGGGCGGAGTCGGCGAGCATGTAGCCGATCAGATCGCGGGTGGGAGCGGTGCACCAGATCGGCCCCTTATAGCCATCGGCCGCGAGCCGGGGGAGCAGACCGCTATGATCGATATGGGCATGGGTGAGGATCACCGCATCGATGGCGGAAACGTCGAACGGGAAACCTTCATGGTTGAGCGCTTCGAGGCTGCGAGCCCCCTGGAACAGGCCGCAGTCGACCAGCAGCCTTTGTTTGCCGCACGCCAGTTCGATGCAGGATCCCGTAACCGTCTGTGCCGCCCCATGAAATGTGAGGTCTATTGCCATTGCGCATCTCCTTTCACGACGGTCGTGGGGCAGTTGCGGTGCGGGTGATATCGGTAATCCCCCCAAGGTCGGCGGCAGCGATCATTGTTGAATGTGGGGGGAGTTTACGCGTGGCGGGGCATGCCGGTGCGGCAGCATGCGGGAGTTCCACTCCCTTCAGCAAATATCGTCCGGACCCGGCATTGCCGCACGGCCGGGTGCCGTCTGCTTGCGAGATGCGCAGATTGCGTGGCAGGCCGCCGGGTTGGAGGGGCCATGCTGGCCGGGTTTATGCGATGTCCTTGCGAACAGGATATCGATTCCGGCGCCCGATCCGCAGAGGTCGCTATGCGCTGCCATGGCCGTCGCTGCCGGCTGAGCAAATGCGACCAGTGCGCCGATCGCGGGCGCGATTCCGGCGCGCAACAGTTCAGATCGCATGGCTGAACGTGCCCTTGCTCGGCCCGCGATAGGCGTCGAAACATGCGGCGATCGCGCGCGCATAAGGCAGGCCGGTGGGGGTGATCGCCATCTGGCCCGGGCTGCAGCGAACAAGTCCGTGATCGCCGAACGGCCGCAGGGCGGGGCCCGCCCGGTGCATCAGTTCGTCCTCGATCTTCGCGCTGCCCGAACACAAAAGCTGCTCGATGATGCGGCCGCGCCATTGATCCTCGGTCGAACGGCGGACGCCCCGACGGCCGGCAAGCTGGTGCGCGCCGACCAGCATTCGATAGCGGCCGGCCATCTTTTCATTCTGCACGATCAGATCGGGAAACTGGCTGATCGCGCTGGCACCCAGGCCCAGCATCACCTCGCAGGGATCGTCGGTGAAGCCCTGAAAGTTGCGATGGAGCTTATGTTCAGCGGCTGCCAGGGCAAGCGAATCGCCGGGCAGCGCGAAATGATCGAAGCCGATCGGCACATATCCGGCGGCCGTCAGCCGGCGATAGCCGCGGGCCGCCTGCTCGAAGCGCCTGTGCGAATCGGGGAGGCTTTGCTCGTCGATATGGCGCTGGCGGGAAATGACGGAAGGCAGATGCGCATATCCGAAAAGGGCGATGCGATCTGGGGCGAGCCGGATCGCATGATCCAGCGTATCGTCCAGATCGGCAAGATGCTGGTGCGGCAGGCCATACATCAGATCGAAGTTGATCGATGAGACATGCGCGGCCCGCAGCCGGGCCAGCGCGGCCTCGATCATCGCCAGCGGCTGGATCCGCCCGATCGCCTGCTGGATATGCGGTGCAAAGGTCTGGACGCCAAGGCTGGCGCGGGTAACCCGCGTCTTTGCCAATACGTCATACCAGTCATTGTCGAGCGATCGCGGATCGAGTTCGATCGCAATCTCGGCCGAGGCCGCATGGAATTCGGTGACGATCCGATCAAGCAGGCGCACGAAGGCGAGTGCGGGGATGGCGTTCGGGCTGCCGCCGCCGAAGGCTATGCGGCTGATCCGGCCCCGCCCGCCCAGATGGCGGGCGACGAGGTGGATCTCCTCCTCCAGTGCATCGAGATAAGTGGCGACACGGTCGCCGCGGTTCGCCGCCCCCGTGTTGCAGCCGCAATACCAGCAGATCTCCTGGCAATATGGGATATGGACGTAGAGCGAGATCGGAGTTTCGACGCCGATCATGTCGATCGCCGCTGTCTGGTCGGAGAGGCCGATCGAGTCGTCGAACTCCGCGGCGGTCGGATAGCTCGTGTAACGCGGCACCGGCCGGTCGAGCAGATCTGGATAATAAGGCCACATGGGCATTGGAATGCCTTATCTGGCGCGAGGGCGCCTTGATGCAGGTCAAGCAGGAGATTGGCGTGGGTCAAAGTCGCCGCGACTCAATCAGCCTAATTCAGCGTCACTGAAACAGTGGCAAAGGGAAAGACAATGTACCGCAAGATCATGATCGCGCTGATGGCAAGCGCGGGACTCGCGGCTCCGGCATGTGCCGAAAAGGGAGATGTCCTCGTGCGGTTGCGCGGCATATTGGTTGCGCCCAACGAATCTTCGAGCGGAATCACGCCGACCTTCCCGGCCGAGAAGGTCAAGGTCAGCAACAGCTTCATGCCCGAACTCGATTTCACCTATATGGCGACGTCGCATATCGGTGCGGAACTGATCCTGGCGACGACGAAACATCATGCCAGCGGCAAGGCGGGCACGACCGGAACGATCGGCCGGCTTGCCTCCACCTGGGTGCTACCGCCGACGTTGACGCTGCAATATCATTTCATGCCGGACGGCGCGATCCGCCCCTATGTCGGCGCCGGGATCAATTACACGATCTTCTATTCGGAGAAGGCGTCGGCGGGCCTCAAAGCGGCTGTCGGACCGACTACCGTCGGCATGAAAGACAGTGTGGGCTATGCGTTGCAGGCCGGTGTCGATGTGCCGTTGACGAAGCGGACCTTCGTGAATTTCGACATCAAATATCTGGATATCAACACCACCGCTCTGCTCGCGACCACGGCGATCGGTACGCAGCGGGTGCGCGTCCACCTCGATCCGATCGTGGTCGGCGTGGGCATCGGCATGAAATTCTGAAGGGGCATCCCTTTCGTCAACGGCTCCTCCGCCTAAAGGGGAAGGCTACCAGCCTTCCCCTTCTTTTTGCGTTTGGCTTATGGGGCGGAGAAACATCCAACCGGCTTCGCGTCGGCACACCCAATTCGTCATTCCCGCGAAGGCGGGAACCTATAATCTCCGAACCACAAGAGGTTCGAGCTTCAGAGGATATGGGTTCCCGCCTTCGCGGGAATGACGGCTGGGTTGTGGCATTTCATCTCATTGAAAAACAACGTAATTCCTTGTCGCGACTCGTATGGCGCCCCCCGCGATCACTGTGCCGTCAACTCCAGCTTTCCGTCGCCTTCGTCGACCCGCAGGGTAGATCCATCGGGCACTTCGCCTTTCAGGATCTTGTCGGCGAGCGGATCCTGCAGATATTTCTGCACCGCGCGGCGCAGCGGCCGCGCGCCATAGACCGGATCATAGCCGACCCGCCCGAGCCACGCGCGTGCGCCGTCGGTCAGCTCGAGCTTGATCTTGCGATCCTTTAGCAGCTTGCCGACATTGCCGACCTGGATGTCGACGATCGGGCCCATGTGGTCGGCGGCAAGCCGGTGGAACAGGATGATCTCGTCGAGCCGGTTCAGGAATTCCGGGCGGAAATGCGCGCGGACGACCTCCATCACCTGCGGCTCGACGCTTTCGACCGTCTCCCCCTCGCCGAGCGTCGACAGATATTGGCTGCCGAGGTTCGAGGTCAGGATGATCAACGTGTTCGAAAAATCGACCGTCCGGCCCTGGCCGTCCGTCAGGCGTCCGTCGTCGAGTACCTGCAGCAGCACGTTGAACACATCGCTGTGCGCTTTCTCGACTTCGTCGAACAGAACGACCTGATAGGGCCGGCGCCGCACAGCCTCGGTGAGCGCACCGCCTTCCTCATAGCCGACATAGCCCGGAGGCGCGCCGATCAGCCGGGCGACCGAATGTTTTTCCATATATTCGCTCATGTCGAGCCGGACCATCGCGGCCGGATCGTCGAACAGGAATTCGGCGAGCGACTTGGTCAATTCGGTCTTGCCGACGCCGGTTGGCCCCAGGAACAGGAAGCTGCCCAGCGGCCGGTTCGGATCCTGCAGCCCGGCGCGCGAGCGGCGGACGGCGCGCGCGACCGCGCTCACCGCATCGGCCTGCCCGATGACGCGCTTGCCCAGAGCCTCCTCCATGTGGAGCAGCTTCTCGCGCTCGCCTTCGAGCATCTTGTCGACCGGAATGCCGGTCCAGCGGCTGACGACGCCGGCAATATCCTCGCCGGTCACCTCCTCCCGCAGCATCGCGCCGGCGGCGGCGCCCTGCGCTTCCGCCAGTTCGCGTTCGAGCCCGGGGATGACGCCGTAGGAAATTTCGCCCGCCCGACCCAGATCGCCGCGCCGCTGCGCCTGCTCGAGTTCGAGCCGTGCGGCATCGAGCTGTTCCTTGAGCTTGGCCTCGGCGTTGATCTTCTCCTTCTCGGCCTGCCAGCGCGTGGTCAACGCGGCCGATTGCTCCTCGAGATCGGCCAGCTCATGTTCGAGATTGGTCAGCCGGTCCTTCGATGCGGCATCGGTTTCCTTTTTCAGAGCCTCGCGTTCGATCTTGAGCTGGATGATCCGGCGATCGAGATTCTCGATTTCCTCCGGCTTGGATTCGACCTCCATGCGCAGCCGCGACGCGGCTTCGTCCATAAGATCGATCGCCTTGTCGGGAAGGAACCGGTCGGTGATGTAGCGATGGCTGAGCGTCGCTGCCGCGACGATCGCGCCGTCGGTGATCCGCACGCCATGGTGCAGCTCATATTTCTCCTTGAGCCCGCGCAGGATCGAAATCGTATCCTCGACCGTCGGCTCGCCGACGAACACCGGCTGGAACCGCCGCTGAAGCGCGGGATCCTTTTCGACATGCTTGCGATATTCGTCGAGCGTGGTCGCGCCGATGCAGTGCAGTTCGCCGCGCGCGAGCGCGGGCTTCAGCAGGTTGCTGGCATCCATCGCACCATCGGACTTGCCGGCACCGACCAGCGTGTGCATCTCGTCGATGAACAGGATGATCTGGCCCTCGGCGCCCTTGACCTCGTCGAGCACGCCCTTCAACCGCTCTTCGAAATCGCCGCGATATTTGGCACCGGCGATCAGGCTCCCCATGTCGAGCGCCATCACCTTGCGGTCTTTCAGGCCGTCGGGCACGTCGCCATTGGCGATGCGCAAGGCGAGGCCTTCGGCGATCGCGGTCTTGCCGACGCCGGGTTCGCCGATCAGCACGGGATTGTTCTTGGTTCGGCGCGCGAGCACCTGGATCGTGCGGCGAATTTCCTCGTCGCGGCCGATCACCGGATCGAGCTTGCCGTCGCGCGCGGCCTGGGTCAGATCGCGCGCAAACTTCTTGAGCGCGTCATAGCGATCTTCGGCGCTCGCCGTATCGGCGGAACGGCCGCCGCGCAGTTCGTTGATCGCGGCATTCAGCGCCTCGGCACGCATCCCGGCTTCGGCCAAGGCCTTCCCCGCCGCCGTATTGGTCGCGAGCACCAGCGCCAGCAACAGCCGCTCGACCGTGACATAGGAGTCGCCGGCCTTCTGGGCGATCTGCTCGGCGCTATCGAGGACGCGGACCGCGTCATTGTCGATGCCTGGCGCCTGCTGCGCGCCGCTGCCCGATACAGCCGGTACTTTGGCGAGCGCGGCGTCGGTGGCGCGCAAGGCCACGCTTGCATCGCCGCCGGCGGCCTTGATCAGCCCCGACGCCATGCCCTGTTCGTCTTCCAGCAAAGCCTTCAGCAGATGTTCAGATGAAATCCGCTGATGGTTCATGCGGATGGCAACGGTTTGAGCCGACTGGAGAAAGCCTTTGGCGCGATCGGTGAATTTTTCGAGGTTCATGAGGGATCCCTGTCTCTTTCCGCTCCGATATGGTGTTGCTAATATGCAACACAAGTGCTTTCCGCGCGAAGTTTTTGCACGATCTGACCTTGCTATGCGCCCATGGACTTGTCGCTACGTAGCTTCCCCGAGGGCGAGACGTCGTCAAAACGGGCCGGCGATTGCGCCCGCCCGCCCAGCCGCTATTCTGTCGCCATAACCTCGATACTGGAGAGTTTTCTTGAATCACAGAAGGCCGGGACGGATCGCCCTCATCGCGGCGATGCTGGCGTCCGCATTTGCGATGCCGCTCGCTGCAGCACCGGTGGCGGTCAGCTCGGTCGTGCCGGCGGCTCCCATATTCGAACTGGTCAAGCGCGTGTCGATTCCGTGGGACAGCTTTACGCTGAAGAACGGGCTGCGCGTCGTCGTCCATACCGATCGCAAGGCACCGGTCGTGGCGGTGCAGGTCTGGTATCATGTCGGATCGAAGGATGAGGTTGCGGGCAAGACCGGCTTTGCGCATCTGTTCGAGCATCTGATGTTCAACGGATCGGAAAATGCGCCGGGCGATTTCTTCCAGCCGTTGCAGGTGATCGGTGCCTCGGACATGAACGGCACGACCAGCTTCGATCGCACCAACTATTTCGAAACGGTCCCTACGTCCGGCCTGGCCCGCACCCTGTGGCTGGAAAGCGATCGCATGGGCCATCTGCTGGGCGGGATCAGCCAGGCGGTGCTCGATAATCAGCGGTCGGTTGTCCAGAACGAGAAGCGGGAGAATGACAATGAACCCTACGGGATGGTGCAATATGCCCAGCTCGAGGGGCTGTTTCCGGCAGGCCATCCCTATCATCACACCACGATCGGCTCGATGGCCGATCTCGATGCGGCGAGCCTCGACGATGTGAAGGGCTGGTTCCGCGCCAAATATGGCCCGAACAATGCCGTACTGGTGCTCGCGGGCGATCTCGACGTCGCGACGGCGAAGACGATGGTCGAGCAATATTTCGGCGACATTCCGCGCGGGCCCGAGGTTGTGCCGGCCGCTGCCGACGTGCCGACCCTGACCGCACCGAAGACGATCACGCTCACCGATCAGGTCGCCACGACCCGCATCATGCGGCTTTGGGTGGTGCCGGGCTTCACCGATCCCGATCTGGTGCCGCTCGATATCGCCACCACCGTGCTCGGCGGGCTGAATTCGTCGCGGCTCGACAACGAACTGGTGCGCAAGCAGAAGATCGCCGTCGGCGTCTCGGCGGGCATCCAGCCGATGGAGCGGGTGAGCTTATTGAGCGTGACCGCCGACGTCCGCCCGGGCGTCGATCCCGAGCTGGTGAGCAAGCAGCTCGACATGGTCATTGCCGATCTGCTCGCGCACGGGCCGACCGCGGATGAGGTGCAGAGGGTGACCACCGGCGAAGTCACCACCCGGATTGCCGGGCTGGAAAGCGTCGGCGGTTTCAATGGCAAGGCCGGGACGCTCGCCGAAGGCGCGGTCTATGCCAATGATCCGGGCTATTATGCGAAGCAGCTCGCGGCCTATGCCGATGCCAGGGCCGATCAGGCGACGGCGATCATGCGCAAGTGGATGTCGCGACCGGCGCTGACGCTCATCATCAAGCCCGGCGCGCGCGGCGCCTATGAGGAGGCGAAGGCGGCCCCGGTCGCACCGCCGATCGCTGCCGCGAAGCCCGCGCAGAAGCTGGAAAATGTCGCGCGTGCGCCGATGCCGCCGATCGGGACGGATGCCAGCCTGCATTTTCCCAAGGTCGAACATGGCCGGCTGCGCAACGGGATCGAGTTGATCTACGCGCACCGCGATGCCGTCCCGATGACCCGGGTGATCATGGCATTCGATGCCGGCAATGCCGCCGATCCGAAGGCCAAGCTCGGCACCCAGTCGCTGATGCTGTCCTTGCTCGAGGAAGGCACAACGAGCCGCAGTTCGAAGGACATCGCGATCGAGCAGGAACGGCTCGGGGCTTCGATCGGCGAGGGGGCCGCGATGGACCGGACCACCATCCAGTTGTCGGCGCTGACCCCCAATCTTGTGCCGTCGCTAGCGCTGTTTGCCGATATCGTGCGCAACCCGGCGTTCGATCCGGCCGAGGTGGAGCGATTGAAGGGGCAGCAACTCGCGCGGATATCCGGCGAGATGAAGCAGCCGCAGGGGCTGGCGCTGCGCATATTGCCGCCTCTGCTTTATGGTCCCGCGCATGGCTATGGCGTGCCCTTCACCGGGACCGGCGATCCCGCGATCGTGGCCAGTTTGATGCCGGCCGACATGCATGCCTTCCACCATGCCTGGATCAGGCCGGACAAGGCGACGATCTTTACCGTCAGCGATCTGCCGATGGACAAGGTGATTGCCGCGCTCAACGCCAGCTTCGGGGATTGGAAGGCCGATGGGCCGGGCGGCGCCAAGGCCGATACGGCGGCGGTGCCGGCGCCGAGCCCGAAGATCGTCGTGATCGATCGCCCCGGTTCGCCGCAATCACTGATCCTCGGCGGCGAAGTGCTCAAGACGACGGGGCTCGACGAACTCTCCACGCTGATCGCGGCGAATGACGTGCTGGGCGGTGATTTTCTGTCGCGGCTCAACAGCGATCTGCGCGAGACCAGGGGTTGGGCCTATGGCGTCTCGGCCTTCCTGAGCCGGGTTGACGAGCGCATGCCCTATTTTGTCTATGCGCCGGTCCAGTCCGATCGTACCGGTGATTCGATCGCGGCGATGCAGGCCGACATGAAAGCTTTCCTGACAAACAAGGGGGTGACGGCTGAGGAACGCGACCGTACGATCAGCGGCAAGATCCGCGAATTGCCGGGCAGCTTCGAATCCGCGAACGAGGTGCTCGGGGGCATGCAGCGTAATTTCTATGCGAAACGGCCGGACAATTATTATGACAGCCTGGCCGATCGCTATCGCGCGATGACGACCGCGGATCTGGATGCCGCGGCCAGGGCCGTGATCCGGCCCGACGATCTGCTGTGGGTGGTCGTGGGGGATGCCGCGAAGATCACGCCGCAACTGCAAAAGCTCGGTCTGCCGATCGAAAAGAAGGCGGTCGGACAATGAGCATCGATGGCGTGTGGGATTGCGTGACGCGGGCGATGTTCCGCGAACAGGCTTCCGTGCTGACCCTGGTCAGCAATGGCGACAGCTTTTCGGGATCGAATGTCGCCGATATCGGATCGCTCGACGTGATCGACGGGCGGATCGAGGGCAACCGGATCAGCTGGAAGATGCCGACCGAAAAGCCGATGCCGATGACCCTGGTCGCCAAGGCGGTGGTTGATGGCGACACGATGGAGGGCACCGTCGTGATGGGG
Source organism: Sphingomonas sp. YR710 (assembly GCF_900101455.1). Taxonomy (GTDB): domain Bacteria; phylum Pseudomonadota; class Alphaproteobacteria; order Sphingomonadales; family Sphingomonadaceae; genus Rhizorhabdus. The sequence goes on along the minus strand of NZ_FMZJ01000009.1, from coordinate 89,517 downwards.
GCGTTCGGCAGCGCGAAGATGACGGCGAGACGGCGGAGCTAGATTCGGTTTCGCAACGTTGTACGGTGCGGCAAACCGAATGGAGATCGACATAGTGACGAGCCCGGCAAACGTACTCCGTTCGCAGCCCGAACTGACAATCCGTGGCCTCGTCCTCGGCGCGGTCATCACGCTCTTCTTCACCGCGGCGAACGTCTATCTCGGGCTCAAGGTCGGTCTGACCTTCGCGACGTCGATCCCCGCGGCCGTGATCTCGATGGCACTGCTGCGCTTCTTCAAAAATGCCGGGATTCTCGAGAATAATATCGTCCAGACGGTAGCGTCGGCGGCGGGCGCGCTGGCGTCGGTAATCTTCGTCGTGCCGGGCCTCGTCATGGTCGGCTGGTGGCACGGCTTTCCCTTCTGGCAGACCTTCGCCCTGTGCGCGAGCGGCGGCGTGCTCGGCGTGATCCTCAGCATTCCGCTGCGCCGTGCGCTGGTGACGGGATCGGATCTTCCTTATCCCGAGGGGGTCGCCGCCGCCGAAGTGCTGCGTGTCGGAAGTGAATCGCTGGAGGGCGCGGCCGAAAATGCCGCCGGCCTGCGGGTGATCGTGATGGGCAGCATCGCCTCGATGGGCTTCGCGATCCTCGCCGCGACCCGGCTGGCGGCCAGCGAGGCGTCGATCTGGTTCCGGCTCGGCGGCACGGCAGCGACCACCGGCCTGTGGGGCTCCTTGTCCTTTGCCCTGCTCGGCGCGGGCCATCTCGTTGGCCTGTCGGTCGGCATGGCGATGTTCGCCGGGCTGATCATCGCCTTCGGGATCGCCACGCCGTTGCTGACCTTTCTCGAAAGCACGCCGGGTACCGCGACCGACGCCGCGCTCGGCGTATGGAGCCATGAGGTGCGCTTCATCGGCGCCGGCGTGATCGGGGCGGCGGCGCTCTGGACCCTCGGCAAGCTCGCGTTGCCGATCTGGCAGGGCCTGAAGAGCGCGGCGGCTTCGTCGCGTGCGCGCAAACTCAGCGACGAATTGCTGCCGATCGAGGAGCGCGACATGCCGCTCCTTTATGTCGGCCTGATTCTGGTGGCCGTGTGCATTCCGATCCTGTTCCTGTTGTGGCAATTTGCCGGCGACGGTCCGCTGGCGGCCTATCGCCTGCCGCTGATGGCGATCGGGCTGGTCTATGTGCTCGTCGTGGGCGCGTTCGTGTCGGCGGTGTGCGGCTATATGGCGGGGCTGATCGGTTCGTCGAACAGCCCGGTCTCCGGCGTCGCGATCCTCGCGATCATCGGGGCGGCGTTGCTGCTCGCGATCGGCATCAAGCCGCTCGTCGGACCCGAGGCCACCGGGCATCTTGTGGCCTTCGCCTTGTTCGTGACGTCGATCGTGATCGCATCGGCGGTCATCGCCAACGACAATCTCCAGGACCTGAAGACCGGCCAGCTCGTCGGCGCGACGCCGTGGCGGCAGCAGGTGGCGCTGATCGTCGGCGTGGTCGCCGGCGCGGTGATGGTGCCGCCGATCCTGTACCTGCTCAACAAGGCCTATGGATTTGCGCCGCTTCCCGGCATGCCGGGGCCGACACCCGCGGCGCCTTTGCCTGCGCCGCAGGCGACCCTGATCTCCACACTTGCGAAGGGCGTGATGGGGGAGGGGCTCGACTGGAATCTGATCGGCACCGGGGCAGTGATCGGCCTGGTGCTGGTCGCGTTCGACGGCTGGCTGGGCAAACGCGGCTGGCTGCGGCTGCCGCCGCTCGCGGTCGGTATCGGCATCTATCTGCCCATGAGCGCGACGCTGCCGGTCGTGATCGGGGCGATCATCGGCTATTTCTACGATCGGCGCATGCCGACCGAGGTGGCGCAGCGGTTCGGCGTGCTGCTCGCCTCGGGGTTCATCGTCGGCGAAAGCCTGTTCGGGGTGCTGTTGGCGGGTGTCATCGTGGCTACCGATAATGCCAATCCGTTCGCTGTGATTGGCGAGGGGCATGAAGGCGCCGGAATGATCGTGGGGACATTGGCCGTGATCGGCCTGTTGTGGGGACTCTATCGATGGACGGCCCGGCTCGCCGCCCGGATATAGTGCCGCCCTTGCCCTTTGAGCGTCCTGCGGTTATGGCGCGCGCCGGCTCTTTCACATCCTCACATCCAGGTGAACCATGAAGATCAGCGGCGTGGACATCCGTCCCGGCAACATTATCGAATATGAAAAGGGGCTTTGGCGCGCGGTCAAGATCCAGCATACGCAGCCCGGCAAGGGTGGCGCCTATATGCAGGTCGAGCTCAAAAATCTGATCGATGGCCGGAAGAACAACGTTCGTTTCCGCTCGGCAGAGACCGTCGAGCGCGTTCGCCTGGACACCAAGGATTTCCAGTTCCTGTTCGCCGATGGCGATCAGCTGACCTTCATGGACAAGCTGAACTACGATCAGGTCGCGCTCGACAAGGACATCCTGGGCGATGCCGCGGCCTTCCTGCAGGACGGCATGGACGTGGTGATGGAGCTGTATGACGAACGCCCGATCTCGGTGCAGCTGCCCGATACGGTCGAGGCGCTGATCGTCGAGGCCGATGCGGTGGTGAAGGGCCAGACGGCCTCTTCCTCGTATAAGCCGGCCGTGCTCGAAAATGGCGTCCGCGTGATGGTGCCGCCGCATATCGGCGCCGGCACCCGCATCGTCGTCGATGTCTATAGCCGCGAATATGTGAAGCGGGCGGAGTAAAGTCGCCCATCCTTTCTCCCCTCCCGCTTGCGGGAGGGGTTTGGGGGTGGGCGCGAGCGACGCAGTCGCGAGCCTCTCCCGTCCATTCCCCCCCCCCCCCCCAGCCCCCTCCCGCAAGCGGGAGGGGGGGAGTCTTAAAATGGTAGCACATTCGGGCCTCATCACCGTCATGGATCGCGCGGCGCGCAAGGCGGCGCCGCGGTTGCGGCGTGACTTCAACGAAGTCCAGCAGCTGCAGGTCAGCCGCAAGGGCCCGGCCGATTTCGTGTCGATGGCCGATCGCCGCGCCGAAGAGACGATCTACGAGGAGCTCAAGAAGGCGCGTCCCGACTGGGGCTTCCTGATGGAGGAGGCCGGCGAGATCGAGGGCGATCCGAACAAGCCGCGCTGGATCGTCGATCCGCTCGATGGCACGTCCAACTTCCTGCATGGCCTGCCCCATTTTGCGATCTCGATCGCCGTCGAGGAACCGCGTCCGGGCGGCGGGCGCGGCGAGATTACCCAGGGCCTGATCTATCAGCCGCTGACCGATGAAAGCTTCTGGGCCGAAAAGGGCCGGGGCGCCTGGCTGCAGGACCGCCGGCTGCGTGTGTCGGCGCGGCGTGAGCTGCCCGATGCGCTGATCGCGACCGGCATTCCGTTCCTCGGCCATGGCAATTTCAAGCAGTGGAGTGCCATTTTCGCCGCGATCGCGCCCGAGGTGGCGGGAATCAGGCGTTTCGGCGCTGCGTCGCTCGATCTGGCGTGGGTTGCGGCGGGGCGGTTCGATGCCTTTTGGGAATCGGACCTGAAGCCGTGGGACGTGGCGGCGGGCATGCTGCTGGTGCGCGAAGCCGGTGGCTTCGTCAGCGATTTCCGGGGCGGTGACAAAGCGATGGAACGCAACGAGTTTTTTGCGTCCAACGACGGTTTGCACACCAAATTGCACAAGCTGATGGCGAACGGACTGCGTGGCATTTGAGGCTGCGCACGCCGCCGCCTTATTGCGATTCATTCTCACCCTTGGGGAGCCTTGCTTCGCAGGTGCAGCGGGCCTAAACGTCGGCCCGAACGCCGGTTTTCGGCATGTAATTTCGGAGTCATCGCATGGCGTCCGTCGCCGCTGGTTACCTGCCGATCCTGTTGTTTCTGGGGGTGGCGCTTGCGCTGTCCAGCGCCTTCGTCTTCCTGCCGATGGCCGCCGGCCGCCTCACCGGATCCTATAAGCCGAACCCTGAAAAGCTCGCCGAATATGAGTGCGGCTTTCCGGCGTTCGAGGATAGCCGCGCGCAATTCGACGTGCGCTTCTATCTGGTGGCCATTCTGTTCATCGTCTTCGATCTGGAGGCGGCGTTTCTCTATCCCTGGGCGGTGTCGCTCGGGGCGATCGGCTTTGTCGGTTGGCTGTCGATGATGATTTTCCTCGTCGAACTGCTGATCGGCTATATCTATGCCTGGAAGAAAGGCGCGCTTGAATGGGAGTGACCCTCGACGCGGCCCGCGATCCGTTTCCGAACGAAAACGAAATCGTCGCGCCCGATCCCGATTTTTTCAAGGGCCTCCAGTCCGAGGTCAATGACAAGGGCTTCCTCGTCACCTCGACCGAGGATCTGTTCCAGTGGGCGCGTACCGGCTCCTTGTGGTGGATGACGTTCGGCCTCGCCTGCTGCGCGGTCGAGATGATCCATGTGAACATGCCGCGTTACGACCTCGAGCGGTTCGGCGCCGCGCCGCGCGCATCCCCGCGCCAGTCCGACGTGATGATCGTCGCGGGCACGCTCTGCAACAAGATGGCCCCGGCGCTGCGCCGCGTCTATGATCAGATGTCCGAGCCGAAATATGTGATTTCGATGGGCAGCTGCGCCAATGGCGGCGGCTATTATCATTACAGTTATTCGGTGGTGCGCGGCTGTGATCGGATCGTGCCGGTCGACATCTACGTGCCCGGTTGCCCGCCGACCGCTGAGGCTTTGTTGTACGGCATCATGCAGCTCCAGCGAAAGATCCGCCGCGTGGGAACGATCGAACGGTGAGCGGCGTGACCAGTCCCCATCCGAAATTCGCCAGCAATGACGGCGTGATCGATGCCGCCACGGCCGCGCTGGGCGATCGGCTGATCCACGCCGTCGATCATGTCGGCGAGATCGCCCTGTTCGTGCGCCGGGAGGCCATAGTCGAGGCGCTGAAGATCCTGCGCGACGATCTGGCCTATCAGCAGCTGATGGAGATTGCCGGCGTCGACTATCCCGATCGTCCCGAGCGGTTCGAGGTCGTCTATTGCCTGCTCAGCCTGACCAAGAACCATCGCATCCGCGTGCATGTCAGCACCGATGAGGTGAAGCCGGTGCCATCGGCGACGGCGGTGTGGCCGGTAGCCGGCTGGCTCGAACGCGAAGTCTATGACATGTACGGCGTGCTGTTCGAGGGCAATCCCGATCTGCGGCGTATCCTGACCGATTATGGCTTCCGCGGGCATCCGCAGCGCAAGGATTTCCCGCTGACCGGCTATGTCGAGCTGCGCTATTCCGAAGAGCATAAGCGCGTCGTCTATGAGCCGGTGAAGCTGGCCCAGGACTTCCGCAGCTTCGATTTCATGAGCCCGTGGGAAGGGGCGGAATATATTCTGCCCGGCGATGAGAAAGCGGCCGAGGTGAAGAAGTGATGCGCGCACTCTCCGCCATCGTCATTCCCGCGCAAGCGGGAACCCACGGTGAAGGGACCTCGAACATCCGGGCGGTCCGCCGTCCATGGGTCCCCGCTTTCGCGGGGATGACAAGGGGGTTGTGATGGCCAGCACTTACGAAACCCTGACCCCCCAGGCGCAGGCCGGCGACACCGAGATCGCCAATTATACGATCAACTTCGGCCCTCAGCATCCCGCGGCGCACGGCGTGCTGCGCATGGTGATGGAGCTGGACGGCGAGATCGTCGAGCGGGTCGATCCGCATGTCGGGCTGCTCCATCGCGGCACCGAGAAGCTGATCGAGTACAAGACCTATTTGCAGGCTCTGCCCTATTTCGACCGGCTCGATTATTGCTCGCCGCTCGCGATGGAATATAGCTATGTGCTGGCGGTCGAGAAACTGCTCGGCCTCGAAGTGCCGAAGCGCGCGCAATATCTGCGGGTGTTCTTCGCCGAGCTGACCCGCATCTGCAATCATATGCTCAACCTCGGCAGCCATGTGATGGACGTCGGCGCAATGACGCCGAACCTGTGGTTGTTCGAGATCCGCGAGGATTGCCTGAACTTCTTCGAACGCGCTTCCGGCGCGCGCATGCATGCGGCTTATTACCGGCCGGGCGGCGTGCATCAGGATGTGCCTTTGAAGCTGCTCGCTGACATCGGCGACTGGCTCGACACAAGGCTGCCGCGGCTGTTCGACGATGCGATGAGCCTCGTCATCGACAACCGCATCTTCAAGCAGCGCAATGTCGATATCGGCACGGTATCGCGCGACGATGCGATCGCCTGGGGCTTTTCCGGCCCGATGATCCGCGCCGCCGGCATCCCGTGGGATCTGCGCAAGAGCCAGCCCTATGATGTCTATGCAGAGATGGATTTCGACATCCCCGTCGGGACGCGCGGCGATTGCTATGATCGGTTCATGGTGCGCGTCGAAGAGGTCCGCCAGTCGGCGCGGATCATGAAGCAGTGCCTTGCGAACATGCCTGAGGGCCCGATCGCCAGCCTCGACCGCAAAGTCTCGCCGCCCAAGCGCGGCGAGATGAAGCGTTCGATGGAAGCGCTCATCCACCATTTCAAGCTCTACACCGAGGGCTTTCACGTGCCGGCGGGCGACGTCTATGTCGCAACCGAGAGCCCCAAGGGCGAATTCGGCGTCTATCTGGTCGCCGACGGCACCAACAAGCCTTATCGCTGCAAGATCCGCCCGACCGGCTTCTCGCATCTGCAGGCAATGGATTTCATGATGAAGGGTCATATGCTGGCCGACACCACCGCGATTCTTTCGGCGATCGATATCGTGTTTGGGGAGGTGGATCGGTGATGAAGCGCAACTGGATGTCGTGGAGGATGGCGGCTATCGTGGCGCTGTCGATAGCCGTGACGGCTTTCGCCCTCGGTCAGTTTGTCAAAGGCGCCGGCGTCATATTCGTCATCATGGCGTCGACGATGTGGACTGCCTACAGCGCTTCGCGCCAATCCCGTTTGGAGCGGAAGAATGTCTGACGACGCGCACATCCCCGACGAAGCCGAGACCCGCGCCCGCTGGGGCGCTTTCGCCTGGACGGCCGAAAATGTCGACAAAGTGAAGGAGATCATCGGTCGCTATCCGCCGGGTCGCCAGCAGTCGGCGGTGATGCCTTTGCTCGATCTCGCCCAGCGCCAGGTCGGCGCCGAGACGCAGACTCAGGGCTGGCTGCCCGTGCCGGTGATGGAGATGATCGGCGATACGCTCGGCATGGCCTATATCCGCGTCTATGAGGTCGCCAGCTTCTACACGATGTACAATCTGGCGCCGGTCGGCCGCTATCATGTCCAGGTGTGCGGCACGACGCCGTGCATGCTGCGCGGATCGGACGACGTGCTCGACGCCTGTTACAAGAAGGGCCTGAAGAAGGGCGCGACGACCGCTGACGGGTTGTTCACGCTGACCGAGGTCGAATGTCTCGGCGCCTGCGCGAATGCGCCGATGGTCCAGATCAACGACGACAATTATGAAGACCTGACCTTCGAGACCACCACGGCGATCCTCGAGACGCTCGCGGCGGGCGGACAGCCGAAGATCGGCCCGCAGATCGAGCGACAGACGAGCTGCCCCGAAGGCGGCCCGACCACTTTGGTCGAGATGACGACCGAAAATCATGATTATCGTGGGCGCTGGAATGCGGCATGAGCGCGCTGATCTCGATCATCATCACGATCGTCCTCGCGATCCTGCTGCTGAAGCTGGCGTTCAAACTGCTCGGCATCGCGATCGCGGTCGCGATCGGCGTGGCGATCTATTTCTTCATCGAGAAATTCGTGGGGGCAGGGCGATGAGCTCTCTCCGCGCGACAACTGGGGCGGAGGGCGCGGCGCGTGCTTGACGACAAGGACCGCATCTTCACCAATGTCTACGGGTTCCAGCCGTGGAACCTCGATGCCGCCCGCATGCGCGGCGACTGGGACGACACCAAGGCGCTGATGGCGCGCGGGCAGGACCAGATCATTGAGGATATCAAGGCCTCGGGGCTGCGCGGCCGCGGCGGCGCGGGCTTCCCGACCGGCATGAAGTGGAGCTTCATGCCCAAGGAGCCGAAACCCGGCAAGCCGAGCTTCCTGCTGATCAACGCCGACGAATCCGAGCCCGGTTCGTGCAAGGATCGCGAGATCATCCGCCACGATCCGCACAAATTGATCGAAGGCGCGTTGATCGCCGGCTTCGCGATGCGCGCGCGGGCGGCCTATATCTATATTCGTGGCGAGTTCATTTACGAAGCCAAGGTGCTGTTCGCGGCGGTGGCCGAGGCCTATGCCGCCGGCCTGCTCGGCAAGAATGCCGCCGGATCGGGTTACGATTTCGATGTGTTCGTCCATCGCGGGGCGGGCGCCTATATCTGCGGCGAGGAAACCGCGCAGATCGAAAGCCTCGAAGGCAAGAAGGGCCAGCCGCGCCTGAAGCCTCCCTTCCCGGCGGGGGCCGGCCTCTATGGCTGCCCGACCACCGTCAACAATGTCGAATCGATCGCGGTGGCGCCGACGATCCTGCGGCGCGGCGCCGTCTGGTTCTCGTCGTTCGGGCGCGAGGGTAACAAGGGCACCAAACTCTTCCAGATCAGCGGCCATGTGAACAAGCCCTGCGTCGTCGAAGAAGAAATGGGCGTTCCGTTCCGCGAGCTGATCGAACGTCACGCTGGCGGCATCAGGGGCGGCTGGGACAATCTGCTCGCGGTGATCCCCGGCGGTTCGTCGGTGCCTTTGGTGCCGGCCGCGCAGATCATAGACGCGCCGATGGATTTCGACGGGCTCAAGGCGCTTGGGTCAGGCCTCGGCACCGCCGCCGTGATCGTGATGGACAAGTCCACAGACATCGTCCGCGCCATCAGCCGGCTCAGCTATTTCTACAAGCATGAAAGCTGCGGCCAGTGCACGCCGTGCCGCGAAGGCACCGGCTGGATGTGGCGGGTGATGGAGCGGCTGCGCACCGGCGAAGCCGATATTTCCGAGATCGACATGCTGCAGGAAGTGACCAAGCAGGTCGAAGGCCATACGATCTGTGCCTTGGGCGATGCGGCGGCGTGGCCGATCCAGGGGCTGATCCGTCACTTCCGGCCGGAGATCGAACGTCGGATCAATGATCGCAACGGCAGCGCGCCGTTGATGGAAGCTGCCGAGTGAAGATGCGGTCGCTCGCGATCCTCCTATGGGGCGCTGCATCGGTAACAGCCGACGCAGCCGAGCATCGTTCCGCGGTGTACGGGAAGCCGTCCGAGGCGCTTGCCGTCCAGGCGGTTCATAATTTCGCCAAATGTATCGTCGACCGCACGCCGCAAGGCGCCGAAAAGGTGCTGGCGATGGATTTCCGTACGAAGGAGTATTCGGAGGCATTGCGCACCCTTGCCAGAGGACATGAAGATCATTGCCTGAACGGCGGCGATCGGATGCGGTCCAATCGGGTATTGCTGGCGGGTGGGCTGGCCGAAGCACTGTTGAATGCAAAAGGTGTGATCGCTCATCTCGCTCGTGCGACGGCATATGATCCGACCAAGCCTCCGATCGAATCGCGAGCACTATCGGAGACGATCAGTATCTGCATCGTTCGCGAAGAGCCGGGCAAGGTTGCCAACCTGTTTGGTACCGAGCCTGCTAGTGAGGCAGAGAATCGCGCCACGCAAGCGTTGGGGGGAACCCTGGTCAAATGCGTGCCCTCGGGGAAGACGATGAAGATGAACCGGCCCGCCTTACGCGCTTTGCTCGCGTTGGCCGCCTATCGCGCCGCACAGAATAACAGCCCGGCGACCACGCCGGCTTCGGGAAGCTGATCCATGCCGAAACTCACCGTAGACGGGATCGAAGTCGAAGTCCCCGCCGGCGCTACCGTGCTGCAGGCGTGCGAGGCGGCCGGCAAGGAGATACCGCGCTTCTGCTATCATGAGCGGCTGTCGATCGCCGGCAACTGCCGGATGTGTCTGGTCGAAGTGAAGCCCGGGCCGCCCAAGCCGCAGGCCTCGTGCGCGCTGCCGGCGGCCGACAAGCAGGAGGTGTTCACCAGCACGCCGATGGTCAAGAAGGCGCGCGAAGGGGTGATGGAGTTTCTGCTCATCAACCACCCGCTCGATTGCCCGATCTGCGATCAGGGCGGCGAATGCGATCTGCAGGATCAGTCGGTCGCTTATGGCAAGGGCCAGTCGCGCTTTGCCGAGAATAAGCGCGCCGTCACCGACAAATATATGGGCCCGATCGTCAAGACGACGATGACCCGCTGCATCCAGTGCACGCGCTGCGTGCGCTTCGCCGAGGAAGTTTCGGGCGTCGAGGAGATCGGTGCGATCGGCCGTGGCGAGAATATGCAGATCACCTCCTATCTCGAACATGCGGTGACGAGCGAGCTTTCGGGCAATGTCGTCGATCTGTGCCCGGTCGGTGCGCTGACGTCGAAGCCTTATGCGTTCGAAGCGCGGCCGTGGGAGCTCAAGAAGACGCCGTCGATCGACGTGATGGACGCGGTCGGCACCAACATCCGCCTCGACAGCCGCGGTCGGCAGGTGCTGCGCGCGCTGCCGCGCCTGAACGAAGACGTGAACGAGGAATGGGCGTCGGACAAGACGCGCCACGCGGTCGATGGCCTCGTTCGCCGTCGGCTCGACAAGCCTTATGTTCGCAAGGACGGCAAGCTCGTTCCGGCGACGTGGGGCGAGGCGTTCGCGGCGATCAAGGCGGTCGACGCCGGATCGTCGGTGGCGGCGATCGCCGGCGATATCGTCGATTGCGAGACGATGTATGCCGCCAAGGCGCTGCTGCGCTCGATGGGATCGGATCTGCTCGAGGGCCGTCAGACCGGCCTCGCTTATGCGGTGCCCAATCTGGCGTCGGTTAATTTTAACAGCGGGATCGCGGGCATCGAAACCGCCGACATGATCCTGATCGTCGGCAGCAATGTCCGTTGGGAAGCGCCGTTGGTGAACACCCGCATCCGCAAGGCGGTCAAGCGCGGCGCCAAGGTCTATGCGATCGGGCCGAAGGTCGATCTGAGCTACAAGGTCGAATGGCTGGGCGAGGACATTTCGGTGATCCTCCGCCTGCCCGAGGAGCTTCGCGAGGCGTTCATCAATGCCGAGCGTCCGGCGATGATCGTCGGCGGCGGTGCGCTCAAGATCGCGGGCGCGCAGGCATGGACCTTGACGGTCGCGTCGCGGCTCAAGCTGGTGCGCGACGGCTGGAACGGCTTCAACGTGCTGCATATGGCGGCGGCGCGGATGGGCGGGCTGATGCTCGGTTTCGCCCATGACGGCGGGATCTTCGCGCTGGCCGAAAAGGCACCGAAACTGGCGTTCTTCCTCGGCGCCGACGACGTCGATTTCGCGCGCTTCGCCGGCAGCTTCAAGGTCTATATCGGCCATCATGGCGAGGCGGGGGCGTCTGCGGCCGATGTCGTGTTGCCGGGCGCGGCCTATACCGAGAAAAGCGGCACCTATGTGAACCTCGAAGGGCGCGTCCAGCGTGGCGACCGGGCGGTGTTCCCGCCGGGCGATGCGCGCGAGGATTGGGCGATCCTGCGGGCGCTGTCCGATGCGCTGGGGCACACATTGCCATTCGATACGCTCGACGCGCTGCGCGTGGCGATGGCCGCGGAAGTGCCCGATCTCGGCCGCGAGGGGCTCGCCAGTTACAAATGGGCCTTCCCGAAGTTCGAGGCGCCCAAGCCGGTCGGGGCGATCGCCTATCCGATCAAGGATTTCTACCTGACCAACCCGATCGCGCGCGCCAGCGAGACGATGCAGCGTTGCTCGGCTGAACTGATCCATGGCCAGAGCTTCGCGGAGGCCGCGGAATGAGGGGCGTCGATTTTTCTTCTCCCTCGCCCCCTTCAGGGGGAGAGGGTCGGGGAGAGGGGGCAGTGCGGGAGGCGCTGTTCCAAACCTCTTCCCCACTGCCCCCTCTCCCAACCCTCTCCCCCGCAAGCGGGGGAGAGGGCTTTAAGAGCGCCGCGATATGACGTCCTTCTTCCAACATTATGTCGGTACCGGCTGGGGCTGGTTCATCGCCAACCTGATCGGTATCCTGCTGATCGCGCTGCCGCTGATGCTGGCGGTCGCGATGATCATCTATGCCGATCGCAAGATCTGGGCGGCGATGGCGCTGCGGCGGGGCCCGAACGTGGTCGGCCCGTTCGGGCTGCTGCAGTCGTTCGCGGATGGCCTGAAGGTGTTCCTCCAGGAAACGATCATCCCGTCGGCGGCGAACAAGGGGCTGTTCCTGATCGCGCCGATCCTGACCTTCACGGTTGCCTTGATCGTGTGGGCGGTGATTCCGTTCGGGCCGGGGATCGTGCTCGCCAACATCAATGTCGGCCTGCTCTATATCCTCGCGGCATCGTCGATCGGCGTCTATGGCGTGATCATCGCGGGCTGGGCTTCCAACTCCAAATATCCCTTCTATTCGGCGCTCCGCGCGGCCGCGCAGATGGTGAGCTATGAAGTCTCGATCGGCTTCGTCCTGATCTCGGTCGTTTTGTGGGCCGGCAGCTTCAACATGTCGGCGATCGTCGAGGCGCAGCGCGCCCATATCTTCGGCTTCGTCAATGGTTTCGGCTTCAATCCGTTGCTGTTCCCGATGGCGGTAGTCTTCCTGATCTCGTCGATGGCCGAGACGGCGCGCGCGCCGTTCGACCTGACCGAGGCGGAGAGCGAACTCGTCGCCGGCTACCAGACCGAATATTCGTCGATGGCGTTCGCGCTCTACTGGCTCGGCGAATATGCCAACGTCATCCTGATGTGCGGATTGAACGCGATCCTGTTCTGGGGTGGCTGGCTGCCCCCGCTCGACTGGGCGCCGCTCTACATGGTGCCGGGCATCATCTGGTTCTTCGCCAAATTGATGTTCTTCTTCTTCGTCTTCTCGTGGGTGAAGGCGACCGTCCCGCGCTACCGATACGACCAGCTGATGCGGCTGGGCTGGAAGATCTTCCTGCCCTTGTCGCTGCTCTTCGTGGTCCTGGTGTCCGGCTGGCTGGAAGTCACTCGTTACGGAGCGTTCGGATGAACCTCGCTTATCTGATCAAATCCTTCACGCTCTGGGAGTTTGTGAAGGCGCATGCGCTGACCTTGAAATATTTTTTCAAGGCCAAGGCGACGATCAACTATCCGTTCGAGAAGAACCCGCTCTCCCCGCGCTTCCGCGGTGAGCACGCTTTGCGCCGCTATCCGAACGGCGAGGAACGCTGCATCGCGTGCAAGCTCTGCGAGGCGGTGTGCCCGGCGCAGGCGATCACGATCGAGGCCGAGCCGCGCGATGACGGCAGCCGCCGCACCACCCGCTACGATATCGACATGACCAAGTGCATCTTCTGCGGCTTCTGCCAGGAAGCGTGCCCGGTCGACGCGATCGTCGAGGGCCCGAATTTCGAATATGCGACCGAGACCCGCGAGGAGCTGATCTACGACAAGTCGAAGCTGCTCGCGAACGGCGATCGCTGGGAAACGGCGATTGCCGCGAACCTTGCCGCCGATGCACCGTACCGTTAAGCCGCCAGCCGTGTCCGAAGGGGGCCAGACCGCACCGTGATCCAGATAATCGCCTTCTATTTGTTCGCCTTCATGGTGCTCGCCTCGGCGACGCTCACCATCATGGCGCGCAATCCGGTGCACAGCGTGCTGTGGCTGATCGTCGCCTTCTTCAATGCGGCGGGGCTGATGATCCTGCTCGGCGCCGAGTTCATCGCGATGCTGCTCGTCATCGTCTATGTGGGCGCAGTCGCCGTGCTGTTCCTGTTCGTGGTGATGATGCTCGACATCGATTTCGCCGAGCTGCGATCGGGTTTCGCCAAATATCTCCCGTTCGGTGTGGCGCTGGTGATCGGTCTCGCGGCCGAGATGATCTTCGCCGAGACCGCGAAGGACGCCAGCCATGTCGGGATTGCGGCGCGGTTCGCGCCGACGCCGGAAGGCGTGCCCAATATCGAAGCGCTCGGGACGTTGATCTACACCCGCTATCTCTACATCTTCGAAGGTGCCGGCCTCGTCCTGCTGGTCGCTTTGATCGGCGCGATCGTGCTCACCCACCGCAAGCGCGGCGGCGTGAAGACGCAGAATATCGCGCGCCAGAACCAGCGCCGCCCCGAGGATGCCACCCGCAACGTCAATCAGCCCGTCGGGCAGGGGATGGAGCTATGATCGGCCTTCAGCATTATCTGGTCGTCTCGGCCATTCTGTTCATGCTCGGCGTGTTCGGTATCTTCCTGAACCGCAAGAATGTGATCATCATCCTGATGGCGATCGAGCTGATCCTGCTCAGCGTCAATATCAACCTGGTCGCCTTTTCCGCCTTCCTCGGCGATCTGGTGGGGCAGGTGTTCGCGATGTTCGTGCTGACGGTGGCGGCGGGCGAGGCCGCGATCGGTCTTGCGATCCTCGTCATCTATTTCCGTGGCCGCGGCACCATCGCGGTCGACGATATCAACCGGATGAAAGGGTGATGGTGATCCCAACCCTCCTTCGTCATCCCAGCGGATGCGCGCGTGAAGAAATCAAAACCTCCTTTTGGAGCGGTTGCGGCTTTGATCGAGCGGATAAGCCCCTCCCCTTCAGGGGAGGGGAGGGGCTTAGATTTCTTCATGCGCTTGTCCGGCGGGATGACGAATATAGCGCCGGGAATATGGCAGGGTTTGTGAGAGCTGCATGATCAAGCTTATCGTCTTCCTGCCGTTGCTGGCAGCCATCGTCGCCGGGCTCGGCAATCGCATGATCGGCAATGTCGCGGCCAAGGTCGTGACGACCGGGGCGCTGTTCGCCGCCTGTGCGATGTCCTGGGCGGTGTTCGTGCCGTTCCTGGGCGGCAGCGCGAGCGCGCATGTCGTGCATGTGCTCGATTTCATCCAGTCGGGCGATCTGTCGGTGAGCTGGGCGCTGCGCGTCGACACGCTGACCGCGGTGATGCTGGTGGTGGTCACCAGTGTCTCCAGCCTCGTCCATTTGTACAGCTGGGGCTATATGGCGGAGGACGACAGCCAGCCGCGCTTCTTCGCTTATTTGTCGCTGTTCACCTTCGCGATGCTGATGCTGGTGACGGCGGACAGCCTGGTGCAGATGTTCTTCGGCTGGGAAGGCGTAGGTCTTGCTTCCTATCTGCTGATCGGCTTCTGGTACAAGAAGCCGAGCGCGAATGCCGCCGCGATCAAGGCGTTCGTCGTCAACCGCGTGGGCGATTTCGGTTTCTCGCTCGGCATCTTCGGGACGTTTCTCGTCTTCGGTACCGTCTCGATCCCCGAGATCCTGCACGCCGCGCCGGCTTATGCCCATGCGACGATCGGTTTCCTCGGCTACCGGCTCGATCTGATGACGACGCTCTGCCTGCTGCTGTTTGTCGGCGCCATGGGCAAGTCGGCGCAGCTCGGGCTGCACACCTGGCTGCCCGACGCGATGGAGGGCCCGACCCCGGTGTCGGCGCTGATCCATGCCGCGACGATGGTGACCGCAGGCGTGTTCATGGTCTGCCGGCTGTCGCCGATGTTCGAGGTGAGCCCGACTGCGATGCACGTCGTCACCTATGTGGGCGCGGCGACCGCCTTCTTCGCGGCGACGGTGGGCACCACCCAGACCGACATCAAGCGCGTGATCGCCTATTCGACCTGTTCGCAGCTCGGCTACATGTTCTTCGCGGCCGGTGTCGGCGCCTATAATGCGGCGATGTTCCACCTGTTCACCCACGCCTTCTTCAAGGCGTTGCTGTTCCTCGGCGCCGGATCGGTGATCCATGCGATGCACCATGAGCAGGACATGCGCTATTATGGCGGCTTGAGGAAACAGATCCCCTTCACCTTCTGGGCGATGATGGCGGGCACGCTCGCGATCACGGGCGTCGGCATTGCGGGGATCTTCGGTTTCGCCGGCTTCTATTCGAAGGACGCGATCATCGAAGCGACCTTCGCCAATGGCTCGACCTCGGGTGGCGTCGCCTTTGCGGTCGCGGTTTTCGCGGCATTGCTGACGAGCTTCTATTCGTGGCGACTGATCTTCCTCACCTTCTTCGGCAAACCGCGCTGGGCGGGCTCCGAGCATATCCAGCATGCGGCGCACGATGCCCATGGGCATGGCGACGATCATCATGATGCGCACGCGCATGACGATCATGGCCACGGCCATGCGTTGGAAGGCGATGCCGGCTATCATCCGCACGAAAGCCCGATCGCGATGCTGATTCCGCTGGCCTTGCTGTCGGTCGGCGCGGTGTTCGCGGGCTACGTGTTCGCGCCTTTCTTCCTCAGCCCCGAAAAGGGCGAGGCGTTCTGGCAGGGCAGCCTGGCCTTCAACGGGCACCTGATGGAGGCGATGGAAGTCATACCGTGGTGGGCGAAGATGTCGGCGACCTTCGCGATGCTGACCGGCCTGCTGATCGCGCTCTGGGCCTATGTCTGGGATAAGAGCGTACCGGCGCGCTTCACCGCGCAGTTCAGCGTCCTCTACGATTTCCTGCTCCACAAATGGTATTTCGACGAACTGTACCATGTGCTGTTCGTCGTGCCGGCCTTCTGGCTGGGCAATATCTTCTGGAAGAGGGGCGATCAGGGGCTGATCGATCGGTTCGGGCCGAACGGTGTGGCGGCCTTGGTCGTCGGCACCGGGGCTGCGGCCCGGAAGATGCAGTCGGGTTATCTTTATACCTATGCGCTGGTGATGCTGCTCGGTCTCGCCGGGGCGGCGACCTGGGCGATGGTGGGCTGAACAGATGGGCTTTCCGATCCTTACTTTGATGGTCGCCATTCCCGCGGTAGCGGGCGGCATCTGCCTGTTTTCAGGCGCGAGCGCCGCGCGCTGGATCGCGCTGGCGGCGACTTTGGCCGATCTGCTGCTGGGCGTATCTTTATGGGTGCATTTCGACATCGGCGGGCCGCAGTGGCAGTTTACCGAACATGTCGATCTGTTCGGCCGCTTCGCCTGGGCGCTCGGCATCGACGGCATCGCGCTGATGCTGATCATGCTGTCGGTGTTCCTGATGCCGATCTGCATCGGTGCATCCTGGGTTTCGATCGAAAAGCGCGTGCCCGAATATATGGCGGCGTTCCTGCTGATGGAAACGCTGATGATCGGCGTGTTCTCGGCGCAGGATCTGTTCCTGTTCTACATCTTCTTCGAAGCCGGCCTGATCCCGATGTACCTGATCATCGGCATCTGGGGCGGTGCCGAGCGGATCTACGCGAGCTATAAATTCTTCCTCTACACCCTGCTCGGATCGGTGCTGATGCTGATCGCGATGCTGTGGATGGCGCAGGCCGCCGGCAGCACCGACATCCCGACCTTGATGGCGTTCGATTTCCCGCCGCATGCGCAGACCTGGCTGTTCCTTGCCTTCTTCGCGTCCTTCGCGGTGAAGATGCCGATGTGGCCGGTCCACACCTGGCTGCCCGATGCGCACGTGCAGGCGCCGACCGCTGGCTCAGTGATCCTGGCCGGCGTGCTGCTGAAGATGGGCGGTTACGGCTTCATCCGCTTCTCGCTGCCGATGTTCCCGGAAGCCTCGGCGCAGCTGATGTGGCTGGTGATGGGGCTGTCGATGATCGCGGTGGTCGTCACCTCGCTGATCGCGCTCGTCCAGAACGACATGAAGAAGCTGATCGCGTATTCGTCGGTCGCGCATATGGCGTTCGTGACGATCGGCCTGTTCGCGTTCAACCGGCAGGGCCTCGAAGGCTCACTGATGGTGATGCTCAGCCACGGCCTCGTATCGGGCGCGCTCTTCCTGTGCGTCGGCGTGATCTACGATCGGCTGCACACGCGCGAGATTGCGCGCTACGGCGGCCTCGCCAACAACATGCCCTATTACGCCTTGTTCTTCATGCTGTTCACGATGGGCTCGGTCGGCCTGCCCGGCACCAGCGGCTTCGTCGGCGAATTCCTGTCGCTGGTCGGTGCCTATCATGCGTCGAGCTGGGTCGCGTTCGTCGCGACCACCGGCATCATCCTGGGCGCGGCGTATATGCTCTATCTGTACCGCCGCGTGGTCTATGGCCCGCTGACCAAGGATGACGTCGCGGCGATGCCCGATCTGTCGTTGCGCGAATGGGCGTTGCTGGCGCCGATCGCGGCGGCTGTATTGTGGATGGGCGTCTATCCCGAAAGCTTCCTGGCGCCGATGCGCGCCGATGTCGGCGCGCTGCTGGCCCGGGTCGCACGCGCCGCGCCGGCCGGCGATTCGCATATCGTGGTGGGCAAGCCCGCCTCCATTGTTCAGGCTCCGGGGGAGGCGCACTGATGTCCATTACCGCTTCGCTCGCGCTCACCCTGCCCGAACTGATCCTGTCGATCGGCGCGATGGTGCTGCTGATGGTCGCCGCCTTCGGGGGCGACAGCCTGACCCGTGCGATCAGCTGGGGCGCGGTCGCCTTGTTCGCCGCCGCCGGCCTGTCGCTGTTCGGCCCCGCCGGCAATGGCGGCCCGGGGTTCGACGGCCTCTATATCGCCGACAGTTTCGCGGCCTTCGCCAAGGCGCTGATCTACATCGCGGCGGCGGTCTCGGTCATCATTGCGCCGGGCTTCTTCGCGCGGCAGGGGCAGTTGCGCGCCGAATATCCGATCCTGATCCTGCTTTCCGCCACCGGCATGGGCATGATGGTATCGGCCGGCGACATGCTGACGCTCTATGTCGGCCTCGAGCTGCAGAGCCTTGCCGCTTATGTGCTGGCGAGCTTCATGCGCCGTGACAGCCGTTCGGCCGAAGCCGGCCTCAAATATTTCGTGCTGGGCGCTTTGGCCTCGGGCATCCTGCTCTACGGCATTTCTTTGCTGTACGGCTTCACCGGGACGACCCTGTTCTCGGGGATCGCCAAGGCGCTCGAAACCAAGGCGAGCATCGGCCAGATGTTCGGCATCGTCTTCGTGTTGGCGGGCCTTGCCTTCAAGATCTCGGCGGTGCCGTTCCACATGTGGACCCCCGACGTCTATGAAGGCGCGCCGACCCCGGTGACGGCCTTCTTCGCCTCGGCCCCCAAGGTTGCCGGGATGGCGTTGCTGATCCGCGTTGCCGTCGTGGCGATGGGCGGCGAAACCGATGCCTGGCGGCAGATCGTGGTGTTCGCGGCGTTGGCCTCGACCGTCTGGGGCGGTGTCGCGGCGATCGGCCAGACGAGCATCAAGCGCCTGCTGGCATATTCGTCGATCAACAATGTCGGTTTCGCTCTGTTCGGTCTCGCCGCGGGCACGCCCGACGGGGTTGCCGCGACGATGACCTATATGGCCGTCTATGTCGCGATGACGCTGGGCAGCTTCCTGTGCGTCCTGCAGATGCGCGATGCGGGCGGCGAGCCGGTCGAGACGATTGCGAGCCTCTCGGGCCTGTCGCGGACGCGGCCGGCGCTGGCGGCGGCGCTCGCGATCTTCATGTTCTCGCTGGCCGGTATCCCGCCCTTGTTCGGCTTCTGGCCGAAGTTCCTGGTGTTCGACGCGCTCGTCGCGATCGGGCTGTGGCCGCTGGCGATGATCGGTATCGCTACCTCGGTGATCGGTGCCTTTTATTACCTGAAGATCGTGAAAACGATGTATTTCGACGAGCCGGCCGCCGCCTATGCGCCGGCGGAGAGCAAGATCGAAAGCGGGCTGATCGTGCTGTCGGCCCTGTTCGTGTCGCCGCTCGGCTATCTGGCGATCCCGCTGCTCGGTGCGGCCAGCCTTACGGCGGCGCGCGCGCTGTTTTAGGGTGGTAGCGTCGGGGCGACTATCAAGGTTCGCGGTGGCGGGCAGGCCCCACCCCAACCCCTCCCCTGAAGGGGAGGGGCTCGCAGGCGGCGACCGCTTGCTCAAAAAGCCCCTCCCCTTCAGGGGAGGGGTTGGGGTAGGGCGCTCGCCACAGGGCGGGCGTTACGTGTCCTGATGTCCGCCACGTCCCTTATCCACCACGTCGCCACGACGACATCGACCAACGATGACGTCGCCGCTCTCGCCCGTTCCGGCGCGCCGGAGGGCATTTGGCTCCGCGCCGATGCGCAGGCCGGCGGTC
Organism: Sphingomonas sp. YR710; assembly: GCF_900101455.1. Lineage (GTDB taxonomy): Bacteria > Pseudomonadota > Alphaproteobacteria > Sphingomonadales > Sphingomonadaceae > Rhizorhabdus. The sequence continues at coordinate 69,684 of NZ_FMZJ01000009.1, read as the reverse complement.
GCGGCCGGCATGGCCGGGTCTGGGTCTCGCCCCCCGGCAATCTCTATGCGAGCACCCTGGTGCGAATCCGCGCGGGCGATCCACCGCCGCACACGCTGGCGATGGTCGCCGCGGTCGCGCTCGACCAGCTTCTGACGGCGTTTATTGCGCCCGATCGGCTGATGATAAAATGGCCGAACGACCTGCTGGCCGATGGCGCCAAGATATCGGGAATATTGCTCGACGGGCTTGGTGATGCTGTTGTCGTCGGGGTCGGAGTCAATCTTGCGCATCATCCCGACGGGCTCGATCGCGCTACCACCAGCCTTTCCCATTTCACGGTCGCACCCGATCCGGCGGCGTTTCTCATCGAACTCGCGGCGAGTTTCGCGCACTGGCTGGCCCGCTGGCGCGGGGAGGGGCTTGCGGTTGTGCTGCAACGCTGGCAGGCCCGCGCGCATCCCATCGGCGCCGCGCTGACCATCCGATCGGCGGATGCGGACGGTGTCGAGGGGCTGTTCGACGGGCTCGATGCGGATGGGGCACTCCGCCTTCGACTTGCGTCGGGCGAAGTGCGGGTACTGCACGCTGGCGACGTTTTTCTGCTATAGCGCGCCCGGATTAGAGGACACGACGCGATCCATGCTGCTAGCCATCGATGCCGGAAATACCAATATCGTATTCGCCCTGGTGGACGGGGCGGATATCCGTGCGCGCTGGCGGATCGCCACCGATCCGCGCCGCACGGCCGATGAATATGCGGTTTGGCTGCACCAGTTGCTGGCACTCGAAGGCTATGATCGCAGCGTTGTCGACGCGGTGATCATCGCCACGGTGGTGCCGCGCGCGCTCCATAATCTCGAAGTGCTGGCGTCGAAATATTTCGGAGTCAGCGCGTTGGTGGCGGGTCGGGCGCCGGTCGAATGGGGGATCACGCTCGACGTTGCGGAGCCGTCCAGCGTGGGGGCCGATCGCGTGGTCAATGTGATCGCGGCCCACACCTTGCACCCGGCCGACCTGATCATCATCGATTTCGGCACGGCGACGACGTTTGACGTGGTCGATTATTCAGGGGCCTATAAAGGCGGGATCATCGCGCCGGGCATCAACCTGTCGCTCGATGCGCTGGTGGCGGCGGCGGCCAAATTGCCGCGCGTTGCGATCGAGGCGCCCGAGAGCGACAGCGTCATCGGGCGCACGACCCAGGATCAGATGCTGATCGGCATCTATTTCGGCTATATCGCGATGATAGAAGGCCTGGTGGCGCGGATGCGGGCCGAGATCGGACGGCCGGCGAAGGTGATTTCGACGGGCGGCCTGGCCCCCTTGTTCGAGCAATATACCGACATATTCGACGTGATCGAGCCCGATCTGACCATTCAGGGGCTTGGCATCATATACAGCCGGCTGACCGGCAAATGAGCGGCGCCACACGCGTGCGCGAAACGAAGAACGGAACAGATTTTACGTGACGAAACCTGGTAACGAATTGCTCTTCCTGGCGCTTGGCGGCTCGGGAGAGATCGGCATGAACGTCAATCTCTATGGCACGCAGGGCAAATGGGTGATGGTCGATCTCGGCCTGACCTTTGCCGATTCCTCTTATCCGGGCGTGGACCTCGTCCTGCCCGATCTCGCTTTCATCGAGAAACATGCGAAGGATCTGCTCGGCGTCGTTCTGACCCATGGGCATGAAGATCATATCGGCGCGATCCCCTATCTCGCCGCCGATCTGGGTGTACCGCTCTATGCCACGCGCTTCACCGCCGGGCTGATCCGGGGGAAGCTGGAGGAAGAGGGCATTACCGACAAGGTCAAGCTCCATATCATCCCCAATGAGGGGAGCTTCCAGCTCGGGCCGTTCGGTTTTCGCTATGTGCCGCTGGCGCATTCGATCCCGGAGGGCAATGCGCTGCTGATCGAAACGCCGTACGGAAAGATTTTCCACACCGGCGACTGGAAGATCGATGAGACGCCGTTGCTCGGCGTGCCCTCGACTGCGGAAGAACTGAGCGCGATCGGCGACGAGGGCATATTGGCGCTCGTCTGCGATTCGACCAATGTGTTCAACGAACAGGCATCCGGCTCCGAAGCCGATGTGCGGATCGGGCTCGACAAAGTCATCGCCGCGGCCAAGGGGCGGGTGCTGGTCACCACCTTCGCATCGAATGCGGCCCGCGTGCAGACGCTGGGCGAGGTTGCGCGCGATACCAACCGGCAATTGTGCGTCGCCGGTCGTTCGCTCGATCGGATCATCAAGGTCGCCAAGGCCAGCGGCTATCTTCCAGATTTTCCGCCGACGATCAGCGTCGAAAATGCGATGAAGCTGCCGCCCCGCGACGTAATGATCATCGCCACCGGCGGGCAGGGCGAGGCGCGGGCGGCCTTGTCGCGGATCGCCTTCGATAGCCATCCGGTGAAGTTATCGGCCGGCGACACCGTGGTCTTCTCGTCGAAGCAGATCCCCGGCAACGAAATCCCGATTGCGCGAATTCAAAACGCGCTGGCCGCCAAGAAGATCGACATGGTGACCGAGAAGCAGGCGTTCGTGCACGTCTCCGGCCATCCCGGGCGCCCCGAACTGGCGGCGATGTACCGCTGGATCCGCCCCGAGATCATCCTGCCGGTTCATGGCGAACTGCGTCACATGGCCGAACAGGCGCGGTTCGCCACGGCGCAGGGGATCGGCAAGAGCATCGTTCAGACCAATGGAACCGTCGTCCGGCTTGCCCCGAACGGCCCCGAGGCGATCGGCAAGGAACGGGCCGGGCGGCTCGTGCTCGACGGCGATGTCATTCTGCCGGCCGATGGCGCGACGATCAACGAACGGCGGCGGACGTCACTGCACGGGATCATATCAGTGACCGTCGCGATCGATGCTGGACGGCGGCTCCGCGGGGAGCCGGCGATCACGCTTCAGGGCGTCCCTGTCGAGGAGGATCGTGCCGATTTCATCGACGATGCCCGCGATGCCGCGTCCGAGGCCGTGCGCGACGGATCGAAGGACGAGGCCAAACTGCGCGAGGCGATCCGCCTCGCCGTCCGCCGCCGCGCGTCGGCGTGGACTGGCAAGAAGCCGATCGTCGACGTATCGATCATCAATGTGTGAACTCGGTTCCATATCAGATCGTGCTGGCAAGCCCCTCCCCTTCAGGGGAGGGGTTGGGGTGGGGCATCCGCGTCTCACCGAGCCCAGCGCCGGTATGGAGGAGAGGCCCCACCCCAACCCCTCCCCTGAAGGGGAGGGGCTAAAATTTCTTCGTAGGCACTTTCGCTCGACGCTGAGGCATGGCTCATGCGTATAACCTCCGTCGTCGCCATCTACATCCTGTTCTGGTGGGCGTGCCTGTTTCTCGTGCTGCCGTTCCGGCTCCGGAAGAGCAGTGAGCCGGAAGAGATGGTGCCGGGTCAGGTTGAAAGCGCACCGTCCCGTTTCTCGGTCGGGCGAACGGTCCTCTGGACGACGATCGTCTCGATCGCCGGTTTCGTCCTGTTCTACATCAACTATGCCGAAGGTTGGATCACGGCCGACATGTTCGATCTGACGATGAACGCGCCGCGCTGATGGCGGTCGTTCAATAATAGCTCTGCAGGGTCAGCCGGCGCTTCTCGCCCGAGCATAGGTCGATCGCGAGCACGCTGCCCTCCGCGCCATAGGCCCAGCTATAGCCGTCGCTATTCTGGACATCGACCTTGCCGTCGTTGATCCGGCATATCCGCTCGCCGGCTTTCCAGCCCGCGCGGTCGGCGGGGCTGCCGGTGCTGACATGGATGATCTTCGCGGCGGGGCCATCGGGCACCAGCGCCAGCCCGGTCCGCTCCACCCGGCGTGGCATCAGCGAGGCGCGTGGCCGCAGCCAGAGATTACCGGCGCCGATATCGAGCACCAGATCGTAGCGGGCGAGCACACCGAGCCCGAGGATCGCGTCGGCGCGGCCGGCGAGGTGGGTCGGCATCGGCGCGATCCGGACATCGGCCTGCTCCTCGTCAAAGTCGCCGATCCGGAGGTGCGGCAGGCGCGCCCTGCTCTCGATCAATAGCTTGCCATTGGCGCCGCTGCTGACGGCGTCGGTTGCGCGGGCGCCGGCGGGCTTGACCCTGGCCCAGGCCTCGGGCGAAATCCGCAGATCGCCGCCCGATCCGAAATCGATCTGCGCCATCAGCTTCTCGCCACCGACCTGCAACGCCACCAGCGGGGCGAAACGCGATGCGTAAACGGGTATCCGGGTGAAATTGATCGGAGCAAAGCCTGACGGAAGCAGCCTGAACTGGCGCTCGCCGAAATTGATCGACACGGCGCGCTTGCGCAAGATATCGCCGCCGAGGATCAGATCCATCTTCTGACCCATCATTTTTGACGCTGGCCCCAGATCGGCCGCCAGCACCGGCAAGGTTGCGCTGAATCGGCCGGGGATGACCAGATTGATCCTGGGAATCACTTGCGTGGCGATGTTGCCGCTGGTGCCCGCCATCGTGCCCGGTCGCCCGCCCTTCAGTCCGGCCGCTGCCGCGAACTGCGCATCCAGCACGCTGAAATCGGCGCCGCTGTCGAGCAGCACCGTCGCATCGCGGCCCTCGATCAGCGCGCGGAACAGGATCTTGTTGTGATACAGGAAAAAATCGATCGGCCGCCCCGCGAGCGGCGCGACAATGGTACCGGCGGTTATCGGTGCTGGCGTATCCGCTCGCGCCGATATCGGCAGCAACGCGAAGGTGAACGCGGCGAGGGCGGGCCACCAGCCTGTCGATCTTATCGTGGGAGGAGAAATCGGAGCCTCGGCGCTGACGATCAGACCCGCAGGCGATCGATCGCCTGGGCCAGAGCAACATAGAGCTTGCCCATATCGGACGACAGCATCGTCACACCCAGCGGGCCGCCATCGCGGCTATCGAGGATACGGCGCAGCATCTCTTCGAAATCCTGGATATATTTGTTCACATGATCGCGGAATTCCGGGTTGCCGTCATAATAGGCACCGACATGCTGCGCCTCGCCTTCATCGAGCAACTGCACCGCGCGGCGCGTGAAGGCGCCATGGTCGCCTTGCAGATAGGCCGCCCATGCCTTGTCCGAAACGTCACGCGACAGCAGCTTGGCAACGTCGATCGCCGCAGAGTTGAGCGATTCGACGAGCAGCGAAACTCGTCGGGCAAACATATCCTGATCGTCGAGTTCGTGCTTCTTTTCGACGTGGGAGATCCGCATTTCCATATTGGCGCTGGTTTCCGCGATCGTCAGCATGTTGGTGAGCAGTTTTTCGCTCGCGCGGTTGGCGGCCCCCACAGCTGCCTCGGCGGTATCCGAGATCAGCTGGATACGCTGGGTGATCTGATCGCCGAATGCGCGCTCGATCGCTTCCGCACCGCTACGCGCAAGCTGTTCGCTCGCGTCGGGGATGATCGATTCGAGCGCCTCGCGCGCGCCGCGCGCCGCCTCGCCAGCGGTCTCGCGGACCTTGAGCAGCGCCTCGATGAGGCGCCCGCCCGACAGATCGGCGAGCGAACGCATGTTCGTTTCGCTCTCCGCGATCAGCCGCCCGAGCTCGGCGCTGTGATCGCGCAAAGCCTCCAGGCGGGCCGATGCCTCCTCGGCGAAGCTGTCGGAAAGCTCGCGCTGCCGATCGAGCAGCGCGTCGCCTTCGGCCGCGATACCGGCCATGCGGCGGGTTGCCTGATCGCCGAGCCCGGCAATCGCCTCACGCTGGCGGTCGATCAACAGGTCGGCGGATTCGAGCCGGTCGGTCGCGCGCTCGACGGTGGAGACCAGCTGTTCGGCCTGGGCGGCGATCGCGCGAATAGCGGAATCGCCGCGCGCAGCTTCGGATTCCATCCGGGTCATCGTCGCGGGCAGTTCGCGCTCGACATTCTGGATGATATTATCGAACGCGATCCGGAGCGCATTGGCGCGATCGGTGAGGTTTCGGGCGCCGCCCATGCTGTTGGTGAGCGCCACGCCGACATTTTCGACATGCTCGCTCAACGCCACGATCATCTCGGCGAGATCGGCGGTCTGTTCGGTGCCGGTGGCGCCCAAAGCCTCGAACCGGCGCTCGATCTCGCCGAGCGCGCGTTCGAGGCTGTCGACGAGCTTGCGACTGCTGGCGTCCTGTTCGGCCAGTTTGGCGGCAAAGGCATCGGCCTGCCGCTCCAGCTCCGCCATGCGGTGCGTGATCGACAAGGCGGCGGACGATCCGGCTTCATCGATCGATGCGCGGGCATGTTCGATCATCGTCGCCATCGCCGCGCGCTGATCGTCCATCGCTTGCCGGATATGATCGACCGCGGCGCCGGTCTGATCGAGCGTGTTGTCCATCGAACGGCCCAGCGCGCTGCCGACCTCGTCGATCACGCGCGTCGTGCGTTCGGCGCGCGTTTCGATCCGGCCGATCTGGGTGGCCAGCCGGCTCGATGCGGCGCCGATCAGTTCGTCGGCCTCATGACTGCGGGCAATGATCAGGGCGAGCTGGTTGGAAAGTTCCTCGGCATGATCCTTAGCCGATCCGCCGATCTGACGAACGAATCCCGCGGTTTCCTCGGTCAGCGCCTTTGCCTGCGGTAGATCCGACATCAGTGTGGTTATGTCGCTGCGTGCGGCCGCGGCTGCCTGGCCAAGCGCGTCCGAGTGGCGCGCGAGCAGATTGGTTTCGTCGCGCATGTCCATGCTGATCTGCGCCAGTCGCTCGGCTGCGCGATTGCCCTCGTCGAGCAAAGCCGACGTGTGGCTGGAGAGGTCTGCGCGCCGGCTGTCGAGCGCCGCGGTGATTTGCGCGATCGCCGCTTCGAGCCGCTGGCTTTCCAGCCGCATCGACAGGGCCGTGTCGGCGAAACGCTTCGCCTCGCGGGTGCTGTTGCGACGGATCAGAATGTAGAGGATACCGAGCAGCGCCAATGGTCCGCTCGCGAGCGCAATCCAGTTGACGATCGAGGCCGCCGACGTCGCGCCGCTCCCGCCCGCCTCGACAATGCCGAACAGCCAGATGCCAAGCCAGGCGGTTGCCGCCAGGCCCAAGATGCCGCCGAGGGCGAAATCCATCCGGGCGCGCGCCGGGACAGCTTCGATATCCGGGTAGTCGGATGGCCGCTCCTCCCCAATCGCTTCATCGAGCAGCAATTCGGCGGATTCGTCGGTGGCGACAGAAGGGCTTGCGGTGGAGGCCGCAGCGCGCGCAGCAGCTGCCTCGGCCGCATTGGCCGCGCGCCAGCTGTCCAGCGTGCTCGGAGCGTTACCCATCGCCGCCTGTCTACTAGAAATTTTGCTATCCGGATAGTGTGACGCAAGGATTTCTTAAGCTTTTGCGGGGTGCTGTGCCACGCATCGGGCCAGAAGCCGGGCAACCGGTCGCTTCGGGCTTTGCAGGAAGGCGAACAGGGCTTATCCGGTGCGTTTGCTGGACAAAAGGGGTGTTCACCTTGCCGCTCGCCGCGCTCATCGCAGCGCAATTGCCGTTGGAATCGGGGGATGGTCTGCGGGCCACGTTGCCGCTCGCCGGACGGACGCTGATCGAGTTTCAGGCGCGAACGGCGCACGGGGCCGGCGCCGGGCGGATCATCTTGCTCGTCGAGACCATACCCGCGGCGCTGGCGCAGGCTGTCGATCGGCTGCGCCGGGACGGCGTGGTGATCGAAGTCGCGCGCAGCGCGGGCGATGCGGCGGACCGTTTTCATGTCGACGATCGGATCCTGCTGATGGCCGACGGCTGCTTCATCGGGCAGCAGCTGGTCGATCGTCTCGTGGCCTGTCCGGCGCCGGCACTGCTGATCGTGCCCGACATGGCCGAATATGGCCTGTTCGAGCGGATCGACTCCGAGGCGCGATGGGCGGGCCATGCATTGATCGATGCGGGACGGCTTCAGGAAACGGTGCGGCAGCTCGGCGACTGGGATCTGACATCGACAGTTCTGCGCCGATTGGTGCAGGCGGGGGCCGTCAGGATCGCAGCGCTGGGCCCTGCGGACGGCGAGGATGCTGGACTCCCGCCGATCATTGCGGTGGATGCGAACTCGCTGCGTGCCGTCGAGCGTTGGCTGATGCGCCAGCCCGCGGACGCGGAAGGGGATTGGGCGGGGCGCTATATTCATCGGCTGATTGCGGCTCCGCTGCTGGCGCCCGTTGTCAACCGCAAGATCGAGCCTCTGGCCGTTGCGGCCGGGTCCGTGGCCACCGCGATCATCACGGCGATTTTCGCTATATTCGGCTTCCTCTGGGTGGCCGCCTTGCTGCTTCCGATTTCGGCTGCTGCCTTTTCGCTGGCGCGGCGGATGGCGCGCATCTGGTGGGCAGAGGTGCCATACGCGCGCACCGCGCTGGCCGTTCGCCGGACCGCCGCGTTGCTGGCTCTGATGGCATTGTCCCGTCAACTGGTCGAGACGGGCGGTTGGGGCTGGTGGGGCGTCGCTGCGGCAATCCCGCTTGGGTTGACGGCTCTTGCTGCGCTTCGGCCGATCGCTTCGGCGGTCGGCGCGAACGCGTGGCCTTCGTGGTTGCCCCGGGATGACGGCCTTATCTGGTTGATGCCTTGCCTGGCGATCCTGCTCGGATGGGCCGGGGCGCTGGCGGCGTTAGCCCTATATGTTTGCATGGCGTTTGCCTGGCAGTTCGAGGCGACCAGAAAGCAGGCAATTTCGGTCATCACCCGCAGCTCTTAGCCGACTGTTAACAGCCGATCGCTATGCATGCGATCATGCTGGCCTTTCATGATCTTGGGTTTGACGACGCGATTCGGGCCGATGGGTCGTCCGTGGAGAGGGCGATTACGTTGCTGCCCGCGCTCGAGGCCTCGATCCGTACCGCGATTGCCACGGCCGATCATCCACCGGGAGAGGCCTTTGCCGAGCGGCTGGGCCGCGCCTTCCGTGGGCCGCTCGATCGTGTGGTTGCGGCGGCGGACATGCTTGGCCTCGGTCATGCCGGACGGGCCGATGATGATATCGTCGCGACGATCGCCGCCTCAGCCCGGCAATTGCTGGCGTTGGTCGACGAAGTCGTCGATCTGCAGCGTATCGAACGGCCCGATTTTCGGCCCAATGCCGAACCGATCGATCTCGCTGATATCGCGCGACAGGCCTGCGGGCTGCTGACGGTACGCGCTGCGGCCAACGGGGTGCACCTTATGCGGCCTCCCGATGCGCAATCGATCATGGTGCTGGGCGATTTCGGGCGGTCTCTGCAGATCATGCTGGGCCTGCTGGGCAACGCGGTGCGCAATGCGCCGCGCGGCACGGCGATCTGGATGCGGTGTGTGCGTGCCGAACATTCGGCCGCGCTGATCGTCGTCGACGAGGGGCCGGGCATCTCTCCATTCGATCAGGAGCGAATTTTCCTGCCGTTTCAAAGGGTGGATGGCGATAGCGGCCCCGGCGCGGGCCTGGGCCTCTATGTCGGCCGGCTGCTGGCGCGGGCAATGCGCGGTGACCTGATCGTGGAGAGCCCTCCTGGCGAAGGCGCTTGCTTCATCCTGACATTGCCGCTGGTGCCGCCATAAAAAAGGCCGGGACGCGCCCGGCCTTCTTCATTTCGCATGTGCGCTGCGATCAGCGGTTGGCAAGATCGATATAATCGCGCTGGGCCGGGCCCATATAGAGCTGGCGCGGGCGGCCGATCTTCTGTTCGGGATCGGAAATCATTTCGATCCACTGCGAAACCCAGCCGACGGTGCGTGCGAGCGCGAACAGCACGGTGAACATCGTCGTCGGGAAGCCGATCGCGGACAGGATAACGCCCGAATAGAAATCTACGTTCGGATAGAGCTTCTTGTCGATGAAATATGGGTCGGTCAGCGCGATCCGTTCGAGTTCGCGGGCGGTGTCGAGCACCGGATCGCTGATGCCGAGCTTGTCGAGAACTTCGGTCGCGGCCTTGGCGAGCACGGTCGCGCGTGGATCGTAATTCTTATAGACGCGGTGGCCGAAGCCCATCAGGCGGAACGGATCGTCCTTGTTCTTGGCGCGGGCGATATATTCCGGGATGCGATCGGGCGTGCCGATTTCACGCAGCATGTTGAGCGCGGCTTCGTTCGCGCCGCCATGCGCCGGGCCCCACAGGCAGGCGATGCCGGCCGCGATGCAGGCAAACGGATTGGCGCCCGACGAACCCGCCAGGCGGACGGTCGAGGTCGATGCATTCTGCTCGTGATCGGCGTGCAGGATGAAGATCTTGTCCATCGCCGCCTCGACGACCGGATCGATCTCATATTCCTCGGCAGGCACGCCGAACGTCATGCGCAGGAAATTGCCGGTGTAGGACAGATCGTTGCGCGGATAGAGGAACGGCTGACCGATCGAATATTTGTAGGCCATCGCCGCGATCGTCGGCATCTTGGCGATCAGGCGATGCGCCGAGATCATCCGCTGCTTCGGATCGTTGATGTCGGTCGAATCGGGATAGAAGGCCGAAAGCGCGCCGACGACGCCGCACATGATCGCCATCGGGTGGGCATCGCGGCGGAAGCCTGCGTAGAAGCTGGCCAGCTGCTCATGCACCATCGTGTGGCGCGTGATCGTGCGGCTGAACGCTTCCAAATTCGCCTTGGCCGGCAGTTCGCCATTCAGCAGCAGATAGGCGACCTCCATGAAGCTCGACCTTTCGGCAAGCTGGTCGATCGGATAGCCGCGATGGAGCAGTACGCCGGCATCACCATCGATATAGGTCAGCGCCGACTGGCAACTGGCCGTCGACGTGAAGCCCGGATCATAGGTGAACGCGCCTGTGGCGCCATAAAGCTTTCGGATGTCGATCACATCCGGACCGACCGTTCCCGACAGCACCGGATATTCGGACGGCTTGCCACCGAATTCCAGCTTCACCTTTTCCCCCATGCTTCAATCCTCCTGTCCAAATCCAAGTGGAAGGCCGATCGCGCCTATTACGACAGGATCTGGTCGTCCAGACGCCCCAGGCTCTCCTCGCGGCCGAGGAGCGCCAGAACGTCGAAAATTCCCGGCGAAGTGGTTCGACCCGTCAGCGCCGCGCGCAGCGGTTGCGCGACCTTGCCCAGACCAATCCCCGCCTTTTCCGCCACCGTGCGAACCGCGGCCTCGAGCATCGGAGCCGACCACTCGCCAGTAGCGGCAAGAGCGTCGCGGGACTCAGCCAGCAGCGCCTTGCCACGTCCGTCTAGCAGCGAAGCGGCCTGTTCGTCCATGGGCAGCGGGCGGGTGCGAAAAAGGAATGTCGCGCTATCGCTCAACTCTTTCAAATTCTTCGCTCTTACCTTCAAAAAAGGCATGCTGCGAAGCAAAAGAGCCTTCTCGGAATCGGGCAAATCCTGGCCCAGGCTAGCCGCGACTCCGGAAGTTATCAGATCGGTCAGCCGCTGATCGTCGGCTTCGCGCAGATAATGGCCGTTCAGATTTTCGAGCTTCTTGAAATCGAAACGCGACGGTGATCGCCCGACGCCGGCCAGATCGAACCATTCGATCGCCTGCTCGCGCGAAATGATCTCGGCATCGCCATGGCCCCAGCCGAGGCGCAGCAGATAATTGCAGACGGCTTCGGGCAGGAATCCCATTTCGTCGCGATAGGCATCGACGCCGAGCGCGCCATGCCGCTTCGACAATTTGGCGCCATCCGCGCCATGGATCAGCGGTACGTGCGCATAGATCGGTTCCGGCCACTCCATCGCGCGAATCAGCGCGAGTTGGCGAAACGCATTGTTGAGATGATCATCCCCGCGAATGACATGGGTGACGCCCATATCCTGATCGTCGACGACCACCGCCAGCATGTAAGTGGGGCTACCATCCGATCGCAGCAGGATCATGTCGTCCAGCTCGGCATTCCGGACCGTGACCGAACCCTGGACGCGATCCTCGATCGTCGTCTCGCCCTCGCGCGGGGCCTTCAGCCGGATCACGAAGGGAGCGCCGGCCGGCGCCTCGGACGGATCGCGGTCACGCCAGCGACCATCGTAGCGCAACGGCTGTTTGGCGGCGCGCTGGGCGGCGCGCATCTCCTCCAGTTCCTCGGCGGTGGCGAAGCAGCGATAGGCGTGGCCCCTGGCCAGCAGTTCGTTGGCGACCTCGGCATGCCGCGCGGCGCGTTCGAATTGATAGACGGTCTCGCCGTCCCAATCGAGCTCGAGCCAGGACATGCCATCGAGAATCGCCGCGATCGCCGGTTCGGTGGAGCGCGCCCGATCAGTATCCTCGATGCGCAGCAGGAACTTGCCACCGTGATGGCGCGCGAACAGCCAGTTGAACAAGGCCGTGCGGGCCCCGCCAATGTGCAGGAAGCCGGTCGGCGACGGCGCGAAGCGGGTCACGACGGGGCGATTTTCGATGCTTGCGCTCAAGCGCGGATTCTCCAAGGATCGGCGCGATGGCCAGCGAATTCGATGCCGCCCCTAGCATAGCCTTCCGGCCGCTTCAAACGGGCGCGCGGGCACAAATCGCACGGCTTTTCATTGCGCTGGAGCAATGGCTGGAAGCCGAGCGCGATCAACTTGCTTTATGGCTGCCGATCGGGCTCGGTGCGGGCATCGCGGCCTGGTTCCTATTGCCGACGCCGCTCGCCTGGGGAGGGGCCGCGATCGCCATGGCCGCGATCATGGTGTTCGCCGGGCTGTTTGGCGGGGGGAGCCGCGCGGGCCATGCCATCGCCTGCTTTGCCCTGGCGATGCTGATCGGCCTCGCGATCATCTGGATCAAGGCCGAATGGGTGGCGGCACCACGACTGGAACATGTCGGCATCGCCCGATTTTCGGGGAAGGTCGAGGCGATCGAGCCGTTGCCGGCGCGCGGGCTGATCCGGTTGCGGATCGCGCCCGATCCCTCCTTCGGCCTGCCGCCACATGTCCGCGTCAATGCCGATGCGAAGACGCTGCCGGCCTATATCCCGGCCGGCTCGCGGATCGATCTGCGCGCGCGGCTGTTGCCCCCGATGGGGCCGCCGGTGCCGGGCGGCTATGATTATGCGCGGGTCGCCTGGTTTCAGGGGATCGGGGCCATCGGCAAGACACTCGATACACCGGTGCTTCATCTGGGGGAGGCGGGCGGGTTCTGGGCCTGGCTCGCCAATATACGCGTGCGATTGTCGGCGCATATCGAATCGCAGATTGCCGGAGCCGGCGAGGGCGGCGTGGCGGCATCGTTCGTGACGGGCGACCAGGGCGCGATCCCCGAAAGCGACAATGATGCGCTGCGACAGGCGGGGCTGGCGCATTTGTTGTCGGTATCGGGGCTGCACGTGTCGGCGGTGGTGGGCGGCGTCATGCTGCTGAGCCTGCGCCTGCTCGCACTATCGCCACGGCTGGCGCTGCATGCGCCCTTGCCCCTGATCGCGGCCGGTGCGGGCGCGCTGGCCGGTATCGGATATACATTATTTTCGGGTGCCGAAGTGCCCACCGTGCGATCGTGCATCGCGGCCTTGCTCGTGCTGATCGGCGTGGCGATGGGGCGGGAGGCGATGACGTTGCGGTTGGTGGCTGCGGGCGCGCTGATCGTGTTGCTGTTCTGGCCGGAGGCGCTGGCGGGGCCGAGCTTCCAGTTGAGCTTCGCGGCCGTCGCGTCGCTCATTGCGCTGCACGAGCATCCCCGCATGGCAGCGTTCGTTGCGAAGCGCGACGAGCCGTTGTTGTGGCGCCTGGGCCGGGAAGGCGCCTCGTTGCTGGTCAGCGGGCTGGTGATCGAACTGGCGCTCGCCCCGATCGCCTTGTTTCATTTCCACAAGTCCGGCCTGTATGGCGCGGTCGCGAACATTGTTGCGATTCCCTTGTCGACCTTCGTGATCATGCCGCTCGAAGCGCTTGCGCTGTTGCTCGATGTGGCCGGCCTGGGCGCGCCGGTCTGGTGGCTCACCGGCAAGGCGCTCAGCCTGCTGCTGTGGATCGCGCATGTCGTGGGCGATGCGCCGGGCGCCGTGGCGGCGCTGCCGTCAATGCCGTGGGGCGCGTTCGCGCTGATGGTGATCGGCGGGCTGTGGATCGCGTTGTGGCGGACGCGGGTCCGGCGGCTGGGTGCGATCCCGCTTGCGATCGGCGCGCTCTGGTCGATCCTGACGCCGCCGCCGGACATCTTGGTGACGGGTGACGGCCGCCATGTCGCGATCCGCACCGGCGATGGCCGGATCGCTTTGCTGCGGCCGAAGGCGGGCGACTATGTCCGCGACGTGCTGGGTGAGGCATCCGGCGTGAAGGGCGAGGCTTTGGCGTTCGAATCGCTCGGCAATGCGCGCTGCGGCGATGACATGTGCGCGGTCGACGTCGCAGGGGGCGGGCGGACATGGCGGCTGCTCGCGACGCGCAGCCCCTATCTGATCGACATTGCGATCATGAACCGGGCCTGCGCCGAAGCCGATATCGCCATCAGTGACCGGCGCCTGCCGCGAAGCTGCCATCCGCGCTGGCTGAAACTCGACAAGCCTGCGCTGGCACGAAGCGGTGGCGTGGCGATCCGGCTGGGCTCCGCGTCTGTCGATAGCGTGGCCGATTATATCGGGCAGCACCCGTGGGCGGCGATGGTGGGCGTGAGACCACGTCACCCGACTGCTTCGTCATTTCCGTCAACGCGGCAATCCACGGATACGGCCCGCCAAAATTAAGGGGCCTATATACCTAACTAGTATACCTAACTAGCCAAAATCAGATTGGCGGGCCCGCAAAATCTGGACTACCTTGTTACACGGTTTCCCCGCTACATTCTCACGAAAGCCTACCTCCTTGGTGGACAGAAGAAGGCGAAGCAGATCGGGAGCCTGTATCAGCCCAAGGCGATTGAGGGGCCAAAGGGAGCCCTAACCCCTCAAGCCCAGCGTTTTGAGGCGGATTTCCATAGCAGCTTTGGAAACGCCGAACTTATTAGCCAGCGCGGCTGTGTCCGTCGTCGTCGCATGTTCCTGCTCTACCAACTTCTTTGGCATTACGATCTGCGCGGCGATGCGGTTCGCTTCGATCTCGTGCAAGCGCTTGAACACGACATCACCAGACTGTTCGCCGCTGCCATAAAGCATATCGATATGCCGATGCATCTTCTTTCCATCGCCCATGAGGTCGCGATGCAATAGGTAATGTGCCAACTCATGAGCAGCGGTGAAACGCTGGCGGTTTGTCGACTCAAGAGCGTTTACCACCACGGTGAAGCTATCACCGTTCCGGGTGATCGATCCCGATGCCTCACCATCCATCCACAGCGCATTGTATTCAATGCCGAGTTCGGAAAAAATTGCTTCTAGGTCAACCGGGGCCTTCGTCAAATGGCGAGCGACGATGTTCATTTCACTTTTTTCCATTGTCGTCCTCCTTTCCTGCTGCCTCAACAAGTTTGGCTAGATCGTCATCTGATATAGTGCGTTCTCCGCCCAATGTCCTGAGAAAATCAGCAATCGCGCGATTCGCGACGGGGGCTACGATCTTAGCCACTTCCTCCTTGGCGGTTTCCTCCGCCTTTTCTCTGGTCAGCCCACGCAACGCCCAGAACCCGTATAAGGCGGCTATGGCGAACATAGTTTGAAAGACCGTGAGCGAAACCGCGATATGATCGAAGTCTGGTTTACCCCGTTCGCCCCATAGAATGAGAAGCCCGGCGGTGTCCAAAATGACAAGGACCATTAGGACGAGAACCATGTAACCTTGCTGGGCTACATCGCGCTCAAGCTTCTTTAGGCGGTCTTCCATATCACCTTCCGTTCCCAGAGGGCTACGCTTGCTCGCGAGACAGAGTCAAACTCAGACAGCGCTCGGCTAGTTAGGTATATAGGCCCGCCGAAATTAATCGATGCCGCCGTCCACGGGTCCCCGCTTTCGCGGGGATGAAGGTAAGTGATGGCACGGCGAACGCTGATTCCCGCGCTCAATAGCGCCGCAACAGCCCCGCCAATTTTCCCTGCACCCGCACCTGATCAGGCGCATAACGCTGCGGATCATAAGCGCGGTTGGCCGGATCGAGGCGGATCATCGATCCTTCGCGGCGGAAATATTTGAGCGTGGCTTCGCTGTCCGCGATCAGCGCGACGACGATCTCGCCGTCGCGGGCCGTCTCGGTGCGGCGGATCAAGGCATAGTCGCCGTCGAGGATGCCGGCCTCGACCATCGAATCGCCGGATACTTCGAGCGCATAATGCTCGCCGGGACCCAGCAAGGCGGCGGGGACGGAGAGCATGCTCTGCCCCTCCATCGCCTCGATCGGCATACCCGCGGCGATGCGGCCGTGCAGCGGGATTTCCAGCACGTCATTGGCGGGCTGCAGGATGACCGGGGGTGCCTTCGGCATCGGCACCACATTGGATTTGGGCGCGGTCGGCGTGATTTCGGGCATCCGCACCACTTCCAGCGCGCGGGCGCGGTTCGGAAGCCGGCGGATGAAATTGCGTTCCTCGAGCGCGCTGATCAGCCGGTGCACGCCCGACTTCGATTTGAGGTCGAGTGCCTCCTTCATCTCTTCGAAAGACGGCGAGACGCCGGTTTCGGCCAGGCGGTCGTGGATGAAACAGAGCAGTTCATGCTGCTTACGCGTCAACATCGCGAGCACCCCATGGAGGAACGAACGATGAACATCTAGGCAACTTCCCGGGGAGTGTCAAGCGAGCGTAATGATTTGCACCGGATCGCCGGCGGCCAGTGGCGGCGCATCGATATCGCGCACGAGCAGCGCCTCGGCCTGTGCCAGTGCAAATAGCGCGGCGCTGTCCTGGCTGGTGATCGGAATGATCGCGCCATCGCGCCAGCGGCCCCGCAGATATTCGGCGCGTGAGCCACAATGGGGGAGCGGCGCCCCGAGCCGGGCGGTTGTCGTCGCCGGGATCGGATCGGTCGCGCCGAGCAGGTGCGCGATCAGCGGGCGCAGGAACAAGGTTGCGGTGACGAAGGCGGAGACGGGATTGCCGGGCAGGCCGAGCACGATCGTGTTGCCGAGAGTGCCGATCATCACCGGCTTGCCCGGCTTCATCGCCACCTTCCAGAAATCGATGCTCGCCCCGGCCTTCTTCAACGCCGGTAATACCAGATCATGGTCGCCGACCGAGGCGCCGCCGGTGGTGACGATGATGTCGGCCTGATCCTTCAGGCGCATGAAGGCTGCGGCGATCAGATCGAGATCATCGCGCACCACGCCATGGTCCCGTGCTTCGACCGGATCGCGCGCGAGCATGGCGGCGAGCATCGGGCCGTTCGAGGCCGGGAGCATCACGCCCGGCGTCGGTTCGCCCGCGGGCACCAGCTCGTTGCCGGTCGACAGGATCGCGATCCGTGGCCGGCGGTGGACGGCGATATCGGCATGGCCGCCGCTCACCGCGAGCGCGATCGCCGGCGCGTTCAGTTTGGTGCCGGCGGGCAGGAGCAGCGAACCCGCGGCGAAGTCATTGCCCGCGCGGCGGATGTGCGCGCCGATGGCGGGCGGTCCCTCGCCGCTCATCGTCAAAATGGCGCCGTCGCGGGTGGCCTCTTCCTGGATCAGGATCGTGTCGGCACCCTCGGGTACCGGTGCGCCGGTGAAGATGCGGGCGGCTTGGCCGGGCAGCAAGGCGGCATCCAGCCCTCCGCCGGCCGCGCTCTCGCCGACGACGGTCCATGGGCCGGGACGCTCGGCGAAGCGGATTGCGTAGCCATCCATCGCCGAGAGATCGGCGGCGGGCTGGGTGCGTTTGGCGAGCAGATCGGCGGCGGCGTAGCGGCCGATCGCCTGGAACAACGGCACCGTCTCAATCGGCAGGGGTGCCCCAAGCGCGATCATCCGCGCCTGCGCCTCGGCGACGGGAATCAGGCTCATGGTGCGCGCCAGTCGCCCGAACGGCCGCCGGTCTTGGCGAGCAGGCGGATCCCTTCGATCCGCATCGCGCGGTCCATCGCCTTGGCCATGTCGTAGATGGTGAGCAAGGCGACCGAGACCGCGGTCAACGCCTCCATCTCGATGCCGGTGGTGTAGGTGGTGGTGACCGAAGCGGTCGCGCGGATGCCGCCCTCTTCGATGTCGAGATCGAGTGTGACCCCGGAGATCGGCAGCGGATGGCAGAGCGGGATCAGGTCGGCGGTCTTCTTGGCGGCCATGATGCCGGCGACGCGTGCCACCGCCAGCACATCGCCCTTCTTCACCGATCCTTCGCGGATCGCGCTCAGAGCGTCGGCCGCGATCAGGATGCGGCCCTCGGCGACGGCGGTGCGCTTCGTTTCGGCCTTGGCGGACACGTCCACCATCCGCGCGGCGCCGTCGGCATCGATATGGGTAAGGCCGGTCATACGCCGACCAGCAGCCGGCGGGTGGCGGCCTCGACATCGGCGTGGCGCATCAATGCCTCGCCGACCAGGAAGCAGCGGACGCCATGTTCCGCCATCGCATCGAGATCGGCCTTCGATCCGAGCCCGCTTTCGGCGACGAAGGTGCAGCCGGCCGGAGCGCTGCCGACCAGTTCATAGGTGCGCGCGAAATCGACCGAGAAATCGCGCAGATCGCGATTGTTGACGCCGATCAGCCGCGATTTGAGCTTGAGAGCGCGATCGAGTTCGGCGGCATCATGGACCTCGACGAGCGCGTCCATGCCATGGTCGATCGCGGCCGCCTCGATCTCGGCCATCTGCCCGTCGTCGAGCGCGGCGACGATGATCAGGATCGCATCGGCGCCGAGCGCGCGCGCCTCGGTGATCTGCCACGGATCGACCATGAAATCCTTGCGCAGGCAGGGCAGGGTGCAGGCAGCGCGCGCAGCGACCAGATAATCGTCACGGCCCTGGAAATAGGGGCTGTCGGTCAGCACCGAGAGGCAGGCGGCGCCGGCGGCTTCGTAGGCGCGAGCATGCGCCGGCGGATCGAAATCGGCGCGGATCAGGCCCTTGGAGGGCGACGCCTTCTTGATCTCGGCGATCAGGCCATAGCCGGCGGCGGCCTTGCGATCGAGCGCGGCGCGAAAGCCGCGCGGCGCGCTCTGGCCCTTCGCGGCGGCCATTAGATCGGCGAACGATGTCGCGGCCTTGCGCGCCGCGACATGATCGCGCTTGGTGTTGCAGATCTCGGTCAGCTTGTTGCTCATGCCGCGCGGCATAGCGGCTCGGCGGCGATCGGGAAAGTTCCGTTTCCTTGGGGTTCAGTAGCTGGTCTGGCCGCTGCTGTTGGTGGTGCCGAGCATGTCGAGCAGCGACGAGGAGGTGGAAGTCGAATTGCTGGAGGAGGAGGTGCCCGTCAATCCGGTGAGGGGGTCGGTGTAGGCGGCGGTGCCGTCGCTGTTGCTATTGTCGCCGAGCATATCGAACAGCGACGACGTCGCACGGCCATTCGCCATAGCGGTGGTGAAGGCCGCCGCACTGCTGCGCAATTTGTCGGTCCAGCCGCGCGCGTCGCGTTCTTCCTGGGTTATCGAATCATATTGGCTGACGATCTGCTGGTTATAGACGGTGAGCGCCGACAGGCTGGCACCGCCGCTGGTCGCGCTTGCGAAATCGGCGCGGGTGCGGTTGCCGAGTTCCTGTTTGGCGGCGGCAATCTCGCTCGAGCTGAAACTGGCGGTCTTGTTGAGGATGATGGCCGACAGCGCGCGGCCGCTCATCTGGCTGAGATCGGGCTTGGAAGTGGTTTTTGCGGCTTTCGCGGCGGCATATTGCGCGTCGAGCGTGGAGCGTACCTCGTTCGAGAGCGCGGTGAAGTCCTTTTTATTATCGGCCTGCTCGGCGGCGGCGATTTTGGCGGCGGGGGAGATCGAGACGCCGTTCGCGCTGGTCGTGGTTGCGGCCTGCGCGACCGAACCCTGCGCCTGCGCAGCCGCAATCGCGGCCTTGACGGCAGCCGTCATCGATCCGGTGCCGGTCTGGCTGGTGGTCGTCGAACTGAGCGCGGATAGCAGCGACATCGGGCGAGCCCATCAAAGAGAGGCCCGAACGGTTAAACGAACATGGTTAACCAAGTCTTGCAGGCCCTAGAAGGCGATCCACCGCGCCAGCAAATTCGCCGCGCTCTTGCTGTCGATCGCCTCGGCGGCGATCGCGACCCCCGTAAGCCAGTCGGCCGCTTTCCCCGCGACGATCAGCGCGGCGGCGGCGTTGAGCAATACGGCATCGCGATAGGCGCCGGCTTCGCCATCGAGCAGGCGCTTCAATGCGGCCGCGTTGAAGGCCGCGCCCCCGCCGCGCAGCGCCTCGAGCGGGTGGCGCTGCAATCCTGCCGTTTCGGGCTTGAACCGTTCCGGCCCGAAGCCACAGGCACCGAGCCGGAAGATGCTGCTCGGCCCGCCGATCGAGAGTTCGTCGAGCGGTTCGTCGCCGGAGACCATCATCGCCGATGCGCAGCCGATCCGATCGAGCGCGCCCGCATAGACCGGCAGATAATCGGGCCGCGCGACGCCGATCAGCTGGCGGGTCACCCCGGCCGGATTGGCGATTGGCCCGAGCAGGTTGAAGATCGTGCGCCGGCCGATGCGCTTGCGGATCGGGGCGATGTGGGCGAGCGCCGGATGATGCTTCTGCGCGAACAGGAAGCAGATGCCGAGTTCGTTCAGCGACGCCTCGGCGCGATCGGACGCCCGCGTGAGATCGAGGCCGAGCGCCTCGAGCGTATCGGCGGCACCCGCCTTGCTCGATGCCGCGCGATTGCCGTGCTTGGCGACGGCGACGCCGGTTGCGGCGACGACCAGCGACACCGCGGTCGATACGTTCAGGCTATGCGCGCCGTCGCCGCCGGTGCCGCAGACGTCGATGGCTCCGGCCGGTGCGGTGACCGGGATCATCCGCGCGCGCATCGCGAGCGCGGCGCCGGCAATCTCCGCGCTGGTCTCGTCGCGTTTGGCGAGCGCGATCAGGAAGCGCTCGATGTCCTCGTCGGATACGGTGCCATCGAGGATCGCCGCGAACGCATCCTGCGCGCTCTGCTGGTCGAGCGTGATGATCGGATCGGGGAGGTGGGTCACGCGATCCCTTCTCCCGCTTGCGGGAGAAGGAGGGGCCTGCCGCCGCAGGCGGTGGGAGGATGAGGGTCTGACCTCGCCGACGCGCCGAGGCCAACAGGAAGAAAGAAGACCCTCATCCAAACCTTCTCCCGCAAGCGGGAGAAGGCTTCAGAAGGATGCGGCGTCACTTCGCCGCTCCGGCCCGGTCCTTCACCGTCATCCCCGCCGCGCGCATGAAATTGGCGAGCATCGCATGGCCATGTTCGGTGGCGATGCTTTCGGGGTGGAACTGGACGCCGTGGATCGGAAGCGTCGCGTGGCGGAAACCCATCACCGTGCCGTCCGGGGTGCGCGCATTGACGACCAGCTCGGGCGGCAGATCCTCCTCGGGCACGATCAGCGAATGATAACGCGTGCCGGTGAACGGCGAGGGCAGGCCTTCGAACAGGCCGGTGCCGTCATGATGGATCGGGCTGGTCTTGCCGTGCATCAGTTGCGGTGCGCGGATCACCCGCCCGCCGAAATGCTGGCCGATCGACTGATGGCCGAGACAGACGCCGAGCAACGGCCGTTTCGCGGCGGCGGCGGCGGCGACGAGCTCGAGCGACACGCCCGCCTCATTAGGCGTGCACGGCCCCGGCGAGATCAGGAACGCCTCCGCCCCGGACGAAATCGCCTGCCCCGCCCCGATCGCATCGTTGCGCACAACCTGCACCTCCGCGCCCAGCTCCTGCAGATAGTGGACAAGGTTCCAGGTGAAGCTGTCATAATTGTCGATGACGAGGATCATGACGGCGCTGTAGCGGGGGAGACGGCGCGGGGAAAGGGGGCGCTTACGGAAAGGTCTATCGCTATGTAAATGGCTTCGGGTGCCGTATTGGTCATTAGTATTGGGGCGTTGATCGTGGCTGGGGCATTGGGGGCTGGCCTGCTGTAACAATGGCAGTCTACTCCGCCGCCTCCGGCACTGCCGCCGCGGTGGTCCACCCCAGCTTCGGAATCGTGATCGAGCGCTTGCCGCCGAGATCGACGCGCAGCACGAAGATCCCCTGTTCCTCCATATAGGCCATCAGCCGCCGCACCCGGCCGAGCGAATGGGTGCCATAGACCTGTGCCAGCGCGCTATCGCTCGGGGCCTCGCTATTCTCGCGTGCCGCGCGGGCTACGAGCAGGAAGGGGCCGAGCATGTCGTCGGGCAAAGCCGTCCCGATCGCCAGCGCCTGTCGCCATTCCTCGTCGGGTTCGCCGAACAATCTCGCCCGCGCCATCGCCAGCCGGCGGCGGAAGGCGATGAGGTCGAGGCCGCTGTCGGGCAATTGGTGCATGCGGCAGCGGACGCCGAAATCCTGGAACAGCACGGCGGCGGCGCGATAGGTCGCCTCGGGGTCGGCGACCATTTCGGCGAGCACGTCGTCGATGATGCGATTGCGGTCTTCGGTCGGCATCGCCGGCGTGGCGGTCGCGGGGGTCAGCACAGGGCCGGGGCGTGAGATCGATCGCAGCAGATCCTCGGTCGTCGCCTGGCTCGATCGCGGCGGCGGCGGGGCGGGGGGCAGGGCTTCGTCTCCGGGGGCGAACAGCATGCCCTGGATCGCTTGCGTATCGGGCGCGCTGGGCAGCGGCACCAGCTTCGGGCTGCCGCTGCGCGCCTGGGTCTGCACGTCGCCGATCTTCACCGGGATCGGGCGGCGCGAGATCGCGGGCCCGAGTGCCAGAAAATGGCCGCGCGGCAGATCGCGGATCACCTCGGCCTGTTTGCGCTCCATGCCGAGCAGATCGACTGCGCGGGCCATGTCGATGTCGAGAAAGGTGCGCCCCATCATGAAGTTGGAGGCTTCGGCCGCGACATTCTTGGCGAGCTTGGCGAGCCGCTGGGTGGCGATCACGCCGGCCAGCCCGCGCTTGCGGCCGCGGCACATCAGGTTGGTCATCGCACCAAGCGATGCGCGGCGGGCTTCGTCGGAGACTTCGCCGGCCACGGCGGGCGCGAACAATTGCGCCTCGTCGACCACCACCAACGCCGGATACCAGTGATCGCGCGGGGCATCGAACAAGGCCGACAGGAAGGTGGCGGCGCAGCGCATCTGCGCCTCGATCTCGAGCTCGTCCAGCGCGAGGATCACCGAGACGCGATGCTCGCGGATGCGGGTGGCCAGCCGCACGACCTCATTCTCGCTATGCTCGCCGGCATTGACGACGACATGGCCGAACTTGTCGGCGAGCGTGACGAAATCGCCTTCGGGGTCGATGATCACCTGCTGGACCAGCCCGGCCGATCCTTCGAGCAATCGGCGCAGCAGATGCGACTTGCCCGAGCCCGAATTGCCCTGGACGAGCAGGCGCGTGGCGAGGAGCTCCTCGATATCGAAGAAGATCGATTCGCCTCTGTCGCCGGTGCCGATATCGATACGTGCTGTCACCTGTGTGTCTTTGGCGGATCGGGGGCGGTCTGTTCAAGCGCGGACCCCACAAAAACTGTGGATGGAATGGCTGCGATACGGTCGCAATCGGCGTTCGGCCTGTTTATATGAATGTCATGACCGCTCCCGCAGAACTCAGCACCGTGCCCAGCGTCTCGCTGGCGCAATCCGATGTCGATCCCGAAGGCTTCGCGCAGGCGATTGGCGGATCCTTCCAGCGATTCGGCTTCGCCGTCGTCGCCGATCATGGGATTCCTGCCGATCTGATCGCGCGCGCCGAATCGCTTGCGAAGGCCTTCTTCGCGCTACCCGAGGAAACGAAGCGCGCCTATCGCGTGCCCGGCAGCGGCGGCGCGCGCGGCTATACGCCGTTCCGGGTCGAAACCGCCAAGGATGCGACCGAGGCCGATCTCAAGGAATTCTGGCATATCGGGCGCGAACTGCCGAAGGGGCACCCGTTCGAAGGCTTCATGAACCCGAATCTGTGGCCCGACGAGATCCCAGGGTTCAAACAGACCTATCTCGACCTGTTCGCCGCGTTCGATGAAGCGGGTTTGCGCGTGTTGTCGGCGATCGCGCTCTATCTGGGGCTCGATCGCGATTTCTTCGTGGATACGGTTCGCGACGGCAACAGCGTGCTGCGGCTGTTGCATTATCCGCCGGTATCGCCCGACGCGCCCGGCATCCGCGCCGGCGCGCATGAGGATATCAACACGATCACCTTGCTGCTCGGCGCCGAGGAGGCGGGGCTGCAACTGCTCGATCGCGACGGCCGCTGGGTGGCGGTCGATACGCCCGAGGGCGCGATGGTGGTGAACATCGGCGACATGCTGCAGCGGCTGACCAACAATGTGCTGCCGTCGACCAGCCACCGCGTGATGAACCCGCCGCCCGAACGGCGCAGCCTGCCGCGCTATTCGATGCCGTTCTTCCTGCATTTCCGGCCGGATTATCTGATCGAGACGCTGCCCGGATGCGTGAGCGCCGACCGTCCGAATCTCTATCCGGAGCCGATCACGGCGCACGATTTCCTGATGCAGCGGCTGCGCGAGATCAAGCTGCTGTAAAAGGTTCGTAATTCCTCCCCGAGCCTGCTCGGGGAGGGGGACCATGCGCAGCATGGTGGAGGGGCGGCGGCGGACGCTTCGAATGTTGTGCAGGCCCCTCCACCGCTCTTCGAGTGGTCCCCCTCCCCGTTCCGGGGAGGAATTTGGGCCTCAGATTGGCGACCACGGCTCCGCGTCGGGGGCCGCGGCGGCAACCGACGCGGCCGTCGGCCCCAGCGCCTCGATGATCCGGTCGAGCACCGGCTCCAGCCCGGCGCCGGTAGCGCCGGACAACAACATCACTTCCGCGCCGCTGACCTTGGCGATCTTCTTGCGCAATTTCTCGACCGCCTTGGCATCGAGCGCATCGACTTTGTTGAGCGCGATGATCTGCGGCTTGTCGGCTAGGCCGGCGCCATAAGCGTCGAGTTCGCCGCACACGATATGAAAGGCGTCGACCGGATCGTCGCCAGTCGCATCCACCAGGTGGAGCAGCACGCGGCAGCGTTCGATATGGCCGAGGAAGCGATCGCCGATGCCGGCGCCGTCGGCCGCGCCCTCGATCAGCCCGGGAATATCGGCGACCACGAATTCGCGGCCCTTATGCGCGGCGACGCCCAATTGCGGGCGGATCGTGGTGAACGGATAATCGGCGACCTTCGCCTTGGCATTGGAAACGGCGTTGATGAAGGTCGACTTGCCGGCATTGGGGAGCCCCACCAGCCCGCAATCGGCGAGCAATTTCAGCCGCAGCCAGACCCACATTTCCTCGCTGGGCCAACCGCTGCCATGCTGGCGGGGGGCGCGGTTGGTAGAGGTTTTGTAGGTGGCATTGCCGCGGCCGCCATCGCCGCCGCGCAGGAACACGCGCCGCTCGCCGGGGGTCACGAAGTCGGCAAGCACCTCCTCCTTGTCCTCGGACAGGATCTGCGTACCGACGGGGACGCGGATGACGAGATCGTCACCGCCGGCACCCGTGCGATTCGATCCGGCCCCGCCTTTGCCGCGGGGTGCGCGAAAATGCTGGGTGTAGCGAAAATCGATGAGCGTGTTCAGGCCGGGCACGACTTCGAAGATGATGTCCCCGCCCTTGCCGCCATTGCCGCCGTCGGGGCCACCATATTCGATGAACTTTTCGCGCCGGAAGCTGACGGCTCCGGGGCCGCCCGTACCGGAGCGGATGAAAATCTTGGCTTGATCGAGAAAATGCATGGCCGCGCTTTATACGAATCGCGGATGAATTGAACCCTTGGCGCGCCTGATGTGGTCATCCGACATGCCAGGCAGACGTGAATCGTGCCTTGGTCCCTCTTCCCGGGATGGGGAGAGGGAAGGCTCGGCGCTTAGGCGGCCATCGCGCCTTCCTGATCATAAAGCGATTCGATCGGCGATTCGGCGCCCTGCGCGCCTGCCTCGCGCCGATATGCGACGCAAGGCTCGACGCTGCTGCGCGCGCGGCATGGGCGCATCGTAACATTGCCGGTCGGCACGAAGCCCAGCTTGCGCAGGACATGCCCAGATGCGGGATTGTCGGCGAAGTGCCCTGCGATCAGGTGCGGCAGGCGCAGGCTGTTATCGGCCATCGCGATGATTGCCCGGCCGGCTTCGGTGGCGAATCCCAGGCCCCAATAGGGCCGTGCGATCCAGTAGCCGAGTTCGACGCCATCGGCGGCTTCATCCAGTCCGATCGCGCCGACCAGGCGGGGGGCGCCGCGCGTGCGCGCGAAAATCAGCGCGTTGGGCAGCCGACCCTGTTCGCGCGAGAGGAAATCCTCCGCGTCGGACAGATCATAAGGCCAGGGCGCGCGCGACAGCTTGCTGACGACCGCGAAATCGCTGATCGCTGCGGCCAATGCGGGCGCATCTTCTCTCCAGGCCGGCCGCAGCAGCAGCCGTTCGGTTCTCGCGAACATGTGGATTCCTCCCTCTCTGGCTGTACAAAACGCGTCTAAACGCAATTGGTTACAGGCCAGCGACAAAAATGAGGGAGACCAAGAAAAAGGGAGCCGGTGCGACCCGTCTCCCTCATCATCCCGCTTGCGCGGGATTTTCGGGGTCGCCCGGATGGACGACCCTTATATGGTTCGTCCGATTATTCGGCGGCCAAAGCCGCCACGTCGACGCTGACATATTTCCGGCCGAGCTTGCCGTCGTGGAAGGCCACGCGACCGTCGCTGAGCGCGAACAGCGTGTGATCCTTGCCCATGCCGACATTGCGGCCCGGATATACGCGGGTGCCGCGCTGGCGCACGATGATGTTGCCACCGACGACGTTCTCGCCGCCGAACTTCTTCACGCCAAGGCGACGGCCGGCCGAATCACGACCGTTGCGCGACGAACCGCCTGCTTTCTTATGTGCCATATTCTATCTTCCTTTCGCGGTTCTGGCGGCTTCAGCCGATCGCGGTGATCTTGAGAATCGTCAGCTGCTGGCGGTGGCCATTCTTGCGACGATAATTGTGGCGGCGGCGCTTCTTGAAGACGATGACCTTATCGGCCTTCGCCTGCGCGATGATTTCCGCCGAAACCGTGAGGCCTTCGACCGACTTCAGTTCCGAACCCTCGCCGGCGAGGAGCACATCGCCCAGCGCAACGGTTGATCCGGCTTCGCCGTCGATTTTCTCAACGACGATCTTGTCTCCTGCGGCAACGCGATACTGCTTGCCGCCCGTGCGCACGATAGCGAACATGGCCCTCATCACTTCTTCAAAGCTGTTAGCGCGAACGCCATGGCTACGGCCATAAGCCCCCGCACGGGAAAGACCGGCTCGCTAAAGGCTGGTCGTGCAATTGTCAACCTGCGCGAGGGCCGAAAAGCCGGGTTCCGCGGTAATCAGGATGGTTCTTCAAGGGCGCCGGACCCGGATCGGGATAGCACCGGCCGAATCGGTGATCAGTGGCGATGCTCGCGGCGCAGGCGATAGCGGCCGTCGGCATAGCTATCGAACAGCCCATCGATCGCCGGATGATCGATCATCTCCTCGCTGTCGTCGCGCACCAGATTATGCTGGCTGACATAAGCGATGTAGCTGCTCTCGGCATTTTCGGCGAACAGATGATAGAAGGGCTGTTCCTTGTCCGGGCGGATATCCTCCGGAATCGCCTCATACCATTCCTCGCTGTTGGCGAAGACCGGATCGACATCGAAGATAACGCCGCGGAATTCGAACAGCCGATGCCGCACGACATCGCCGATCGCAAAACGCGCATGGGCAATGGGCGGGGCTTTGATACCGGGGAGGGCCGCACCCGCAGGGGTGGCCGTGGCTACGCTTTTTCCAATCACAAACGATAATGTAGGGAAGTCCACGCGACTTGCAAGCGGGCGCTTGGCAAGAGCGATTCCTTTCGCTAATGCCGCGCCTTCATCGACCGGTTGAGCCCTCGCGGCCTGCCGCAAGCCTCGCGGAGAGGTGCCAGAGTGGTCGATTGGGACGGTCTCGAAAACCGTTGTGCCGGTAACGGTACCGTGGGTTCGAATCCCACCCTCTCCGCCAACTCCTTCCTAAGGGGACGAGTTTGCTAAAATCCTTGGAAATCGCCGGTTTTCAGCGTTGATGTGCTACAAACTGGTGCTACAAATTGCGAATGTCTCCGTATCTTCGAAAGTCGAGTAACGGTGGTTGGGAGGTGCGCGTTGTTGTGCCTGCTGATTGTCGGGTGGCGTTGGGGCAATCTGCGCTGACGAAGCGATTGCCCCGCGTTTCCAATAGCGCAGCGAGCCGGTTGGCAGCGCCCATCGCGGCTGAATTTCTCGACCGCATCAACCGTGCGCGCATGGACAAGAGCAGTCTGCCATCAATCCATCGTGATCACGCGAATTCCCTCATTAAGCCAAGCGAAGCCCGTCGGGCGATCGAGCAATGGCAATTGGGCGAAACGGCGCGATTGAAGCTCCTGATTTTCAACGGTCTCGACCCAGACCCAGAGCCCGACCGGTCGACAGATTTGCCGCGTTGGATAACATGGCGGGCTGCAAAGTCTCGTGAGCGCGGCCGACTGGCGAATGAGATGTGGACCGAAATTCAGGGCTTCGATGACCGCCTGATTGGCGCTCTGGCGGCGGCCGGAATATTAATTGATGCCAGCCACACCGCTATGGATCGGCTTCGATGCATGTTTTGTGAGGCGAGCTTGGCCGTTTTTGATGGGACCCATCCATCCATCACCGGAGAAGACGAAGAATTTTTCGAGGAGGCTCCGGAGGCCGAGACGAAGACGGTGGTCCCGTTGATGGATGTGTTTGCGGATTATGTCGGCGAGCGGAAACCTGCCCCGTCGACGGTGAAGCGCTGGCGCCCGGTGATTCGCGCGCTGATCGCGCAGTTGGGTCATGACGATGCGAGCCGAATAACCACTGCCGATCTCATCGCTTGGAAAGATCGCCTCCTTAAGCAGCCAGGCGGAAGAGGTGTGCCTATGGCCGCAAGGACGGTTCGTGAAATCCACCTGGCGGCTGTGAAGGTCGTTCTTGGATGGGCTGTCGAGAACGGCCGAATTCCGCTCAATCCGGCGGCGGGCGTGAACGTCCGCGTGCCAAAGGCGACGCGCCTCCGAGCGAAAGAGTTTAACGACGACGAAGCGAGAAAAATCCTCCAGGCGGCGTTGGCCGCTGGGCAGGGCCGCATATCAGCACAACACATGTTGGCCCGGCGGTGGGTGCCTTGGCTTTGCGCCTACACCGGTGCTCGCGTCGGAGAGATTACTCAAATGCGAGGGCAGGATGTCAGTCAACGTGATGGCGTCTGGACGATCCGAATCACTCCTGAAGCGGGAACCGTCAAAACTGGCGCTGCCCGTATTGTGCCTATCCATGATCATTTGATCGAGATGGGCTTTTTGAAGATTGCCAGGGCGTCTGAGGGGCCGCTGTTCTACGACCCGAGGAAGGGGCGGGGCGGCTCGGCCGGAAATCCGCAGTCTAAAAAGGTCGCCGAGCGGATTGGTGCGTGGGTCCGCAAGCTTGGCGTTTCTGACTCGTCGATCCAGCCCAATCATGCCTGGCGACATCTCTTTAAAAGCATCTCGCGGCGGGCAGGCATGTCGACGCAAGCCTGTGACGTGATCCAAGGTCACGCCGCGCGGACCGAAGGGGAGGCCTATGGAGAATGGAGGGCCGATGTGCTCGCGATTGAGATGAGCAAATTTCCGAGGTTCCACTGGGAAATGCCAGACGCCGATCGTGCGGGTTTGGAATAACTTGCGCGCAAGGCGATCAGGATCATGTTGTAATTAATCGCGATCGCATTCGAGAAATTCTGCGGACAAATCGGATTGGTGCCTGTCCAGCCAGGCCTTAGCAGCGGCGTATCCCGGAGCCAGTGAGGTCAAAAAATTCCAGAATTCCGGCTCATGTGACCGGTGCCGGAGATGCGCGAATTCGTGCGCCACCACATACTCCAGCACCTTCTTCGGTGCGAAGATCAGGTGCCAGTTTATGAGGATGTTGTCCGCCGCGCCCCAAAGATGGCGTTCGAGTTCCGCTAGCGTCAGTTTGCTCATTCATGCCCCGTCGCCATTTTCTGGCACAATAGGACAGGTGCGGCGGCGATTGAAGGCTGAACCGAAAAGCGAGTCCGTCAGGCGTCTGGCGACGATTTCCAAGGTGGCGTTTCGAGCCGTTGTTCGCGCGCCTCCAACGCCTCCTCCAACAAAACCCTTACGAAATCGCCCTGTCGAACCGTGCCCCGGAGCGCATCGATACGCGCCTTGGTTCCGCTTTTTGCGCGGAAATGAATGGCTTCATCAAAGACCTTGGGCTTCGTCACAAAACCCGAGATAGCGGTATCGCTTTCTTTCATCCAGACCTCATTATTGCACGGCGTTGACGCTATAAGCGATACCGGTTATATAAGCGGTATCGCTTATAGGGGCAAGGTTTTGGCGACCCACAAAATTCTCATCAGCATTCCAACCAACGGAAATCCCGCGCAAATCTACGATCAGGTCGCGGCCTATAACGCGGCGATGGCCGGGAACTGCACGCACATTGTCCATGTGTCGCGCGATGCTGCGCAGTCTGGAGCAATGGCGGAGTCCGGCGCGCTCAGGCTAAGCAGCTTCGAGAACGTCCTCCTCAATGACCGGCACTATTTCTCCAGGACGCCGTCGATCCTGGGCATCCACGTGATGAACGTCGAATTCGCGGTTAGGCTCGGAATCGCGTTCGATTATGTCTATCTCCATACAGCCTCGGACCTGCCATTTCGCCGCAATCTCGACGTTCATATTGCGCAACACGACTTCGGCATGGGACCGTCCAGGCGCGTCGATGCGACCAAGCAGAATGGTTGGAATCCGGCAGTTGCGGATCACCGCGACATTCACGTGCTGACTTCGTATTTCGGTGCGGATGCACCGATTTACACGACAAGGACGGAAGGCTTCTTCGCACGGAGAGACCTGTTTTTCGAGGTCATGTGGTATGCAAAAGTCCACGTCCCGTTTGAGCGTGAGAACATCTGGCGCGGCAATTATCCGTTCGAAGAATTTCTGCTGCCGACGGTTGTCGAGCACGTCTTGGGCAAGCGCAACCTCCGGCGGACACGGCATGCGGTCCACACGACGACCTCGGATCGAAGCTTTGCGCTGAAAACTCGGGAGCCCGTAAGCGAGCGGCATATCTCGCTCCTGGATGGCCTCGATCGAGCGATCTTCGCATTCAAGTTCGCGCCAACCGACCTCGCCTCCCCGGTCCGAGTTTGGGTGCGTCGGCGACTCGGCTACGAGCTACCAGTCCAATGAAGAACAAAAAATCAGGCCATATCCGTCCGACTTGTCTATGCGGGTCGCACGCGATCTGTTGGTGGACGTGCTCTTCGGCGCCGAGCGCGTAGCCCGCCGACAGACTGCCGGAACGATCGGCCTGCACACGCCACGCGACGACGATATGTCGGCATGGACTTGGCACAAACAGGGCCAGATCGTTGGCTGGAGACCCGCAGCATAAATACCTGCACGACACTTAACGCAGGTTTTTATGACATATCGAGAAATTGCCCGGCGCCGAACCGAGCTTCCAACCCCTCCTTTTACACACCCCTATTTGACGAAAATTTGGATCGACCCCGTCGATGCTGTGCGATTTTTCGCTACGATTGACGGCAGCGAGCACTATCGAATTTACGAACATGATCGCTCTCATGCGGATGTCCACGTCGTGTTGTTGGCGTGCTCGACTGAACTCGCGCGGGATCATCTTAGACGGGAGTGGATGTGACTTCGATACATCAGACCTATTGCTTCGATCGCTCGCGGCGCGAGATTGGAGAAAGATGGATTATGGAGCGCTGCGGTAGCCTCGTAACGATGCCCATCGTTCACGGAGCGGCCCTCTATGTGGAAGCCTGCGACACGGGAAAACTTTGCATCAAAGCTGGGGAACCGGAATGGGAATCGATCAATGGTGTGTGGATGGCTGTTGGTGATGAGAGAGAAATTTTGGATATACTCAAATGGGTTGTAAATTTAGCGCGATTTCATGGGTTTAGACCGAACCTTCGAGCATGTGTGGATATTTTGGTGACTTGCGAGTTCGATAATGCTGAAAGTATGCGTGAATTTGAATCGACGTTAGGCGCAAGTCCAATTTGATTTTCCTCATAAAGCGGCATGTGATGTCCGTATTTATCGCTAAATATTGACCTAAATCATATTTCAGTATAAATATATGTGAAATAGCTCAGGAAGCATTTAGGGCGCACTTCCCGCCCAAACCAGCCCGTGACCTTGGAAGGCGCCGCCGTAATTGGATTGGGGCCGTGGAGCGGAGATGGATCGGTAGAGCAACCGCCTGGCCCCGAGCACTGCCAGGTAAAATAAAGGTGCGATCACAAGAGGAGAGCCATGTTGAATGGACATCTCTCCGCATCCGAATGGTCAGATCGACGCGGCGTTTCGGATGAGCTTCATGAAAATGATAACCGTTGTGGCCAGAGAGGGCCAGGGACAGGCGAGCTAATACAGGGACCGGGCAACCCCCTGTCGCGCTATAGACGCGCATGTCGCCAGTGTTCGATGTTACGCCTGCTAGTTGCAGAGGTCCCCCTTCCAAGTTACCTTGTTGCGCCTTGGCCCAACGGAAGCGGCAATTTGGAAGGGGGAGAAACTTCGTTGTCCAACGCTGTTGCAGCCCGATAAACCGCTTCGCGTTGAATATTAGATTCTGGTTCATTTATGCCGATTGAAAACTGCTGCCGACGAAATGTTGAGCGCGCTCGTCGCGCGAAACAGTTCAAGGAAGCCGGTCGCCTGAGCGGCGCGAAGGCGAGCGCAATGAGATGTCCCCCGAATTTTGCTGCCGTCTCGCGTCCGATGATCTCGACAGATCAGACGCGCCCGATTATCTCGCGATAAAATTCGCGAGATAATCGTTGTCTGATATCGATTTTTCGGCGCTCATAAGAGCGGCACGCAAGCGTTTGGTGATCCCGCGCGAGGTTTCCGGAGGCGCCCGATAGCGTCGCGCCTTTGGCCGTTGAAGTGCGATCTAATTGGATCGCACTTCCACATCGCGCTATGATCACATTGGCAGATCATAGGTATATAGGCAGATGGGAGCGCGGTTTTCGCATGCGACTGTTGGGCGTAACTGGGGCGTCTTTTGCGGGGTCATAGAGCAAATTGTTGCTCCCGTCATATACAACCCAGTGCCAAACGTTCTTGTTCGGACCCATGCGACCGCATTTGACGATGGAAAGCGTAGTTATCGCCTCCCACGACCGATGGCGGTGAATGCGATCAGCATATGCGATGTCCAGATCATCTAACGCTTTTCGCAGGTGGTGCCAGTGCGTGTAAAGGACGTCGATTTTGCCAGGTCCAAAAATTAATTCGACGGCCTTCAGATATGCGCCTCTTTTTGATCTCGACAAACGAGTGCCTGCGATGATTGCAATACATGCAGGTCCACAGCCTGTGCTTTTGTTCTCTTGGCGGACGAATCTAACCTTGCTCATGGCATGTGGTTAACCATCGCGCAGTGTCTCAACAAGGTAACCTCTGGCGGGGCATTCAATGAGACATCCTAGGCGTCTCGTATGGATCGCTATTCCATTTATGGAACATATGCGGTATAGGGCTTTAGAGCCAACTGAGACAGGAGACCGCATTGGGGAAGACGTTGGGCTATGCCCGAATCTCAACGCACGACGGTCAGGACATTGCTTCGCAAAAGACGGCCTTGGAACGCCTAGGCGCACTCGTGGTCTTTGCTGACATCGGGAACGGTTCGTCGCTTGATGGCCGAGATCAACTAGAGGCCGCCATTCGCTTGTTGGAACCAGGGGGAACGCTACTCGCACTCCATCCCGACCGCCTCGCCAGGGATACCGGTGACTTGTTGACCATCGGCAAAAGGGTGGTCCAGAAGAAGGCGATTCTCAAAATCCATGATCCAGCGATCACGTTTGACGGCAGTGATATGATGGGAGAAATTCTCCTGACGCTGTTTGGGATGGTTGGTTCGATCGAGAAGCATTTCATCAGAGCACGTCAACGTCGCGGGATCGAGGCCGCCAAGCGGCGCGGAGGCGTCTACAAGGGGCGCCCGGCTACAATCGACCCTGAAGCGGTGAAAGAGCTTCATAGGGCGGGAATGGGGCCATCGGCGATTGCCAGAAAGCTGGAGATCGGTCGGGCATCGGTATATCGGGCGTTGGCTGCCTAAACGGCAATCTGCAGTGAGATATCGATGGATTGGACAAAGGAAAAAGGAGAGGTTTTTTTGTTGGCCTGATCTTTCATGCTGGCGGAGGCCCGCACGTGAGCAGGTTGCGTGGCGAAGGCCGCCACATTTCTTAAAAGGCGCCGAGCCGGAGTCGAAATATCCGCTGACAGCATTTTTTGTTACCGAAACGAATAAGCCATTGGTGTTCGCATTGATGCATGTGTAGCTGATTCCGCCTCACTCAAGACGACGGAGGCCACATGAATTACGATACACGGTTCGCTCTTATCGATGCCGATGGCGACGAACGCTTCGCAGCAATCATCAAAGGCACCTACCAGATCGGCAAGGAATCTTCGAGAAGGCCGGTGAGCATCCACGATTTCGCCAAAGCAATTTTGACTGAAGGAGAGGGTGGTCGTTTCGTCTCCGGTGACGGCCGCAAACATGGCATTTTGAAATTCAGCGGTCACGCAAGGCAAGCGGTCTCATATAGGTTGAACTCGGCAGTGGCCGCCCAGCTTGGCCTCACAGCCTTCGGCAAGAGATAGGCGTTAACAATCTGCTTGGGAGGCCATGCGATGCGCATGGCTTCCTCTTCTCGGCGAGGTGATTTCCTACGGAGAGATTTTGCGCGATCTCTACGGCGAGATGATGCGCAATGATCTGCGGATGCAGGTTGCGGAAGTTTCCTCATTTGCATTCCAAAAGCAGGCCATAATTTTCCTTTTGCGTGGGCGCGACATGGATAGCTTGGAAAATGAGAGGCGCGATTGACGAAGTGGTCAAATCTTTAAAGCCAAACGGGTTTTAAAATTATCATTGAATATCAATAGGTTAAATTCATGCCGATGGGCAGCCTACGCGGATTTCACGTCACTCATCAAATCATGATCAAATCTTATGCCCAGAATGGCAGGTAGCCGACCTTTGGGTGTTTTATATCGGCATACCTAATTATATTCCGATCCAAAGCCTGTCGGATCACTCCAGAAATTTGGGCGGCATTCTGACTCTCCACGCCAAACCGTTCACGCAGAGTGCTATTTTTCATGCGGTCACCGCTCACATAGCGAAGGACCGCGTGCTGATAACACGCTCGGACCCGTTCTTCGCCCGTCATCTCTGAGAATTTGCGGGGTGAAAATAGGGTGACGCGAGTAGCGTTATCCTCGGCTCTAAAGTCGGGAGGAGGCAATTGAAAAAACTCCACAGAGGCGATGACCTTGTCAATCCCGGTGCCCTGTTCCTCACATATGCGCATCCGGCGCATGAGCGCCGCCAACGCTTCGTTTCGGGATCGTGGAGGAGAATCAATGAAGCGATCGGGATTGATCAACGGAATGCCGGGATTTGTGATTTCCAACCTGTCAGTAAACAGTTCAATGAGAGGGCCAGCACCGCTAATCGTCATATCTTGGTGAATGAGCGCGTTTGCGATCAATTCACGGATAGCAATTTCCGGAAACAACGGGTGTTCGCTCCGGAGGGCGGAGCCGATGTGCTCATTTTTAGGCAAAACCCCGTTAATGAATTCGATCAGGCCTCTAAATCCGCTTGCATATCCCCGCTGTCCATCCCGCCGATTTGTAACGGAAGCGGCTCGATTTTGGCCATTATAGGAAACAAACCGAACAGCCTTTCGGGCAATCGAGGGAGCAAATGCATCGAGCTTTTTTGCGGTGAGGATTGCACCAAGATTGGTGATATTCCAACGTCCACCCACGTCACCTGCTATAAGCCTATCGGCTGCCAATCGGTCGAAGATACCTGCTCGGTTGTCCGGAAGCGGCTGCTCGGTCAATTCAAAATAGCTCGTATAATCGAGCATGGACAGAACGTCGTCGCCAGTGACGAATTGCGCCGCGATGCCGTCCTCCCACGCGTAAGGCTGTAATTTTGCCCAAAGCGCCTTTTGTCGTTCTGGGTGGTCAGACAAGCGAGGAGTCGCGCTTCCAATGCGAATATAGGCCGTTCGTTCATATTCTACCGGAGCCGTCGTAGCCGCCGGAATTTCCAGCAGCACGACTCTTCCGTCAGGGTGATCGATTTCTCGAAAAGAAAAAGGAACGCTCGGCTGCAACCGCTGTGCGAGATAGAATTCGAGAGGTTGCCCCTTCGCCTTTTCTGCGCTTGGCCGAAAATGAGCGCCCACGACAGCATGGTCGGCATCTCTGATTCCCCAAACGATATAAGCAAAATGCTCATTCGCGAGGCGGGCCGCGTTTGCTAAGGCCGAAACGCGAACTCCGATCATGTCAGGATCAAAATTATTCTCTTTGAACTCGATCCAGGAGGTTTCGGCCGGTCGGTCACGTAGATCGTCAATAAGGGCGATGGTGCGGAGATCAGTCATTGGGCACGTCCTATAGCCCCGTTGGCGTGTTGTGGCGCATGTAATTGCAAAGGCGCTCTCATAGCACGACAATCCGCGACGATAAGTGGTTGCCCATCGCCCTGGATATGCTCGCGACTCATTTGGCATCGGTCATTTTTCGAGCGCGTGCGATCCGTGAGAAGCGCGGCAAATTTCTTCGTCAAATGCTCCCAATTATGCTACAAAACCGCTACAATGCTCGGAGGAATCAGACGATTTTTCAGTGACTTTTATGCGAGGGAGATGTGTCCCACCCTCTCCGCCAGCAACTCCTTTGTTGGGTATCGCCAGCCGCCGCGAACCACTCAATAAACGCTGAGTTTCGGTGGTTATGGCTCCGCCCCTTTTCGTTGACCTTCGCGTGCATTCAGCTCATCGTGTGGGGAACGATGTGGGGAGCCGAAGATGGGAACTCTGTCCGCTACAGGCATTCGCGCAATCAAGACACCCGGGCGTTATCACGATGGCGGCGGGTTGATGCTGGTCGTCGGGAAAAACTCCCGAAGCTGGATAGTTCGGATCAAAGAGCCTGGTCCCGCTGGCCGCCGGCGTGACATCGGCCTCGGATCGGCCGCGCTGGTGACTTTGGCCGAAGCGCGCGGCGCGGCGGTGATGGTACGGAGGCAAGTTCTCGCGGGGATCGATCCCGTCGTTGAGCGTCGCCGCGCGCTCGAGCAGATCCCGACATTCCGAATCGCGGCAACGAAGCTGCACGGTGAACTGAAGGCGAGCTGGAAAAAGGACGGCAAGCACCACGACCAGTGGCTCTCAACGTTGGAGACGCATGTTTTCCCATCGCTCGGCGATCGCCTCATCGATGGGATCACCGGCGGCGATATTCGTGACGTTCTTCTGAAGTCAGTCGATGACAAGCGCGGAGCCTTATGGCTTGAGCTGCCTGAAACGGCCCGCCGGGTCCGCCAGCGGATCGGCGCCGTGCTCGATTGGGCGCGCGCCAATGGGTTCCGGGAGACGGAAGCGCCCTTGCGATCGGTAAATCGGACCCTCCCGCGCCAGCCGAAAAGCGACGGCCACTTTGCAGCGATGGCCTTCAGCGAGGTGCCCGATTTTATGAAGCGCCTTCGCGAACGTGATGCATCGTCACGGTGGGCTGTCGAGGCCGCTATTTTGACGGCGACGCGGTCCGGCGAGATCCGCGGTGCGCGTTGGGTAGAATTCGATTTCGAGGCAGGAACCTGGACTATCCCAGCCAATCGGATGAAGGCGGGGAAGGTGCATGTCGTGCCACTCTCCGCCTCAATGCTCGCGCTGTTGAAGAAAGCGAAGAAGGTCGCAACCGGAGACTATGTCTTCCCGGGGCAGAATCTCCGCAAGCCCATGAGCAACATGACCATGACGAAGTTGCTGCGCGATATGGGCGTCACCGATACCGTGCATGGCTTCCGAAGCGCCTTTCGGGATTGGGTCGCTGAGGAGACGACGTTCCCAGCCGAAGTCGCGGAAGCGGCCCTGGCGCACGCCGTCCCGGACAAGGTGGTCGCGGCCTATAAGCGCACCGACTTTCTCGCCAAACGGCGCCAGCTCATGGCCGAATGGGCGTCATATTGTGAGGGAGCCAAAGCGAAGGTGGTGCGGTTGCCCCGCCGGCCGGCGGTGAAAGGTTGATACGGCAGAGGTTTCGACGGTCGCCGACCTTGCGAGACTGTCAAACTCGATGTCGAAGCCGAAGTGGAAATACGCCCATTCGAGCAATTGACAGATTTTTTCATCTCGCCGTGCGCAGCGGGCAATGGCCGCGCGCGCTCACCGCGGACGACGTCTTGATCCTACCGGTTAGCGGCTATTCTGCCCAGCCGCCGACTGGGCAGAATAGCACTGTTATCTATGCGACAGTTTGGCGACGCGCTGCGCTGCTTCCTGCAGCTTGCCAAGATTGGTAAATCCGCCGGCAGCCTCGATTCTAGCGAATGCGGCGCGCGCATCGTCGATCGATTTGGAAATAACATCCATGCCGCCGATCGCTTCCACCTTCGCCATTGCCTCCGCTGCTGCTTCACTGGATCGCTTGACGAATTCCGCCCCGCCGGCAGCCTCAATGGAGGCTTGCACACTCGCCATCTGGAGTTGCATCGCCCGGACGATCCCTTGTGTCGCGTCTGCCCTCTCCCGCAGGGATTGCGCGAGTTTCATGGGCGCATCATCAACTGTGCCGAGGTTGATCGCGGCCTGGCGAAGCGCTTGCTCCATTTGGGTATGCCAGCCGGCGCCGGTTGCCTTGAACGCCTCGATGACCTCGAGCGGTAGCCGAAGCGACTGTTGCACCTTTGCGCCGCCGCCTTTCGGTGGGCGGCCGCGGCGCTTCATCGTCGACGTCGCCTGGCGGTGGACGGTATCCCCGATCCGCACCTCGGCATTGTCGAAGAAATGATCATCCAGTTCGGGCGCGTCGTCGCGATCGAACTCCTCACCGGAGCCGTTCGCCGAACTTGGTCTGTTCTCGCTCATTGGCTTTCCTCAGAGAAATGATCCGGCGCGTGGCCTCCCGATCGGTGTAAACGCAAACGACCATGCGGCCGTCCATCAGCCCAAATGCGATGTAACGATCTTCTCCATAGTCCGCGCGATCGTCCAACATGATCAGCGTGGGGCCGGCGAAGATCTCCGCCGCATCGGCCATGTCCAGCCCGCGCTCCTGAAGGGTTGCTTCGCGCTTGGCTGAATCGAAGCTGATGTCCATGGGAATTATGTAGCAGCGTAAATCGTTCGGCGCAACGATTATTGTAGTAGCGAAATCCAAGGCCCGTGCCAGCCGCATCCGAAATGCGCCTCAGGTATGACCGTCAATGCTTCAGGATTGCAATTATGAGGGCGGCGATCGCGCAGATCAGCGATCCCACAGATATGGGCAGCGAAACGGCGGCGGGCGTCGCCCATGCATCGCGCCGTCTCAGTTCACGCTCCAGGGCTATCCTCGTGCCGCGGTGGAGATCGCCGGCGAGAAATTCGTGAAGCCCGCTATCGGACAGACCGCGTATGCCGCGCCGATTGTCGGGCGCAAATCGGATGTCCAACTCCGCGTACCAATCGAAGTCCTTCTCGTATCGGCGCTCACGGGCGACCTCAGTCAACCAACGATCCGGAATTCGCCACATGGGGCGACGGTATGGTCAACTTATCTCGAAGTCGATCGGAGGCGTCGCGGCCTCCCCCCGAAACCGGCGAACTGCTCGACCGGCGCAAGCGCCTGCATCTCACAGTGAATCGTTCTAAGCTCGACAAGGCAATCGAGTATCGCGAACGAGACCTCGGGCGCAAATTCCTCAGCCGCGACCTCTCCAGTCGCGTCAGTCCTTCGTTCGACCTTCGCGATAAAAGGAACTTCAGCTGACCCGACCCGACCCCGGATTCTCGATTTGTTACGGCGGAGACATGGGGGGAGGCCACTCGAAATTGATACAATCCGGCCGCTTCGCTGGGCGATCCCGTGTTTAAAATGCGGTCTCCAGCCGCTTCGCTAAGCCGACACCAGAGGTAGGACCCGTTGCCAGCGGTGAGCCTGTCGTGGCATCATGAGGGATGGGCAAGGCATCTCGCAGACTACTCACGGACCCCGACCTAGAAATGGCGCTCGAGGGTGTTGTCGGCAGGGTGACCCGCCATCTCCTGATGATTGTAGGCGCTGCCACAATTTTTGTCGTAGGTCTGCTGTGCTTCGTGGCTTTGCTCAGCCGTTGAGCATACACCCGGCCGTCTGGTTCGCATCAGAAGTTGTTGAGCGTCAGGTATTGCGTGGCGCCGGTGGCCGGCTGCGATGCGAGCGCGCCCAGACCTGTAGCGAATCACGGGCATCGGTTCGTTAACCATCGGCGCGGGGGCGAGATGCAATCAATTGCATCAATTCCCTGTAATATCGGCCACAGGCTCGCTGCAACTTCGCGCAAACTCCGATCCTCCGCGCCCCCTCCAGTATCGCAGGGCGATGGAGCGGAATTATTGGTCTGATGCCGGAACTGCTTAAACGGGTTTGGCGGAATGGGTGGAATACCCGCACGGGAGGCGGGTGCGTCTATCGGTCTATATCTATGTGCAGTCGGGTTAACTTCAGATAGGCGATGCGCCAGCGACCGTCAGGTCCGCGCACATAGCGTTCGTGATAATGGCCGAAACCGGTGTGGCCGGCATTGCCGATCTGCAGCTTGCGGTCCTCGGTCCATACCACCCGGTCCTGCATCGCCCAGATAACCTCGGCGACGTTACCGACGATCGTCATCTCCGGCGAATGGACCTGATGCACGGTAACCTGGCCCGCGAGTGCGCCGCTTATCATCCGGATCATCGCGTCCCGGCCCTTGATGAGCGTACCGCCCGAAGGCCGCATATCGAGTTCCATATCCTCGGTGAACAGGTCCGCATATCCATCCCAGTCCTTGGTATCGAGCATGCGGCAACATGTCGCCTTGACCTGGCTGATCGCGACATAGGCCTCCAGTTGGGCAGTATCCGGCATTGCTCTCTCCCTCCGGTTCGCCGGCGCGGTTGGCCACGCCGTTGGTGATATGGTGCCGGTGCCGGATGGCATCTCAAACCTCCGGCGCCGACATGGGCCATTGTGTATCCGGCCACGCCGGGCACGGTCTTCTGTTGACAAAGCTATGGCGTGAGCAATAGCTATTTCTAAGAACTATAATACTAGATATTTCGCGCGGCGACGGTGGATGGCGGGCGGGTGATCCGGAGTCAGGGCCGTCGCAATTCATAATGATGGAGAGTGATGGTGAACGAGATGTTCTCGCTTGAAGGCAAGGTTGCCCTTGTGACCGGTAGCGGTCGGGGCATCGGCGCGGGGATCGCGCGCATGTTCGCCGAGGCCGGTGCGGCCGTCGCGATCACCGGGCGGACCGCGTCCGAGGTCGAGGCGACGGCGGCGGCCATCCGCGAGAGCGGCGGGCGAGCGGCGGCCTTTCCGGTCGATATCGCGGACGCTTCGGCTCTGCCGCCGCTGATCGACGCGATCGTCGCCGAATTCGGCGGGCTCGACATTCTCGTGAACAACGCCGGCGGCGGCACGTCGACGGCCTTCGTGGACACCACGATCGAGGAACTCGAAACCCACTTCCACCTGATCGTGTCGATCTCGTTCGAGCTTGCGAAGCTGGCACTTCCCCACCTGTTGGTGCGGCCGGGTGCTTCGATCATCAATATCCTCTCGCCTGGGGCATATAAGGCGACCCGCGGCAACCTCTCTTATTATGTCGCGAAGTCCGGCCTGTCGCACATGACCAAATTGATGGCGGCCGATCTCGGGCCGCGGGTGCGAGTGAACGCGATCATTCCCGGCCCCATCGAAACGCCCGCGTTGCAGCAGGTCTTTGCGGCGCGGCCGGAAATCCACGAGGTCGCGGTGAACTCCACCAGGCTGCGGCGCATCGGCACGCCGGATGAGATCGGATATGGCGCGGTCTATCTCGCGTCGCCCGCAGCGGCCTTCGTCACCGGGGCGATCCTGCCGATCCACGGCGGCGACGTCGAAGAGGGACGCCAGATCTCTCCCGATCTTTGATTGAGCGCACATATTCGGCCGAGATCGTTCGATCTTCGGCTACCGGCCTCGCTCGCTGACGGTGCGCGGTTCACGATTGAAAAGAACAGGAGAGTTCGATGTCGACCATCACAATGCCCTTGAAGCACCCGGGTAAGCTGTTCTTTGGAGGGGAGTGGATCAGTCCGTCCACCTCGAGCATGATCGACGTCATCGATAGTGGCACCGAAGAGCTGTTCGGTAGCGTCGCCGAGGCCCAGGAAGCAGATGTTGATCGCGCCGTCGCTGCTGCGCGAAAGGCGTTCGATACCGGGCCCTGGCCCCGCCTCAGTCATGCGGAGAGGGCGCAATATCTCAGAGCGATTGCGACGGAGATGGATGCGCGCGCCGAAGACACCGCATTGATCTGGACGGTCGAGTCGGGGTTTCTCCACGGCATGGCGAAGATGGGCGCGAAAGGCGTGGCGAGCATCTATAATTATTATGCCGATCTCGCCGGCACATTTCCGTTCATCGAACAGCGCCAACCGGGGCCGGGGAGCGGAAATGTCGGACTGCTCGTGCGCGAGCCGGTTGGCGTCGTCGCGGCGATCATCCCCTGGAATGGCCCCGCCTCGACAATCGCCTATAAGATTGCGCCGGCGTTGATCGCGGGATGTACCGTGATCGTAAAGCCTTCCCCCGAAGCGCCTGGCACGGCTTATGTGCTGGCGGAAATCTGCGAAAAGATCGGTCTGCCGCCGGGCGTCGTGAATGTGCTCACGGCCGAGCGGGAGGTGTCCGAAAAGCTGGTCCGTCATCCCGGCGTAGATAAGGTGACCTTCACCGGGTCGACCGCCGCCGGGCGTCGGATCGCTTCGGCCTGTGGCGAACGGATCGCGCGCTGCACGCTCGAGCTCGGCGGGAAATCGGCGGCGGTGATCCTGGACGATTATGATGTCGAAGTGGCGGCGAACACGATCGCGCGCCTCGCGCGATTGATGACCGGTCAGGTCTGTTCGTCGCTCACCCGGATCATCGTGACCCGGGATCGCCATGATGCGCTGGTCGATGCGCTCAGCCAGTCGTTCGGTGACACCAAAGTCGGCGACCCGTTCGACGCCACCAGCCAGATGGGACCGCTGGCGATGGAGCGTCAGCGCGATCGCGTCGAAGGCTACATCGCCAGGGGCAAGGCCGAAGGCGCCACGCTCGCAACCGGCGGCGGGCGGCCGAAGCATCTGAACCGCGGCTATTATATCGAGCCGACCGTGTTCGGACATGTCGATAATCAATCGACCATCGCGCAGGAAGAGATTTTCGGCCCCGTTCTCAGCGTGATCGCCGCCGACAGCGAAGCCAATGCCATCGCG
This sequence comes from Sphingomonas sp. YR710, assembly GCF_900101455.1. Lineage (GTDB taxonomy): Bacteria > Pseudomonadota > Alphaproteobacteria > Sphingomonadales > Sphingomonadaceae > Rhizorhabdus. Next base: position 26,546 of record NZ_FMZJ01000009.1, on the reverse strand, counting down.
CTCGCGAACGACACGATCTACGGGCTCAATTCATCGGTCTTCACCAACGACATCGACCGCGCCTACGCCGCGGCGCGCGAACTGCGGTCGGGCACCGTGGGGCATAATTCGCTGCGGTGGGACTGCAACATCGCCTTCGGCGGCTTCAAGCAATCGGGGATCGGGCGCGAAGGCGGGACGGAAGGGCTGCTGCCGTTCCTCGAGGCCAAATTGCTGCTGCTCGATGCCATGCCGTCAAAGCTGTAGGGGCGGCCCGCCCACGATTGAAAGAGGTGACCCAAGTTAGGGGCCGGGGCGCCTTTGCCCCGGCCCGCACCTGGGATTCCTAGGCGAGCAAGTCGCGACGCGCTTGACAGGAGCGCGTCGCGGCCTGGCTGCGCGGTGTTAAGCCGCCTTCGGTGCAGGTTGGCGTCCGCGGATAAGGCGACCCGGCAGGTGGCCGGTCTCCTTATCGTCCCGACGGGTAATCTCGCCGCTGACGATCGTGGCGCGATAGCCCTTCGTCGGCATGACCACCCGCCCTGCGCCGGCCGGCAGATCCTTGACCAGCAACGGCCGGTAAAGCGTGAAGTTGTCGAGGTCGATCACATTGAGATCGGCCTTGTAGCCCACCTCGATAACGCCGCGGTCGAGCATGCCGGCGGTGATCGCCGGATCGAGGGTGATCATCTTGATGCCCTCGGGCAGCGATACCGAGCGCCCGTGGCGGCCCTTGATCCAGCGGGTAATCATGTACGACTGTGCGCTCGCGTCGCAGATCTGCGTGGAATGTGCGCCGCCATCGCCCAGCGCCAGCACCGTGTGGGGGTGCTTCATCATCTTTTCGATGGCATCCATCGCCTGATCGACCATCGTTGTCGACGGCAGCATGAACATCGTCAGCCCCTCGTCAGCGATCAGCCGCTCATAGGCATATTCCTTGGCGGGAATACCAAGCTTTTCGGCCATTCCGGTAAGGCTGTTTTCGGGGAATGGCTCGAGCTCGGGTTCGACCTCCCTGAGTTCATAGATCCGCTCGAGCATCGTATAGGCTTTCGACGCACGATGGTCGGTGATCGTGGGGAATTCGTCGAGGATCGCCTTGCGAACTTCGGGCTTCCGCATTTCCGCCACCCGCTCGGGCAACGGCAGATCAGCGATCTTTTGATAGCTCGGGCAGAACGCGAACGGGTGTCCAAACACCGACAGTCCGAAGATGGTGGTTGTCGGGCGGCTCAGCACCTGGCCTCGGATCTCCAGCCCTTCGTCATTGGCCTTCTCGATCATCTCCATCGTCTTGACGTGACGCTTCAGATTGTCGTCTTTCTGCGTCATCGTGAAGGAGACCGAGCAGCCGGACTCGCGCGCCATCGACTCCATCAACCCGAATTCGCCCTCATGGTCGCCGAAATCGGTGATCAGCTGGATGGCCCCGCCACCACCGCGCTGAACCCCCTTGGCGATGCCAACCAGTTCCGCCTCGGTCGCGTCAAGGCTGGCGGGTTTCCAGCCATCGCGGCTCTGGTGATGCGAGGTGCGCGATGTTGAAAAACCGATCGCCCCGGCGCGAACCGCCTCCTCGGCGATCTTGCCCATCTTCTCGATTTCCTCGGGGCTGGCGGCCTCGCGATGGATCCCGCGCTCACCCATCACATACGCGCGCAGCGGGATATGGCCGATATGCGCGGCGACATCCATGTCCAGGTGACGCGCGGCCACGGCATCGAGATATTCGGGGAATGTTTCCCAATTCCACGGGAGGCCGGCCTCCATCACTTCCTTGGGGATGTCTTCGACGCCTTCCATGAAGTTCAGCATCACAGCCCGCGTCTCGGGCTTGCACGGGGCAAAGCCGACGCCGCAATTGCCGATCAGCGCGGTCGTCACACCGTGGTTCGAAGACGGCTTCAGATGCGTGTCCCACAGGACGTGACCGTCATAATGGGTGTGAAGGTCGACGAAGCCCGGGGTCACGATGCAGCCGGTGGCATCGATTTCCTCCTTGCTGGATCCGCTGACCGTGCCGACCTCGACGATCTTGCCGTCCTTGATCGCGACGTCTCCCTTATAGGGCTCGCCGCCCGTACCATTCACGATCAGGCCATTGCGTATGATGAGATCGGCGGTGATGTTCGACATGGGAAAATTTCCTCCACCTATAACGGATCCGGCCGCGCCACGACTCCGGATCCACAGCCCTAATAATATAATCCTCTAGCGGATTGACGGACGGTATCAAGCGCGATCGATGAGGCTGAGCGGTCGGCAACCCGCCCCCCGGGAACTTTGCGAAGCTTCACCGCCACGTTCGCCGGATGATCTTAGGCTTCGGCGAGTCGAACCCCCGCTCCGGATGATGGCATCCAGAGCGGGGCCGCTTGCGGTGCGCCGATCAGCTTTGGACGTGGGCGTCGAGGAACTGCACCGTCTTCGCCCACGCATCCTTCGAAGACGCGGCGTTGAACGAACTGCGATCGTTGCAGTGGAAGCCGTGATCGGCTTCGGGATACCGGTTCACCTCGGTATCGACAGCGGCGCTGGCGGCGGCTTCGCGCAAGGCATCGACTTCGGCAACAGGGATGCTCTGATCGAGATCTCCGAAATTGCCGAGCCAGGGGGTTTTCAGAGACGGCGCCTGATCGACCAACGCGGGCAGACCGAAGCGACCCTGCGCGATACCGCCACCGTAAAAGGTGACCGCGGCGCCCAGCGCCCATTCGGCACCGGCGAAGAACGAGATTGTACCGCCCATGCAGAATCCGATGATCGCAACCTGCCTGCCCGAAAAGCCGGCCGCGGCAAGGAAATCGAGCGTCGCCTTAAGGTCCGATTCGATGTCGGCCCGGTTGAGCTTCATGATATGGGGCACGACCTCCGGCATCTTGTCGTAGGGGATCAGCGGGTCGCCGGTGCGGTGGAACATGTGCGGGGCAACCGCGACATAGCCTTCCGCGGCGAGGCGCTTGCAAATGTCCATGATGTGATCGGTGATCCCGAAGGCTTCCTGGATGACAATGACGGCACCCTTCGGCGTTCCGTCCGGCTTCACCTCGTAGATCTTCATTTGCGAGCCGCTGCTATCGACCGTATGGGTACCAGACATTCCAAACTTCTCCTGAATATGAATCAATCAATGATCTGGACGTTGACGCATAATCTGCGCATTCGTCCGGTCGAGGGTCACATGGTGGGCAGCGGATGCTCGCGGGCCTCGACCGGGTCCGTTCCCGCGCCGGTGCGCACCCAATATTTCCGATCGGGGTCGATCGAGTTGAGATCTGCCGTGCAGAAGGCCAGCGTCCGGCCCGAACTCCGCTCTTCGACCTTCCATTGCAGCTCGGCGAAGATGTACCAGCTCTCGGCGACCCGGTTCACGAGTTGCACGTCGAGCACGCGATACTTTGCGAACAACCGCGTATAATGGTCCCTGATCGCCGCATGCCCTGCGACGTTGAGCAGGCTCGATTCGTCGGTAAGGTAGTTACGGATGGCAATCGCCGCGTCATCCATGTGCGCGGCGACGATGCGATCGACGTCCTCCGCACGCAGCGCTGCGATATAGTCTTCATGTTCGGCCAGCACGGCCATGCGGCGCAACGGCAGGCGACCCTCTTCGGCGGGTTCCGTGCCATCCGGCATGCGTCCCACGGTGCCGACCTGCAGCTCGCCGAGGATACCGTCAACGCCGACGGGGAACATCACGACGGTTTCGCCTTTTCGCATTTCCCCGGTTGCGGCGATCTTGAGCTGCGAAATGCCCTGGGACATCATGTACCAGCCGGTACGGATCTCGAGCATCGGCTCCCAACCGTGGATCTCGAGGTCGCTGCGCAATTCCTCATAGCGCTGACGAACTTCTTCGATCGTGACGCCGGTGCGGAAACGATATGCGCCGCCATGGGCTTCGGACGGCAGCGCCAGGGTCCAGGCGATCGGCGCGCCTGTCGCGAGTGTCTCGGCGATCTGATATGGGTCCTGCGTGAATTCCGCGAAGATATGACGCCAGCTGAGATCGCCGGCACGTTTGGCCAAATATGCATGCATGACCGCTTCTTCACTCAGCGATTGTGCGTTCGCCTGGGCCATTTTATCTTTCCTCTCTATGATCCAGTTCGCTGCTCTAGCATCTCGTTGCGCGAAATACTCGCCCGTTACCGGTGCAATTTTTCCTGCCCGCGTCACGAGGCGATGGCCAGGTTCACCTGACGGTTCGGGTCAGTCGCCCACCTCGTTTGCCGCAGCCAGGCCGATTGCGTGGCGCGGTTCCTGATCGCAAATCCCGCCCGATCCGGGCCAACGTCCATTCAGGAGTTTTCGGCGTCTCAGGACGATGAGGTGGGCGCCCCCTTGCTCCGGATAGGGCTTAGCTTGCCGCTACCGTCGGCAATTCGGTTCCATCGCGTTTGGCGATCCGCTCGGCGATCGAGCGGAGTTCATCGTAGATCGAATTTGGGACGAGGAACGAGCTGCGATCCTCGATCTCGTCCAGATGGTCGGCGATGTCCTCCGCAGTGGGGCAGGAGTCACGCTCGCTGAGCCAACCGTCAGTGACGCCGACGAAGACGCGTGCGTAGCGACCACCGCCGCCGGAGAAAGACTCGCCGGAAACGGTGCAGGCACTGCTCGCCAGATAGGTCGGCAGCGGCACCAACCGTTCGGTGGTCGCTTCCTCCGGGATCGGGCGCGGAAGGCCGGTCACCTTATAGTCCTCCATCATCGCCGGCGGAAATGACGCCTGATATTTCTGCACGCTGGATCGGGCGATCGGCATGAGGCAGTTGGCGAGGATACCATATTGGCGCCCTTCGAGCGCGAGGGTCCGCCCAAGCCCCATAAGACCGGCCTTCGCCGCCGAATAATTGCTGCCGAAGCGCCGCCCGAACACGCCGGTGCTGGAGCTGCAGAGCACGATACGACCATAGCCCTTTGCCTTCATGATCTCCCATGCCGGCTGGGTGACGAAGAATGCGCCGCGGAGATGGACGTCGAGCACCGGGTCAAGCTGGTCGATCGTCATCTCTTCATAGAGGACGCTGCGCCAGGTGCCGGCATAGTGCAGAATGGCGTCGACCGTTCCGAAATTATCCAGCGCGCAATCGATGATTGCCTTACCTCCCTCTGGCGTTGCAACCGAATCGTGCGAAGCCACCGCTCGGCCGCCCTCGGCCAGGATTTCGGCAACGACGTCGTCGGCGGAAGGGCCTTCGGGCCGGTCCAGCCCGCCAACGTCATTGACCACCACGGAGGCGCCGCGCCGCGCCAGTTCCAGCGCCTGGACTCGGCCGATGCCGCCGCCGCCGCCGGTAACCACCGCGACCTGACCTTCAAACGATATCTTCACGCGCCTCTCCCTGGCTGCTTGCCGAAATGAACCGCGACGATGCAGTCGGCTCGTGGCCGGTTGGCTGCAAATATCCTCGCCCCCCTGCCGCCGCGGCAGCAAGTGAATATCTAGTGCTATAGTTCTTATAAATGGGTAGGCCGGCTGCGATGTCCGTGTCAACGGCAATGTACGCGTGATGCCCCCAGTAGAGATATGCCGATGTCCGTCAGGCCGGGAAATGAGGCCGACGTACGCGGGCATCTCATTTCGTCGCAGCTAAGCATTTCAAGCAATTGGGGAAGGAAAACGGCGAATGCCGATTGACACCGTTGAGGAGCGGTGTGAAACCATGCTAACAGTTAGTGTAGATTCGATGGAAGGGCGTGCCCGTGATCGTGCGAGGCGTGTCCAGTGGAGAGATGTCTTGCTGAATACCATTGATTTGACGCCGGCGATCGGTTCCGAGGTCGTGGTCGACCCCCAGGCGCTGCTGGAGGGGGCGTATGCGGATGAGTTTCGCGAGCTGCTGATCCGACGGGGCGTGATCGCGATAAGGGGCGTCGACTTCGACGACGACCAGCTGCGCGCGCTGACCGCGACGATCGGCGAGGTCCGGCAGGGCGCGCTCTACGAGAATAAGGGAATGCTCGAGGTCGTCCACATCCCGGGCAGCTATTTCTGGCACGTCGATGGCACCTATACCGAGATGCCGCCCTTTGCGACCTTGCTGGCCGCGCGCGTGGTTGCACCGGAGGGCGGCGAAACCGAATTCGCCAACACCTATGCTGCCTTCGAGGATCTTCCGCTGGATGAGCAGGAGTATCTGTCGACGCTCGAGGTGGTCCACACGATGAAGGCGGCGCATAATTATGCCGTCCCGGAACCGTCGGTGGAACGTTTCCAAACCTGGCAGGGGCATCGCGGCGTGCGGCCGCTTGTATGGCGACACAAATCCGGTCGCCGATCGCTCGTCATTGGAGCGACGGCGTCGCACATCGTCGATATGCATTTCGTCGACAGCCACGAGTTGCTCCAGCGGCTGCTGGCGCACACGACTCAGGACAAATACGTCTATAAGCATCGCTGGAAAGCGCGCGACGTGGTGATCTGGGATAATACCGGCACGATGCACCGGGTGCGTCCATTCGATCTGAGTTCCGGGCGGCGAATGCATCGTTTCGCGGTTGAAGGGACCGAGCCGCTTGCCACGGCGTTGCAGCTTGGTGCGGCCTGATAGGGGCGCCGCTCGCAAGACTTCGACAGCGGCTGGGCGGCTGAAAAATGCCCTTTCACCCTCCGCCGGAGCGGCCCGCCTCAAAGCCGGGTCGTGCTGCCTCCGTCAACCGGGATCATCAGGCCGGTGAGATAGCGTCCTTCATCGCTCGACAGGAAAGCTACGGTATGGGCAACATCCCAGGCATCGCCCTGGACATTCAACGGGGTGCCGCTGAACCGCGGATTCGCGGAGAGGTCGATGCCCGATCGCGCAATCAGTGCCCGGCGCACTGGTGTGTCGACCATCCCCGGCGCCACACAGTTGAAGCGGATGCCTTTCTCTCCAAAACTATTGGCGAGGCTGGTGGCCAAGCCCATCAGCCCAGCCTTCGAAGCGGCATAAGCCACCGGGCCGGGTCCCCGCATTGCGAGGATCGAAGAGATATAGACGACCGATCCGCCGCCGGCCTTTATCATCGCGGGAATGACCGCCTGGGACAGCATCAGCGGGACGATGAGGTTTACCGCAACGACCGCCTGCACGTCTTCCTGCGTCGTTTCGAGAAACTTCGATTGTGCATAAGCCGCGGCGTTGTTGACGAGGATGTCGATGCGGCCGAAGCGGTTGAGCGCTTCACTTGCTATCCGCTGGCTGGATGACGGATCGGTGAGCTCCAGCGCCAGGACAGCGGCCTCGCCGCCTTCTTCCTCGATCATCCGGCGGGTTTCGATCGCCCGATCCTCGTGGCGATCTACCAGCAGTATGGCGCATCCCTCTCGCGCCATCTGCACGGCGATGGCTTTCCCGGTTCCCACCAGGGAATCGCTGTCCGAGCTCTTTGATCCTGCACCGGTCACGATCGCAACCCGGCCTTTCAGTCTTCCGCCAGCGCTTTTGCGCGATTCTAAGCCTTTCATATGTCGATCTCCCAATTCGGTATGATTGTTTCCGGCCTTCTTGGCTGGGGTGGGCGTGGTTCGCGCATTCGATTCCACGTTTGCGGGCCGCGTGAGAGCGGGCAGGCGCCCCAAAAACAAGGTGTAACGCTCGCTCGCGAAAATACATGCTATACATTGTCATGATTCGGTGAGATTAAGAATTAAGAAAATGAGAAAGGGAGAGACGATGGGGCTGCTGGAAGGCAAAGTTGCCGTAATCACCGGCGCGGGCTCGGGTATGGCCAAGGCTGCGGTAAGAATCTTCGTCCGTGAAGGTGCGAAGGTGGTCGCTGCCGACATCAGCGGCGCGGAAAAGACCACGGCGGCCGAGGTTGGTTCCGACGTATTGGCGGTCCATTGCGACGTAACCCGCGAAGCCGATATCGAGGCGATGATCGCTGCCGCGCTCGACACGTTCGGTCGGGTCGACGTGATGTTGAACGTCGCCGGCATCAGTAGGCCGCAGCTCATCGACGAGATGACCGAGGAAGATTACAATGTCACCATGGATGTCAACATTCGCGGCGTTCTGTTCGGGATCAAGCATGGTGCCCGCGCAATGTTGCGCAGTGGCGGCGGTTCCATCATCAACTGGTCGTCGACGGGCGGGATGAACGGCTTCGCGAGGACCGGGGTCTATGTGGCGGCCAAGCACGGCGTCATCGGTGCGACAAAGACGGCCGCGATCGAATATGGACCGCAGGGTATCCGGGTCAATGCAATCTGTCCGGGTGCGATCGTGACCGAGGGGATGGGCGCGACGGCGGGCGGATTCGGCATCGAGAAGGCGACGCTCAAGCGGGCCGGTCGCCCCGAGGAGGTTGCCGAGGTCGCCGCGTTCCTGGCTTCGGATCGGGCTTCCTATGTGAGTGGTGCGGTGATCCCCGTCGACGGCGGCTGGACGGCAAGACTCGCGTGAACGCTCGCTCCGTGAAAGAGCGCGTTTCGAAAGATACTGAACGGGAAGAGAAAGTGGTCATGGGTTCGGAGCTGAAGATGAAACGATTCGAGGAAGTCGATTACTTCAGCGACAGATCCCTGCCCGATGATCCGCACCCATATTTCGAATATCTTCGGAGCCAGGGGCCGGTGGCGGGCCTGCCGCAGCGCGGTGTCGCGGCCGTCACGGGGTATGATGAAGGTCTCTCGATCTTCCGAAATGAGGAGCGCTTTTCTTCCTACAATGCGGCGTATGGACCGAATTTGTTGCCGTTTACGCCGGAAGGCGATGACATCACCGACCTGATCGAGAGCCATCGTGGTGGCAACATGATCTTCCGGATGATCTCTACCTTCGATCCGCCCAATCACACCCGACTGAGATCGCTGCTCAAGGGATTGTTTTCGCCAAAACGGCTCGTGGAAAACGAGAAGTTCATGTGGGAATTGGCGGATGGCCTGATCGATGAGTTCATCGATGACGGGAAGGTCGAGGTTATTTCGCAATTCGCCTTGCCGTTTGCGACCCTGGTGATCGCCGATCTGCTTGGCGTGCCCGAAGACGACCACAAGGCGTTTCGCGCGATATTTTCGAGTTCGGGGATGCGGACGGGTTCGCTCGACGGCGTCCCGCCGCCGGAGGATAATCCGATGCCCAAGATCGAGGGGCATTTCGTCCGGTATATCGAGGATCGGCGCAGCAATCCGCGCAAGGATGTGCTTACCGATCTCGCTTTGTCCAAATATCCCGACGGCACCCTCCCTCCGGTGGCGGATGTCGCCCAACTTTCGGCATTCCTCTTCGCCGCCGGTCAGGAGGCGACGGTGCGGGTGGCGGCTGCGATGTTGCATTTCCTGGGCGAGGACCAGGCATTGCAGGAACGGCTGCGCGCCGAGCGGTCGCTGATCCCCAATTTCGCCGAAGAGACCCTGCGGATGGAAAGTGCAGTCAAGAGCGGGTTTCGTCTCGCCAAGGTTCACGCAACCGTCGGTGGTGTCGAGTTGAAGCCCGGCACGCCGGTGATGATGTGCATCGCCGCGATGAATCGCGATCCCCGCAAGTTTGAAGATCCCAATGCCTTTCAGGTCGACCGCAAGAATGCGCGCGATCATCTCGCTTTCGGAAGGGGCATCCACTCCTGCATCGGAGCACCCCTGGCGCGCGCAGAATTGAAGGTCACCCTTGAGCGGATGTTCGATCGCATGTCGAACATCCGGATCGACGAGGCCCAGCATGGCCCGCCCGGAAGCCGGACCTACCATTATGCCCCGAGTTACATCGTGCGCGGGTTGAGGGAACTCAACCTCGCATTCACTGCCGCGGCCTGACCGAATTTTTGCCAGAGGTAATCGAGCCTTGAAGATCACCTACATCGAAAGCGACGGGACGCCGCACATGATCGATGCCACATGTGGCTGGTCGATCATGGAGAACGCGGTGAAGAACGGTGTTCCGGGCCTTCTCGCCGAATGCGGTGGCAGCGCGACGTGTGGCACGTGCCGCATCTATGTCGATGCCGACTGGTCGGCGAAGATGGATAAGCCACATGCGGACGAGCTGGCTCTACTTGAATATGTCGATGAAGAAGATCCCAATGCCAGATTGTCCTGTCAGATTGAAATGAACGAAAAATTGGATGGCTTGGTGGTGAGAATGCCAGAAAAGCAATATCGCTAAATTAATAATAATTAACACCGAACTTTAATATTATTAGTGTCAAATTTAGGACTTATCCTAAATAAAATAAGATAATAATAAAAAATATAAGCATGAATGCCGCGAGAGCATCATCTATTTAATATTCAGGGGAGAGATGGAACCATGAAAAGCATTCATTTGCGTGTTGCGCTGCTCGCAACAGCGTCGATTCAGTTCTTGGCAGATGCGCCGGCGTTCGCGCAGTCCGCCAACGGATCCGCGTCAGCAGAGACCATCATCGTGACGGCGCGACGTGTCGAGGAGCGTCTGCAGGACGTGCCGATCTCGATCTCGGTCGTCAGCCAGGATCAGCTGACCAAAGCGAACATCACCTCGTCGGAGGACCTCACACGTGTGGTTCCCGGTCTTAACGTCCAGTCGCGCTTTTCGCCGGAGCAGGCGAGCTTCTCGATCCGCGGTTTCTCGCAGCTTCAGCGTACGTCGGCCACTGTCGGTACCTATTTCGGCGAGGTCGTGTCCCCACGGGGCGGTGCCGCGTCGGTATCGGGCGGCGACGGGGCGGGCCCAGGCACCCTCTTCGATCTGCAGAACGTGCAGGTTCTGAAGGGGCCGCAGGGAACCTTGTTCGGCCGCAACACGACCGGCGGCGCGGTGATCCTGACGCCGCGCAAGCCGACAGGCAAGCTCGAAGGGTATGTCGAGGGCAGCTACGGCAACTACAATATGCGACGGTTGCAGGGCGTGATCAACGTGCCGGTCGCGTCATGGGCGCGGCTGCGAATTGGCGCGGATTATCAGAAGGCTAACGGCTTCCTGCACAATGTTTCGGGGATCGGGCCACACCAGTTCGCCAACACCGATTATATCGCGGTGCGGGGTAGTCTCGTGCTCGATGTGACCCCCGATCTCGAAAACTACACGATCGTCAGCTATCTGCATTCGCACAACAATGGCAGCCCTGGTCAGATTTTCCAGGCCAATCCCACGCCGGGGATCGGCTTCAGTACGCAAGCGCAGCCACAGATCGCGCGCTATCTCGCCAGCGGCGATAAATATCAGATCGAGCAGGACCTCAACAATCCGGAGGCGATCACCAAGCAGTTCCAGGTCATCAACACGACGAAGCTGGCAGCCAGCGACACCATCACGATCAAGAACATTCTGTCCTATTCGACCTATATCCAGGATGTCCGGCAACAGGCCTATTCGACGAATTTCCTGGTTCCCGCGCTCAACGCCTATATCGCCACCGGCGCAATCTTCCATCCGGAAGGCGTCCATACCAACGACCAGAACAACTTCACCGAAGAATTGCAGCTCCAGGGCCGCAATTCGGACAGCAGGCTGATCTATCAGGCGGGGCTGTACTTCGAGCACAGCACGCCCGGCAGTCGGGTCGCATCGACGTCGCCGTCGGTCGGTGCCGTGTGCCTCATCAGCGGCTTCACCACGATCGAAAATTCGCTGTGCAGGAGCGGGCGGGCCGCCCCGCAATATGGCTCGATCGCATTCACCAACATGGCGGCCTATGCTCAGGCGACCTACGCGCTGACCCCGAAACTGAAGCTGACTGGTGGCGTCCGTTACACCTACGATCGCTCGCGGGGTGAATCGACCGGCTTCATCCTCACGTATGTTTCGCCAACCGGAGCCTTCGTCAATCCGACCGTCACGAGCTGCGGCGTGAGCTTCACGCCGCCAGGTTGCACCTTCTCGGCGCGGACATCGGACAAGAAGCCGACATGGACGCTGAACCTGGCCTATAGCCCGAACGAAGACATGATGTTCTACGGAACCTATTCGCGGGGATATCGCCAGGGCGCCGTCACGCCATTCGCGGTTGCCGGGTCGCCTGTGTTCGGCCCGGAGAAGGTCGACAACTACGAGGCCGGCACGAAGCTGACGCTACGCGGGCCGGTTTCGGGTAACCTCAATCTGGCAGGCTTCTACTCTGACCTCTCGAAGGCGCAGCTCTCGGTCGGGTTGCAGAATTCGGTCACGGGGCAGAACGCTTCCTCGATCCTCAACGCCGGCAAGGCGCGGATCTATGGCGTCGAATTCGATGGCACGTTGCGGTTCGCTCGGTTGTTCCGGGTCAACGGGTCTTTGGCCTATATCAACAGCAAGCTGAATACGATCTCTCTGCCCGCGACCTTCCCGGGCTACAATATCGTTCTTCCTTCGGCAGTGGCGGGCGATCCGCTTCCGTACACGCCGAAATGGGGCGTCAACATCGGCGGCACATTTACCCTGCCGGTCGACGAGAGCGTGGGCGTGGTCGAACTCTCTGCGGCATATCGCTACAACTCGTCTTACACGAGCAATGCATCCTCGGTGACGACGATCGGTTCAACCCCGGTCAAGCAGCTCGATCTCAACCTGGATTGGCGCAATGTCGCCAAGCGGCCGGTCGACATATCCCTGTTCGCCGCGAACGTGACGAACCAGTTCACCCAGGGGGTCATCGTCGCGCTGATCAACCAGCTCGGTTACAACGCCCGCTATGTCGGGCGTCCGCGGACCTACGGAGTGCGTGCCCGGTTCCGTTTCGGCGAGTGAGGCAAGTCAAACGAGAACAGGGCCGGGCTGCGATTCCGTCGCGGCCCGGCCCTGCCGATTTTATCATTGAAACGGTGGCCTGACCGCCGCGCTCTCAGCTCTTGATCGCATCGTTCGCCGCGATCGAACCATTTGATCCGTGCTATGAATTCCGGATTGTGCGTGTGTATGCTGAATTCAGAACAAGCGATCGACTGAGGGAGTAGGAAATGTTGCAGACGTCGAGCGCAAAGGAAGGAGAAGGCGTCGGTCGACCGCAAAAGGCGCCCGTTGCCAAGATTACCGGCGCGGGTTGGTATGCGCTGTTAATACTCGGCATGATCAATTGCTTCGCTTATATGGACCGCATCGGACTCTCGATCCTGATGGAGCTGATCAAGCACGACCTTCATCTCACCGATGCACAGCTAGGCGTCGTATCGGGATTTGCCTTCGCGTTGTTCAACGTCATTCTCGGCATTCCGCTGGCCTGGATCGCCGATCGCTATTCGCGCGTGAAGCTCATTTCGGTCTGTCTCGCATTGTGGAGCGCAATGACGTCGCTAAGCGGTCTCGCGATGAGCTATGGTCAGCTTTTCGTGGCGCGCATGGGCGTGGGGGTCGGTGAGGCCGGATGCCATCCGCCTGCGCATTCGCTGATCGGGGATATCTTTCCGCGCGAGAAGCGTGCGCTCGGCATCGGCCTTTTCAACGCCGGCGCCGCGGTGGGCGTCGCCGGAGGAATGGCGCTGATTGGGGCGCTCGGCCAGCATCTTGGCTGGCGCGCCGCGATGCAGATCGTCGGTCTTATGGGCCTGCCGCTAGCGCTGCTGACATATTTCACGTTGAAAGAGCCACCGCGCCCGGCCCTGCATAAAGAAAGCGTCGAAAGCCCGCTTCGATCGGTGAGTACACTGCTGCGCCGGTCATCCTTCACGCATCTGGTGCTCGCGCTATCGATCGCACTGGTTGGTACGCAGGGCTTTTCGGTATGGGCGCCGACCTTCCTCATGCGCAGCTTCGGGATGGGAATGGTCGAAGTCGGTGCCTGGATCGGAGGCATCACCGCCTCCTTCGCGGTCGTTGGCACGATATTCGGCGGGCTGCTCGCCTCCTTGCTATTTCCCCGAGATGCGCGTTGGGAGCTCTGGCTTCCCGCTGCGATGGTCGCGATCTGCGTGCCGCTGTTCTTCCTGATGGTCTTGAGTCCGAAGGCCTGGATCGTGCTCGTGCTAAAAGCGCTCAACACCTTCTTCGGGGCCATCGGATCGAGCGTTGCGATGACGGCAGTGCAATCCTTCGCCGAACCGCATCGCCGGGCAACCGCGGTGGCGATCGCGTTGCTTGTCACGTCGTTGCTCGGCACGGGCGTCGGCCCCTATCTGATCGGCCTTGCCAGCACGCTTCTGGAGCCAACCTTCGGCAAGGAAAGCTTGCGCTACGCGCTTCTTGTGACGCCGGTCATGCTTATATGGTCGTTCGGGCATTATGTGATCGCGCTGCGTACTGCGCTGAAAGATCGCGTGAACTGAGAAGAGCGGGGAGTCGGAACGATAAAGTGTTGCCTGCAGAGTTCCGATTAGACGCTATTGAATTCGGTCACTGAATCCATGTTGGATTTCAGTTATAAGCGTTAGGATGGTCCTGAGTTATCATTGACCCACCATGAAAAGTCGGCGATATCGGGCACTCTTTCCGATCGCCCTGCGGGCGATACGCACCCACAGCAGGAGTGATGGTGAACGACCCTTCAGCAACTGCTAAGTCGAGGGACGCCGGATTGAGCAAGCCGTCTGCCAAGGACCAAAGCGGACGGCGATCGTCCGGGCAAATGCGCCGCACGGAAAAGGTCTCCGAGGTGATTGCCAGGGAGATCGTGCGGGATAGCCGGGGTCTTCCGCCTGGAACGATGTTACCGCCCGAGGCAAAACTGCTCGAACGATATCGCGTTAGCCGCGCATCTTTGCGGGAAGCGCTGCGAATGCTCGAGGTTCAGGGGCTCGTGGTTATCCGGCCCGGTCCAGGCGGTGGCCCGATGATTGCCGAGGCGGACAGCTGGCACTTCGGCCGCATGGCGTCGCTCTATTTCCATCTATCGGGCGCGACGTACCGGAACACGCTTGAGGCTCGCCTCATCCTGGAGCCGGTTGTGGCTCGGCTCATCGCCCAGCAGCAGGATCCTGAACATATCCAGGCGTTGAAGGATTATCTCGATCATTCGAAGACGACGATGGAGGGCAAGCTGCCACCGTCTGCCTTCGCGATCTCCGAAGCGCAGGAACGGGTGCTTGAATTTCACGCGATGCTGATGAGCATGACGGGAAATCCGGTCATAACCTTGCTTGTGCGGTCCTTACAGGACCTGCGAGTCGACCATATGGCTGGTGATGCGAAACATCTCGAAAATGATTTCCTGCATGTCCATGACATGATTGCACGCGCGATCATCGACGGGCGGGCTGCCCAGGCCGAGCAGCTTATGCACGAGCACATCCAGGATTTCATCCAGTATGAACTGGTGAACGACCCGGCCTATCTCGAGCAAACGGTGTCCTGGCGCTGACCCGAGCGGATGGTTTTGAGCATCGAGCGTAAAATCTGACGGACTTTCGTCATCCCTGCGTTGGCCGCGGCATGACGGCATTGAGTGCACATTTTACGTTCGATGCTGTAGAGTCTTTCCGCGACGCTTGATCCGAAACTGGACCATGCAAGGTCTTTCCCGCCGGTCACATGAACATCGCCATTCGCGACAAGTGGAAATCGAGCGAGCCGCGCAGTGCATTCGATGCGGCCGCGAAGCTGGAAAGCTGGCTGAGGCGCACCCTTTCCATATCGCCTATGTCCCCGCACGACCGGAGAACCTGACCGAAGAACACGCCGCTCGCCCGGGCGACGACCGCCTTGGTCGCCGAGGTCGCGTAAGCGCGCCGACGCGCATCGGGTTGCAACAGGCTGGCCAGCCCCAGCATGGCCGCCGAGCGTGCCAGCTCCACGAGCATGCTGTCGAACGGCTCGCGCAGTTGCCCGGCGGTCTCGATAAACACCGCCTCCATCGCTCCCACGGTGCCGAACGCGCTGGCGACGATCGTGGCGTCCATCCCCGCGCTCAGCGCACCAAGCGCGGCTCCCGGCTTGCCCAACAGCGCCTCGTCCGCGACACGCACGCCATCCAGCTCGACGGTTGCCATGTCGCTGCCGTCGATCATCCGCCACGCGCTGACCTTGAGGCCTGTCGCGTCGCGCGGCACCAGGAACAGCGAATGGCCGAACGGATCATAGACCTCGCCCGCGGTGCGGGCAGAAACCAGATAGTGGGTTGCTGCGCCGCCACCTGCGACCGCGACCTTGCTTCCACTGAGAATATGACCTGCCTTGTCCGGCGTCGCACGCGCGCTGGTCCAACGCAGGCCACCTCGGGCGGGGGCTTCGTGGCAGGCCATGGCGAGCCTGGTCTCGCCGGTGATCGCAGGCGCGAGCAGCTTCGCTGCGATGGGCGCGTCGAGCAAGGCTTGAAGCACCTGCGAGGTATAAACGATGCTGCCGGTGAATGGTTCGACCGCCAGCCCCTTTCCCAGCCGTTCGGCAACGACCATCATTGCGGCCAGCGAACCGCCATGGCCACCCGCTTCCGCGGGAATGCCGATGCCCAGCCAACCCTGTGCAGCGATGCGATTCCAGTTGTCGCGATTGTCGGCCAGCAGCACGGCCCGCTTTGGCGCGTCATATTCGGCGGCTGTAAAGAGGTCGATGCTGGCGCGGAGCCGCGCATCGTCTTCGGAAGAATCTTCCCTGGCTCCAGAAAGGTGGGGATCGACTCCGGCGGCTTCGGTCGCCGCCGTGTTGCGAACCGCCAGGATCGAGGCCGCACCGGGCGCTTCGATCGCGGCCGTCCGGGCATCCGTTCCCGAGCCATCATGATAGGTCGACTCCTGCGCCAGGCCGAATGGGCCAAGCGCCTCGACGATCAGCTCGTTCACCCTCCGCCGCAGCTCAAATCCGGATATTCGGACGAGCACGGCAAGGTCGCCGCCCGCATGATCGCCGCCGTGTGTCGCCCGGCCGAGCATATGCTCGAGCGCGTCGAGTTCGGCCTGCAGCGCCGCGGTTTTCGCCCGTAATGAAGGATCGTTCCACAAGATATCGGCATGATAATCGGCTTGCCGCGCGAACGCGATCAACTGCTCCATATCGCGCTTTATCGCAGGCACCGTGGCGGCGCCTTCTTCAAATTCGGGATCGACAGTCATGTACAGGTATATCCTATCTCGTGCCGAACCGATCAACGGTGTCGGGCAAAATTAACGGTCACGAAGCCGGGAGATATCTGCCCCGTCAACCGCTCCCAATCGAATATCTTCAACAGTCTCGCCAACGACGATCAGGCCGGGCAATCACGTTCGTCGCCCGCCGCCCGACGCTGGCGATCATGCGCCGGGATCTGCTGTGCTTCATCGGGTTTGGTGGGAGGTTCGACATCCTTGGGATGCATGCGGATGTAGGGCACGAACAGGATCGTCGCCCCCGCGATCGCCGCAAGAATGATGAACATCATATCGTAGCTGCCGGTTCGGTCGTAGATCAGCCCGAATGCGGGCGGGCTGTAGAGCGCGAGCGCCAGCATTACGAGCGACAGCAGGCCTGACACACGGCCAATCACCCGTTGGCCGAAGATTCGCGGGACCAGCATGCTCTGCAGCGGTGATGACAGGCCAGCGAATATTGCGACCAGGCTGACCCCCGCCGCGATCGCCCAGAAACCCGATTCCGCCCGCGTCAGGCAGAGTAAACCGGCCACAAAGCCGGCTATCGTGACCGCGAGCAACAGACGCGGACTCACCCGATCGGCAATCGTCGCGAAGATCAGCTTCGAAGCCAGGCCTGCGGCGGAAAAGATCGACATCAGCAGCGCGGCAGAGCTGGGTTTGACACCCATATCGATCGCCAGCGGCATGAGGTTGGTGAGCAGTCCCTTCATGCCGGCAACGCACAGCCCGAAAATGGCGCCCAACATCCAGAAGGTAGGGTCGGTGAGGATCGCCTTGACACTGATCGGCACCGCGTTCCGCTCCAGGCGAGCCTTTTCGCTGGGGTGGATGCCGCCATCGGGGTGTAGGCCGCGCCTGGAGGGGTCCTCCACCACCATCGCCACCGCGAGCGCACTGAACAGGCCGAGCGCGACCGCGAGCAGCCGCATGGCGACACGCCAGTGATAATTGTCGAGCAGTAACTGGATCAGGGGTGGCAGGCAGATGCTGACGACGCCCATGCCGGCCATCGCCATCCCGATCGCGCGCCCGCGGCGATCGACAAACCACCGCGAAAGCAGCACGGTGACGGCAATCGGTCCCATCAGCACATTCACGGGTGCCACGAGCAGGCCATAGACAGCCAGAACCTGATAGATTGAGGTCGTGAAGGACAGCATGATCAATGCGGCGATTGCCGACAGCATGCCGACAAACATCAGCCGTTTGAGCGGCACGCGATCGATGAGGCTGCCGAGGAGGGGCGATATGATCGCAGTGACGATCGACATCACGGTGATCGCCAGCATCAGCAACATGCGGCTGGGTTTGAACTCGTGAGCGAGCGGGACGGCGAAGATGCCATAGCCCGTGACGAGAATGCCCATCACGCCAAGCATCATCGCCGATGCGAGTACCTGCCGCCATGCCACAATCGCGAAGCCCGGAACCGCCAAACCATCCTCCCATTGTTGTTCTTGGCAGCGATCATGACAGGTCGCGAAAAAATTGGAACCTCGATTCAAGAACGCGGCGAGCCGTTGGGCTGTCCGGGGCGCTTTGCGGTTCGCACCGCTTGGCAACATGGCTCCGAAATTCGGCGATAGACCAATGACTTGATTTGATGGATGCATTTGATAAGATATTTTTACCAAAATAGCGATCGGTAAGGATTGGGAGCCACATTCGCCGCGACCGATGCGGTGGACTGAAATCAAATCGTTTGATGGTCAGAGCGTCTGAAGCGGCGTGGTTCTGCTGCGGCTCGTATGCGAGTTCTCTCCAGGCGGTTCGCGGCCACTGCCTGAAGGGCGCGGGCAAATCCCTCCCCATCAGACCCCGTCGCGATATTTTCCTCTCGCCTCCAGGACAGGCCCGAAATGCAATCCACGATAAAGTCCGTAAAGCTCGCTGATACGATCGCCGACTATATTCAGGATCTGATCCGGGAAGGCGCACTGGCGCCCGGCGATCGACTGATTTCCGAGCGAGATCTTGCGCTGAAGTTGAATGTTTCGCGCCCATCCTTGCGCGACGCGCTGAGCAAGTTGGTCGACTCGAATCTGTTGATGACCGACGCGCAGGGAACGGCATATGTCAGCAAGTCCATAGGCAGGAGCTTGCGCGATCCGCTGGCCCTTCTCCTGGAAACGCCGGAAGGGCAGCGCGATTGCATGGAGATGCGCGCGGTGATCGAAGCGGCGGCCGCAGGCTATGCCGCGCTGCGCGCCTCGGATCTCGACCGTGAACTGCTTACACGCCGGCTCGAAGCGATGGAGGAAGCGAACGCGCGCGCGGATGTCGAGACCATCGCGCGGACGGATGCCGAGTTTCATTTCGCGATCTACGAGTCCAGCCACAATCTGATGATGCTGCACTTCATGCGAAGCCTGGAATCGAGCCTTCGGATGAATGTCTATCTCAACCGCACCATCCTGTATGAACGCAGCGAAGTCTGGGAGGCGCAGCTCGGCGAGCACCGGCGGATCTACGAAGCGATCATGGCGCGCGACATCGATGCCGCGAAGAGCGCTGCCTCGGCGCACATGTCGACCGCAATTCAGGCCCAGCGGGAGCTGCGCGATGCTGAGAAGCGGCTCGCAGCATCGACGCGGCGGCTCTCGCGTGGGGACCTGATTGCCCCGCAGAAGCGCCGAGCGCGGGCTCGCGCCGCAAGCTGACGCACGGCGGGCGAAATCGGCCTCGCGGAAGGCGCCAAGGCTGGTCCGGGCAGACACAGAATGACAATAGGAGTGGACGATAATGAACGCGCAAGCATCTTCATCGGGCGGGGTTAGGGATGACCGTAAGACCGCGGCGTTCATCGCCGAAAATCTCAGTCCCTTCCCGGTATCGCGGGTAGCCCATGATTTCGCCTTCGCCCGGGAAATTCTTCGGACGCCCGGCGTCAATCAGGGGCGCGGCGTCGCCAGTCAGGACTTCGGCAACCCTGATCATATCTCGTTCTTCTTTCTGGACGGGGAGCCGCACCGCAAGCGTCGCTCCTCGGTCGCGAGCTACTTCACGCCGAAGGCGGTGCTCACACGCTACCGCCCGCTGATGGATCGGACGATGGACGAACTCGTCGCCGAGCTGCAGGCCAAGGGTTCGGGCGTTCTGGACGAGATGAGCCTTCGGCTCGCCTCCAATATCACGGCGGAAGTGGTCGGGCTGACGAACAGCGACGGGCGCAGGCTGGCGCAAGTGCTACGTGATCTGATGAACAAGAATCCGGCGCTCGGCAAACCGCGGCTCTACCAGTTTCTGCACGGTATCTTCGCGGGCTGGTACTATAAACGCCGCACCAAGAGGCTGATGGACGAGCTTTATTTCGAGCATATCCTCCCGGCCGCGGAAGCCCGGCGGAAGGAGCCCCGAGACGATGTGGTCTCGCACATGGCCAAAGAGAACTACTCCCGGCAGGCGATGTTCATCGAGTGCATGACTTATGCGGGGGCGGGCGTATCCACGACGCGCGAGTTCATCGTCATGTGTTGCTGGCAGCTGTTCGATCATCCGGACGTGATGGAACGGTTTCTCAAGGGCGACGAAAGCGATCAGTTCGCAATCATCGACGAAATTCTGCGGCTCGATCCTGTCGCCAACTATGTCTATCGACAATCGTCGATCGACATTCCGGAATCGGTCAGCGGGAGCCCGGTGAAGCCGGGCGAGGAGTTCGCGGTCAATATCCGTGACGTCAACACCGACCCGAGCATCGTTGGCGAAAACCCGTTCAAGCTCGACCCGGAACGCGCGCAGCGCATGAAGAATACCGGAGCATGGATGAGCTTCGGGGATGGTCCGCATCGCTGCCCCGGATCGCAGATCGCGCTCCACGAAACGCGCGTTTTCCTCGACAGGTTGCTGCGCGTTCCCGGCATTCGGCTGGCGAGGAAGCCGGATCTGATCCTGAGCGTCCAGAGCCAGGGCTATGAGCTTCGCGGGGCCATCGTCACCTGCGATCGCCGATAGAGCAAACCAAACGATAAGAAGCTGCGGGAAGCGGGAATACGGGAAGAGGATGGATTTCAGATGACCGAAGCACCCGACATGGCAGCCGTCGGCCGCCAGCTCGACGAGGTGGGTTACTGCGTCATACCCGAAGTGCTGACCGCCGGGCAGCTCGATGCCGTCAGGCATGCGCTCGATCGCGTCCTGGCCGAGGATGAAGCGGCGGGAACCTCTTTGCGTTATGGTCCGAACCTGACCAACCAACGCGTCTGGGCGCTGCTCAATCGCGCGGAGGAATTCGTCCCCCTCGCGATGCACCCGGTGGTGCTGAACGTCGTTCGCCGGCTGCTCGGCTTCGAGGATATCCTGCTGAGCACGCTTACGGCCAACATTACGAGACCTGGGGGTGATCACGGGATTGGCCGCCTGCACACCGATCAGGGATATCTGCCTACCCCCTGGCCCTGCATGGTCGCTTGTAACGCCGCGTTCTTTCTCGACGATTACACCGAAGAAAATGGAGCGACCATATTCGTTCCGGGAACCCACAAGCTGCTGGCGTGGCCTCATGACATCCCGCCGCCGGATCCCTCCAGGATCGCCTGCGCCACCGGCCGCGCCGGGAGCGTGGTGATATGGGATGGCCGCCTCCACCATGCGACCGGCCTCAATCGCACGCCCGATCAGCAGCGCCGGGGCGTGATCGCAACCTATATCGCGCCGTTCATCCGCGGCCAGGAGAATTGGTGCCGGTCGATGGATCCGAAAATGCTCGACAAATATCCCGGCCTTGCCGCGCTCACCGGCTTCGAGGAGTGGCAGACGCTGGGCGGGGTCAATGGAGCAAAATATTCCGGATTGAATTTCTGATCGAACGAACACGCAACTTTACAGAACAAGAAGGAGAGGAATGACGTGGGAATTCTGGATGGCAAAGTCGCGGTAATTACCGGCGCGGGTTCCGGTATGGGCAAGGCAACGGCCAAAATATTCGCGCAGGAGGGGGCCCGGCTCGTCATTTCCGATGTCAGCGGGGCAGAGGCGCAGACGGCTGCCGAAATCGGCGGTGACATCGTGGTTCGTCACTGCGACGTTTCCAAAGAAGATCAGGTCGAAGCGCTCATCGCCGCTGCTGTCGCCCGTTACGGGCGCCTTGACGCGATGCTGAACGTTGCCGGAATCGGTGTCGGCGGCATGCTCGTGTCGTTCGAGGAAGCCGAACTCGATCGCATTTTCAGCATCAACTTCAAGGGGGTCTTCTTCGGGTCGAAGCACGCGGTCCGCGCGATGAAGGACACCGGCGGCGGCACGATCACGAACTGGTCGTCGCTGTCGGGGCTCGTTCCCGCCGCTGGAACCGTCGGCTACGGCGCGTCGAAGGCGAGCGTGATCCATCTTACCAAGACCGTCGCGGTCGAATATGGCCCGTCGAACATCCGCGCGAACGCGCTTTGCCCCGGCGTCATCACCACCGAAGGCATGGGCGCGGCCTCCGCGGCGAAGACCCCGGGCAAGGCCACGCGCAATCCGCTCGGTCGGGCCGGCAAAGCCGAGGACGCGGGCGAGCTCGCCGCGTTTCTGGCGTCGGACAAGGCAACCTATCTTAACGGCGTCATCATCCCGCTGGATGGCGGATGGAGCTGCACGATGGCCTGAGGCGCGTGGCGCGGGAGCATTCTGAAAACGACTGTTTGCGGCCGGCAGGGGCGAACGAATCCCAAGGGCGTTGCCCTGCCGGTCGAAACTCAGCGAACTGAAGCCGAGCAGCCACGAAGCCTTATGAGCTGCGCAAGCCGACCGCGAGTGAAGGGTCTTGTCGCGGGACCGGAAATAATTTCGGCTCCGTCTGATGTGGGTTTTGCGCTCGCCTGCGTTTCAGAACCTGACGACCGGAGAATTCCGGCGCAAGCGAGCAGGGGAGGGGATGGCAATGACAGGTATCACGATGTTGGCGGCGCGCAGGGGGCTGCGGGTGGGTGTGGCGGCGCTTTCGCTGCTGGCCGGCGAAGCGGTTTATGCACAGCCCGTTAGCGCAAACCAGGTCAATGTGCCGGCGCAGCCGCTGTCGGTCACTTTGAACCAGATCGGCCGGCAAACCGGTTCAGAAATCATTTTCACGTCGGTGGACGTGCGGGGGCGACAGGCGCCGGCTATCCATGGGAGCTTTACACCAGCGGACGCCCTTCAGTTTGCCCTTCAGGGCACGCCCCTGAGCGTGCGCCGGACGCCGCAGGGCGCCTATCTGATCCAAAGGACATCCGAGGCGGGGGAAGGCAACGTCGGGAGCGCCGCGACGGTAAACCCGAGCGCTGACATCATCGTGACCGCCCGCCGCATCGACGAGCGACTTCAGGACGTGCCCGCGTCGATCGTCGTTCTCAACCAGCAGCGGCTGGACGACAGGAATGTGCGATCGGTGCTCGATCTCGCAACCTTCGCGCCCTCATTGTCGGTGAATACCCGCTTCGGCACGAAGGGTGCGTCGTTTGCCTTGCGTGGCTTTTCGCAGGCTTCGCGCACGGCGGCTTCAGTGGGGGTCTATTTCGCCGATGTCGTAGCGCCCCGTGGCGGCGATGGCGGAACTCCGGCCGGCGACGGCGCCGGGCCGGGCTCGTTCTTCGACCTTGAGAATGTGCAGGTGCTGAACGGCCCGCAAGGGACATTGTTCGGCCGCAACACCACGGGTGGCGCGGTGATCATCGTTCCCAAGCGCCCGACCGACAGATTTGAAGGCTATGGCCAGGCCACCTACGGCAATTACAACAACAAGCAGCTGCAGGGCGTGATCAATATTCCGATCAGTAACACGGTCCGCTTTCGCGCCGGATATGATTATCTCGATCGGGACGGATTCATCCGGAATCTCTCGGGTATCGGGCCGAGCCGATATGGCGATCAGTCGTATATCGCCGCGCGCGCCAGCCTGCTCGTGGACGTGACGCCCGACCTGGAGAATTATACCGTCGGCACGTACAGCTATGGGGAGGACAATGGTCCGATGCCCAAGCTCACCAACTGTACCAATGCCTTCCCGTTCGGACTGCTCTCGTGCCAGCAGCTCGCCCGCGGCGCCGGCCAGGGATTCTACACCGCTGAAGGCGCGCTGCCCAACCCGCACAGCCGGGCTATCCAGTGGCAGATGATCAACACCACGACATGGACCGCCGGTGACAATATCACGGTCAAGAACATCTTCAGCTACTCGCAGGTTCGCACCAACTTCATCGTTGACGTCCTGGGCGCCAACTTCGTCATCCCCTCGGGATCATTTGGCCCGATCGCCAATACCGGATCCGCAGCGGGTCGCAATTTCAGCTTTGCGCAGTCGACGCGGGGTGTCGGCCGCAACAATTCCGACCAACAGAATGTCGTCGAGGAAGTTCGGTTGCAGGGCAAAAGCGCGGATGCCCGCCTCAACTGGCAGGCCGGCCTCTATTACGAGCATAGCACGCCGCGTAAACCTTCCGGAACACAGGCGCCGAACGTCCTGGCCTGCACCGATTCCGATACTTTCCAGTGCACCGACCTGATCGGTCCGTTCATCCGGCGCTCGGCGGGATTCATCAACTATCGGGTGGGAGAGTCCTACTTCCTCAACCGCGCTCTTTATGCCCAGGCGACCTATGCCGTGCTCGAGAATGTCAAGCTGACCGGTGGCTTCCGCTACACCTGGGACAAGACCCGCGGCAAGGCCGAGATACGCTCCTACCGCGTCTCATCGCCGACGGGCGCGCCGTTGGCAATCCCGACCGTGGCGTGCACGCTTTCCACCGCCGACGTTAATTGCCAGACCGATACGACGCAGCGGTCCAAAGCCCCGACCTGGCTGCTGGGAGTCGATTACAATCCGGCCCGGAATGTCTTGCTCTACGGGAAATATACGCGCGGCTATCGCCAGGGTTCGATCAACACCACCGCGCCGCCGCCGTATCAAAGCGTTGGCCCCGAGCATGTCGATTCCTACGAGGTCGGCGCGAAGACGAGTTTCTCCGGCGCTGTCCCCGGTACGTTCAATGTCGCCGCCTTCTACAACAATCTTCGCAACCAGCAGTTGAGCGTGGGGCTTTCGAGCTCGACCAATGCGACAACGCCGACGACCACGAACCTCAATGCGGGCAAGTCCGAAATTTCCGGTGTCGAGGTGGAAGGATCGATCCGGCCGTTCGCTGGCTTTACGCTGGACGGTAACCTTGAATATCTGCACACCAAGGTCAAATCGCTCGACGTCCAGAATGTCCCCAGTGGAATCTATGATGTGGTCCGGCCCACCGCCACGGTCGGCAGCCGCCTCCCGCTCGTTCCCAAGTGGAAATGGAATCTGACGGGCACCTACCAGCTCCCGGTTCCGCAAAGCATCGGCCGCGTTTCTGTGTCGACGACATTTTCTCGTGTAACAAATATAATGTACACGACCGGACAGTTTGGTATCATCGACGGCGTTGGTCTGCTCAGCGCAAACCTGAACTGGAATATGGTGTATGGGAAGCCAATCGATATCAGCCTGTTCGGTACGAACCTGACCGGCAAAAAATACTATACCGCGGTCAATGATCTCAGTACCAGCGGCGGCTTTGTGTCGAAATATTTCGGCGACCCGCGGATGTATGGCGTGCGTGTGAAATACTCGTTCGGCCGATAGGAGTTGGTGCAAATAGGAATGGTGCCGGCGGCAGCATGGCCGGCGCCATTCGACGGGATGGTAAGGTACCGATACGTGTAAATTGATAAGCTTTATTGTTGACGAACTAAGTAGATAGGGAATTCCTGAAATGGCGAAGACGAATACGGTTGATAGCGGCGGCAGTCAGATGAAAATATACGAAGTCGGACCTGAGGGCACGGCGAAAGGCGCTGTAATCGTGATTCAGGAAGCTTTCGGGATCACCGATCACATCATGGATGTGTGCCAGCGCTTCGCGGCGGAAGGCTATGTCGCAGTTGCGCCGCATATGTTTCACCGCACCGGCGATCCGCTCATCGGCTATGACAAGATGCAGGATGTCGTCCCGCATATCATGAAGCTCAATCGCGAAGATCTCGAGGCCGACCTCAAGGCGACGCTCGACTTCCTTGCCGCCGCAGGTTTCTCGGGGCGTCAGGTCGCGATCGTCGGCTTCTGCATGGGCGGCACGATTTCCTTCTTTGCCGGAACCGAGTGGGCGCTGGGCGCTGCGGTCACCTTCTACGGAGGCGGTATCGCGCAAGGCCGCTTCGGCCTGCCGGCCATGCTCGAACTGGCGCCTTCGCTGAAGACGCCCTGGCTGGGCAATTTCGGCGACCGCGACCAGAGCATCCCGGTTGCGGAAGTGGATGCGCTGCGCGAAGCCGCCGCCAAGGCGGGCGTCGCCACCGAGGTCGATCGTTACCCCGAGGCCGATCATGGCTTCCACTGCAACGATCGCAGTTCCTTCCATGAAGCCTCCTCCAGGGAAGCGTGGAAGAAGACGGTGCAGTTCATCAACAGCCATGTTCAGGCTGGCTGATCATCGTTCGTACTGAGGGCGCTTTCCTTCGGACGGGAGGGCGCCCTCATCGGCAGGAACGGAAGCATGAGGCCATGCCGTGAACCGGTCCGTCGATCGCTGCGCCGCCACGGGCGCCATCGACATGCCTGAGGTTCGGATGGAAGCTGCCGGGCGGGCTCAACGGACCGGGGCATTTTTGACTGGAGATCGAACATGACAACGAGCGCTCACGGCTTTGCGCCGAAGTCGACAGCCTTGTCGCATATCAGGATATGCGATCTCACCGG
>NZ_FMZJ01000001.1 GCF_900101455.1 Sphingomonas sp. YR710 | reverse complement strand
CCCCGTCTTGACCCACCAATGACATCCGAAACATAATCGCAAGGTGGGTCACTTCTCGATGAAAACCCCGGGTCACTTCTCAGCAGCAATCAACAGTGCATCCAATCCCGTTGCGGTGGACTCACATCACCACCACTCAGAGGTACATGACGGGCGGGCCAGTGGCAGGCAAGCATTACAAACGAAATTGGTCCATTTTCGACCCAATCGATCGGACTCGCTCAGGGGCTCAGCTTTCGGCAAGCGCGTCGATGCGGGAGAGTTCTGCAGCTGCTGCGGCGCGGTGACGCACCCAACAAGCCACCGAGCGGTTCAGTGCCCATCGAGCACTTCACGCGCACGTAACGGCCCAAAATCCCGGAGACACTGACGTGAGCCTCCGACTCTCGTCCACGCGTGCAGAGTTCGACCAGTGCCCGCGTCCGACCTAAGGCCCATGCGCTGACAATCTGCTGACAACCCTCCAATTAGGAGCCTTTGTCAGCAGGGCTCCCCGTTCGGGGAAGTACATATCTCACAGAAATTAAGGAACAATGCTGGTGCTGCCGGTGAGGATTGAACTCACGACCTCAGCCTTACCAAGGATGCGCTCTACCACTGAGCTACGGCAGCATCGCCAGCATGTTGCGGGCGGCCGGCGATCGGTGATCCCCGGCGGTCGCGGCGCTATGGACAAGAGCGTGGCCGCCGTCAAGGCAGCTTGCGCGCATTCCGGCGAAGCGATTACATCGAGCAATGGCAGCAGGATCGAAATCGGCCGCGGACGAGCGCGCGGAACGCCTCGCGCAGGCGCTCAGGGACAATTTGCGCAGGCGCAAGGCACAGAGCCGCGAGCGACAGGTCGAAGATTGCGATTCGACCGCCCCGGATTCCACCGATCAATAAGGCCGCTCGCCGATCACATTGCCGCCCTCGACATAGCGGCACACCAGGATCTCATCTTCCTTGCTGTGCGCGATCGCGCAGCCAACCTCGGTCGTCGATTTCCAGATAAGCTGGGTATAATGGCCGACGTCGCGCCAGCGGCCGGTGGTGCTGTTGCGCGGGAACGGGCCGTTGACGAAGATCTTGCGTTCGTCGACCCACAGATTCACCATCTGCTCGGGCGTGTAATAATCTTTTGTCCCGCGCCAGAGGTTTTCGCCCTCGACCTCGCCGCCATCGTCATAATCGGCATCGTCTGCATGTTCGAGGCCGTCCATCGTCGTGAGCTCTTCGGCCCATTGCGCCGCACGCGCGGCCAGCTTGTCGTTCCACTTCAGCGGCGGAATGCCCAGACGCTGGCGTTCAGCATTATGCGCCGCGAGCAGGCGCGCATCGACATCCTGCGGCGTCCAGAGCGGCGAATTGGCGCCCAGCAGCCCCCAGGCCAATGATGCCGTCAGGATCCGAGCGGCGATCACGCGCCACTTCTCCAACATTCCCGCGAGTTCCTGCCCACATCTGTTGTTACGCGCCGTACCGCGAACGTCGTGTATCCGTTCGATAGCCCGCTGCGATGCTATGCGTGATTTATGCCTGTTGACCAAGCAGTTCAAGATTGCGCGCGCAACGGTGCCGTTGCCACGTGCATCCATTCGCGGGCTGCCTGATCGAGCTGCGGCCCCGTCAAGCCCCGCACCTGCGCGTGATAGGCATCGATCCAGCCGATCTCGCCATCATCCAACATCGTCACATCGATTAATGTACGATCATAAGGTGCAAAGGTAAGCGTTTCGAAACCGAGCATTTCCTTCTCCGCGCCATCGATCGGCTTCATAACGGTCAGGATCAGATTTTCGATCCGGATGCCATATTCGCCAGCCTTATAATAACCGGGCTCATCGGACAGGATCATGCCGGGTGCGAGCGGCTCGTCACCGCCGCCGAACGTCGCGATCCGCTGGGGGCCTTCGTGAACCGACAGATAGGCGCCGACGCCATGGCCGGTGCCATGCGCATAATCGAGCCCCACCGCCCACAGATATTGCCGCGCGAGAATGTCGAGCTGGCCGCCACGAGTCCCCTTCGGGAAAGTCGCGCGCGCCAGCGCGACATGGCCCTTGAGGACGCGCGTATAGCGATCGCGCATCTCCGCCGTCGGCGTACCGATCGCCACCGTGCGCGTGACGTCGGTGGTGCCGTCCTGATATTGTGCGCCTGAATCCACCAGATAAAGCGTGCCCGGCAGCAGCGGCCGGTTGGTCGCCTCGCTCGCCCGATAATGGACGACGGCACCGTTCGGCCCGGCCCCCGAAATCGTATCGAAAGACAGATCGCGCAACAGCCCGGTTTCCTTGCGGAACGCCTCGAGCCGATCGGAGGCGATCAGCTCGGTGAGGCCGCCCTTCGGAGCCTCGACCGACAACCAGTGCAGAAAGCGCGTCAGCGCCGCACCATCGCGCGCCTGCGCGGCCTTGTGCCCGGCAATCTCGATCGCATTCTTGATCGCCTTGGCCAGCACGACCGGATCGCGCGCCTCGATCAGCTTCGCGCCGCTCGCCTGCACCGATTCGAAAATCGCCGCGACCGCACGTTCGGGATCGGCGGCGACCGTCTTGCCGGCCAGCGCACGCAGCGCCGGCTCGAAGGCCGAACGATCGTGGAGCCGCACGCCATTGCCGAGATGCAGCTTCACCGCATCGTCGAGCTTGTCGGGCGCGACGAACAGATCGGCGGTCGCATCGGCATGGACCAGCGCATAGGCCAGAGCGACCGGCGTCCGATCGACATCGGCGCCACGCACGTTGAACGTCCAGGCGATCGAATCGAGCGCGGACAGGACGGCCGTGTCGGCGCCCTGCTGGACCAGCCAGTCGGCGATATCGGCGCGCTTGGCGGCCGAGGATTTGCCGGTCAGCGAGTCCGGCTGCACGATGAGACGCGCCTTCGACGGTGTCGGCCGATCGGGCCAGATCGTATCGACCGGATTGGTATCGACGGCGACCAGTTCAGCCGCCTTCCCCGCCAACGCCGCGCGCGCCGCGGTTACCCAGCCTTTGGTATGGAGCCAGGGGTCATAGCCGATGCGCCCGCCATCGGGGGCATGTTCCCTGAGCCAGTCCGACGTGCTCGTCTGCGGCACCGACTGATAGCTCCAATGGGATGCGTCAACCTGCTCGCGCACCTGCAGCGTATAGCGTCCGTCGACGAAGATCGCCGCCTCGGCCGGCAGCACAACCGCCGATCCCGCCGAGCCCTGAAAGCCGGTGAGCCAGGCGAGCCGCTGCGCGTAGGCCCCGACATATTCGCTCATATGCTCGTCGGTCAGCGGCACGACGAACCCGTCAAGCCTGCGCCGCGCCAATTCCTCGCGCAGGGCTTTCAATCGGTCTTCATAGCTGGACATTCGGGACTCGCCTCTGATCTATATGGGGGCAAGATAAGCATGGTGCGCCGCGCACGCCAGCAGGGTTCGACCGCGTCGTGATGCAGACGAAGGCGCGCGACGTTAAAACAGGCTATCACTTTGCTTTTTAAGCCCTCTCCCGCTCGCGGGAGAGGGTTGGGTGAGGGTCTTCTTCTACTTTCTTCTCGACGCCTTGGCCTTCGGGCAGGCAAACAGAAGAAAAAAGACCCTCATCCAACCTTCTCCCGCGAGCGGGAGAAGGCTTAAGAAGATGACTCACGCGTATAAGCCTGCGCTGGAATGACAAGAGAAGAGAGCACCCCTTTTGCAGAATCCGCCCATCGCCGAACAGCGTCCGCACAGCAGCACGCGCCACGGCATCACCATCGAAGACCCCTATTTCTGGCTCAAGGATCAGAAATATCCGGTCGTCGACGATCCCGACGTCCTCGCATATCTCACCGAGGAGAACGCCTGGTTCGAAGCGGCGATGAAGCCGCACGAAACGCTGGTCGAGACATTGTTCGCCGAGATGAAGGGCCGGCTGAAGGAAGACGATGCCGGCGTGCCGCAAAAGGATGGCGACTGGCTCTACTGGTGGGCATTCAAGCCGGGGAGCCAGTATAGGATATGGTATCGCAAGCCCATCGCCGGCGGCGATGATGCGATCATCCTCAATGAGCCGGCCGAGGCGGCGTCGGCCGAATATTTCCGGCTGCAGGTGCTTTCGATCAGCCCCGGCGGCCGGCTCGCGGCATGGTCGTCCGACACAAATGGCTCCGAACGGTTCGTCCTGAAGATCCGCGATCTCGCGACCGGGGTGGACATCGAGACGGTCAGCGTGATCACCAACGGCGCCGTCGCATGGGGGACGGATTCACGCAGCCTCGCTTATACCGAGGTCAACGAGCATTGGCGCACCTATCGCGCGCGGCTCCACATATTGGGCACCGATCCCGCGACCGATACCACGCTCTATGAGGAGACCGAGGAACTCGGCTTCAACGTCGGCCTCGGCACGACGCACGACCGGCAATGGATAGTGATCGCGACCGGCGACAACCAGACCAGCGAGATCCGGATGGTGCCGGCCGCCGATCCTGCCGCCGCACCGATCCTGATCAGCCCTCGCCGCGAGAAACGCGAATATTCGGTCGACAGCGCGCATGGCATTCTCTGGATCCTGACCAACGACGATCATGTCAATTTCCGCATCGCCCGCGCCGATCCGGCCACGCCGGACCAATGGGAGACGGTGATCGCCGGATCGGAGCAGGTCTATCTGCGCGGGATCACCTGCTTCGCCCGGCATATCGCGATCAGCGAGCGGGTCGATGGGCTCGATCAGATCCGGCTGCGCGGCTACGACGGCAGCGAGCATCGCATCGCCTTCCCCGAGCCGAGCTACACGGCATCGCTCGCGTCCAACCCCGAATATGATCCGCCCGCCTATCGGCTATCCTACGCATCGATGATCACGCCGCAGACCGTGTACGATTATGACCCCGACGCGCGCACGCTGGCGACACGCAAGGTCCAGCAGATCCCATCCGGCTATGATCCCTCGCTTTACGCGACCGAGCGGCTGATGGTGCCGGCGCGCGACGGCCGGCAGATCCCGGTTTCAGTGGTCTATCGCAAGGGCGTCGCGAAGGATGGCGAGGGCAAGCTGTTCCTCTACGCTTACGGCGCTTATGGCCACGCGATCCCGCCGGGCTTCTCGACCGTGCGGCTGAGCCTGCTCGATCGCGGCTGGGCCTATGCGATCGCCCATATCCGGGGCGGCGACGATCTGGGCTATGACTGGTATCTGCAGGGCAAGGCCGAACAGCGCTGGAACACCTTCCACGATTTCGTCGATGCGGCGAAGGGCCTGGTCGCCGCCGGCTTCACGAAGCCCGGCAGGATCGCGATCAATGGCGGATCAGCCGGCGGCGAGCTGATGGGCGTCGTCGCCAATACCGATCCCGACCTGTGGGGCGCGGTGGTGGCCGACGTGCCGTTCGTCGACGTGCTCAACACGATGCAGGACGAAAGCCTGCCGCTCACTCCCGGCGAATGGCCCGAATGGGGCAATCCGATCACCGACAGGGCCGCGTTCGAATTAATTCGCAGCTATAGCCCCTATGACAATGTAATCGCTCAACACTATCCACCGATGCTGATCACCGGCGGCCTGAACGACCCGCGCGTCACCTATTGGGAACCGGCAAAATGGGCGGCGAAGCTGCGCGCGACCAAAACCGACAGCAACACGCTGCTGCTCAAGATCAATATGGGCGCGGGCCACGGCGGCAAATCGGGGCGTTATGATTCGCTGCGCGAAGATGCCGAGGCCTATGCGTTCGTGCTGACTCAGACAGGAACCGGCCAAGGCGCCGACTGATCGCGCCTCCGACGGAAAGATGCTCCTGCGAAACCCGCGCGACGCCAATCGGTCATCATATCGTCCTGCTGCGGACAGGAAGGTTACGTAATGTGCTCGGATCCGAGGCCGGAGATATGTTGGCCATGGACCTGATCCCGCTGTGTTCGATTCGAATCTCCCCATGAAGCCGCTCGTCGATCTGAGCGGCAAGCGCGGGTTGATCGTTGGCATCGCCAACGAGAGCAGCATCGCCACCGGATGCGCCGAGGCGTTCCGCGGCTGCGGCGCCCGGCTCGCGGCAACCTATCTCAACGAGAAGGCCAAGCCGTTCGTGGCGCCGGTGGCCGATCGGCTCGGCGTCGAATGGATCGCGCCGTGCGACGTGCGCATCCCCGGACAGCTCGAAGCGCTGTTCGATCGCATCAAGGACGATTGGGGCGGGCTCGATTTCCTGCTCCACTCGATCGCCTTTGCCCCGCGCGACGATCTGCACGGCCGGGTTGTCGATTCGTCGGCCGAAGGGTTTGCGACCGCGATGGATGTTTCGTGCCACAGCTTCCTGCGCATGGCGCGCCTGTCCGAACCGTTGATGCCGGATGGCGGCTGCCTGCTGTGCGTGACATTCTACGGATCGGAACGGGTGGTCTCCCATTATAACCTGATGGGCCCGGTCAAGGCCGCACTCGAAAGCACGACCCGCTACATCGCGGCCGAACTGGGCCCGAAGGGCATCCGCGCCCATGCGATCTCGCCCGGACCGATCGCGACCCGCGCGGCAAGCGGGATCGAACAGTTCGACGAACTGCTGGAGCGGACCGCCGCGTCGGCGCCGGAGCATCATCTCGTGGACATCGGCGATGTCGGCGCGCTCGCCGCCTTCCTCGTCAGCGACGCCGCCCGGCATATCACAGGTACGATCATCCCCGTCGACGGCGGTCAGCACCTGCTCGCCTGAAAGATTATTCCCGCGCCGCGCGGAGCGCCGCACCGGCGGCAAAGGGGGCGCCAGCGGTCAGCAGCAACGAGGTCGCGGCGAGCAGCTTGATCGCCCCCATGCCCTGATCGCCGAGCGCCCCAGCCCCGAAGATCAGCAGCGGCACCGCGAGCGGCAGCATGACGAGGCCGGCCAGCGCCCCTGCTCCACGCAAACCAAGGGTCAGCGCGCTGGTCATCACGCCCAGTGCCGCCAGCGCCGGCGTTCCGATCATCAGTCCCAGTTCGAGCCGGAGCAAGCTGGCGCCCTCCAGCCGCAGCAAACCCGCCGCCGGCAAGGCCGCGAGCAACAAAGGCGGCCCGAAACCAAGCCAGTGCGACGCGATCTTGGACGCGGCGATGCCTTCGTCGCTCAGGCCGCGCACGACATATTGATCGAGCACGCCAGCCTCGGCATCGGGCGCGATCAGCCGATCGATCGGCAACAGGGCCGCCAGCAAAGCCGCCATCCACAAGGCGCCGCCACCGACCCTGGCCAGCAATGCGCCATCGGGGCCGACCGCGAACGGAAACAACGTCGCGACCAGCAGGAAGAAGACCAAGGGCAGCATCGCCCCGCCGCCTTCGAACGCCCTCCGCACGTCGCGCCGGATGATCGTCCACCAGATCACAGCGCAATCTCCAGCGGGTCGATCAGGCCCAGCGGCTGATGCGTCGCCGCCAGCACGATGCCACCGGCTTCGCGATGCACGGCCATCGCCGTCGCCAGCCGCGCCAGCGAGGCGCTGTCGAGTCCGTTGCTAGGCTCGTCGAGCAACCAGATCTGCGCGCCGCCCGCCACGATTCGGGCCAGCGTCGCCCGCTTCCTCTGGCCGGTCGACAGCATCCGTACCGGCACTTCGGCCAGCCCGGCTATGCCCATGGCCGCCAGCCCGCGTTCGACATCGGCGGCCCCCCGGCCGTCGAGCTTCGCCCAGAAGGCCAGCGCATCGCTTAATGTCTGGCGCGGATCGAGCGCCGCCGCCTCGCCGGCAAAGGCGATCGCGCCATTATGGATGATCCTGCCCGCCGCCGCCGGCAGCAGACCCGCCGCCATCCGCAGCAGGCTCGATTTGCCTACGCCGTTCGGGCCGGTCAGCAGCGCCGCCTGCCCCGCCTCCAGCGCGAAGCTGCGATCCTCGAACAGCAGCCGCCCGCTGCGCAGACAGGCCACCGATTCGAACGCCAGCCGAACCGCGCTCACCCGGCCAGTTCCTCCAGCGCGTGCATGTCCGCATCGGACAGCCCGAAATGATGCCCGATCTCATGGATCACGACATGCGCGACCAAAGCCTCCAGCGCGACATCGGTATCGATCCATTCGTCGATGATCGCGCGACGGTACAGGTGGATCATGTCGGGCATCGCGGCGATATCGCTCACCGATTTCTCGCCGACCGGCCGGCCGGTGTAGAGGCCGGTCAGATCGAGCGGATGTTCGATGCCCAGTTCCGCCAGCACCTCATCATCGGCCATCTCCTCGATCCGCAGGACCACATCGCCGAGATGTTCGGCAAAGGCGGCCGGCAGCCGCGCGATCGTCGCGCGGGCGATCGCCTCGATCCGATCGGCATCGGGCGGCAGGGTTTGACCTTCGCTCATCATCTCGCGACATAGAGGGGGAATTCACACGAAGCCACAACAGGATATGCCATGCCGATCGAAGCCCTGGACGAAGCCGAACGCAACGATGCGCTCGATGGCGTGCCCGATTGGGATTATGATGAAGCGCGCGATGCGATCAACCGTCGCTTCACCTTTGCCGATTTTTCGGCCGCTTTCGCCTTCATGACGCGGGTCGCGCTGCTCGCCGAAAAGGCTGATCACCATCCCGAATGGTCGAACGTCTGGAATCGGGTCGATATCATGCTCACAACACATGATGCCGGCGGACTATCGCACCGCGACATTGCGTTGGCCGAAGCGATCGACGCGCTCCTCGAGTAAGACCGCGCGCCTTATCGCTTGGTCGAGGGAGCCATCAGCCCGATCCGGTCTTCCTCGGCAATGGCCTGCCATGCGTGGGTCACCGCCGCGCGCGTCCCACCCAGTGCATCGGCCGCCGCGATCATCTGCTCGGCCGTCGGCCACTCACTGAAGCGATAAGCTCCATATGAGCCCTCGACACATTCCGGACCCGGCTTGGCAAGGAAAGACGAAGGCCGGGCCCGCTCCATGGCTTCAGCCGTCGCCAACAGCCTTTCGCGCAGGATACGCCAATCCTGTTCTGCCTCTTCGTTTGCGCGGAGGGCATTTTGATAAGCCGTTACAGCGGACATGGAGCCTCGAAGGAAAGACCGTCGGAAGATCCCGGCGCGCCATCATTGCAATGCAACATCATTGTTTCAAGGCTGAAATGCGGAAAATCCCGTAGCCGCGCGCACGGCCTGCCGCTCAGCAGGCTCAATCTATCGCTCGTGCGGATCGTCCAGACCAAATATGACGCCCCCTTGGCCCGAAGGCGGAGCGATCGGCCGTCCGTCGGGGTTCAACCGTCCCAGACGGCTCTCATCCTCCCGGGTTGACGGCGCGACGATGATCGACTGGCCCGCGGCAAAGCGCTGCAGATGATCCATCACGCTGTCGGCAAGCGCGATCGGCCCTTCGAAACCGATCAGGGTCCGCGGCTGCCCGATACCGAAGACGATCGTCTTCAAACTGCACAGCCACAGGGTCAGCTGCAGATTTTCGACATTCACCGATCGCCGGTCGGTCTGGACAGATCCGGTAAAGCGATTCCCGGCCGATGCGCTGAAGCTGGAAAAGGTCCCGCTCAGTTCAAGGATGGCGAGCGTCGATTCCATATCGTTGCGTCCCCACAGCAAATGGGCGCCGCGCTGGATATAGATTGCGATGGTCAACAGGATGCCGGCCCAGGATAGCTGATCGACCGGCATATGATGATCGATGATCGCACCGGCCGCATGGCGGCAAGCCAGGAAAAATCCGATCCACGCCGCCGCGCCAAGCAGGGTCAGTATCGTCAGGAAACGATAGCCCGGTTTGGTGAACGCCTCGGCGATGGTTGCCGGCAACAAGCGAATATCGACCTTCGGCCGGCTTTCCTCGCAATGCACCGAATGGAAGGATCCGGTGTTCTGGCTGCCGATCCCGCTCCCGCCGCCGGCATAGCACCAGCTGTTGCGATTACCGGCGATCTCCGCAATCTCGCGCGCGAACTGGCCGCCAATATCGTCGGGGCTGAAATTGATCGGCTGAACAATCTGGCGGCAGGCCGGCGGGGTGCGAACGGGGATCCAGCTCTGATCGACGATCACCAGCAGCATCAGCACGCAACAGGCGATGAACATCGCCAGCGCGACCGAGACCTTGGCCGTCACGTGGAAAGCGCCGAGATCGGGCAAGGCGTGGCCGGCCAGCCCCAGCGCGACCGGCAGCAGCGCCGAGAGCATCAGCAGCGCGATGTAGCTCGCCGGCCCGAACGGGATCAGCCGTCCGTTGCGCAGCGCCTGCGCCACCACCACCGCGATGTTGATCCCGTAAAGCAGCCCCACCCATGGCGCCGCCGCGCTGTTCGACAGCAGGAACAGGCTGACCAGCATGCCGAGGCCGATCGCCAGCATCAGCACCAGATTGGTGAATTCTGCCTGCGCCATGCGCTGCAACGGCACCGGCGCCCGGGCCAGCCGATCGGACAGCGAAATCATCAGCGTGCCCAGCGGATCGCGCGGCGGATGGACCGGCAGCGCATTCTGGCGGATGCGATCGATCAGCACGTCGGCTTCGGCACTGCCCTGCGTGCTGCCGCGGGCGACGAGCGGCGCCAGCGGCACGATATCGTCGAGCGTCCGCACGATCCTGAGCTGGCGCATCGCGTGCGCGCCCAGCCAGACCACCGCCGCCATCATTGCCGCGAACACGCCCAAACCGACGATCGCCATCACCCGCTCATGCCCGCGCAGCGCATCGCGTATGTCGACCAGCGTCTCGAACGCCAGCAGCACGCCGATCAGCGCTGCCACGATGAGGCAGATATTCTCGAATTTGTATGGATTGGGCAGATCGACCGACGCGCCCGGATCGATTTCAACTGCGGCCATTCGACGTCCCCCGTTTCGGCGCCTTCATAGAGCCGAGCGGCTATCGATTGTCCAGATTGGAAAGACGGCTCCAGATCGTGGAGACGTAGGATTTGCGCGCCTGACGCCGGCCGATGGCCGGCGTCAGCCTCAGCCCGGACCGCGTTCAGGCATCGCCATACATGCCGTCGAACGCCGCTTCGATCGCGACATGCCGCGCATGAGCCAGCGGCCACCAGCCCCGGCCATGTGTGATGATATAGGGCGCGTTGCCCTCGATACCGCTCAGCACGCGCTCCGCCAGTTCGTCGACCGTCCCCACTTCGCACGGACTGGAATGCGCCGGCGGGCTGTCGCTCACGCTGCGGCCGGGCGGCAGCCGCATGTCGCCGCCAAGCTTCATGCTGTTTTGCGCGATGCCCGTCGTCGTCTGCCCCGGACAGAGAATGGACACACCTACGCCGTGCGGCGCGAGCTCGACGCGCAGCGTTTCGGAAAGGCCCACGACGCCAAATTTTGCGGCGGCGTAGCTGCCGCCGATCGCCTGGCTCGGCGCGCAGATCCCCGCCATTGATGAGGTGTTGAGAATATGACCGTGGCGACGTGCGCGCATGTCGGCGGCAAATGCCGAAACGCCGTTGAACACGCCGGTCAGATCGACAGCGACGATACGATCGAAGGCCTCGGGCGCCATATCGGCAATCTCATAGCCGAACGAGGCGATACCGGCATTATTGAACAGCAGATCGACGGGGCCGAAGGCCGCTTCCGCTTCCGCCTTGGCTTTCGCCCATCCGGCGCGGTCGCGCACGTCGAGCACGACACCTCGAAAGGCTTCGCCCTCGGTCGCCAGCACGGCATCGATCGCCGCACCGTCGATATCGGCAATGGTGATGCGCAGGCCCTTGGCTGCCAGCGCCTTGCCCACGCCGAGGCCGATGCCGCTGGCGCCGCCTGTGATGAAGGCATGCTTTGCCTGTGCGAGTTCCACGTCCCTCTCCCTCTTATCTTATCTGTATCCGCGGGCTTTGCATGACCCGCAGCACCCGAAGTCGCAAGGCGTTACATCGCTTTTTCATACGACGGTATATCGGCCATGCTCTTCAGATATGCGTCCAGCACCTTGCTGGGCGCATGGATCTTGCGCAGCGTGCGTGCGGGACCGCCGCCCTCGACATAGGGCCGGCCATGCTGAGCAGCCATATTGTCCCAGATCACCAGATCACCGGTACGCCACTGATGGGCGATGACCCATTCCGGACGGTACATGTGCTCGAACAGCTGATCGAGCAAGGCATCGCTTTCCTTCTTCGGCAATCCCACGATTTCGCGGGTCTGCTGCTCGCACACATAGAGCATGATTTCGCCGGTGCGCGGATGCGGCATGGCGATCGGCTTCACCGTTTCGCGCAGCTTGCTCCACTGCGGCTGGATCAGCTGATCTTCATATGCCGTATTGCCGCGCCCCTGCTGTCCGCTTTCATGACGCGCGCTGAGCCCCTTCAGGCGTTCCTTGAGATCGTTGGGAAGCGCTGTCCACGCGTGAATGATGTTGGTGAAAGTGGTCGGGGTCGACGGCTGCTGCGCTTCCACCGCATAAAGCGATGGCGTCTGGAAGGCGATGTCCGACCACATCATGTCGGAATGGTACATCAGCCGCCCATAAGGCGCGCCGCCATCCTCTTCCTTGTTGGAGACATAGGAAAAGCGCTCGGCATCGGTGCCCTGGGGCGCGCTCATGTCGCCGCCCGCCTGAAGGATTTCGACGATCTCATGCTGCCTGGCCACGCTGAGGTCGATGTCGCGAAATACCAGCATGACGCGTTCGTCGAACGTCCGGCTCAACCGGTTCCAGCTTTCCTGATCGATCTCCGCCTGCGGGTCGAAGCCGATGATTTCGGCACCAACGGTCGGGCTGAGATTGCGGACTTCAAATTGCGTCATGCTGCTCTCCTTCCTCCGCATCCCGCGGAGGCATCAATTCCATAAGCACCCGGATTCGCCGGCCATTCGACCTAGCATCTACTATGTCCACCTTTGAGCATATCGCGAAATCAGGTCAAATTCTTATTCAGGAATTTTGCGACCAGCCGATCGAAACGCCGCCGCCGAAAAGCGCTCTTACGATCAGGGCGGCGTTCCTGATCGCAGGCCGGAATGACAAGCATGGAGAATTTCAGGGACGTGGAGAATTTCAGGGACGCAATACTTAATTGAGCGCGCTATTCGCTATTTGATATTGCGTCCCCGAAATAGGGGCCGCCCGCACCTCAATCCCGCGACCAGCGCGCGAAGATTGCCGTCGGCAGCAACAGCCCGCGCGCTTCCTCGCGCACCGCCATTTCGCCGACCTCGATGGTACCGCCCAGATCGGCCATCGTCTGGCGCAGCAGTTCGCCGATCGCGAGCGCCGACATGCGCACGGCATAGACGGTCAGCACCAGGAAGCGCGATTTCTCGTCGAGCAAGCGGCGGCAGTCGGCGATCAGGGCCGGGAGATTTTCCTCGAGCCGCCAGATCTCGCCGGTGGGCCCGCGCCCGAATTTCGGCGGATCGAGGAAGATGCCGTCATAACGCCGCCCGCGCCGTACCTCGCGCGCGGTGAATTTGGCGGCATCATCGACCATCCAGCGAATCGGGCGATCGGCCATGTCGGACAGGAAGGCATTGGCCTTCCCGGCCTCGACCGATTTCTTCGACGCGTCGACATGGGTCAGCCGCGCGCCCTTCGCCGCCAGCGCCAGCGTGCCGACACCGGTATAGCCGAACAGGTTCATCACCTCGGCCTCGGGCTCGGTGCGCTCGCGCATCCATGTCCATTGCGGCGCCATGTCCGGAAAGAAAGCGAGATGACGGAAGGGCGTGTTCTGCGCGGTGAAACGCACCTCTTCCCATCTCATATGCCAGCCGCCCCATGGCACGTCGCGCGACAAATGCCATTTGCCGCCGCCATCCTCATCCGAAGCGCCGATGAAATCGCCATCGGCTTCCCAGTTTTCGGAGGCCGGCGCCCACATCGCCTGCGGTTCGGGACGGATGAAACGAAAACGGCCATAACGTTCGAGCTTGCGTCCGTGGCCGCTATCGACCAGCCCGTAATCGTCCCACGATTCGGCGATCAATGTCTGCAATTGCATCAGGCGGCGGCCTTGAGCGCGGGGCCCACGGTCGCGATCGTCTCGGGACCGGCAAGCATGCGCTTAGCTGCATCGCGGACCTGATCGAGCGTAACGGCATTAATCCGCGCGACTATCGCGGCGGGATCAAGCGGCGCGCCATAAACCAGAGTCTGGAACCCCAGTCGATCGGCGCGCCCCTGCACCGAT
Source organism: Sphingomonas sp. YR710 (assembly GCF_900101455.1). Classification (GTDB taxonomy): domain Bacteria; phylum Pseudomonadota; class Alphaproteobacteria; order Sphingomonadales; family Sphingomonadaceae; genus Rhizorhabdus. Next base: position 476,454 of record NZ_FMZJ01000001.1, on the reverse strand, counting down.
TCGAGCGCCATCAGGATCGCGGCGCGGATCTGCGCTTTCGCACGGGCCAGTTCGGCTTCGGTGAAGGTTTCCGCCGTATCGCGCACGACGTCGCGGGCAAGGCTCGCAGCGCTGACGGCCTCCCGCCGCGCCGTCGCCAGATAGGTGGTGAACATGCCGGTGTCGCGCCAGCCGGCCAGCGAACTGCCGATCGAATAAGCCAGCCCGCGATCCTCGCGCAGCGCCTGGAACAGCCGCGACGACGATCCTTCGCCCGCCGCCGAGGAAAACAGCATCAGCGGATAATAATCGGGGTCGAAATAGCTGACGGCTTCATGGCCGAACAGGATATGCGCCGATTCGAGCCGGCGCTTGTCGACGAAGGCCCCACCGCGATAGGCGGCCTTTTCGACCACCGGGCGTGGCGCGGACTCCAGATCGCCGAAGCGACGCTCGGCGATATCGACCAGCGCGTCGAAATCGATCTTGCCGGCCGCCGCCAGCACCATTGCCTGCGGGCGATAATGGGCACGCGTCCAGCCGCGCAAATCGTCGACCGTGATCGCGTCGATGCTCGTCTCAGCGCCTAATACCGGCCGGCCGAACGGCTGATCGGGCCATGCTGTGCTGTGAAAATGATCGTTGATGATATCGTCCGGCTGATCGCGCGCCTCGCCAAGCTCCTGCAGCACGACATCCTTTTCGCGCACAAGATCCTCCGCATCGAAATGCGGCTTGCGGATCAGATCGGCAATCAGTTCGACGCCCAGCCCCAGATCCTCGGCGAGCAGCCGAGCCTGAAAGGCGGTCTGATCGCGCGAGGTGAAGGCGTTCAGATAGCCGCCGACATTTTCGACCGCCTCGGAAATCTCACGCGCCGAACGGCCGCCCGCGCCCTTGAACACCATATGTTCGAACAGATGCGCGAGGCCGTTGAGCCGCGCATCCTCATCACGCGCGCCGCAATCGACATGGAGGCCGACCGCCACCGTCTCGACACCGGCCATCGGCTCGGCCGCGATGGTGAAGCCGTTGGGCAGGCGGTGCAGCCGGGGGCCGGGCAGGATAGTCAGGCTGCCACCCCCGCCTGTTCGGCGACGAACGCCTCGATCGCGCCGATTTCGGCCGGCAGGGTCGCGTAACGTTCGGTTCGGTCGAACAGGCCGCCAATCCGCGCCGGCAAGGACGGCCGGATCCCGGTCGCGCGTTCGACGGCGTCGGCAAACTTCGCCGGATGTGCGGTCGCCAACGTCACGATCGGCACGTCGGCCGGGAGATTGGCGGATTGCGCCGCGGCCAGGCCGATCGCCGTGTGCGGATCGATCACCTCGCCCGCGCGGTCGCAGGCCCAGCGCATCGCCAGTTGCATCGCATCGGCATCGATACGCGCGCTCGCGAACAGCCCGGCGGCGGCGGCACGCATCGCCGGCGCCAGTTCGAGGCGCTTGGTCGCCTCGAACCCGTGCATCGCTGCCGCCAGCGCAACGCCGTCACGCCCGTGCAGATCGAACAGCAGGCGTTCGAAGTTCGAACTGACCTGAATGTCCATAGACGGTGCCGCCGTCGGGCTCACCGTACCCACCGAATAATCGCCGGCGGAAAGCGCGCGGTGGAGGATGTCGTTGACGTTGGTGGCGACGATCAGCTTCGCCACCGGCAAGCCCATCTTCGCCGCTACATAGCCGGCGAAAACGTCACCGAAATTGCCGGTCGGCACCGAGAAGCCCACCTCGCGATCGGGCGCGCCCAGTCGGACGGCTGCGTAGAAATAATAGACGATCTGGGCCATCAGCCGCGCCCAGTTGATCGAATTGACCGCCGACAGGTTGAACCTGCTCGCGAAATCGCGGTCGGCGAACATTGCCTTCACCAGCGCCTGCGCATCATCGAAGCTGCCTTCGATCGCGATATTGTGAACGTTGGGCGCGAGCACAGTCGTCATCTGCCGCCGCTGCACGTCGGATACGCGCCCCAGCGGATGCAGCATGAAGATGTCGACCTTCGCCCGGCCGGCCAGCGCATCGATCGCGGCCGATCCGGTGTCACCGCTGGTCGCGCCGATCACCGTCAGATGGGTATCGCGCTTCGCGAGGAACCGTTCGAACAGCAAGCCGAGCAATTGCAGCGCGACGTCCTTGAACGCCAGCGTCGGCCCATGGAACAATTCGAGCAGCCATTGCTGATGATCGAGCTGCTTGAGCGGCGTCACCGCAGCGTGCGAAAAACGGCCATAAGCGGTCTCGCACAGCGCCTTCAGATCGGCATCATCAATGGCGCTGCCGATAAACGGCCGCATCACCGCAACCGCGGTATCGGCGTAGGACAGGCCGCGCAGGGCCGCGATCTCGGAGGGTGAAAAATGCGGCCACGCTTCAGGCACGTACAGACCGCCATCGGCGGCCAGACCGGCCAGAGTGACATCTTCGAATCCGAGGCGGGGCGCGTCACCCCTGGTGCTGACATATTTCATGACGCGCGCGCCTTAGCGCCCGGCGCCCCGGCGGGCAAGGATAACGGGTGATTGCCCCGCTTACGCAGGCGCCAGGATCACTCCTTCCCCTTCATCCGTGCCTTTTCCGCCTCATCATCATAGCCCGATGACGGCGCAGGATCCTTGCCTTTGCCCGGTTGAGTGTTGGACGGCGGATCTGACGTGGGGAAGCTTTCGTCGAGCGCGACGTCGAGCTTCGCATCCTCATTGTGCGGATTGCGCGCCAGTTCCTTGTCGTCGGTCGCGTCATGGGCGGTGCGAATATGAGTGGTCGGATTGCCCTTCGGCAGCGAATCGGTGGTCATGGGATTGTCCTTCCGGCATGTGCCTGTATCAAGACCAACGCCCTGCCCCCGCGCCTGTTCCGGCGAGGTTCCGAACCTGAACTTTCGATGAACAGCCAGTCCAGTTCGACCAACATCACGCATTTACCGCGCCTCCCGCGCAGCGTTGCGATATAACAGCACGATGACATCCGATATCAAATGCGGGCGCGGAGCTTCGGTCCATCCGCGTGTCGCTCTGCTTTCCATCCTCTGCTTCTGGCTGGTCTATTTCGTTATCGCGACGCTCCGGTGGCTGGGCGTCGGCGGCGGGCATCAGCTCGAAATGCTTGCGGCGCGCGGCTTCGTTATCATCGGTTCGATGGCGGCGACCTATATCGTCTATCTGGCGATGCGGCCACTCGCGACACGATCGCTGGCGACCAACATCACGGCGGTGGCGCTGCTCGCGGTGCCCGCTGCCATCGCTTATTCGTCGATCAACTGGCTCGCCTTCCGCCAGATCGATCATCGGATCGCGATGGAGGAGACGCCGAACGGCCACAAGATCATCATCAAGACGGTGGAAGACGCCGAACAGCTTCGCGAACGTGCCCAGGCGGCGCGCGACGCAGCGCAGGAAATGCGCGACGCCGCCCGGGAGCAAGCGGACGCGGCCCGCGATGCCGCCCGCGAATCGCGCGAGGCCGCGAAGGAGGCGATCCGCAATGCCCAGGAAGCCGTCGAAGAGGCCCGCAAGCATGGCGTGAACATCCAGATCCCGGTTCCGCCGATACCGCCCGTTCCCCCGATTCCGCAAATTCCGCAACAGGCGATGACGATCCAGGTGGGCGGCGGCGCAACCGACGCAAAAAAAGAAAAGGAGATGTCGGTCACCGCGCAAATCGCGGACCAGGCGATGAACGGTTATTTCTTCTTCATTGCCTGGGGCGCGCTCTATCTTGCGCTGTCTTATGCCGCCGCCGTTCGCAGTGCAGAGCGCGAGGCGGCGGGATATCGCGCCGCTGCCCGCGATGCCGAGCTGCGCGCGCTGCGCTATCAGGTCAATCCGCATTTCCTGTTCAACACGCTCAATTCATTGTCGAGTCTCGTACTCAAGGACAATCGCGACGAAGCCGAGCAGATGATCCTCAATCTCGCGACCTTCTTTCGCACCAGCCTCACCGCCGATCCGACCGACGACGTGTTGCTGTCCGAGGAGATCCGGCTGCAGCGGCTCTATCTCGATATCGAGGCTGTGCGCTTTCCGAAGCGGCTGATCGTCGACATCACCATTCCCCCGTCATTGCTCACCGCCTGCGTCCCGTGCCTGATCCTCCAGCCATTGGTGGAAAATGCGATCAAATATGGTGTGTCCCGGTCGAAACGCCCAGTCACAGTACGTGTTTCGGCGCGCGAGGATTCGCATGGATTGGTGCTGACGGTGGAGGATGATGGCGATCCGATGACCGAAGGCGAATCGGGCAAGGGCACCGGCGTCGGGCTGAAGAACGTCACCGACCGGCTTCGCGCGCGCTTCGGGGAGGATGCTGCATGCCGCTACGGCCCGCTTGCCAATGGAGGTTTCAGCGCGACGATTTTCATGCCACTCATCCGGCATGGCTGCTGAATCACCGATACGAACTCTCGTCGTCGACGATGAACCGCTGGCAATCGAACGACTGCAGATCCTTTGCGCCCGCGAACCGGCGATCGATCTGGTCGGCACCGCTTCGGATGGCGAGGCCGCGCTCCGCCTCATTGAGGCGCTCGAACCCGAAATGCTGCTGCTCGACATCGCCATGCCGGGGCTCGACGGCATCGGCGTCGCCCGCGCGGTCGAAAAGCTCGACCGGCGACCGGCGATCGTCTTCTGTACCGCCTTCGATCAATATGCGGTGGCGGCATTCGATCTGTCGGCGACCGACTATCTGCTCAAGCCAGTGGCGCAGGATCGATTGGGTCGCGCGGTGGCTCGCGTGATCGATCGGCGACGTGCTCCGATCGGGGACCCGACACCAGCGTCGGAATATGCTGTGGAATTCTGGGTTCCGCACCGTTCGGAAATGATCCGGATCGCAACACAGGATATCGACCGGATCGAGGCCGAGCGCGATTATATGCGCCTCCACCTCGGCCCGCGCAGTTTCCTGCTCCACCAGACGATCACCGAACTCGAACGGCGGCTCGATCCCGCGCAATTCATCCGGCTGCACCGATCGACCATCGTCCGTCGCGACGGCATCTCGCGGCTTAGCCATGACGGCATGGGCGTGTGGCATGCCGTCATGAAGGACGAAAGCCGGATCAGGATTGGACGGACCTATCTGCCGGCAGCCAGAACCTTGATGGGACGATAGGCACCCATTTTCGAACTACAGCGCTGCCAGCACCGTATCGCCCATCTGGGTGGTCGTCATCCTGCCGCCAAGATCCGGCGAGCGTGCGCCGCCTGCCAGCGCCTTTGCGACGGCCGCCTCTATACGATCAGCCTCGGCCACCAACCCCAGCGAGTAGCGCAGCATCATCCCAGCCGAGAGGATCGTGGCGAGCGGATTGGCCTTGCCCTGGCCGGCAATATCGGGTGCCGAACCGTGGATCGGCTCGTACAGGCCCTTCTGCGCGCTATCGAGCGATGCCGACGGCAGCATGCCGATCGAGCCCGCGCACATCGACGCCTGATCGGACAGGATATCGCCGAACAGATTGCCGGTGACGATCACGTCGAACTGGCCGGGATTCCGCACCAGCTGCATCGCGGCATTGTCGACATACATATGGCTGAGCTCGATATCGGGATATTCCGAGGATATCTCGATCACCACATCGCGCCACAATTGCGACGTTTCGAGCACATTGGCCTTGTCGACCGAGCAAAGCTTGCCTTTGCGTACGCGTGCGGTCTCGAAGCCGACCCGCGCGATCCGTGCCACCTCGTCCTCATTATAGGACATGATATCATAGCCTTCGCGACGACCGGAGGCGGTCTTGCGCATTCCTTTTTCGCCGAAATAGACATCGCCATTGAGTTCGCGGACGATCACCATGTCGATCTGTTCCGCAACCTCGGGCCGCAGCGCCGATGCATCGGCCAGTTCGGGAAACAGCCGGGCGGGCCGCAGATTGGCGAACAGCGTCAGTTCCTTGCGCAGGCCCAATATCGCCTGCTCCGGCCGCAAATGGCGTTCGAGCTTGTCGCAATCAGGATCGCCGACCGCGCCGAACAGGATCGCATCGGCCTTGCGCGCCAGATCGAGCGTCGCCGGCGGCAGCGGATGGCCATGCACCTTATAGGCAGCCCCGCCAACAGCCGCAGTTTCAAACGTCAGCCGGTCGCCGACGACGGCCTTCAGCACACGCGTGGCCTCCGCGACGACTTCGGGACCGATCCCGTCACCGGGAAGGAGGGCGATGAGCATGACGTTTTCCTCGAAGCTTCAGTTTATCGCGCGCGGCCATGCCCTGCCACATGGCTGCATGCAAGATGTTGCTCAGCCGATAAGCCGCCGGATCCGATCGATCAGCCTTTCGCGCGCCGCCCAGGGATCGATTCGACGATCGCCCAGGATATCGCGTCGCAGGAAATAGCCGGTGAGGCGGAAACCATCGACGATATCCGGCCAGTCACCCTCGCCCTGCCCGCTCAGCAAAAATGCCGGCAGCGGAAGCAGCCGCTCCGCGTGCGCGGAACCGGCAGCCCGCGAGACGGCGGCGGCGCTCCTGGGGCTGACGAACGCCAGATCATCGCGCGATCCCGTTGCCACGCAGGCCGACAGATCGAGCCCGAAGCCGAGTTCCGACAGAAGCAACAATTCATAGCGCACGGCCGCCGCCGCCCAGCCGCGCGCGGCCGGCGCATATTCGATCGCGGCCAGCACGCCGTCCAACGCCGCATATATGTTCGGAAAGGCCTGCGCCTCGGGCAAAGCGATCGCCGTCAGCGCGCAGAGCCAGTCGATCGCGGCCGCCGGCAACGGTTCGCCCAACAGCCCACCGCGGCTGTGAATGAGTTCGACTGTGAGGCCCGGCAATTGCTCCTCGGTCCGCGCGCGATATTCGGCCTCAAGCAGATTTCCGGCCATCAACACGGGGCGCTGCCGCCGCGATCGCCCGCCGCGCACATAGCCCGCCAGCAAGCCATGTTCCGGCGTCAGCGCACGCGCGATCGCGCCATGTTCGCCATGCGGCAGCACCGAGCATAATATCGCGGATGTCCGAACCAGCATCATGCGAGCATGGCGCGATCGACCGGCACTGTCACGCCGGATGACAGACTCTCAGCCGGCGCGCTCGGCGACCTGATTGGACCAGATTTGTTCGACGAGCCGCCCGAGCCGGCGCCATGACATCGACGGCAGCAACTGCGACGGAATATCGAGATCAATATCGTGCAATTCGGAAAAAAACGCCGTCGGAAAGCGCGCACGTTCTCTCGAAAGATAATCGCACAGCGCCTCGAACCGACGGACATGGACCCGATTCGGAGCCGTTCCGAAACGATTGGCGAGTTCGAAACTATGGCTGACGATGTTGACAACCGGCTGGCTCGCCTGATCCGCATGTTCGATCGCCGCCCGCAATTCATTCATCGAAACGGCGCAAATCTGTAGATGCCGGGACGAAGATCCGTCGGAGATCAACGTCACGGGAATTTCAACTATGCCGTGATGCTCGATTGGCGTGGTCTGATCGACCGGCAGATCGATCGCGCTCGGCCACGGGTGCTGATGGCCGTTATGGCTGCTATCGTAGCGAAATCCGAGCGAGGCCAGTGCACGCAGCGTATCGCTGTTCGCCGCATAGCTGCCCGCACGAAATGCAACCGGCTCGGGCACCCCCGCCTCGACCAGCAGATCGCGGGCGCGCGCTATCAGGTCGCGCTGGGCCTGCTCGTCATATTCGTTGAGTTCGAACGCGCTGGTCGTCTGACCGTCCGCGGCACCAAACCATTGCGGATGCAGGTGTAATTGCACCTCCTGTCCCGCCGACAGGATCGGATCGACCATCCGCTTGATCGGTTCGATGCCGTAAACGCAGGCTGGCACCGGATCGACGAAGAAGCAGGCCTTCAACGCATGCTGCGCCAATATCCGCAGTTGATAGCCGACGCCGACGCCGGCGGCCTCATAGGACCGTTCATAGGAGGATTGCCAGTCGTTCCAGCCCTCGCCGGGCCGCCAGGTCAGCTCGGTATCGATCGTGACGAGGACGCGCGTCGTCACCGGTCTGTTCGGCCGAAAATGGGGGGGGCTGAATGACATTTCCTAGGCATTAACCACCAGAATGAAAGAAATCGTGAATAACTTTTGCCATCCCCTTCGAAACACCCGGCGCACGTTCCAGGTCCGTCAACGAAGCACTTCGTACAGCTTTGGCCGTTCCGAAATGCATGAGCAATGCTTTCTTTCGTGCCGGGCCGATGCCGGGCACGTCATCCAGCGGGCTGGATGTAAAATTGGCCGCTCTTTTTGTGCGATGTACGCCGATGGCGAAACGATGTGCTTCATCACGCAGCCGTTGCAGATAAAATAATAACGGAGAATTCGGCGGCAGCATCGATTCCCGGCCGCCAGGCAGATGAAAATGCTCGCGGCCCGCATTACGGTCGGGCCCCTTCGATATGCCGACGACGGGCACGTCCTGCACGCCCATTTCCTCGAGCACATTGCAAACCGCCGTCACCTGCCCCTTACCTCCGTCGATCAGCAACAGGTTGGGCCATTCGCCGCCGCTCCGTTCGGGATCCTCTTTCTCCAGCCGCGCAAAACGCCTCCCCAGCACCTCGCGCATCATCGCGAAATCGTCGCCCGGTGCTGTTTCGGGATTGCGGATGTTGAATTTGCGATAGCCGCTCTTGCGAAAGCCTTCGGGTCCGGCGACGATCATCGCGCCGATCGCATTCGTGCCCATGATATGGCTATTGTCATAGACTTCGATCCTGTCGGGCACGCCATCCAGTTCGAACAGCTCGGTCATCTCCTGCATGATCCGGCCTTGCGTGGTCGATTCCGCCATTCGCCGGTCGAGCGCCTCCCGCGCATTGCGGCGTGCCTGGTCCATCAGCCCACGCTGTTCACCGCGCTGCGGCACCTTGACCTGTACCTTGCGGCCCGCCCGCTCGGCCAACGCGACCGCGAGCAGCGCGCATTCAGCGGGTTCGCGATCGACGAGCACAAGGCGGGGCGGCGGCACTTCCTCGTAAAATTGCATCAGGAAGCTGGTGAACACCTCGTCTTCGGGCACGTCGGCGGTATGGGCCGGGAAGAAGCTCCGATGCCCCCAATTCTGGCCGCCGCGGATAAAAAAGGCCTGGATACCCACCACACCGGATTTCGCGTGCAGCGCGAAGATATCGGCATCGCCCAGCCCTTCGGCATTGATCGCCTGTGATCCCTGGATGAAAGTCAATGCGCGCAGCCGATCGCGGAACACCGCCGCCATCTCATAATCCATCGCCTCGGCCGCCGCGCTCATTGCCTCGCCGAGCTTCTTCTGGACCTGCGTCGATTTGCCGCCGAGAAACGCCTTCGCGTCCTCGACCAGGTCGGCATAATCTTCGGCGCTGATGCGGTCGACACATGGTGCCGAGCAGCGCTTGATCTGGTGGAGCAGGCACGGACGCGACCGATTGGCGAAGAACCTGTCGGTGCAACTGCGCAACAGGAACAGCTTCTGCAGAGCGTTCAGGGTCTGCGTGACCGATCCGGCGCTCGCGAACGGGCCATAATATTGGCCCTTCGCCCGTCGCGCCCCGCGATGCTTCTGGATGCGCGGAAAATCATGATCCTCGCGCAGCAGGATGAAGGGGAAACTTTTATCGTCGCGCAGCAGTACGTTATAGGGCGGCCGATAGCGCTTGATCAGCTGCGCCTCGAGCAGCAGCGCCTCCGCCTCGCTATTGGTCGTCACGATCGTCATCGAGCGGGTCTGCGCCACCATCCGCTGGAGCCGCTTCGGCAGGCGGGTTACCTGCGTGTAATTGGCGACGCGGTTCTTCAGCGCACGCGCCTTGCCGACATAGAGCACGTCGCCCCGCGCATCCTGCATGCGATAGACGCCGGGCCGCACCGGGAGGGTTTCGAGCACATTGCGGATCGCGGCTACGCCGGCTTCAAGATCCGGTGCCTCGGATCCCTGCACGGTATAGATGCTTTTTTCTTCATTGAAGCGGTCGATGGGAGGTGGATCAGTCACATCCCCCATCTAGGGAATTTGCCAGCCAGATTGAACTCCCCCGAAGCAATTCATGTCGTGCGGGATATGAGAGTGAGCAATTCCTGGATGTGACCAGTCACGGCAACCGCGACAATCGTCACCGAGAGGCCAGCGCGAACCAGCCCGGAAGGCGCCATCGACCGCAGCAGGCCTGTCTTCCGACTGAACAGAAGCGGCAGGGCGATCACGCCCGACAGAATCAGCGCGAAGGCAAAGCCGGACGACAGCTGGCGATCGAGATACGCCCGCATCCCGCCCAACATCATCAGCCATGCCCATATCGATGCAATCGCCGCCATCGCGACAGGATAAAGCCAAGGAATGATCATAGAGTAAAGGACGACTTGCTCCGGATCGTCCGGAAGCTGAGCCGTCAGATCAGTGCCCGAAGATCCTCGCTGAGACGAGCCAGGCTGACATTCGGCATCCCGGCCGCCAGAGCGTTGTGATGATGCTCCCAGATCGGTACGGCCTGCGCCAGAAGCGCCTGCCCCTCACGGGTCAACGCCAGGAGCCGACCGCGCTTGTCGGCCGGATCGACCGATACCGCCAGCAGGCCGCGCCGTTCGAGCGGCTTGATCGCCGCAGTCAGTGTGGTGCGGTCCATCGCCAACAACGCCGCGACAGCACCGATCGAAGGTGGCTCCGGCCGATTGAGCGACATCAGCAATGAAAACTGGCCGTTGGTGAGATCGAGGGGACGAAATGCCTCGTCGAAGCGCCGGGCCAGCGCCCGCGCCGCACGTTGCACCTGAAGGCACAGGCAAGTGTCCCGGATATGGATCGTTGTGGAATAGGATAAGGCGGGGTCCGGCATGAACCACTTATGTTGATATCAACTTTACGAGTCAAGCTGAGGCGGAGGATCGGCACCCGACAGCCATGAGGGCAATGATTACAAAAAAAGGCCCCGCTGATGACCAGCGGGACCCCTTTGATGGGTGACCGGAGCGCCCGATCAGATCAATTCAGGCGGGTGGTTCCCAGCCTGGTGATCGCCTGGTCGACGAGCGGCTTGTCGGCCGAAGCGTCATGCCGTTCGGCAATCAGGCTCGCTGCCGCCGTGGCTGCCGCATTGGCCGCCGTCGCGCGGACTTCGGCAATCGCCGTACGCTGGGCTGCGGCAATCTTGTCCTCGGCCATCTTGCCGCGACGCTTGATCAGCGCGGCCGTATCAACCTTGGCCTGTTTCACGATCGCCTCGGCCTCAACCTGAGCGTGCGCCAGCAATTGCTCAGCCTCGGACGCCGCCGCCTTGGCCTTGGCCTCATATTCGGCACGCAATTTCTCGGCATCGGCGCGCAGGCTCGATGCTTCGTCGAGTTGCGCGCGGATCAATGCGATCCTTTTGTCGAGCATCGCATTGACGATCGCCGGAACCTTCTTCCAGACCATCAATACGATCACCAGCAGCATGGCCAGCGACACCCATGCGGTGGCATTCATGCCCAGCGCGGTGGGATCGATATGGTGCTCGGCGCCTTCCACAGCCTGGGTGGAACCGGTCGGCATCGGCTTAGCAACAGAAGCGTTATCGGTCATGATGCGTCCTCAGCTATTCGCCAGCGCGGCTTTCACCGCACTTTGCGCTGCGGCCGGATCGACCGAAAGGCCGGATACCTTGGCAACGATGTCACGAGCGGCGTCGGTGGCAACGCCTTCGATTTCGGCGAGCGCCTGCGCGGTCGCCGCCTTGAGCGAAGCATCTGCCTCCGCAGCCTGCACGGCGAGCTCGGCATCCGCTTTCTTCAGCCGCGCAGCCATCGTCGAAGCACCCTGGGCCTTGGCTTCCAGGGCGGTCTTCGTCGCTGCGGCGCGCGCTTCCTCGATACGGGCCCGATATGCTGCATCGGTCGCATCGGCCTGAGCCCGCGCGGCCTGGGCCGCGGCGAGATCGTCGGCGATCTTCTTTTCGCGCGCGTCGACGGTCGCTTCGATCTTCGGCATCATGCCCTGGCCGATCACAAAATAGATCAGGCCGAAAACAATCAGCAACCAGAAGATCTGCGAAGCATAGGTCGCCGCAATTTGTGCGATCTGAGGCATCGGGAGTCCCTAGTCAGCGCTTCGGGACCGGCAGAAGCCGGCCCCATTAGCTGTGTTACGCGACGAAGAGCAGGATCATCGCAACGACGAACGCGAGCAGGCCGAGAAGTTCGGCGGCCGCGAAGCCGATGAAGAGGCGGCCCTGCTGGCCATCGGCAGCGGCCGGGTTACGCAGCGCGGATTCGAGGAACGAACCGAACACGTTGCCCACGCCGAGCGCCGCGAGACCGACACCGATAGCGGCCAGACCGGCACCGATGAGCTTTGCTGCTGCTGCGTCCATGTTTTAACTCCTTAGGTATGATTGGTTGAAAAGGATGGTCGTAAATTCAGTGCAGGTTGATCGCGTCGTTCAGATAGAGCGAGGTCAACAATGCGAACACATAGGCCTGGATCGCACACACCAGCAGTTCCAGCAGCGTGATGCCGATCATCAGCACGAAACTCGGGATGGTGACGATGGCAATCGTCAAGGCGCCGGCATGGATACCGTTGATCACGAAGCCCGCGAGCACCTTCATCAGGATGTGGCCCGCGGTCATCGCGACGAACAATCGCAAGCCGAGCGAGAAAGGCCGGATCATGAAGGAGAACAGCTCGATCAGGAAGATCAGCGGGATCATATAGCCTGGCGTGCCGTGCGGCACGAACAGAGAGAAGAAGTGGAAGCCATGCCGGCCGAAGCCGACGATCAGCACGATCGAGAAGCTCAGGATCGCGAGCACGCCCGTAATTGTCAGATGGCTCGTCACAGTGAACGGATGCACGCCGAATATGCCGGTCGGCATCATGCCCATCACGTTCGAAATCAGGATGAACATGAACAGCGAAAAGACATAAGGCGTGAATTTGCGGCCTTCCGGACCGATGCTCGTGCGCATCATGTCCGTAATGAAGCCGATGAAACCTTCGACGGCGACCTGCCAGCGGCCGGGGATCAGTTCCCGCTTCATACCTCCCAGCATGAACACCCACAGGGCGATCAAGGTGACGACCATCCACATCGCGCTGTTCGTAAACGCGATGTTATGGCCTGCAATCGCCCAATCCTTACCGAACATAGGTTCGATGAGGAATTGATGCATTGGATCGATCTTGCCCGATTCGGCCGCCACGCTTGCCTTACCCCTGCTTATGCCAAAAGCGTCCGGAAGCTATTCCGGGCGCTCGTTGGAAATCCGAATGATATTCCTGAAGGCAACGCCGATTCCGAGGAACAGCATCACCAATAGGAGCCAGGGCGAAGTGCCCAGCCAGCGATCGAACAGCCAGCCAAACAATCCCCCGCCAACAATCCCCGCGATCAGTTCGGTCAGCACGCGATTACCCTGGGAATATCCCTTGTCGGGTTTTTTCCGCGTCGCCGCCGTCCTTGCCGCTTCAGCATCCTGCGCCGCCTTCAACCGCTCATCGAGCGACGCCAGGCGGGCCTCATCCATGCCTTCCGGGTCTTGTCCGGGACCATTCTCCGCCATGCGACGCATCCTCCCTCATGGAGGCGTGACCGCATGCCGACGAGCGACCCCGCCAAGGCGTGAACCCTTTAGGAACGGGGTTCCCCCGAGTCAACCGCGCTGCGGCCAACTTCCTGGAGGCAGAGGCATTGTCCGACAGAAATACCGCCGGTTTATCAAGAGAAAGCCAGAATTTGCGTCAGCCGCCGCAATAATCAGGGGCGATGGGCTCGTTGCCTGCCCGCTTGTGCCACGCGCCATCCTTCAACCGATACGCCTGACCGGGCTTGACCGCGCGCAACGTGCTGCACGCTGTGGTTTGTGCGAACTGATCGACGGTGACGTTTCGTGCCGCAGCCACCTGAGTATAGCCTGCACGACGCTTGATATTGATCGCGTCGACGGCGGCTTTCACATCGGCGGCGGGCGGCTGGACGAAGCCAAGATAGCCGTCCCATTGCTCGCCGACGGCGCCGCTTTCCAGCGCCGCCGTCACCACCGGATCGGCCGCCAGCGCGGCGGTGCCGGCAACCGTGGCCGCTGCGACCGCCACGGCCGATAGAATGAAGTGGGAAAAGCGCGTCATTTCGGGAAAAGCTCCGGGTTGTTGGTGATGAAATCTTCCGCATCCTTTTGAAGACGGACGACCACCTCCTGCTTCACATTGACATTCAGGTTGATCTCGATCGGCTTGTCAGGCGCGGACACCGAAATGCAACCGGTCAACAAAACGATGGGCAACAGGCACAGAGGCAATTTTATCATGACCGCAGGCTCGCACCGCAACGCTTCGTCGTCAATGTAAGGAAGTTCATCGCATGATCTCACTTTACCGGGGCTGAATGGGCGCCGTCGTATCGACAGGCGGTTCGGTCGGAGCCTGCTTCAGCAGGATAGAAGGATCGACGAAGGTCTGCGCCGAATTGACCAGTCCGCGGAATGGCGCGGTGATCGTGATCGTGAAACGAAATGGCAGCCCGGTGAGCGGCGCGAGCAATCGGCCGGCCAGGCCCTTGCGGCTCGCGCTGGCAACGGGTGCGTCGTTCGTGCCATCGAATCGCACCTTGCTGACGATTTCGGCATCGAGCGACCCGTCTAGTTCAATGGTCAGGCGATCATAATGCATCGCCTTCAGGGCATCGAAGGCTAGCCGCGAAAAGCGCCCGAGATCGGCGTTGGTGACGTCTCCTACATAAGCAAGCGTGCCGCCTCCGCGCCGAACCGTGAGCACCCCCTTCTCGATCCGTCCGCTGCCGCCCTCGAAAATGATCGGCAGGACGCCATCGAATTTCCCCGTCACCGCCAAGTTTTTGAATTCGAGCTGTTGAAGGAAGGTCGCGGCATCAAGGCCGGCGAGTCGAAAGGTCAATCGTCGCGCGACAGGTTGGCCGAGATCGAGTGTGGTCGGGTCGAGCGTCAGGCTGCCGCCGGAAAAAGGCCATGCCCCGCCGGAGATCGCGACCTTGCGATCGGGTAGCAACCGATAACGGATGACACCGTCGGTCACGGCGATACCAGGATTCAGTTCGGCGATCCGCACCTCCTGGTCCGGCGCCGATACCAGTCCCAGCAGATCGGTGAACCGGATCGCGCCCTTGATCCCCTTCACGGGGCCGAATGCCGCGGCCAGATCGGTGCGATCGGTGTGAAACAGCCCGTCGCTGGTCACATTGCCGCCCGCCCACCTTATGTGGCCCTGCCCGGCGACGGTGCCCTTCACATTGGCGATGATGCCCTTCGTCAGCGGCGTGAGCTGTTCGGGCTGGAGCCCCTTGTCGAACGTCAGATCGGGAACGTCGAGCGTGGCATCGCCGCGTCCGCTGGCCAGATCATGGTGGATCGTCACGCCACCGGCCCGCCTGCCGGATGCCGGCTCCTTCAGTATAGCCGTAGCGGTGATTCGCTTGTTCGCGAGCGTCAGCACGACATTATCGGATCGCATCGGCAAGAAGCGCGGGGCGGCCGTCTCGGCATCGGCCACCCGCAGCCCGGCGTGCGCGGTCAATATGCCCGATGCCAGCCGCCAGTCGCCCTCTCCATTGCTTAGCACCAGCGGCACGGCGCCGATCTTGCCGGTCGCGCCCGCCGTATGTCCGCTCATTCCCGACGCATCGACATGGCCGTCGAGGCTGTCGGCATCGAAACGGGTAGGCGCACCGGCCTCGCCCAGGCGGACCGCAAGCCTGGATATCGAGAAGCCGGGCTTCGCGACCACCATGTCGATCGATCGCGCCGAGATCGACAGGGGAGACGAACCCACATGCCCTTGCAGGCTGGGTGCCGCGATCACTGCACCACCGAATATCGCCCCTTTTGCCGACCGGCCGAATATCGCGCCACCCCGCGGACAGACTGGCAGGGCGGCCTTGGCAATCACCGTGCCGGCAAGTCTCAACCGATCGAACGTCAGTCGCGCGCAGCTCGGATTGATCCTCATCGCGCCATCGCGCGCCAGCAGGATCGCGACCGGCACGCTCAGCCCGTCGACCCGGCCGTCGGCCAACGGCCCGTCAGCCATGATTTGGGTTTCGATCGCGGTGCTTCCCCCGGCGACGCGGCTGAAACGGATCGGCGTAAACGCCAGCCGCGCTGCGCCGGCACGATAGGGCCGCATCGACGCCGTTCCGTTCAATGCCGCGCCGGCCGTCGCCTGCCGCAGGCTAAGCCGCAACTCGGGCAGGCCGCCACCGCCAAATTCGGCGCTCCCGTTCAGCACGACGTCGGCGGCTGGCCAGCGAATCGCAAGGCCCTCGGCACGTTCGCCGCGGATCAGCAGCCGCGCACCGCTGGCAGACGATGCATCGAGCCGCTCGATCCGCAGCGCACCGCCATCGCCAACCGCCAGCGAAATATCGGCCTGCGCGTCGATCGCGCGCCCGGCCCGCAGCACCGCACCTTGCCAGGCCGTGGCGATCGGCCCCAAGGGTGTGCCGCCAAAACCATCGCCCAGCCGCAGCCGCCGCTCGGCAACGCCGGGCGCCAACGCCCCGTCCTTGACGCTGGCCGTGCCATTGACCTGCGCCCGGCCACGTCGCGGATCGATCCGGTAGTCTCCGTCGAACGCAAGCCGGGATGCGCGTGCCATGGCCGATTCGGCCCGGTCTGCGAACAACGAGCCGCCACCGCTGATAACCTGCGATGATGCATCGAAATCAATGCGGCCACCGATATTGGCGACCGTCACGCCTGCGCCGGAGAGAGCACCACGCTGAAGGACGAGCGCTCCCTGCCAGCGTGCCAGATCACTCTCGCTACGGCCATCGACGTCCATTCTTGGCTCGACGATATGGAGATGGCGGGCGGCGCAATCGATCGCGGCCGCACGGGCAGGCCCCTTCAGCGAAGGTCGCCGCTCGGCCACGGCCACCGTCAGCACGGCCCTCGGCGCCACCACCGCGCAGCCCCCGGCGGTGATCCGATCGGACGCCAGCGACAGCCTCCCCTGAAAACCGTCGGCCAGCCCGCCAGCGCCCGTAAGGTTTGCGCGGACGATGCCTTGCGGCGTCTCGATCGTCACCGTGGCATCGCGCGTCGCGAGGGCGATATCCGGCAGCGACGGCGCGCCTCCTGTCGCCTTCGGCAGCAGCCGATCGATCGCCCCCAGCGATAGCCGGCCGTCGATCAGGCGCCCGCGCAGCCGCACCCCGCCCGCGTCGACCGCCCGCAGAGAGACGCCGCCGAACCCGATCGACAGCCGTATCTCCGCCCAGTCCGCGACAAGATCCGGATCGGCGGGATCGCCAATTCGGATATGTTCGATCCGTTCGGTGCGAAAGCCGAGCGCTGTTATGCGATAGCTGGCCGCCACATGGCGCGCCGCCAGCATATCATCGATATAATGGGTGGCGATCGGCGTCCGCTGAATCCACAACCAGATTCCGCCGGTGGCGAGTGCCGCGACGCCTGCACCTGCAATGACGAGGGGGACGCGATAGCGTTTCGGCACAGACTCCATCCGGCTTGTTCTAGCGGCTGAGGGTCAGGATGCGACCCCTTAGTTCGGAAGACTCGTCCCGAACGGATCATGGTTCAACGCGGTTCCGAACTACGCTATCGGAATCGCGATGACCGAGCAGACCGATCCCGCCACCGATGCCAGCGGCCATCGCGCCCGCCTGCGCCGACGGCTGATCGACAATGGCCCCGACGCCCTGCTCGATCATGAGCTTGTCGAATATCTGCTCGCGCTCGCCATTCCCCGACGTGACACCAAGCCGATGGCGCGCAAATTGCTGGCGGACTTCGGCGGGCTGGGGGCGCTGCTCTCCGCCGATTCGGACACCCTGCTGCGCATCGGCGCGAGCGAAAGCGTGGTCGCCGCGCTCAAGATCGCCGAAGCATCGGCGCTTCGATTGCTCCGCACCCGGATCGCCGATCGGCCGATCCTGTCGGACTGGCAGGCTTTGCGCGATTATCTGCATGCCGATATGGCGCACCGCGCGATCGAGCGGGTGCGGGTGCTCCACCTCAACACCAGGAATGCGCTGATCCGCGACGATCTGATATCCGAAGGATCGATCGACCAGGCCGCCGTGCATGTCCGCGAGGTGATCCGGCGCGCGATCGACCTCGGATCGGCCGCGATCATCCTCGTCCACAACCATCCGTCCGGCGATCCGCAGCCCAGCCGGCAGGACATCGCTCTTACCCGCGAGATCATCGCTGCCGGCAAGCCGCTCGGCATAGCGGTGCATGATCATATCGTCGTGGGAACAAGCGGGCAGGTAAGCCTGCGCGCGCTGGGATTATTATAAAAAGGGCGGCCGAAGCCACCCTTTCCATTCACACTCACTTAGCCTCAGCCACGCGACGGGGCGAGTTGCCTCAGGCCGACAGATAGGCTGCCAGTTCGTTCGGCGAGATCGCCTTGTCCTTGTCGGTATCGGCCTTGGCGAATTCGGCCGAGGTGGCGTTCAGCACCTTCACGGCCGGAAGGTTTGACGCCTTGCCATGCTCGCTTTTTGCAACCTGAGCGGTCACGTCCTGCCCCTTGGCGGCGAGCACGAAGGTCCCGAATTCGAGCGGCGTCAGCTTGCCCTTGCCGCCCTTGTCAAATTTGGCCCAATCGGCATTGACCTTGGCCGCCGCATCGGGATTCACCGCGCCGGCCGGCGCCGCGCCCGAAGCCGTCTGGGTCGCTGGCGCCATGGTTGAGGGCGCGGAACTCTGGTCCGCCGTGGCTGCCGGGGGGGCAGGCGCAGCGGCGGCCGGAGCCGATTCCGCTGCAGGCATGCTGTTGTCGGCGGGTGCCGGCGTGCTCATGTCGGGCGAAGGCGTATTTGGCGTCGATGACTGCGTCCATGCCGGGGCCGACAGGCCCAGAAGGGCCGCGCTGCCGATCAGAATGATCTTGTTCATTGAACTCTCCTTCGTAGTGCGAAACGTCGGCGGTGACGCCTGTTTCGCCTCCCCCACCAACAGGGTTCCGGCGAGAAGGTTTCGCGCGCTTTCCGAATCCGCACCGAGCCGAGCCGATTCGACGATGAAACGCGCGCGCCTCCGAGACTCTCGCCCCTCCGGCCATTTCCGACCGCCGACGATGATTGCCGCTCCTCCTCCCCTCTGCTAGGCGCGCCGCATTCATCGCCATCCGAGAAGGTTTGCCTTATGGTCCCCCGCTATTCCCGCCCCGAAATGGTCAAGATCTGGGAGCCGGAGACGCGGTTCCGGATCTGGTTCGAGATCGAGGCGCACGCCACCGATGCGCTGGCCGAACTGGGCGTGGTGCCGAAGGAGGCCGCAGCGGCGATCTGGGAGAAAGGCGCGTTCGAGGTCGAGCGGATCGACGCAATCGAGGCGGAGGTGAAGCATGATGTGATCGCTTTCCTGACCAACGTTGCCGAGCATGTTGGCGAGCCCGCGCGCTTCATGCACCAGGGCATGACATCCTCGGACGTGCTCGACACCTGCCTTGCCGTGCAGCTTGCCCGCGCATCCGACATCCTGCTCGCCGATCTCGACAAGTTGCTCGAGGTCCTCAAGCGCCGCGCGTTCGAGCACAAGATGACGCCGACGATCGGCCGCAGCCATGGCATCCATGCGGAACCGGTCACGTTCGGGCTCAAGCTGGCACAGGCCTATGCCGAATTCGCCCGCAACCGCGAACGGCTGGTCGCCGCGCGCGCCGATATCGCGACCTGCGCGATATCGGGCGCGGTCGGCACCTTCGCGAACATCGATCCGTTCGTCGAATCCTATGTCGCCGAAAAGCTCGGCCTCGCGATCGAGCCGGTTTCGACCCAGGTGATCCCACGCGATCGCCACGCGATGTTCTTCGCGACCCTGGGCGTGATCGCCTCGTCGGTCGAACGGCTGGCGATCGAAGTCCGCCACCTCCAGCGCACCGAAGTGCTCGAGGCCGAGGAATATTTCTCGCCGGGCCAGAAGGGCTCGTCGGCGATGCCGCACAAGCGCAATCCGGTGCTCACCGAAAATCTCACCGGCCTCGCGCGGCTCGTGCGCGGCTTCGTTACACCCGCGCTTGAAAATGTCGCCTTGTGGCACGAACGCGACATCAGCCATTCGTCGGTCGAGCGGATGATCGGCCCCGATGCCACCATAACGCTCGATTTCGCACTCGCCCGGCTGACCGGCGTGATGGACAAGCTCGTCGTCTATCCCGCGCGGATGCAGAAGAATCTCGACAAGATGGGCGGCCTTGTCCACTCGCAGCGCGTGTTGCTGGCGCTCACCCAGGCCGGCGTGAGCCGTGAGGCTTCCTATCGCCTGGTGCAACGGAACGCGATGAAGGTGTGGGATTCCGATGGCGAACTGTCGCTGATGGAACTGCTCAAGGCCGATCCACAGGTGCGGGCCGCGCTCACCGCCGACGAGATCGAGGACAAGTTCGACCTCGGCTATCATCTGAAGCATGTCGATACGATCTTCGCGCGCGTGTTCGGCTAACGATTGCGAGCGACGTTCACGGTTGCATGAACCGCAATCGTACAGCCCCGTTCTGAAATTGCACCCAACTGATTCGGTAGAGTAACGCCTGCTGCAGCGCACAATGCGCAAACGCGAGCCTACGAGCCCGCACGCAGGAGTATGAACGATGAATTTCTTCGAAAACGCCACGACCGCTTTTCTCGCGATCGCGGCACAGGCCCTCGCCGTTGGCGTAATCCTTTCGCTCTGAAATGACGATGGCCACGCCGATCCGCTCCGGAGCCCCGATGGGGTTTCCGGGCGGCGGCGATAATTCGATTCGAATCTACGCGCTTCCCCCTGCCCGACCGATCCACCGATAGCCCGTTGTCATTTCCACGTTCGCCGGGCATCACCGCATGGCGCAGCATCGAGTTGAAGCCGCGCCGGGAGGATCGAACGGACGATGATGGCTGCATCGATCCTCGCCATCATCGTCAACTATCGCACAACCGCCCTTACCATCGACGCACTTACCGCGATCATGCCCGAGGCGATCTCGCGCGGCGACGTCCAGGCGATCATCGTCGACAACGGCTCGAACGACGGATCGGCGTCTCATATCGCCGAAGCTATCGCGGCGCTCGGCGCATCCGGCTGGTGCAGCCTGCTGGCGCTTGACGACAATCGCGGCTTTGCGGGCGCGAATAATGCCGCAATCGCATATTATCGGCGCATCGCGCAGCCCGACCATGTCTGGCTGATCAATCCTGATACGATCGCCCAACCCGATGCCATCGGCGCGCTCGTCCGCTTCATGGATTCGCATCCCGATGCCGGCATCGTCGGCGGCCGCTGTCTGTGGCCCGACGGCCGGCCGCGGCACAGCGCGTTTCGCTTTCCCTCGCCGATCGGCGAACTCGTCGACGGCCTCGCGTTCGGGCCGCTGAGCCGGCTGCTGCGACGCTATCAGGTCGCGATCGGGATCCCGGACAGGCCGATTGCCGTCGATTGGGTGAGCGGATCGCATCTGATGATTCGCGGCGCCGTCATTGCGGCCCTGGGGCCGATGGACGAGGGCTATTTCCTCTATTTCGAGGAAACCGCTTATTGCGCGAAGGCCGCCGAGGCCGGCTTTGTCTGCTATCATGTTCCCGACAGCCGCGTCGTGCATATCGGCGGCCAATCCACCGGCGTGACGGGACCGGCGCGCAAAAGCCCGCGTCCCCGCTACTGGTTTGCGTCACGCGCACGGTTCATGATCGGACGCTATGGCAAGGCACAGACCCATATCGCGAACCTGCTCTGGCTGCTGGCCTGGCCGCCGGGACGGATGCTCGCCCGTCTGCGCGGCCGGGCCGAACTGGCTCCGCCCGGATTATGGTGCGATTTCGTCAGGTATAATTATGGCATCGGCGGGCTGATGTACGGGGATCGGGCGATCTCATGACCGGCCGCTTTCCCGATTTCGTTATCATCGGCGCAATGAAATGCGCGACGAGCACCTTGCACAGCCAGCTCGAGGCGCAGCCGGCATTTTGCATGTCGCGGCCGAAGGAACCCAATTTCTTCAGCGACGCAGATCGCTGGGCGCGCGGGCTCGACTGGTATCGCGGGCTGTTCGCCGCCGCCGCGCCCGGCGATCTGTGCGGCGAATCGAGCACCCATTATACCAAGCTGCCGACCTTGCCCGACGCGCTGCCGCGGCTGAAGGCGCATATGCCGAACGCGAAGCTCATCTATATCATGCGCCATCCGGTCGACCGGCTGGTATCGCATTACAGCCATGGCTGGCTCGAGCGAGCGATCGACGGCCCGATCGATGAGGCGATCGAGCGCCACCCCGAACTCGTCGATTACGGCCGTTATGCAATGCAGATCGGGCCGTGGCTCGAAGCATTCGGCCCCGCTTCAGTGCTGCCGGTGTTCATGGAACGGCTGAGCCGGTCGCCGCAACCGGAACTGGAGCGGATCTGCCGCTTTCTCGGCTATACCGCCATGCCGGTGTGGAACGACCTTCTCGACGGCGAAAACGCATCGGGCAACCGGCTTCGCGACAGCCGCTGGCGGGACGCGATCGTCTATCATCCTCTGGTGACGGCTATCCGCCGAAATCTCGTTCCGCAAGCGTGGCGCGACCGGATCAAGAAGGGCTGGCAGATGACGGAGAAGCCGGTGCTCCGCGCCGAAGCATTGGCGCGGGTGACGGCGGTGTTCGACGCGGATCTGGCGCTGCTGGGCGAGATGCTGGGGACGAGAATGACCTGTGCGACGTTCAGGGCGGTAGTGTTGGAGAGGACGCTGGAGTGGTCGATTTCCAATTCCTCCCCGGAACTGGGAGGGGGACCATCCGAAGGATGGTGGAGGGGCGATCCCACATAAGAGGTGTTGCGCAAGCCCCTCCACCGCCTACGGCGGTCCCCCTCCCCGAGCAAGCTCGGGGAGGAATTGAGAGGTCAATCCTTAAGCTCGCCCCACATACCCTTGAGACGTGAGAAGAATCCGCTCGATTGGGGGCATTCATCACCGGTCTCGGTCGCGCGAAATTCCTCGAGCAGTTCCTTCTGGCGCGCGCTCAACCGCATAGGCGTCTCGACCTCGACCTGGATCACAAGATCGCCATGGCCGCGCCCGTTGAGCACCGGCATGCCAGCACCGCGCTGGCGGATCTGCTTGCCGGACTGAATGCCTGCCGGGATGCGGATTTCGTGGCAGGCCTTGTCGAGGCCCGGCACCTCGATCGATCCGCCCAATGCCGCCGTCGTGAAGCTGATCGGCGCACGTGCGAACAAGGTGGTGCCGTCACGTTCGAACAGTTCGTGCCGTGCCAGATGGATGAAGATATAGAGATCGCCCGACGGCGCACCGCGCGCGCCCGCCTCGCCTTCACCGGTCAGTCGGATCCGCGTGCCTTCGTCGACGCCGGCGGGGATGCGGACATCGAGCGTCTTGGTCTTTTCGACCCGCCCTTCGCCGCGACATTCCCGACACGGATCGGAGATGACCTGCCCCGCGCCATGACAGGCCGGACAGGCCCGCTCGACCACGAAGAAGCCCTGCTGCGCACGCACCTTGCCATGGCCGCCGCACGTCTTGCATCCGGTTGCGCTGGTGCCCGGCTTCGCGCCACTGCCGTTGCAGGTATCGCATTGCTCGGCGACATCGACGGTGATCGATGCCTGCTTGCCGGCATAGGCATCTTCGAGCGTGATTTCCATATCGTAGCGCAGATCCGCGCCGCGCTGGACGCCGCGGCCGCCGCCGCGGCCGCCGCCCATGAATTCGCCGAAGATGTTCTCGAAAATGTCCGAAAAGCCTTCGAAGCCCTGCCCGCCACCTTGGCCGGCGCCGTTCTGGAACGCAGCCTTGCCGAAGCGATCATAAGCCGCCCGTTTCTGCGGGTCCTTCAGGCAATCATAGGCTTCGCTGATCGCCTTGAACCTGGCCTCGGACTCCTTGCAGCCCGGATTGCGATCGGGATGGCATACCATCGCGAGCCGACGATAGGACGACTTGATCGTCTTGTCGTCAGCGGTCCTGTCGACCTCGAGAAGCTCGTAAAAATCGATATCAGCCATTACGCCCCCGCGCACCATATCCCGGCCCCGCCATGATCGGCGGGACCGGGTATATGTACGACCTTACTTCTTGTCGTCGACTTCCGAGAATTCGGCATCGACCACATCATCGTTGCGCGGCGCTTCACTCGACGGCGAGGCGGCAGCGGCCTGCTCCTTCTCGTAGATCGCCTGGCCCAGCTTCATCGCGACCTGCCCGAGCGCCTGTGCCTTTTCGGTCATCGAACCGGCATCGCCGGCCTCGACAGCCGCCTTGGTCTCGGCGATCGCCGCCTCGATCTCGGCCTTAAGGGCGGCATCGATCTTGTCGGCATGATCGACGAGCTGGCGCTCGGTCGAATGGATCAGGCTTTCGGCGTTGTTCTTCGCTTCGGCCTCGGCACGACGCTTCTTGTCCTCTTCGGCGAACTGCTCGGCATCGCGCACCATCTGATCGATATCGGCATCGGACAATCCGCCCGAAGCCTGGATCTTGATCTGCTGCTCCTTGCCGGTGCCCTTGTCCTTGGCATGGACATTGACGATGCCGTTCGCGTCGATGTCGAACGTCACCTCGATCTGCGGCACGCCGCGCGGCGCCGGCGGAATGCCGACGAGATCGAACTGGCCGAGCATCTTGTTGTCGGCCGCCATTTCACGTTCGCCCTGGAAGACGCGGATCGTGACGGCGTTCTGATTGTCATCTGCCGTCGAATAGGTCTGCGACTTCTTGGTCGGGATCGTTGTGTTGCGATCGATCATCCGGGTGAACACGCCACCCAGCGTCTCGATGCCCAGCGACAGCGGGGTCACGTCGAGCAGCAGCACGTCCTTGACGTCGCCCTGCAGCACGCCAGCCTGGATCGCCGCACCCATCGCAACGACTTCGTCCGGGTTGACGCCGGTGTGCGGCTCCTTGCCGAAGAACGCCTTCACCGCATCACGCACCTTGGGCATGCGGGTCATGCCGCCGACGAGGACGACCTCGTCGATGTCGCTGGCCTTGAGGCCCGCATCCGCCAGAGCCTTCTTCGTAGGCTCCATCGTCCGCTTGATCAGCGCCTCGACCAGACGCTCGAGATCGGCGCGGGTGATCGCCTTGACGAGATGCTTCGGCCCGGTCGCGTCGGCGGTGATGAACGGCAGGTTGACCTCGGTCGACTGTGCGGACGACAGCTCGATCTTCGCCTTCTCTGCCGCCTCCTTCAAGCGCTGCAACGCGAGCCGATCCTTCGTCAGATCGATGCCCTCGACCTTCTGGAAATCCGAAGCCAGATATTCCACGATCTTGGCATCGAAATCCTCGCCGCCCAGGAAGGTGTCGCCGTTGGTGGCCTTCACTTCGAACACGCCGTCGCCGATCTCGAGGATCGAGACGTCGAACGTGCCGCCGCCGAGATCGTAAACCGCGATCGTCTTGCCGTCATTCTTCTCGAGGCCATAAGCGAGCGCAGCCGCCGTCGGCTCATTGATGATGCGCAGCACTTCGAGGCCGGCGATGCGGCCCGCATCCTTGGTCGCCTGACGCTGGGCGTCGTTGAAATAAGCCGGAACCGTGATCACGGCCTGGGTAACGGTCTCACCCAGATAGCTTTCGGCGGTTTCCTTCATCTTCTGCAGGGTGAAGGCCGAGATCTGCGATGGCGAATAATCCTCGCCACCCGCCTTGACCCATGCGTCGCCATTCGCGCCCTTCACGATGTGATAGGGAACCAGTTCGGTGTCCTTCTTGGTGATCGGATCGTCGAAACGGCGGCCGATCAGGCGCTTGACCGCAAACACCGTATTGTCGGGGTTCGTGACCGCCTGACGCTTGGCCGGCTGACCGATCAGGCGTTCGCCATCCTTGGCGAAGGCGACGATCGACGGCGTGGTGCGCGCGCCTTCCGCATTTTCGATAACCTTCGGCTTGCCACCTTCCATCACGGCGACGCAGCTGTTGGTCGTACCCAGATCGATTCCGATAACTTTGGCCATTCTCGTCCTTTCAACCCCACTATTCGGGTCCCCGGCCATGCCCCCAGCTAACGAGGCGAGCATCCGTCGAACCTGCACTTACCCGGCGCGATATAGGGGGGGATTTTATTGCTGCAAGACGGGAAGGTGCTTATGCAGGGCGGGAATTTCCGGAGTTTCTGATGCGCGGTCTGCTGATCCTCTCCCTTGCGTTGCTCGTCCTGCCCGGCTGCAAGCCGAAAAGTGCGGACAAACCGCAGATTCGCGATGCCTGGGTCCGGCTGGCGGCCGTCCCCGGCCGGCCGGCCGCGGGCTATTTCACAATCGTTGGCGGATCGAAAGACGATCGGCTGATGCGCATCGACAGCGCCGTCGTGAAATCGATCGAACTACATCAAAGCAGCATGGCCGGCGGCATGATGACGATGAAGCCGATGGCCAATGTGCCGGTGGCGGCAGGCACGAAAGTGGAATTCGCACCGAGCGGCAACCATGCCATGCTGTTCGATGTCGACGCGCGGATCACGCCGGGAACCGCGATCCCGATGCTGTTCACTTTTTCCAGCGGGGCCGAGATCGAAGCCGAGGCGAAGACAGTGCCCGCCGCTGGCGACGATATGCCGGGGATGGGCCACTGAGCGCAAGCGAGCCACCCGTTTTCCTGATCGGCGCGGAACGATCGGGGTCGACCCTCTTGCGGTTGATGCTCGATCGTCATCCGCAAGTGGCGATTGCCGGCAATTTCGAATTTCTGATCGACGCGATATCGGCGGACGGGCGCTTCATGAAGCGCGACGCGTTCGTCCGGTCCTTGTCGCTCAATGGGGTCTTCCAGCGGAGCGGGCTGGCGATCGCGCCTCGCCTGAATTTCACCGGGATCGCGCACGACTTTCTCGATCAGGTCGCCGCGACCAAGAATGCCCCAATCCGTGGCGCCACGGTGCATCGGCATTTCGATCGGCTGTTATGGCTTTGGCCCGACGCGCGCTTCATTCACCTGGTCCGCGACGGGCGCGATGTCGCGCTGGCGACACTTCCAACCGGCCGTGCCGGAACCGTGTGGCGCGCCATACGCTGGTGGGTCGAGGCCGAGCAATTGTGGGAAAGGATGGAACACAAGCTGCCGATCGAGCGGCAGCTTACGGTTCATTATGAGAAATTGACCAGCGACCCGGAACGCGAGCTACGCCGCATTTGCCAATTTCTGGGGGTAGCTTTCTCCCCGGAGCTGCTGCGCTACAACGCGAGTGAGGTTCGCGCGGCACCCGTGGGCAAATGGCGCGATGCAGATCCCGCCGATGTCGCCGCCGCCGAATATGAAGGCGCGCGCTGGCTGCTCCAGCACGGTTATGTGCTGAGCGGGCGCGTACGCCCGCCATCACTGTTTCGCGCGACCCTGTTGCGACTTCAGGATCGCTACCGCATTGCCAAACACCGCCGAAACCTGTTCGGCAAACGCCTGTGGTTACGGAGCCTGTACGTCAGCCGGCTCGGCAGCAGAAAGGCGAAAGCGCGCCTCACCCAGGAGATGAAGGCCATTACGGAAGGCGGAACCGGGCACGATCGGCGCTGAAGCGGCTCAGCCGGGAAAGGCGGCGCGGGGCGCTTTTTGGCGCCCCAACGCCGTCATGCCGTTTCCAGCGCCTTCATCTTCGCGATCTTCTCGCGCCACACGAGCGGCGCAGTGTGATGGACGCTCTCACCGGTGGAATCGACAGCCACCGTCACCGGCATGTCCTTGACGTCGAATTCGTAGATCGCCTCCATGCCGAGGTCCTCGAAACCGACGACCTTGGCCCCCTTGATCGCGCGCGCGACCAGATAGGCCGCCCCGCCGACCGCCATCAGATAGGCGGCCTTGTGCTTCTTGATGGCCTCGATCGCCGTCGGGCCGCGCTCGGCCTTGCCGACCATCGCGATCAGGCCGGTTTCGGCGAGCATCATCTCGGTAAACTTGTCCATCCGCGTCGCGGTGGTGGGGCCGGCCGGGCCCACGACCTCGTCGCGCACCGGATCGACCGGACCGACATAATAGATCACCCTGCCCTTGAAGCTGACCGGCAATTCCTCGCCCTTGGCCAGCATGTCCTGGATCCGCTTGTGCGCGGCATCGCGCCCGGTGAGCATCTTGCCGTTGAGCAGGATGCGATCGCCGGGTTTCCAGCTTGCCACCTGTTCCTGCGTCAGCGAGTTGAGATCGACGCGGATCGCCTCCTTCGATGGAGTCCATTCGACCTTCGGCCATTCGTCGATCGACGGCGGCTCGAGATAGGCCGGCCCCGATCCGTCGAGATGGAAATGCGCATGACGGGTCGCGGCGCAGTTCGGGATCATCGCGATCGGCTTCGACGCAGCGTGGGTCGGATAATCCATGATCTTGACGTCGAGGATCGTCGCGAGACCGCCGAGCCCCTGCGCACCGATGCCAAGCGCGTTGACCTTGTCGAAAATCTCGACGCGGAGCTTCTCGATATCGGTCTGCGGCCCGCGCAGCTTGAGCTGGGCCATGTCGATATCGCCCATCAGCGATTCCTTGGCGAGCGTCATAGCCTTTTCGGCGGTGCCGCCGATGCCGATGCCGAGCATGCCCGGCGGGCACCAGCCAGCGCCCATTTTCGGGACCATTTCGAGCACCCAGTCGACGATCGATTCGGACGGATTGAGCATCGCGAACTTCGACTTGTTCTCCGAACCGCCGCCCTTGGCCGCGACCTGCACGTCGACATGATGGCCCGGCACCATCTCGACATTGAGCACGCAAGGCGTGTTGTCCTTGGTGTTGACGCGGCTGAAAGCCGGATCCTTGAGGATCGACGCGCGCAGGCGATTTTCCGGGTGCAGATAGGCACGGCGCACGCCTTCATCGACGACGTCCTGCAGCGACTTCTGACTGTCGAGCACGCACTGCTGGCCCCATTTGATGAAGACGGTGACGATGCCGGTATCCTGGCAGATCGGGCGGTGCCCTTCGGCGCACATCCGGCTGTTCGTCAGGATCTGCGCGATCGCATCCTTGGCGGCCGGGCCCTGTTCGGCCTCATAGGCCACGCCCAGCGCGCGAATATAATCCATGGGATGGTAATAAGAGATATATTGGAGCGCGTCGGCGACGCTTTCGATAAGATCGGCTTCCTTGATGATGACGCTCATCTTCCCCGCTCCCTTTGCTTCGGCCCGGCCCCGACGCCGGCATCTGCATGCGCCTTAATGCCTCCGAATCAAAGTGCAACGTCCGATCGCTGCTCGCGAATGAACAGTGCCAGGCAACCGGTCAGGCGTGCCCGAGCTTGAAGATCGTATCGAGTTCGCTTTCGCCCAACGGTGTGTGAAATTTGCATCCGGCCTCAAAGTCATTGGCCCACATCACCCGTGCCCGGACGGCCCCGGACATCGGCAGTACCAACGTGATCGTCGTATTCGGTTCGAGATCGCAATAGACTCGCAGCCGCGCGCCACGCTTCGTGACATCGAGAATGCGGCAAAGCGCGCGGGTGGGAGAGCCGGCACTCCCATAGCGCGCGCGCAGGTCGACCGGGAGCCGCACGTCCTGGCGGCGCGATTCGACAACGGTAACTTCGGTGGAAAACATCGGCCACTCCTCCAGCGATCGTTGATGGTTACCACCGGAGTGATTACGTTCCCGTAAAAGACCATCGATCGGAAGGAGCCGGCATCCCGCAAAAGTCCACTCGCCGATAGGCAAAAATACCTAGTGGTCAGGCCCTTCTTTTGACGAAAGTTTTACGCCCCGTTCACCTCTTCTGATTAGCAGGATGTCGCATGGAAATCCCTTGGTGGACCGCAGCATGGCTTGTGACCAACGATGGCGGATACTCGGAACCCGAGGATCTGGAAGAGGTCGTGCGCCGTTTCGAGAAAATGTCTGCCAAGGAGAGAGAAGACGTCGCCTTCCTCGAATGCATGGCGCCGATACCGCTACCCGACAGTGAGCCGGTCATGACCGTTCCGGCGGCCGCGATACCGGCATTGATCGATCTGATGTTTTGAACGATCCGCTGCTTGATAGCCGCCCGTAACGATATAGGGCCGGACGTCACTGCGCCCGCGCATACCCCTTTGCAGCCGCGACACCCTTTTCAGAAATCGTCACGGACCGATGTTGCACGGCCGCGATCTCCCCGATCGCGCAGGATAGTCGCCGCCTGCCGCGCCGGCGGTTCGAGACTTTCGGGCGCGGCCGCCAGCCGATCGACGAGTTGCGCCCTCATCCGCGGATCCCAGAATGCCATGATATGATCGGCGGTTGCCCTCGCCGCCGCCTCATCGCCCGTCGCCGCGAAGTTGCGGGCGATCTGGTTGGCCATATAGACCAGCCGCTCGAGATTGCTCATCATCGGCTCTGCCCTATTCCGCAGCCACGGCGGCGCTGATCCGGCGCGATCGGTGCGACAGTTGATCATAGCGAATCTGCCAGTCGCTGGGCCCGTTCGACGGAGCGACCTGCACCGCCGTCACTTTATATTCCGGGCAGTTGGTGGCCCAATCCGAAAAGTCGGTGGTGACGACATTGGCCTGGGTCTCCGGGTGATGGAAGGTCGTATAGACGACACCAGGCGCCACCCGATCGGTCACCACCGCGCGCAGGGTCGTCTCACCGGCGCGGCTGCGCAGGCTCACCCAGTCGCCATCCTTGACGCCGCGATTTTCGGCGTCCTGTGGATGGATCTCCAACCGATCCTCGGGATGCCACACAACGTTGTCGGTCCGCCTGGTCTGCGCCCCGACATTATAATGGCTGAGAATCCGACCGGTCGTGAGCAGCAGCGGGAAGCGCGGCCCGGTCTTTTCGTCGGTCGGCACATAATCGGTGATCACGAACTTGCCCTTGCCGCGCGCGAAGCCGCCAATGTGCATGGTCGGCGTGCCCGCCGGCATCGCCTCGGTCGCCGGCCATTGCAGCGAACCATGTTCGTCGAGCGCGGCGTAGCTGACCTTGGCGAAGGTCGGTGTCAGCCGGGCGATCTCGTCCATGATCTGCGACGGATGGGCATAGGACCAGCCGAGCCCCATCGCATTGGCGACATTTTGGACGATCTCCCAGTCGGCAAGGCCGTTCCTGGGCTCCATCACCTTGCGTACGCGCTGGATACGGCGTTCGGCATTGGTGAAAGTGCCGTCCTTTTCGAGGAAGGTCGATCCGGGCAGGAAGACATGCGCGTAGTTCGCGGTTTCGTTCAAAAACAGATCCTGCACCACCACGCATTCCATCGCGGCGAGTCCCGCCGCGACATGATGGGTGTTGGGATCGGACTGGAGAATATCCTCACCCTGCACGAACAAGGCCTTGAACACGCCATCGGTCGCGGCATCGAGCATATTGGGGATACGCAGCCCCGGCTCGGCGTCGAGCGGCACGCCCCACGCCTCCTCGAACAAGGCACGGGTGGCACCATCGGAGACATGGCGATAGCCCGAAAATTCGTGCGGGAAGCTGCCCATATCGCACGCGCCCTGGACATTGTTCTGCCCTCTGAGCGGGTTCACGCCCACGCCCTCGCGGCCCAGATTGCCGGTCGCCATCGCCAGATTGGCGATCGCCATCACCGTCGACGATCCCTGGCTATGCTCGGTGACGCCGAGACCATAATAGATCGCGCCATTGCCGCCGGTGGCATAGAGCCGCGCCGCGCCGCGCACGTCGGACGCCGGCACGTCGGTCAGCGGTTCGATCGCTTCGGGCGCGCGCGCGGGTTCGGATACGAAAGCCGCCCAGTCGGCAAACTCATCCCAGTCACAACGATCGCGAATGAAGGTTTCATCATATAAGCCCTCGGTCACGATCACATGCGCGATCGCGGTGAGCAGCGCGACATTGGTGCCAGGCTTCAGCGGCAGATGATAATCGGCCTCGACATGCGGCGAATGGACCATATCGATGCGACGCGGATCGATAACGATCAGCCGCGCGCCCTCACGCAGCCGCCGTTTCATCCGGCTGGCGAAGACCGGATGGCCGTCGGTGGGGTTGGCGCCGATGACCATGATCACGTCGGCGAACTGGACGCTGTCGAAATCCTGGGTGCCGGCCGACGTGCCGAAGGTGGTCTTCAGCCCATAGCCGGTCGGCGAATGGCAGACCCTGGCGCAGGTATCGACATTGTTGTTGCCGAAGCCCTGGCGGATGAGCTTCTGGACGAGGAAGGTCTCTTCATTGGTGCAGCGCGAGGAGGTGATGCCGCCCACGCTGCGCGTACCATATTGGGCCTGGATGCGGCGGAATTCGGAGGCCGCATAAGCGATCGCCTCATCCCAGCTCACCTCGCGCCACGGCTGATCGATGCTCGTGCGGATCATCGGATTGAGGATGCGTTCCTTATGGTTTGCGTACCCCCAGGCGAAACGGCCCTTGACGCAGCTATGGCCGCGATTGGCCTTGCCATCCTTCCACGGTACCATCCGCACCAGTTCCTCGCCACGCATCTCCGCCCGGAAGGTGCAGCCCACGCCGCAATAGGCGCAGGTGGTGACGACCGCACGATCGGGCGTGCCGATGTCGATCACGCTATTTTCGATCAACGCCGATGTCGGGCAGGCCTGCACGCAGGCGCCGCACGAAACGCATTCGGAGGCCAGGAAACCGTCATTCTGGCTCGCGACGATCTGCGATTCGAAGCCACGCCCCTGCACCGTCAGCGCGAACGTGCCCTGCACCTCGTCGCACGCCCGCACGCAGCGCGAACAGACAATGCACTTGGTGGCATCGAAGGTGAAATAGGGGTTGGATTCATCCTTCGCAGCGCTCAGATGATTGTCGCCGTCATAGCCGTAGCGCACGTCGCGCAGCCCCACCGCGCCGGCCATGTCCTGCAGTTCGCAATTGCCATTGGCCGAACAGGTCAGGCAATCGAGCGGATGATCGGAGATATAGAGCTCCATCACCCCTTTGCGCAGGCTCTTCAGTTTCGGCGTCTGCGTGTGCACCACCATGTCCGCGGCGACCGGCGTGGTGCAGGATGCCGGGTAGCCCGCGCGGCCCTCGATCTCGACCAGGCACAGCCGGCACGATCCGAAGCTTTCAAGACTGTCGGTTGCACATAATCTTGGGATGCTGGTGCCCATCAAAGCGGCAGCGCGCATGACGGACGTGCCTTCGGGCACCTCTGTCCGCTGGCCATCGATAGTGAGTGCCACCAGCGCCTGCGCAGCGACCGGAGCGGCCTTGGTACCGAGGTCTATTTCGCCGATCCATGCCATGACGCTTACTCCGCCGCGACGGCGGGGGCCGATCCGCCGAAATCCTCGGGAAAATGATCGAGCGCGCTCAGCACCGGATAGGGTGTGAACCCACCGAGCGCGCAGAGCGATCCGTATTTCATCGTATCACAAAGATCGCGCAGCGTCGCGACATCCTGATCGACGGATCGCGTTCGCCCCAAGCGGATGCGGTCGATTATCTCGACCCCGCGCGTCGATCCGATCCGGCACGGCGTACATTTTCCGCAGCTCTCGATCGCGCAGAATTCCATCGCGAAACGCGCCATATGCGCCATGTCGACCGTATCGTCGAACACGGTGATCCCGGCATGGCCGATCAACCCACCGGCCGCGGCGAAGGTCTCATAATCGAAGGCCAGATCGAACATCGAAGGCGGGAAATAGGCGCCGAGCGGCCCGCCGACCTGCACCGCACGCACCGGCCGGCCGCTGGCCGTACCGCCGCCAACCTGTTCGACAAGCTCGCGCAGGGTGATGCCGAAGCCGATCTCATACAGCCCGCCATGCCGGATATTGCCGGCGATCTGGATCGGCATGGTCCCACGCGACCGGCCATAGCCGACCGCCGCATAGGCCGCCGCACCCTCGCGCAGGATGAACGGCACCGCGGCGAGCGACAGGACGTTGTTGATCACCGTCGGCTTGCCGAACAGGCCGGCATGCGCGGGCAAGGGCGGCTTGGCGCGCACCTGCCCGCGCTTGCCCTCGATCGATTCGAGCAGGGCAGTTTCCTCGCCGCACACATAAGCCCCGGCTCCTACCCGAACCTCGAGTATGAAAGGGGCTACGATCCCGGCCGAACGTTCGATCGCCGCCTGCATCGCGCGGATCGCGAACGGATATTCGGAGCGGATATAGACATAGCCGTGGTTCGCCCCGACGGCATGCCCGGCAATCGCCATGCCCTCGATCAGCCCGTAGGGATCGCCCTCCATCAGCATGCGATCGGCGAAGGTGCCGCTGTCGCCCTCATCGGCATTGCAGACGATGAACTTTTCCGGGCCCGGCGCATCGAGCACCGTCTGCCACTTGATGCCGGTCGGGAAACCCGCCCCGCCGCGCCCGCGCAGCCCGGATTCCCTAACCACTGCGACGACGGCCGCCGGCGCCATCTCGCGCGCGGTGTGCAGCCCGGCCCAGCCGTCATGCACAGCATAATCGTCGAGGCTGAGCGGATCGATCACGCCGCACCGCCCGAAGGTGAAACGCTGTTGCGCGGTAAAGAAGGGCAGATCGGCGACCCGCCCGAGCCGGTTGGCATGCGTCCCGGCCAGGATCGCCGCAACATCGCCCGCCGCAACCGGACCGTAGGCGATGCGCCCCTGCTCGCCCTCCACCTCGACCAGCGGCTCGATCGAAAACAGGCCATGGCTGCCCGTCCGCACGACATCGCATCCCGCAGCGGCGAAGGCTTCGGCGATGTTGTCGGCGCCGAGCGCGACCGATGCCATGTCGGCCGATATGAAGACCCGCGTCATGCCGCCACCCGCGCTGCGATCGCATCCAGCCCAGCCGCATCGAGCCGCGCCACCGGCGCCCCGTCGACAAGCGCATTCGGCCCGGTGGCACACAGGCCGAGGCAGTAAACCGGCTCCAAGGTCACCTGCCCGTCGGCCCGGGTCGATCCCATCTTTACGCCCAGCCGTTCGACGGCCGCCACCTCCAGCGCGGCAGCCCCCCGCGCCTGGCAGCTCTCGGCACGGCAGAGCTTGACGACATGGCGCCCCGCCGGCGCCGACCGGAAATCATGATAAAAACTGACGACGCCATGTACCTCGGCCCGGGTCAGGTTCAGGCCCGATGCGATCAGCGGGATGACCGCTTCGTCGATATAGCCGAACGCATCCTGCACCGCATGCAACACGGGCAACAAGGCACCACGCCCTCCATGTGCGGCGATCAGCCGCTCGACCATCGCAATGTCGTCCGCATCGGCAAAGGCTGGCACATGACTCTCCATCGCATACTCGAATTGCCGCCTCAGTGACGGGTTGGCCATCGTTACGTCAAATCGACTGCCCGGATGCTTGATAGATATCGCCTGTCAAACGCCCGCAAACGGCGATGCCGGTTCAAGATTGCGTGCGATCATCAGCAAGGGCTCGGCCAATTTCGTGGTCCCGGTTGAACTCAGACGAAGAACTGTTCGGCGTTGGCGTGAAGCTTGGCCGCCATCGATTCCGCACCCTCGCTTGCCAATGCGACGTTACAGACCTGATAGGCGAAGCAGGGCTCTGCGCCGATGTCGGCCAGCGCCGCGAAGATCGCGGGGACATCGATGTTGCCCTCCCCCGGCAACGGCCGCTGGGTGATGTTCCGCGCGAAATAGTCTGTCGCGGACGTGAACTCCGCAGACGGGGCATCGGTCGGCTGAACGTAGGAAATGCGGTCTCCGGGGATCGTGCGCAACAAATCGAAATCCGGTCCGCCAGGCTGATTGTGCCAGTGCCCGAAATCGAGGCAGATCCCGCCATTATCCGCTCCGGCCTTCTGCACGATGCGCCACGCGGTCTTGAGATCGGGTACCGCATACCATGGCATGAATTCCAGACTCACCTGGATATCGTGCGCGCGTGCCCGCTCGCACAAGGTGGCGAAACCGTCCGCAGCTTGCGAGAGAGAGTTGAGTTGCGGCGCCATGTTGGCGGCATGGAGCACGCGCGCCCCGATCGCCGATGCCGCATCGAGCAACCGGTCGGCATCTGCGGTGCCGCCTTCGGGTCCTTCGCCCCAGTTCATCCCGCCCTCAAGCGCGCTGGCGAACATGCCTTCATCCTGGAGCAGCCTGCGGGTTTCAATGGTGCCGTAGCTCGCGACCCAGTTCGGCTGGAACGCCAGGCTTCGGAAACCCGCCTTGCCGGCAATGCGAATGAGCCGCTCGACGTCGTCGCGGACATGCCGGTGCGGATCGGGGTGAAGCGTGCTCAGGCACAGGCCAGCCCGATCGACCGTGTACGCCGGAGTCGTCATGGGAGCCTCTGGATCGCCGAACCTGCGGACGTGGGGCCGATCCGCGCGATGTTCGGTGCGGCGATCACCCAGCACAGCCACTCGAAGTTCATGGCGGCAACTCCCCTTTCAACGGAGATAACCGAATTGATTATGCGCAGAAAGGCTTTTAGCCCGAACCGGTCCTGAAGCGAAGGGTGGCTTTTCCGCTCGGCCATCGTCGAACGACGGAAAACACGGTGCAGCCTGATCAGGCCTTGCAGCTTGACCGCGGTCACAATGGATTTCGGGGCCTTGTTTGCCACCTGATCAACATATTTGCGCATGTTGGGGTTGGCCGGAAGGGCCTCAGACCCATCCCATGGCGCGGTTGTCCGGCCGCGCCATCGCCAGGCACCGGATCGCCGCGCAAGTTGCGGTTATGCCGCTGGCCGGTGGCGCCTGCGGGCCATGAACGCGGCAATGGCCTGCTGACCCGGCCCGATCTCGCCGATGCAGACTTGCGGATCAGCCTTGTAGTAGCGGCCCCAACGCGCCGCTGCCGCACCCAGCCGGTCGGCGCGCGCCGGCCCCAGCACTCGGATCGGCACGCCGATGCGCGCGAACATGGCGCGCATCGGCGCGGTCAGCGTCGCGGCGGCGATCTCGCTGGCGAGCCCGAGGTCATTGGCCGCCGCCGCCCACAGGCGGATCATGGCATGGCCATCGGCCGCGGCGAAATTGCCGATTTCGACGATACCGGTCCGCGGCACTTCCCGCCCGAGGGAGGCGCTCGCAAGCGTTTCGATCGGCTGGTCAAGATAGCTTTCGAGGAACAAAGGCGTGCTATCGGCCCGACGATAGCCGAGCGCGGCACCATGGCGGTCGGATGCCCCTTCCTGCAGCCAGCAGTCGTATCCGACCGCCGGTACGGCATCGAAGGCGCGGCGATAGCATTGGCGAATCAACGGTAATGCAGGCCAATCGCCCATACTGACTCCTTGGTTTCAGCCCAAGGATGCCGCGCCTGGCATCGATCCACAGTCCGTTCGCTAAATAAGTTGTCCCGCCCCGATCGGCTATCTCAGGAACGCACGGAATCGGCGGAGCGAGAAAGCGAACAACCCTGCCCCGATCAGGAACAGCATCAGAAGCTGTGGCCACACGACGTCCAGCCCCGCTCCTCGCACCAAGACGGCCTGCGCCAGGATGATGAAATGCGTATTCGGCGCGGCCAGCATGACGATCTGAATAGCTGCGGGCATGCTCTCGCGCGGCGTGGTGCCGCCCGACAGGATTTGCAGCGGCAACAGAACCAGGATGAGCAGCAGGCCAAATTTGGGCATGGACCCCGCTACCGTCGCCAGAAATATGCCAAGCGATGCCGTCGCGAAGATCTGCAGCACGGCGCCCCAAAGGAACAACATGAAAGAGCCGTGAAGGGGTACGTGAAGCAATCCCTGAGCGACGACGAGAAGGGAGAAGGTCGAGGCCAGCACCACCACAAGCCCCATCGACCAGATCTTGCTGATCATGATCTCCAGCGGGGTAACCGGCATGACGAGCAGATGTTCGATGGTGCCGTGCTCACGTTCGCGGATGAGCGCCGAGCCCGCCAGGATGATCGACAACATCGTAATGCTGTCGATGATGTGGGTCAGGGCGGTGAAGCGCCCCTTGTTGAGCTCGGGGTTGAAGCGCGCCCGCAATGTGAGTTCGACCGGCGGCGCGGCCGATGTTCGATATCGCAGCAGGAATTCGCTGATCTCGCTGGACACCATCTGCTGGACATAACCGCCTCCGCTCAGGGCCTGGGACATGCGCGTCGCGTCCACGTTCAACTGGACGGCCGGCGAACGGCCGGCGAGCAGATCACGTTGGAAATTGGGCGGAATATCGAGAGCGAATGTGTCGAGCCCATTGTCCATTCGACGATCCATCTCGGGAATCGAGATCAACTCCGGCGTCATGAAATACGGCAGGTAGAACGCCGTCGTGATGCGCGTCGACAAAGGCGAATGATCCTCGTCCACGATCGCGATCGTCGCGCGATTGAGCGTCTCGGGCGCTGATGTGGACGCGGTATAGACGGAAATCGTGAAGGAGAAGACGATCAGCACGAGCATCACCGGATCGCGCAGCAGGCCGCGAAGTTCCTTGATACCGAGCTGAACGATGTTCGAGGACCACATCGCCTAGCGCTCCTGCTTCTTCACAAGCACCGAACCGAGTGCCGCCAGCACGGGGACCGCGATCGCCAGCGGCAACAACGAGCCGGTCAGTTCCTGGAAGCCCAGCGCCTTGGAAAAAACCCCGCGCGAGATCGTGGTGAAATAGGTGGTGGGATAGATGCGGGCGATGAAGGCGCCGAAGCCTTCCAGCGACGAAACGGGATCGATCAGCCCGGAAAACTGTACCGCGGGCAGCATCGTCAGCATCGTGGTCGCGAACACCGCCGCAATCTGGCTTTTCATGAAGGCGGAGATCACCAGACCGATGCCGGTGGCCGCGACCACATAGAGAAACCCTGCCAGCGCATAGACCAGCACGCTGCCCGTGAAGGGCACGCGGAAGAGGACTACCGCGAAGAGCCACAGCAGGAGGAAGTTCAGCATCGCCAGCCCGACATAGGGAATCTGCTTGCCGACAAGGAATTCTACCCGCGTCACGGGCGTCACATAGAGGTTGGTGATCGACCCCACCTCCTTCTCCCGTACGACGCTCAAGGTCGCCAGCATCGCGGGAATCAAGATCAGCAGAAGCGGGATCACCGCAGGCACCATCGCTACCAGGCTCTTGACGTCCGGATTGTAGCGATAGCGTATCTCCATATTGAAGCCGCCCGACGCGTTTTGGCCGGCCTGCCGCGCCTTTTCCTCGAGCCATGCGGCATGGACACCCTGGACATAGCCCCGGACGGTTTCGGCGCGGTTGGGATTCGAGCCATCGACCCAGCCGCCGACCTGGACATTCCTGCCTCGCAGCACATCGCGGCCGAAGCCGGGGGGGATCTCGATCGCCAGGTTCAGCGTGCCGGCACGCATGCGCCGGTCGAGATCGTCATAGTTGGTCAGTGGCGCCTGTTCGATGAAATAGCGCGAACCGGCAATCTCGGCGGTATAATCGCGGCTGATGGCACTGTCGTCACGGTCGAGCACGGCAAAGCTGAGATCCTGGACGTCGAGATTGATGCCGAAACCGATGACAAACATCAGGATCACCGTGCCCAGCACCGCGATCGTCGCACGGATCGGATCGCGGATCAGCTCGAGCGTCTCGCGCCGGGTGTAGCTCAGCATCCTGCCGGGATCGAACATCCGCCGACGGGAAGAGGCCGGCGAGTTCGGAAGAGACGATTCCGCCCCCTTCATGCTGCCGGACAGGTGCAGGTCCGGCTCGGCTGGGGGCGTGCCGATCGCTTCCTCGAGATAAGCGATGAACGCCTGTTCGAGCGTTGCGGCAGACCGCCCTTCGCGGATGGCCTTCGGCGTATCGGTGACGAGCACCCTGCCCGCGTGCATCAGCGAGATCCGGTCGCAAAGCTCGGCCTCGTTCATGAAATGCGTCGACACGAAGATGGTCACGCCGTCGCGGCGCGAGAGATCGGCCAGGATTTGCCAGAAGGCGTCGCGCGCGACCGGGTCGACACCCGAGGTCGGCTCATCGAGGATGAGTATGTCGGGCGCGTGGATGGTAGCGACGGCGAGTGACAGACGCTGGCGGATGCCGAGCGGCAACGCGTCGGGCAGCACATCCATGACCTTTTCGAGGTCGAACTGCCGGGCGATTTCCTCGATCCGCGCGGGAATCGCCGCTTCGTCCAACTTGAAGATGCGCGCGTGGAGATCGAGATTCTGAAGGACGGTCAACTCGCTGTAGAGCGAGAAAGCCTGGCTCATATATCCGACGCGTTTGCGGATCGTCAGATCCCTGGGGTCCACCACCCCGCCGAACAGCTTCGCGGTTCCCGCGGTCGCTGGCAGGAGGCCCGTGAGCATCTTCATCGTCGTTGTCTTGCCGCACCCGTTCGAACCGAGGAACCCGAAGATCTCGCCGCGCGGGATTTCGAAGCTGACATCTTCGACGGCGGCGAATTCGCCGAACCTTTTGGTAAGGTGATGCGCCTCGATCGCGTAACCTTCGCCGGTCGGTCGCCCGGCTGGGGCAATCCTGACGGGCTGGTGCCCTTCGCGAATGTCTTCCGGCAAGAGCTCGACGAAAGCAGCGTCCAGGCTGTCGGTCGCGGTCCGGCTCATAATCTCCTGCGGCGTGCCGGTTGCCAGGATCTTGCCGGCATTCATCGCGACCAGCCACTCGAAGCGCGCAGCCTCTTCCATATAGGCGGTGGCGACGATGACGCTCATCCCCGGTCGGCCCGACCGAATCCGGTCGATCAAATCCCAGAACTGGCGACGCGACAAAGGATCGACGCCGGTGGTCGGCTCATCGAGAATCAGGAGGTCCGGATCGTGGATCAGAGCGCAGCACAGGCCGAGCTTCTGCTTCATGCCGCCGGACAATTTGCCGGCAGGACGATCACGGAAAGGCGCCAGCCCGGTCGCCTTGAGCAGGTCCGATATGCGCGCTTCGCGCTCGGCATGGCCTTGGCCGAACAGCCTGCCGAAAAAATCGATATTCTCGAAGATCGACAGCGTGAGATAGAGATTCTTGCCCAGCCCCTGGGGCATATAGGCTATGCGGGGGCACGCGTCGTTTCGGTGGCGCGTTTCGCGCATGTCGCCGCCGAGCACGGCCAGCGATCCGGCCTGCATCGCGCGGGCACCCGCGATCAGCGCCAGCAGGCTCGATTTTCCGACTCCATCGGGGCCGATGAGTCCGATCATCCGTCCCGATGGCATCTCCAGCGAGACATCGTCGAGCGCCTTCGTCTCGCCATAGGTCAGCCCGAGATTGGCAAAGACGATGACCGGCGGAAGTGCCGCGTTCATCGCACCAGGTTCTCGGTCAGCGAAGCGGGCCAGGCGATCTTCGGATCGGCGCGGACATAGGCCATGCCGGGCAAACCGGTCTTCACCTGGGCAAGATGCTTGCGAAGCAGATTCGGATCGATCCGCGCCTTCACGCGGAACATCAGCTTCTGTCGCTCGCTGGCGGTCTCGACCGTCTTCGGGGTGAATTGCGCCACATCGGCGACGAACGAGATTGTCGCCGGGATCGTGTAGTTCGGCGCTGCGTCGAGCACGATCCGCACCTCTGTTCCCATCGCGATCCGCCCGACGACGGTCTCGGGAAGGAAGAAGGTCATGTAGATGTCGCCAAGATTGACGAGATTGAGAACACGCCCGCCCCCTGCGACCACTTCGCCGGGCTGGGCGACGCGATACTGGATGCGACCATCGACCGGCGCCTTCAGGTCGCTGTCGCGAATGTCGGCGTCGATCCGCTCGATCGTCGCGCGCGCGGCATCGACCTGGGAACGCGCGCCGATAACCTGGCTGCGCGCGGTTCCGATCGCCGCTTCGGTCGCCGCGAGTTGAGCCCTCGCGGCTTCGACG
Source organism: Sphingomonas sp. YR710 (assembly GCF_900101455.1). Taxonomy (GTDB): domain Bacteria; phylum Pseudomonadota; class Alphaproteobacteria; order Sphingomonadales; family Sphingomonadaceae; genus Rhizorhabdus. The sequence goes on along the minus strand of NZ_FMZJ01000001.1, from coordinate 434,946 downwards.
GCGGCACTTGCGCCCTCCGCCTGAGCCTCGTCGTCGTCACGCTCCTGGACGGGCGTTGCCCCTTCCCGCGCAAGCGTCTCGGAGCGCCCGAGCCGTTTGCGCGCCGCATTCAGTTCGGCCTGACGCTGGCGGAGCCCCGCCAACGATGCGGCCCGCTCGCTCTCGCGCTGTGCGACCTGGCTTTGCGCGGTGCCGACGGCGTTGAGCGCCTGCGCATATTGGGCTTGCGCCTCCGAATGCTGGGCCTTGAGGACATCGATGTCCATATGCGCCACGACCTGCCCCACCTTCACGAAGTCGCCTTCATTGGCGACGATGTCGCGAATACGTCCGGAGGTCTTGGCGGAGATGTCGACCTCGACCCCCTCGATCCGGCCGTTGCCGCTGACGATGCCATCGGGCAGCCCGGCCGGCTTCATCAGATACCAGAGGACAACGCCTGTCAGCACGAGCACAAGAGCGATACCGCCCCGGATGAGCCATTTCTGCGGGGGCATGTTCATCGTGCCGGGCTCCTGTTTTGTGCGTTGATGTCGAAAGCCGGGTTTGCCAGGAAACCCCCGCCAAGGGCGGCATAGAGGCTGATGATGCTGGCCAGCTCCGCCCTGCGCAGCTGAACCAGCGACTGCTCGGTCGCGAAGAGATCGCGTTGTGCGTCGAGCACTTCCAGATATGCGGAGCGGCCATTGTCGAACAGCAACTGGGCAAGGCGGGCGCGCTCCCGCGTCGCCTCCAGCATGGTTCGCATGCTCTCGATCTGCAGCCCCAGCTGCCGGCGACGGACCAATGCGTCGGATACGTCGCGGAAGGCGGACTGAACGGTCCGCTCATAGTTCGCAACGGCGATGTCACGACGGGCCCTGGCAACATCGACGTCGGCTCTGAGCTGGCCGGCGTTGAACAGCGGCACCGACATCGTGGGCGTGAAGCTCCATGCTCCGCTCCCCGCCTTGAATAGGCCCCCCAGTTCGCTGCTCGCCGTACCCAAGGCGCCGGTGAGGCTGATATTCGGGAAAAAGGCGGCGCGGGCGGCACCGATATTCGCATTGGCGGCACGCAGCGCATATTCGGCCTCGACGATATCAGGGCGGTTTACGAGCAGTTCGGAAGGTAGCCCCGCCGGCAGGATATATTCGGGGCTCGCCTGCGTGAGACCAAGCGGCCCGGGGGCAATCTCCACGGGTTGCCCCACCAGCAAAGCGAGAGCGTTGCGATTGATGGCGCGATCCTGGTCGAGCGCCTGCAACGTAGTCTGCGCCTGCGCCAGCAGGGTTTGCGCCTGCGCCATGTCGAGCTTCGAGCCAGCGCCGACCTCATAGCGCCGCCGCACGATCCGCAGCGATTCCTCGCGCGTCGCGATCGTCCGTTGGGCGATCGCGACGCGCTCTTCATATTCGCGCTCGATCAGGTAGCCGTTCGCGACTTGCGCGATGAGATCGGTCGCGACCGCGCGCCGGGCTTCCTCGGTCGCCAGATATTGTGCCCGTGCCGCATCGTTCAGGTTGCGCAGACGTCCCCAGAAGTCGATTTCCCAACTCGCGCTGAGTTGCGCATAGATCTGGTTACCGGTGGCCGCCTGGCCGGTCGCCGAAAGATCGGCAGGCGTTCGGCCGCGGGTTCCTGTCGCTACCGCATCGAACTGGGGATATAGCGCGGCCCCCTGGATGCGCCAGGATGCCCGCGCTTCTGCGACCCGCCCTGTCGCGACCCTGATCTCGCGATTGTTCGCCAGCGCCTGTGTGATCAAGAATTGCAGCTGGGACTCTCGGAAGAAGTCCTGCCAGCCGATCCGAGCAATCGAGACGCCCGGCGGGGCGGTTTCCGCAAAGGTCTGGGGCACTGGCTGGGCCGGTCTGATATGGGATGGGGCAAAACTGCACCCGGCGAGGAATCCCGGCAGACCAAAGGCGAAGCCCAGCTTGCGGACAATGCCGAACGAACGGACGCCCGACACCTGCGTCATCTCTGCGGCCATGTTCAATCTTCGCATGCAATTTCCTCGCCTGGCTCTGCGACATCCCTCCATTTCTGCATCCGGCCCCATGTCCTCGACAGATTGGCCGCTTTGACTGCGATCTAACCCGCCAAAGCGCCTGAGCGATCTACGTAATCATCCGGTCGCATCGGCCATTCGCGATAGTCGATCACCTGTGCAAAAATGCGCGTGATGGCGCTGGAACCAGCCTCGGCGAGCAGCTTACGGACAGCCGCGCGCAACCGGACATCGAGGCGCGACGAAGTTCCGTCCTCCACGAAATTGGCTGCCCCGAAAAACACACATGGACATCTACCTCATTAAGTGTACATTGATGTACGGTTACGGCGACAACATGGATTCGCCTCAGACGCCCGCTGGCAGACACCACGGCGCCCGATGTCACACACTATAAAGAAAGGATGGATTGCAGATGGAAAGGCTCACGATTGTTTCGATGGACGGGCACGCACAAATGCCCCCAGATGCCTGGCCGAAATACCTGGACAAGCGTTATCATGACTTCCTGCCTGTACTGAACCAGGAAAACAGCGACTTCATCGGTGTGAGCAGTCACTTCTTCAAACGCATGCACAATGCCGATCTTTACGACATCTATGACCATGATGGCGCGGTACGTAACGGCTACGGGCTCGGCGTCTGGGATCACAAGATCCGTATGCAGGAAATGGATCGCGAAGGCATCGCCGCCGAGTTCATCCATAGTGGCGACCCGCGCGCAACCGGCCTGTTCTACCAGTCGTCGAATCGCGATCATACCATGGATCGCTGCAACGCGGGCGTGAAGGCCTATAACCGCTGGCTGTACGACACCTTTGGTTCCGAGCCTGACCGGCTCTATCTGATCGGCATCCTCGGCTCTGCGCCATGGCGTAGCGTCGACGAACTCATCGAGGAACTCGACTGGATCGCCGATCATGGTTTCAAGGCGACCACTCTGCCCGGCTTCACCACTTATCCTGGCCAACCACCGCTGTTCGACAAATATTGGGATCCGTTCTGGGCGCGCTGCGAGGAACGCGGGATATTGCTTTGGATGCATGCCGGCCAGGGCGAACGTCAGGGCGAGCTCGGCGCGATGTTTCACCGCATTGGCCAGACCATCCGCGAAGAACAGTCCGATGTTGCGACCGCGATCGAAAAGCTTTCGAAGCAGTTCTTCGAGGGCAAGGTCTTCGCAAGCGTCAAGCCACGCCGCGCCATGTGGCAGTTGATGATGGGAGGCGTGTTCGATCGCTACCCCCGCCTCAAGCTCGTGCTTAGTGAGATCTACGGTGACTGGATGGGCCGCGTCTTCAACTATCTCGACGAACAGTTCGAGGCACACCGCGACGTCCTGCCGGCCAGGCGCAAGCCGAGCGAATATTGGACGACCAACTGCTTCAACGGCCTCTCGTTCATCCGCAGGTGCGAGGTCGCAATGCGTCACGACCTCGACATCAGCCGACTTGGGTTCGGACGCGACTATCCGCATGGCGAGGGCACCTGGCCCAATACGATCGAGTGGCTGCGTGACGCGCTTGGCAACATCCCCAGGGATGAGGCGATCGGTATCATGGGCCAGAACGCTATCAATGCGCTCGGCCTGGACAAGGCAAAGCTCGACTCGATCGCGGCCAGGATCGGCGTGCCTTTGGAGGCAATATTCGGCAAGCACGAGCCGCTTAGCAAAGAACTGATCGCGCACTTCCACACGCGCGGCCAATATCTCGCCGAACCGGAAGGCGAGGAGCGCATGCCGGAGATCGATGGCATGCTGCAGGAAGATCTGTGGCGGGCACGGGTCCACGCCTGATGCGCTGACGAACAGAACCGATCTGGCGGCGGCAGGAATTTGCCGCTGCTCGTCGGGGCGGGGGGGGGGCCACGCTGGCGCTCCCCGAATGCAATTCGCTAATTTATTCTATATTGTTATTTTCATTTTTCTTCGCTGCTTTAGCCAATTTTCTTACAATCATCACTAATCCTCGATCAGTTGACAGTCGGAAATCTACGATATCGAAATAATGCTGAATATTTCTTCTGGAATTCAGCCCTGTCAGAGTTCTTAAAGGGAAATCCTGGCCACTAGCGAACGGTACCGGCCGTCGAGTGATTGAACTGAGCCAAAAATCAAAAAACACGTGAAATACACGCGAGATAATAACGGGAAGAGGAGATATCATGAGGAAAGTACAATTCAGGTTTATCCTTGTTGCGGGAGTGGCCGCAGTCGCCGTTGTCGGGGGGGGCGAAGCGTGGGCCGCGAAGGGGGCCGACAATACGGGGGATTCCTCGGCGCAGAAATCGAACGGCGAGACCGAGGAAATCATCGTTCAGGCACGCCGCCAAGACGAAATTGCCCAGGATGTGCCGATCTCGTTGAATGTCGTATCCAATAAGGAACTTGCCAGGTACAATATCACCAATGCCGCCGACCTGACGAAATATGTCCCCGGGCTCACGGCGAACCAGCGCTACAGTTCGGAACAAACGTCCTTTGCCATTCGTGGCTTCAGCCAGGAATTGCGCACTTCAGCGACCGTCGGCAGCTATTTCGCAGAGGTTGTGGCGCCGCGGGGCGGCAATCAGTTCACGGGTTCGGGCGAGGGCGCTAATCCCAGCAATCTTTTCGACCTCGAGAATGTTCAGGTCCTCAAGGGGCCACAAGGAACCCTGTTCGGACGCAACACGACCGGCGGTGCCGTCCTGCTGCAGCCGAAGCGCCCTACCGACAAATTCGAAGGCTATCTTGAAGGCAGCTACGGCAACTATGCCATGCATCGCATTCAGGGTGTCATCAACATCCCTGTTTCTTCAACCTTCAAGCTGCGCTTCGGCGTCGATCATATGAAGCGCGACGGAGTGATCAAGAACGTCACCGGCGTTGGCACCGGCCGTTTCGCCGATGTCGATTACATCGCCGTTCGCGGAAGCGCGCTATGGGAGATTACTCCGGATATCGAGAACTACACGGTCGGCTCTTATTTCTTCACCGATCACCAGCCCGAACAAGTGCAAGTCTATGCCGCTGACCCGGCCGTCGGATTTGGGGCCTTTGCTTCCGGCGACGTGCAGCGCTTGCAGCAGAGCGGCGATTTCTATCAGGTCGCATCTTATGCAAAGACCCCACAAGCCTACACGAAGGTCTATCAGCTTATCAATCACACGACGTTCCAGATCAGCGACAACCTACGCCTGAAGAATATCTTCTCTTATTCGGACTCGAGACAGAAATTTGAGGCCTCGACGATCGGCGGAACATGGCCGACCACCCTGCTCGGGCCGCTCAACTTTTTTCCGCCGGACACCTTTATATTTACGCCGCAGAACAATCTTCCAGAAGGTCAATATAGCAACTGGCAGCGCAATTTCACTGAGGAGTTTCAGGTTAGCGGCACGTCCTTGTCGGGCCGTTTGAAATGGCAAGCCGGAACCTATTTCGAGAAGAGCACGCCTCCGAAGCGCCTGCGGAACTACTCTCCCTCGTTCGGCTCCATCTGTAATGTCGATGTCGACATCGCCAATGTCCGCTGCCTGGCCTCGCCGGCAAGTTCGTTGAACGACACGACATTATCGACGAAGTTTACCAATCTGGGCATTTACGCCCAGGGAACTTACGATCTGACGGACGCTCTGCATCTGACCGCCGGGATTCGCTACTCGAAAGACAAATCGGAGGTCTATTCGCAGCTGCAGTCGGTGATCTTCACCCCGGATCCGACTCCCCTCAATCCGGTCGACTTGGTCGCGCCACAGGGTCGCATCTGCGGTCCCGGCTACACCGGCCTGACGAATTGCGCCTATCAGGACAGCCGCACGACCGAGGCGCCGACCTGGACGCTCAACGTCGCCTACGACCTTTCGCCGGGGATCATGACCTACGCAACCTACTCGCGCGGCTATCGCCAGGGCGGCGTGGTTGCGACGGCCCAGCCGGGGTTCAACGGCTACGATGCGGAAAAGCTCGATAGCTATGAAATAGGCCTCAAAACGCAGTTCCGCGGACCGATTTCGGGGACCTTCAACGTGGCAGGCTTTTACTCGAACTTTGCCAACCAGCAAATTCAGGCCTCGCTGATCGACGCCAATCCCACCGACAACCGGCCGCTGCCGCTCACGACGACGATCATCAATGCAGGCAGTTCGCACATTTATGGCGCCGAACTGGACTCGACACTTACCTTTTACCATCGGTTTCGCCTGAACGGGACGGTGACCTACCTGAATACCAAAGTAAAAGACCTGACCGTGCCACAGAATATTCTGGATTTCGGCTATGTCGCCAGCTTGTCGGCACAGGCCGGAGGCGTACTGTCATATTCGCCTAAATTGTCCGCCGCGATCACCGGCACGTTACTGGTTCCCATTCCGAAAGAATCCGGTGACCTCAGCCTTGGTGCGACGTATCGCCACGTCGACAGGTATCAGACTGCGGCCACCGGCCCGCTGGCGACCGCGGTCAACCAGTTGGACCTGTTCCTCGACTGGTCCTCCATCGCGGGACGACCGCTCGACCTTGGCCTCTGGGCACAGAATGTGACCAACCAGAACACGGTCGTGTCGACCAACGGCCTCCTTGGAAGCCTCGGCTACGATTCGCGCAGCCTTGGCCGGCCCAGGTTCTACGGCGCACGCCTGCGGATCCATTTCGGCAGCGGCACCTGGAACTAACGCGCCAGTTTCTTCGAATTGGCAATGCGCTCCTAATTAAAAATATTATTAGGCGCATTTACGACTTGGAATAAACAATCCCCCGGTATTGCTGGGGGATTGCGCCTCATTGTGCACATAAAATTTCTAATATTGTTAATTTTTTAGCATAGATGAACAAATTCCGTCGATCATAATCTATTACCAAATTTTATTATGTAGTAATACTGAGATTATTTCTTCCACACCTTGAAATATTACCACAAATAGTGGGGCACAGCATTGCACCACTGGCGCCAAGTGGGTGAGTGTGATCCGCAATGCACGGAAGCAATCCAGCCTGTCGATGCTGGGCCCTATGGAGAGAGAACATGCAATTTTCCGGCAAGGTTATCGTGGGAACGGCAGCAGCCGTCATGGCCGTATCGGGCATTGCCTTGATCGCGGCCCAGTCGAGCAGCAGCAACAGCGCCGGTGATACCAGCACCGCCGCCGCCGCCGCCGACAGTTCCACCCAAAACACGTCGTCAACCGGGCAAACCGCGTCGGCTTCACTCACGACGGCCTCGCTCGACAGCGACGTGATTCCGCACGCGAATTGCGGCGCCGGCTCGCTGCCGGAAACGGGATTGCAAGGTCAGGTGCCGCTAGCCGATCGCAATAGCGGCCGCAGCAAGCAGGGCTACCGCTGCAACCTCGAACTGGTCGGTCGATATCAGGGCGAAGGCGGATCGTGGGTGAACCCCTTCTACCGCAATTGCGCCTATATGGCGACGACATTGACCGGACTGTTGAAACGCTCGCCTGGTGTCCAGGTGGTCGATTTGAGCGATCCGGCGCGGCCGCGCTTCGCCACGCGCCTGACCACCGCATCGATGCTGAGCCCCTGGGAAAGCCTGAAAGTCAACGAGAAGCGGGGACTGCTCGGCGGCGTATCCGGCGGGGTCGCGGTCGGCGGGGCTTTCTTCGAGGTCTATGACCTCAACAAGGGCTGCGCAGCGCCCGAGCTCCAGAACGGCATCGGCAATCTGAGCATCCCGGCAAACGTCCTGGGCCACGAAGGCGGCTGGTCGCCCGACGGCATGACCTATTGGGCTGCCGGTTTTGCGCTCGGGGTCCTGACCGCAATCGACGTATCGAACCCCAAGCTGCCCACGATCGTCTTCGTGGGCAGCACCGGCACGTTCAATCACGGCTTTTCGTTCAGCAAAGATGGAAACAGACTCTATATCGCGAGCTTGAATCCGGCGGGCATTCGCATTTTCGACGTCAGCGACATTCAACGGCGCGCACCCGTGCCAACCATCCGCGAGCTTGGCTCAGTCTCGTGGAACTCGACCGGCGCGGCCCAGATGACCATTCCCGTGACATGGGGCGGGCACCCCTATCTGATCGCTCCGGACGAATTTGGCACGGTGCGGATCATCGACATTTCCGATGAAACCAACCCCGTTATCGTGCGGAACCTGCAACTTGAAATCCAATTGCCGGCGAACAGCACGGTCGCGAGCAGCGATACCAAGGGAACGGGTCTGTTCGCGGGATATTACAGCCATTACTGCACCGTGGATCGCCGCGATGAGCCGACTGCGATCGCCTGTGGTTATTTCAATTCGGGCATCCGCGTGTTCGGCACGACCGGGCCGAACGATATTCGCGAGATCGCTTATTACAACCCGCCTGCGCAGACGGGCAAAAATGTGCTTCTGCAGGGATCGGAGCACGCCAACGGCGTGTTCGGCTCCAGCGAATATACCGCGAAGCTTACAGCGGAATGGTGCACTTCGCCGCCCCGCTTCGTGGGTAGCGATCAGCTCTGGGCGACGTGCCAGGACAATGGCGTCCAGGTGCTGCGATTCACCAATGGCGTGTACCGGCAGCCGTCGAACGCCGGTGATCCGGCGACGCAGGTCCGGCCCTCGGACGATTGAGCAGGCTGATGAACAGCCTGCTCATGCGCCCGCTCGCGGTTGATCGCGCTCGACTGAGCCTTTCCGTAGCGCTGGGCATTTTGCTCGGCTTGGCGGTCGTTTCGGCCGGGGCGATGTGGTGGCGCGCGCATCAGCACGTTCCAGTCCGCGAGGTCGCCGGCGGAACGGTCGATGTCGGCTTCCTGCAGCATATGGCCCAGCATCATGACCAGGCCGTCGTGATGGCAGGCATCGTTGCGGGAAGCGCATCACCCCAAATTACCGGCCTGGCCTCGCAGATCACGCACAACCAGTTGCTCGAAATCGGTGAAATGCGCGGCTGGCTCAAGATGTGGCGCCGTCCCTTGTTGCCGCAAACATCGTCGATGGCGTGGATGGACACCTCAGCGGGACAGTCATGGACCCCGGAACAAGCCTATGCCCGGCTATGCTCGGCATCCGGCGGGATGCCGGGAATGGCGTCATCGGCGGAACTGAATCAGCTGCGCGCCGCCAGCGGAAAATCGCTCGATATCCTGTTCCTGCAGCTGATGCTCCGGCACCATCTCAGCGCCATACCAATGGCCCGCTTTGCCGACCGCCATGCCGAGACGCCGACCGTCGCCCGTGCCGCGGCCCTCATGGTGCGGGAACAGAGCGAGGAAGCCGCGACAATGCAAACATTGCTTCGGCATGCCGGCTCCAGGCCGCTACCCTTTCCCGAAATCGAAATCGCAGTGACGCGCCCGCCCCGCTGATCGTAAACATGGCCATAGCAGCCTCCGGAAAATCCTGAACGCTTCGGCATTCCCTGTCTGAGGATCTGCCCTCAAGTCACACAGCTTGTGCCACACGCCTATACCACTCGGCTGCGGGGCCCCACGGCTGCATGAACATGCTTTGCCCAAAAGTGGCAGGAACGGCCGCAACTGGGTTTTTCAACACAAGTTAAATGCTCCCCGCGCGAAGCCCCGGATGATGCTTCAGTAAGAATTGCAAAAAAGCGCCTCAAGCCGCGACATCCTCCAGCGCGGCCGACACCGTCTCGCGGATCCAGCCCCCCCCCAATATCCGCTCACCGGCATAGAGTACTGCGGCCTGCCCCGGCGACACGCCATATTCGGGCTGATCGAAATGCACGGCCTGGCCATCGAAGCGCGCCGGCACCGGCTTCGCGAGCGAGCGGACCTTCGCAGTCACCGGGCCGACATAATCGCCGCCGATCCAGTTGATATCGTCGAGCGCAGCCGCGGATACCGCCAGCGCACGCCGCGGCCCGACTATCAGCCGCTTGGCTAGCGGATCGAGCCGCACCACGTAGAGCGGCTCCGGGCTGCCGCCGATCTCGATCCCGCGGCGCTGCCCGACGGTGAAGTGGATCAGCCCCTTGTGCCGGCCGAGCACGCGCCCCTGCAGGTCGACAATATCGCCGGGATCGGCCGCCTCGGGGCGCAGCTTTCGGACGATCTTCGCATAATCGCCGTCGGGCACGAAGCAGATGTCCTGGCTGTCGGGCTTGGCGGCAACACCAAGACCGATTTCCGCCGCGATCTCGCGCACGCGAGGCTTCGGCATGCCACCGAGCGGGAATCGCAGATAATCGAGCTGATCCTGCGTCGTGGCGAACAGGAAATAGCTCTGATCCCGCGCCGGATCGGCCGCACGGTGCAATTGCGCCTGGCCATCGGCACCGATCGCCCGCCGGACATAATGGCCGGTCGCCAGGCAATCCGCGCCGAGATCGCGGGCGATGCCGAACAGATCGGTAAATTTTACGCCCTGATTGCAGCGCACGCACGGAATCGGGGTCCGCCCGGCCGCATATTCATCGGCAAAGTCGGCAATCACCGAATCGCGAAAGCGGCTTTCATAATCAAAGACATAATGCGCGATGCCGATGCGATCGGCGACGGCGCGCGCATCGCGTATATCCTGGCCGGCACAGCAGCTGCCGGTACGCCCGACCGCCGCGCCATGATCGTAGAGCTGCAGCGTCACGCCGATGGTTTCGGCGCCCGTCCTGGCGGCCAGCGCCGCGACGACCGAGCTGTCGACGCCGCCCGACATCGCCACGACGATGCGCGCGCCTTTGAGCGAAGCAGCCCCTTCGCGGCCGACAATCTGAAAATCACCATCCATTCGGCGCCTTTAGCAGCAAGCGGCGGCATTCGCCATTCCGGCCGTGGCGACAATCGTCACCCGGGCGCTAAAGAATTGGCTGAATCACCCGTTCATGAGCTGGAGACACCAGTGCAGGGAGGCGGGCGTGAAGATCTCATTCGACGAATTTGACGCCCTTAAATGCCAACCCCTCGCCGCTCCGGACTTTGAGGTTCTGCGTGCGGCGCTTGACGCCGCCCAGGCCGAAACGCCGACGGCGCAACTGGCTAACAGTCTGACGAATGCGCCGCCCCGGGCGCGATCGTCAGAGCCTGCCATCGCCGTCCTGCGCTGCGAGGATGGCTGGCAGGATGCTCGGGCCGTCATGCTCGGCAGCTTCCATAAGGAAGCCGCCGCGCATTTTGCCGACAAGCTGTTGTAAAGGAAGATGACGGTCGTGTTTACCCTGACATTTCAAGCTTCCTTGAGTCCCCCCTGTCTAGGGATGGTGACGGGGAAACAAGCTTTGGTCGCAGGACCGTGTCGAGGTTGCGTATGATTGAGAATCAAAAAATCCGTCCCGCCCAGGTTATTGGCCCGCTCGGCGAACCGCTGACGCTGGAAAGCCTGCCCGCGCCCGGAACGACCCGCTGGGTGGTTCGACGCAAGGCTGAAGTCGTAGCAGCGGTCAGCGGTGGCCTGCTGAGTATCGATGAGGTGTGCGAGCGATATGCGCTCACCGTCGAGGAGTTTGCATCATGGCAGCGTGCGGTCGAGCGATCGGGCATGCCCGGCCTGCGGGTCACGCGCATCCAACACTATAAATCGCTTTACGAGCGACAACAGAAATACTGATTCGCAACGTTGCCAAGCGCGGACCGGAGGCAAAAGGAACTACGGCCGCGCTTGAACGTATTTACTCCTGATGGCTTTCGCTACCGGCGGCGGCCGTTCCTCATGGAACAGGAGGGTGCAATGAATCTTATTATTTTTCTTATCGTGGGCGGCATCATCGGCTGGCTCGCCAGCATCGTCATGCGGACCGATGGCCAACAGGGCATCATCCTGAACGTGGTTGTCGGCATCATCGGATCGTTCATCGGCGGCGTCCTCTTCGGACCAACCATCGGCGGCGGCATGTATGGTTGGCTCAGCGCCTTCCTCGGCGCGGTCATCCTGCTGGCGATCATCAATCTCGTCCGTCGCGGTGCGGTGCGTTAACGCCTTTCCGAAATGAAAGACTATTGGCCGCCGGCATGATGCCGGCGGCTTTTTGTTGCGTCCGCGCTTATTGCAGTTCGTATGTGACGGACACGCTGACCGAGAGCTTCTGTTCACCCGGCTGAATGGCGGTATCGGCAGCTTCCTTGAACCGCGCCATGGCTACCATCGGCATCGGCCGCGGCGGCGATTCGACATTACCCTCGCTGATCGCCACGATCCGCCGAATCTGCAGGCCCCCGGCCTTCGCATAGAGCTCGGCGCGCATGCGTGCCTGCGCCATTGCCCGTTCGCGCGCCTGATCGAGCAGCGGTTCGGGATGGTCGATCTGCAGGCTGGGGCCGTCGATCTGGTTGGCCCCAGCGGTCACCAGCGCATCGAGTATCGTACCGGCCTTTCTCACCTCGCGAAAGCGTATGCTGACCCGGCTCGTCGCCTGATAGCCGGTGATGACCGGCGGCTGATTGTCCGCATATTTATATTGCGGGCTGAGATTGACCGCACTTGTCTGGATATCCCGGTCCGCGATCCCGGCCTTTCGCAACGTGGCGAGCGTACCCGCCATCCTGCGTGCATTTTCGGCCATTGCATCGCCGGCGGACGGGGCCTGCGTCACGACCCCCGCCCCGATCAGCGCAATATCGGGGACCGCCTCAACCTCGCCCGTCGCGACAATATCCAGCCGTGTACCGTTGATGACAGGCGCCGAATTCTGTGCGAAGGCGCCTCCGGGCACGAATGACGCTGATGCTAGCAATATTGATCCAAAAACTGTAGGAAATTTGTTCATATCTTATCCAATTTGGTTCAGTCGTCGATTGCCGCTTTTGATGGACATGCTAGAGTGAATGCTTGGGTAAGGCTGCACAAGGGCTGAACGTCTGCCGGCAGTGTCCGTTCAAGTGCGGGAAAGGGGAACGTGAATCCCGGCCTTGAGCGAGGTGCCTTATTAATATAATACAGCCGCCATGCTGGGGCTGCGATAGCTCGCGAAGAGAAAGTGTGTGGGGATGAACGTCGAATCCGGCATCCATCAGGATGCATCCGATTATGCCGCTTATGGTCTTGACGACGGTTCGGTACGCCGTCGGCGGCTGATGATCATTGCTGGCGTCGTGGCGATCGGGCTGATCGTCGTAATCGCGATGATGGTGTTCGGCCGCAAAAAAACGGCACCGACACCCGATACGGCCCCCACCGTCACCATCATCGTGCCCGGACGGGCGGATGTCGCATCGGTTATTTCGGCGACCGGCTCACTCGCGGCGAAGCGCGAAATGCCGGTCGGCGTCGCGGGGGAAGGCGGCATGGTACAGCGCGTCCTCGTCGAACCGGGCGATTGGGTGAAAGCCGGGCAGACGCTCGCCACGATCGAGCGTTCGGTGCAGTCGCAGGAGGCAGGGTCGCTTGCCGCTTCGGTGCGTGTCGCGCGCGCCGACGCCGATATTGCCCGATCGGACTATGAGCGCGCCCAGGCTCTGGTTGCCCGCGGCTTCATTTCCAAGGCCGACCTCGAGCGCAAGGCGGCAACCCGCGATGCCGCGATCGCACGCGTGGCAGTCGCCCAGGCGCAGCTAGGCCAGGCGCAGGCGCGTATGGGGCGGCTCGATATCCGTTCGCCCGAGGCGGGGCTCGTGCTGACCCGCGCGGTCGAGCCCGGCCAGGTGGTCGGCCCGTCGAATGGCGCCCTGTTCCGAGTGGCCAAGGGCGGCGAGCTTGAAATCAAGGCGCTGATGTCCGAGGGCGATGTCGCGCGCCTGCACGTCGGATCGACGGCGGTGGTCACGCCGGTTGGTTCGTCGCAATCCTTTAACGGCACGGTGTGGCAGCTCTCACCGGTGATCGATCCGCTAACCCGGCAGGGTACAGCACGCATCCAGCTTCCCTACAACCCTGCCTTACGCCCCGGGGGGTTCGCCTCCGCACAGATCACGGCCGGTCGGACGACCGCACCGCAATTGCCCGAGAGCGCCGTGCTCAGCGACATCAAGGGCAACTATGTCTATATCGTCACGCCCGATAATATCGTCGCCCGTCGCGAGGTAAAGGTCGGCGATGTATCCGATTCCGGCATCACCATCCGAAGCGGCCTGAGCGGGGACGAGAAGGTCGTCTATTCAGCCGGCGCCTTCCTCAATCCAGGCGATAAGGTGAAGCCAACCGTGAAGGTCGGCCGGTAAGGCAGCACCATGAATTTCAAGAATATCTCTGCCTGGGCGATCCGCAATCCGGTTGCACCGATCGTGCTGTTCATCGCGCTGACGCTCGCCGGCATCATCAGCTTCTTGCGGATGGACGTGAACCAGAATCCGGACATCAGCTTTCCGGCCGTCTCCATTTCCGTGTCGCAACCTGGCGCGGCCCCGCCCGAGCTCGAGATGCAGGTGACTCAGCGGATCGAAGCCGCCGTTCGCAGCATCAACGGCGTCGACGAGATCACCTCTTATGTGAGCGAAGGCAATTCGCGCACCGTCGTCCAGTTCGCGATCGGCGTCCCGATCGATCGAGCGACCAACGACGTGCGCGATGCCGTGTCGCAAATCCGCAGCCAGCTGCCCGACGGCATTCTCGAGCCGCAGATCGCCAGGATTGAAATTGATGGCGGCCCGATCGCCTATTTCTCGGTCGAGGCCGTGGATATGACGGTCGAGCAGTTGAGCTGGTTCGTCGACAATACGATCGCCAAGTCTCTGCTCGGCGTCGAAGGCATGGCATCTGTGAACCGCGGTGGCGGTGTAAGCCGCGAGATCCGGGTTGTCCTCGATCCGGCGAAGATGCAGGCACATGGCATCACCGCCAGCCAGGTCAACGCCCAACTGCGGCAGACCAACGTCAACGCCTCCGGCGGTCGCGCTGAAATCGCAGGTTCCGAACAATCTGTCCGTGTGCTCGGCAACGCAAAAAATGCCTTTGCCCTGGGTGACAAGCTGATCGCGCTGCCCAACGGCCAGACGGTGCGTCTGTCTGATATTGCCACCGTCCGCGACAGCTATGCCGAGCAGCGCAGCATCTCGCGGATGAACGGCCGCGAAGTGCTGAGCTTCGCCATGGCGAAGTCGAAAGGCGCATCAGACGTCACCGTCTATGACGAAGCGATGAAGGTGCTGGAGAAGCTCAAGAAGCAGTTCCCCAACGTAAAATTCACCCAGCTTTACACCAGCGTCGATTATACCAAGGCCCAATATCATTCGGCGATCGAGGCGATGATCGAAGGCGCCGTGCTTGCGGTGCTCGTCGTATTCCTGTTCCTGCGCGATTGGCGCGCGACCGCAATCTCCGCGCTCGCTATTCCGCTGTCGGCGATCCCTGCTTTCTATTTCATGGATCTGATGGGGTTCACGCTGAACGGCATCAGCCTGCTGGCGCTGAGCCTGGTTGCCGGCGTGCTCGTGGACGATGCGATCGTCGAAATCGAAAATATCGTCCGTCACATGCGGATGGGTAAATCCGCCTATCAGGCATCGATCGACGCCGCCGACGAGATCGGCCTTGCCGTGCTGGCGACGACGATGGCGATCGTCGCGGTCTTCCTGCCGGTTGGCGTGATGCCGGGCATTTCGGGGCAATTCTTCAAGAGCTTCGGTATCACCGTGGTGATTTCCGTCCTGCTCAGCCTTGGCGTGGCGCGACTGATCACGCCGATGATCGCTGCCTATTTCCTGAAGGCGGAGGGCGCCAAGCCGCATGGCGACGCCGCATGGATCAATCATTATCTCACGGTGCTGCGCTGGTCGCTGCGGCACAGGTGGAAGACCGTGCTGATCGCCGTCGTCGCTTTTGTCCTTACGATCGGGTCGTTTGCAACCCTGCCGATGACCTTCCAGCCGCCGCTGAACCTCGATTACAGTCAGGTGAAGGTGCAGATGGCGCCGGGCGCGACGCTCAAGCAGACCGAGAATGTTGCGGAGCAGGCATCGCGTATCTTGCGGGCCCAGCCGGATGTTGCCGCGGCCTTCGCCGACGTGAAGGTTGGCAATGCCGACATTTATCTGACCCTCAACTCGGTACGCAAGCGCACGAGCACTGAATTCGAACGTGCGCTGGCACCACAGCTTGGCGCCATTCCAGACGCCCGGGTGACGTTCCAGTCGCAGTCGGGCGGCTTGGGACGCGACGTGACCTTCATGATGGCCGGCGACGACCCGGTGAAGCTTTACGCACAGGCGCTCAAGGTCGTGGAGCAGATGGGCAAGCTCAAGGAATTGCGCGCACCGCGCATCGAAGGCGATACACCGCGCCCCGAAATCACCATCAGCCCGCGCTTCGATCTGGCGGCCGATATGGGCGTGACGACGGCAGCCCTCAGTCAGACGATCCGCATCGCGACGATGGGCGATATCGATCAGAACGTCGCCAAATTCTCACTTTCGGATCGCCAGATCCCGATCCGGGTCTCGCTGGACGAGGACGCGCGGCGCAATCTCGGCACGATCGAGAATCTGCCGGTGCCGACGACGCGCGGCGGTTCGGTGCCGCTGAAGGTCGTCGCCGCCATCAGCTTCGGTGCGGGACCATCCGAACTGCGTCGTCAGAATCAGAATCGCCGTATTGCCATCACCGCCGATCTGGCGCCGGGCGTCGTCACGGCGCAAAAGCAGATCGAAGCGCTGCCGGCCGTCGCCAACATGCCGACGGGCGTCAACCGCGTGAAATTCGGCCAGGAGAAGTTCCAGGCGCAGATGGTATCGAATTTCCTGATCGCTGTGTTTGCCGGTATCATGCTGGTGTTTGCGGTGCTGGTGCTGTTGTATCGGCGGGTGCTGCCGCCGATGGTCAACATGGGCTCACTGGTGCTGGCGCCGCTCGGCGGAGCGCTCGCACTGCACCTGACGGGCAACGCGTTGTCGTTGCCGGTGTTTATCGGCTTTCTGATGCTGTTCGGGATCGTGGCCAAGAACTCGATCCTGCTGGTCGATTTCGCGCTGGAGGAAATGGAAAAGGGCGTCCCCAAGACCGAAGCGATCATCGATGCCGGCCATAAGCGTGCCCAGCCGATCGTCATGACGACCGTCGCGATGGTTGCGGGCATGCTGCCCGTCGCATTGTCCTTCACCGGCGACGGGAGCTGGCGCGCGCCCATGGGCATCACCGTGATCGGCGGGCTGCTGCTATCGACCTTGCTGACGCTCGTGATCGTTCCCGCCAGCTTCAGCCTCGCGATAGGCTTTGAGGGCCGGCTGGGCAGCTGGCTCGGGCGCAAGCTTGTGGTGGGCGGGAAGAATGGGCCTGTCCCGCAGGCACATCCGGCGGAATAATCGGCGCAAACTGTTTCGCCAGTTGAACTATCGGCGACACCAGCCATTTTGACGGAATGAATTTGCTGACCGCGACCGGGCTAGACCGTTTCAACCCCGCGCAAGGCGGGGTCCGCGGCATGCGTATCGTCGCGACGGGCCTGCTGCTGCTGATGGCCGCGCTATACCTGCTTGCGCGCACGCACGAGGGGCCGGGTCAGCCCGCCTTCTGGGGCTATGCCCGCGGTTTTGCCGAAGCGGCAATGGTCGGCGGTCTCGCCGACTGGTTCGCCGTCACCGCGCTGTTTCGCCATCCCCTCGGCCTGCCGATCCCGCACACGGCGATCATCCCGCGCAACAAGGATCGCATAGGCGACAGCCTGGCCTCTTTTCTGCGTGTCAATTTCCTGACGGCATCGGTGGTCGCGCGGCGCATGGTGCGGGTCGATGTCGCCGCCGCGATGGGCCGGCTGCTGTCGAATCCGCCGCGGACCGGACGGATGCGCGATGGCATCGGCCGGCTGTTCGCGACGATGCTCGAATCGCTCGACGACGATCGTTTCGGCGGCATGGTGAAGTCCGCTTTGTCCACGCGCCTACGGGCATTCGATATATCTCCCCTGCTCGGCCAGGCTTTGCAGGCGGCGATCATTGAAAATCGGCATGCGGAAATGCTCAACGGGCTGATCAATTGGGCCAGCCGGGTTCTTCTCCACAACGAAGACATGATCCATGACATGGTGCAGGCGCGCGCTGGCAAGGTGATGCGCTGGACAGGTCTCGACGAAAAGCTGTCGACTGCCATTGTCGAAGGGCTGCACAAGCTGCTTGACGACATGGCAACCGATCCGCTCCATCCGTTGCGGTTGAAAGCTCAGGAAGGGCTGGAAAGCCTCGCCGATAAGCTACGGAACGATCCCGACATGCAGGCGCAGATCGCGACGCTCAAGGCCGAGATATTGGACAGCCCGGCCGTCGGCGCCTGGATCGATACCTTATGGCAGAATGGCCGACGTCGCTTGATAGAAATGGCGCGCAACCCGGATCTCGCGTCGGGAGGCCAGATCGCCGAAGCACTGAAGCAGCTTGCCAACACCCTGCAGACCGATGCCCGTCTGCGCCGCACGATCAACCGCTTCGCCCGCCGCGCAACTGTGGGTCTGGTGGCCGATTATGGGGACGGCATCGTCAAACTTGTATCGGAAACGATCAGGAGCTGGGATGCACGCACGGTGACGCTCCAGCTCGAAAATGCCGTGGGCCGGGATCTGCAATATATCCGGGTCAACGGAACGATTGTTGGCGGGCTGGTCGGGCTCGGACTGCACGCCGTTTCCATCTGGCTCTGACGGCAGCGTTCAATCGCCGGCGCGCCGGGCCGGTACGACAGCACGCTTGGCGCGGCACAATGCCCGAAGCTGCCCGGTAATCATCGATCCATGCAAATGGCCATCGACCGCTTCAAACCGCTCGCGCTTGAGTTGCGCGCGAATCTCGTCAACGTTGACGCAAGGGCCCGTCCTGGCAAGTTCATATGCACGCTCGAGCGTAGTGAGACGGTTCATTGCGCTTCCCCTTATAGTGCAGGGCCGTCCCCGCACGATATGACATCATATCGCGGGTAGAACGTTCCGCTGATGCAATGGTTGCATCAGCGCTCCAAGATAGCCGCATCGACACCGCGGCAATGCGGTGCGACAAGGGACTATAATATGAGGGGCATGATATGGCGGAACGGTTCGAACGGCATAAGCAACCCTGGACAAGCGACGAGATCCAAAAGCTGCACGTGCTGGCCAAGAAGGGCATGGCACTGAAAGCGATCGCGAAGGCCCTCACCCGAAGCGAAGAGTCCGTGAAAGATCGCGCGAAAGCCGATGGACTTGGCATTTCAAAGTTACGTTAAACGTTGGCCGTTTGCTGGCACAGAAACGATAGGGGGTGCGGCCGCCTATCAGGTAAACTACGGAACTGGTTCACGAACAGTAGAATTAAGCGACTTACGCGTTACGATTTTCGCAACATACGCCCCACCCCTTTGGTCGGGGTCTTTTTCACCTCGCGGGGTATCACTCGTGCCGCTTCTCGATTGGCTGTTCAACCCCTCAGGCCTGACCGCACATGGCTTCTGCCTGAGCTGGGCACCGGGCCTCGTAGCGCTGCATGCCGTATCGGATGGGTTGACCGGTCTGTCCTATCTCTCGATTCCGCTGGCCCTGTTCGCCTTCGCCCGGCGTCGGCGCGATCTGCCATATGGCTGGATTGCCTATCTGTTCGTGGCGTTCATCGTAGCGTGCGGCACCACCCATCTTCTATCAATCGTCACGCTGTGGTTTCCCATTTATGGCGTAGAGGGGCTCGTCAAACTGGTGACGGCAATTCTTTCGATCGGAACGGCCGTGATGCTCTGGCCGCTGATCCCGAAACTGATGCGCGTACCAGGGCCCTTGCAACTGACGCAGCTTAATGCCGAACTTTCGGAACTGCTGGCCGATCAACGAAAAGCAGCCGCCTCGTTGCGCGAGAGTGAAGCCAAGGCACGGCTTGCAAACCTCCAGCTCGAACATCGCGTGGCCGAGCGGACAGCCGAACTTACCGCCGCCAATGGCCGTCTGGTCGAGGCAATGGCGCAGCGCAGCGCTGCCGAGGAAGCGCAGGCGCGCAGCGAAGAGGAGTTTCGCATCAGCTTCCAGTCGGCGGCCGTCGGTAAGATACAGGCCGATCCGTTCACTGGCCGCCTGCTGCGCGTAAATCCGGCTTTTGCACATATGCTCGGATATGAGCCCGAGGAATTAGTAGGGGAGCTCGGAAGCGAACTGACGTGGCCCGAAGACCGGCTGCACGGCGACCTCGCACGGATGCAGACGGGCGAGATCACGGTGATGAAGCGCGAACTGCGGATGTGCCACCGCGACGGTCATCCAATCTGGGTCCGGATTTCGGCAACGATCGTGCAAATGAAAGATAATGGTGAACCAAGGCTGTTGATCGGCGTGATCGAGGATATCGACGAGCGCCATAAAGCCCAGATCGCGTTCCAGCAGACGTCAGCCGATCTCGCTTTGGCGCTGGAGGAACGAACGGCGGCGCTGCAACAGCGCGATCTGCTGCTGCGCGAAGTATATCACCGGGTAAAAAACAATCTTCAGATCGTCGATGGCCTGCTCGTCATGCAATCGCGCGCGATATCGGATGCCGATTCCCGCGCTGCATTACAGGGGCTGCGCGGGCGCATCTACGCGCTCGGGCTCGTCCATCACCAGCTGATGGACTCGTCCGATCTCAAGACCTTTGATATTGCCCCGTTTCTGAGCGAATTGTCGCACAATATCGTGGACGGCGGGCCGGAGATGAACATCACCCTTTCGGTCGAAGCCATCTCGCTAAAGGTCGGGCTGGATTTTGCCATTCCGCTGGGACTGCTCGTGACCGAGTTGGTCACGAATTCCCTCAAGCATGCTTTCCCCACCGGCGCAGGGACCATAAAGGTCAGCCTCGACCGCGATGACGGAGGCTCACTGGTACTGATTGTTCAAGATGACGGACAAGGAATGCATTCAGATGAAGTGCGCCCAAATAAGCTGGGATTGACGATCATCAACGGCCTGATCGATCAGTTGCAAGGACGAATGAGCATGCAAACCAGTGGAGGAACGCGAACCGAAATCCGCTTGCCGGAGGCCCATTCATCATGAGCGATCTCGGCAACAGCATCCTCATCGTGGATGACGAATTTCTCATCGCCCAGGGCCTCGCGGCGCAAGTCGAAGATATGGGATTTACGGTCTGCGGCACCGCTGCGACAGCCGCCGATGCCGTCCGCCTGGCGCGCGAACATCGCCCCATGCTGGTCTTGATGGACATGCGCCTGCGTGGAGAAGGCGACGGCGTGGATGCCGCCCTCGCCATTCACGAAACGATCGGATCGAAAATGATCTTCATCACAGGGTCTCGCGAGCCATCGACGATGGCCCGGATCCAGCTGGATCATCCTTCAGCGGTGTTATTCAAACCGATATCGGCACTGAAATTGCGGAACACCATCCGCACCGCACTGGACATGGACACGCCATAAGGACGATCTGCCGCCCATCGATGCTATCCCGGCGAACTCACAGGGTGGATGGCTATCTCAGCTTTCGTCTGTCCTGCGCTTGACCTTGTTTGGCAGATTCTTGCCCTTGGTCCGGCGCGATGGCAGCTGAACCGGATGCTTCTTTTTCCACTCGGCCCAGGTCATCGGGCCGTCGGGCGTATCGATCATGCGATCGTCAATGGACTCGGTCACGCATTCACCTAGGTTCGCGTCCGGCCGCTTTCACCCAAGCGGCGGCCGACGGCGAGGGCCCTGAACCCATGGTATACCGGCCGCACAGGCTTGGCCCCGCACAAGGTCGGCCGCGGTTCGTGATCAGGCAGAAGCCGCTGCAAGCTGGGCTTTCGCTGCCTCGTTGACCCCGGTCCGGCGCAAAGTGTCTTCGGCACTATCCGCCATGGCGTCCCAGCTTTGCGCCGAGCGCTCGTGCATCTCGCGGCGGTTGGGGAGGTTGGTCGCGGCAGCCGCAGCGCGCTGAGCCGCGGCATTGGCACGGTACATTTCGATATTGGTCATGCCTCCCTTTAGGCGAAAAGCCCCCGAATAACCAGCTTTATCGACAAGCGGGCGCGGCATTCCTCACGTTTAAAGATCGAAACGGGGAGCGACTTCATTTGAACATAGGGCAAGGTTGTGAGTTTGGCCATGCACGACGAACAGGTCGGATCGGCGGGGGCGCCGCTCCGGTGGGAAGAAGGATTTTCTGCAATGCCAAGGTGTGACGCAGGCCGAGCGGCGGCGATTGTCGCATTGTCCCTCGCGTCGTCGGCTTCCGCCCAAGGGACCGGGTCCCACCCGACCCCACGTGCGGACGTGGTGGCGATCATGTCGAATATCGACCAGCGCTTTATCTGCCCGGAATTCCTGCCCGACGATGCCGCTCGGGCAACCGACCTCGCCGCCTTCAATCAATCTATATCGTCGATCAGGCCGCGACCAGAGCCTGCCCAGGTCGATCATGTTCGGTCGATGCTGATGGTGCGCCATAACTGTTCGCAGCTTACACTGACGACGAGCGAGTCGACCGCCCCTCTCACAGGTGCCGACCCGGCTGTCGTCGTCGCTTCCGTCAACGCCGCCCCCGCTGCAAACGCTATTCCCAATTAGTTCGATCGCAATTCACAAGGGAGGCGCCTTCGTCTGCGCACGATGCGCGCATGGCCAGCAGCGCACCCTGAATTCGCGTCGCTACAAGGCTGCCACAGGAACGTGCCCGGCACAGGAGCGTTGGCAGGCCGTTCGTAACCGGAGAAAATCAATGAACAAATTCATCTCGATCGCATCCACGGCGGCACTCGCGCTGTCGCTGGTGGCCTGCGGTCCCAAAACCGAGAAGGCTGCGGACGATGCCGCCAACACGACCAGCAACGCGCTGGAGGCGGCCGGAAGCGCCACGTCAAATGCCGCCCAGGATGTGAAGGAGGCCCTTACGCCGACACCGTCGGGCCAGGAGTTCATCGACAAGGCCGCCAAGAGCGATGCCTTCGAAATCGCCGCCGCCAAACTGGCGATCACAAACGCCGCCTCGCCCGACGTGAAGAATTTCGCGGGCGAAATGACCAAGGCGCACACCGAATCGACCGCGAAAATCAAGGCCGCCGCGAAGGAAGCCACCCCCTCTTTGACGCCGGACCCGACCTTGACCAGCGATCAGTCCGATAAATTGGCGGATCTCGGCAAGCTGACCGGGGCCGATTTCGACAAGAAATATGTCTCCGGGCAAGTTTCGGCCCACAAGGCCGCCCTGACGTTGATGGATGAATATGCCAAAAATGGCGATGTCGCGACGTTGAAGGCTGCGGCGAGCGAAATCGCTCCGGCCGTCCGGAAGCACCTCGATATGGCGGAAAATCTCGACAAATAAGTGCGTGCCAGGATGCTGAGCCGGCGATTGCGGCCCAGCATCCGCGCCGGAGCGACAGAGAAAAAGGGTCGCGATTGACTTCCATACCAACCAGTTGGTATGGAAGCATTCATGAATGCGACTCACCCCTCCCGCTCCGAAAGCGCTCGCGGCAAACTGCTGGACGTCGCGCTACGTGTGATCCGCGAAAAGGGCTATCACGCGACGTCGGTGGACGAATTGTGCGCGGCGGCGGGCGTCACCAAGGGTGCATTTTTCCATCATTTCAAAAGCAAGGAAGAACTCGCCATCGCCGCGGCCGATCATTGGTCGGCGATCACCGGAGATCTGTTCGCGCACGCACCGTATCACATGCCTGCCGACCCGCTTGATCGCGTGCTCGGCTATCTCGATTTCCGCGCGGCACTGATCAGCGGCACGCTTGCCGAATTTACCTGCCTCGCCGGCACCATGACGCAGGAAACATTCCTGACCAACCCATCGATCCGCGATGCCTGCTTCGCCAGCATTTCGGGCCATGCCCAAACACTCGAAGCCGACATTGAAGAAGTGATCGCACAATATGGTGTGAAGGACGGGGTCACTGCACCCAGCCTCGCGCTCCATACCCAGGCGGTACTGCAAGGCGCCTTCATCCTGGCGAAGGCCAAGGACGATCCGGCGATCGCGGTCGACAGTGTTACCCACCTGCGCCGCTACATCGCCGGCCTGTTTCCATCCCCGACATCCTTGGAGAAGTGACGATGACTCAACCATATGATGGCACTCTGCCGCAGGGCATGCACCATCTTTCGCCGCATCTGGTCTGCGCCGGTGCGGCCGCGGCGATCGATTTCTACAAGGCGGCGTTCGGCGCGACCGAGCGCGTCCGCCTGCCCGATCCCCAGGGGAAGCTGATGCACGCCTGCATTTCGATCAATGGTGCGTCGGTCATGCTCGTGGACGAATATGCCGAGCATGGCATGCTGTCCCCCAAGGCCCTCGGCGGAACGCCGGTGACGATCCACCTGATCGTGGCCGATGTCGATACCGCCGCCGCACAGGCGGTTGCCGCCGGCGCCACGCAGATGATGGCCCCGACCGACATGTTCTGGGGCGATCGCTATGGCATCGTCGAGGATCCGTTCGGACATCGCTGGTCGATCGCCACCCCGCTGCGCGCTCCGATGAATGCGGACGAACTCAAGGCCGCCGCCACTACGATGTAAGAAAGGAGAGTGATCATGCCGGATATTGCCCCGTGCCTGTGGTTCGACGGACAGGCTGAGGAAGCCGCGCGCTTCTACACTACGGTCTTCCCCAATTCCTCGATCGGCACCATTTCACGCTATGGCGAAGGCGCCCCCTTCCCTGCCGGAACGGCCCTGCTTGTGGAATTCACCCTGCACGGCCGGCCGTTCCAGGCGCTCAACGGAGGCCCGCATTTCAGCTTCAGCGAAGCGGTTTCCTTCTCGGCCGATTGCGCCAATCAGGACGAGATCGACCATTATTGGTCTGCCCTCATCGCGGACGGCGGCACACCCGGCCAGTGCGGCTGGCTCAAGGATCGCTACGGCCTGTCGTGGCAGATCGTGCCCGATGCGATCGTCCGCATGTTGAAAGCAGGCACGGCAGAACAGATCGGCCGCATGTATGGCGCGCTGTTCGCCATGACGAAGCTCGATATCGCGACACTCGAAGCAGCATTCCAGGGAGAGGGACAATGAACGACACACCCGCGCCGCTCTATGAGCTTTCTGTCACCCGGCTGATCTCCGCATCGCCCGAAACCGTCTGGAAGGTGTGGACCGAGCGGCTGGAAGAATGGTGGGCGCCCAAGCCATGGACGACCAGCATCATCGAGATGGATCTGCGCGCCGGCGGCCGCAACTGCATGGACATGATCGGGCCGGACGGAAATGCGATGCGCAATGAAGGGGTGGTGCTGGAGGTCGTTACAAATCGCAGGATTGTCTTTACCGATGCGTTTACGGCAGGGTGGAAGCCGCAGGCCCCGTTCATGGTCGCCATCTTCACCTTCGAGCCCGAAGGCGATGGCACGCGCTACACCGCGAGCGCCCGCCACTGGAACGCGGAGACGCTGAAGCAGCATGAGGAGATGGGCTTCATCAACGGATGGACCGTCGTGGCCGGCCAACTGGCTGCCATCGCGGAAGGCCAGGCCTGATCAGATAGCGCGCGATCGATGCTGCCACGCCAAAGATCGCAGCGCCCATCTCCGCGGCAGCACTCGCGAAAGCCCCCGCACAAATTTTGATACGCTCCTCGCGGCGTTCTTGCCGATTTTGCGTTCTAGCCTTCGGTACCGAAGATACATCGTGAAGGAGGTAGCGAAAACCCATGTCCGGGATCGGAATCGGCGATATCGCAGGCTGGGTAGCGCCGGCCGCCACCGCCGTCGCCGCGCTGATGACGGCGGCTAATCTGGGCGCGCGCGTAACCGGGTGGGGCTTCGTCGTCTTCACCATTGGATCGATCGGTTGGTCGATCGTCGGCGTAACCAGCGGCCAGCACAATTTGCTCGCCACCAACGCGTTCCTGACGCTCGTCAATATGCTCGGAGTCTGGCGCTGGCTCGGTCGGCAGGCGCGTTACGAGGATAGCGGCCAGGCCGCCGTCGAGGCCAGCGAGCAGGAACCCGCCGTGCCGACCCTCGCGGCCGCTTCGCGTCTGATCGGTCAACCCGCCCACTTTGCCAATGGCTCGCAAGCCGGAACGGTGGTGGAGATGATGGTCGAATGCCCAGGCGCCCGAATGGCCTATATCGTCGTTGCCGTAGGCGGCGTCGGTGGAATTGGCGAAAAGCTGTGTGCGATCAATCGCAACCGGATCACTTTATGCGGCGACCATATCGAGCTATCGATCGATCGGGCGATGCTCGATACACTTCCCGACTGGAAGGCGGAAGCCCGCGAAACCAAAGACCGAGCCCCGCCGCTACGGTAGCCTTACCGGCGCGCCTCACCCGGCCGTCATGCTTTAACCAGGCGATCGAGGTGTAGCTGGGGCAAGGGCGTATTGAAATTCAAACCGAAGCGGTTGCCGCGCGTCCACGCCACGCGCGCGAGGATTTCCACCCCCTTCACGGCCACCCAGACGATTTCGTTCGGGGTGCGTTCGGAAGGAGCATGCGCCAGAGCGCCCAATTGCGATATGTCCAGCAGATGAATCTCCAGCGCCTGCCCTTCGCTCAGCATGCGCGCCTTGAGAAACACCTTGATGCGGCGGCCCTGGCGGCCGTCAAGCTTTCGGCCCCGCTCCAAGACGGCGGATATCAGCGACACATCGGCTTCCTCTGGTCAATCGGCGGAAAGACATCCGCCACGTCCCATATTACTAGGCCGAACCTGTTCGCAGTCAGTTATCCGGACTGGTAAACGCCCGGCCAACCATGAGCTCGGTCAGTGAACGGTGCACGAGGAGACGCACCGACCGCGCCAAGCCGGAACCTTCAAGCTCTTTCGGTCTTTGTACAAAGACAACAAACCGAGAGGACAAAACATGAAGGCGATATTTCTGCCGATACTGATGGGATTGTTGGCCGCCGGCGCAGCATTTGCTCAAACGCCACCCCCGTCGCCACCGGCCCCAGCGGCTCCGGCGGCTCCGGCGGCTCCGGCGGCGACCGTTCACCGCGTGATCCATCATCACACCTACACGCGTCACCGGGTCGTGACGCACCGCCCGTCGACCGGCCCGGTTTCCGTCCATCACGAGGAAATCAAACGGACCGTGAAGACGCCGACAGGCACGCATGTCGTGACCGAAAACAAGACATCGACCACGCCGCGGCAATAAGAGGGACGGCCCGCATCCAAAGATGCGGGCCGCCAATCATCCCCTGAGTTTGAAAGCCTATGCAGGCGTGGCACATAGCCTGGGCCCGCAATCCGACGAGCCATTTCGCAGCGCAAGCCGGATCATGATCCGGGCGGAGCGGATCGCGACCGTCATGGCGGCGCCGAGACGCCGATCTCCCGCGGAACGCACCATCATCCGTTCGCCATAATCGACTTCGAGCATGGCAAGCAGTGTGCGCTCATCGCGAGAAAGCCCGCCGTTCGAAGAACGCGCCACCTGAAAGCCTTGCCCCGAACTGACTTCGAACATCCGGATCAGGCTATCAAGCACAGGCGCAAGGACCCCGCACCCTGCCCGTTCGAGCGTGGTAAACAATGCCGGCTGTACGGCCTCGCCGAGATCGCGGGCGGCGCGCCAGCGACGGGCAGCCGCGATAATCAGCGGACGAGCACGAGGGGGAAGCATGCGGGCCTGGCCCATCGGAAAGCCTTTCTTCCAAGCCCCCGCCGAACCGATCCCTACGTGATGAAGATTGCAGGGATATTTCAGTTCGGTTCGACCCGCCCCGTTTTCCAGCCATTCACCGCTTTCTGGCCCACAGCGGCGTCACTCGATGATCAATGCCCAGTGCGGAAGTCCCTGAATCAGCATGATATCGATGCGCACATGATGGCCGTTGTGCACCAGCCAGCCGAAGCCTTCGCAGGTCGGACACGCCTTCACGATCGCACGGCCGCTGACGAAATATTCGTCATTCCATTCGCCATGACCATGGCACATCGGGCATTTGCGCTCGCCAAAACTCGGCCGATTGGGCGTTGCAATATTGTCGAGCGCGTGGAGATCGTCGGGGCCGACAATATGAATCGGGGCCGGCTCATGTGGCATGTTGAACTCCGGGCAGAATCGCCAAGCTGCGGCCGATAGTGTCACGCGCCCGCGGCCGGCTCAAGCACCGTCCTGCCGACCAACCCTTTGGAGGCTGCAAGCATCTCCTGATCGCCACGATCCTAGAGAAAATTCTGCAGGAGGCTCGCGAACATTTCCTTGAATTTGGCGCCCAGCGGCCGATGTTTCCAGGCCTGATAGTCGACCTGCGTCGCGGTCGCCCGATCCTGCGCATAGATCGCATCGAGTTCGTCCGCGGTTTGCGATCCAATCACGACCGCGTCGACCTCATCGTTGAACACCACGCTGCGATGATCGAAGTTCGACGATCCGATCATCGACCACACCCCGTCGACCGCCACGGTCTTCGAATGCAGCACGATACCGTGGGTCTCGTAGATCTTCACGCCTGCGCGCAACAATTTGCCATAATGCGAATGGGCAACCGCGATCGAAAGGCCGGAATCGCTTTTGTCCGGCAGGATCAGCGTTACATCGACCCCGCGCCGGCTGGCATCCATCAGCGCCCGCCGCTCGTCTTTGGTGGGCACGAAATAAGCGGCGCTGGCGGTGATGCTCTTCTCGGCGCTGCGCATGCTCGAGATCAACGTTACATAATAATGCGGCTTGTCACGGCCCGGCGCGCTACCGACGAAGCGGACGACGGCGTTACCCGTCTGCCCCGGCACCGGCGGCGTCTTTTCGAGTTCGGCCAGTGGCGGCCCCTGCTGGATATTCCAGTGATCCTCGAACAGCTTCTCGAGCTGGGCAACGGCCGGCCCGGTGACGACCAGGTCGGTGTCGCGCCAGTGCAAGCCGGCCTGTTCGTTGCTGTTGCCGGACTTGCCGATCGGATTGCTCTGATATTCGGTCGCAAGGTTGATCCCGCCGACGATCGCCGTCGCGCCATCCACCACGAGGATCTTGCGATGATCGCGCGAGTTCGGTTTCCAGCCTGCCTTGGCCTTCAGCGGATTCAGCGGATTGAACTCGACGAGATGGCAGCCGGCGGCCTTCAGCTGCTCTAAAAACGCCTGCGGCGTGCTCCCCGACCCATAATCGTCATAGATGATATTGACCGCGACACCCTCTGCCCGCTTGGCGAGCAGTAGATCGCCGAGATGCACACCGTCGCTCTCGACATTTTCGAAGATATAATATTCCAGATCGATCCGCCGCTTCGCCGATCGGATCGCCGCGAACATCGCCCGGAACGTTGCCGGACCATCGCGCAGGATGTGCGTCGTCTCGCCCGCGACCAGCGGTGCATCGGCCACGGCCTGTTCGATCGCCAGATGATGGCGCAGCAGCGCATTATCGCCGGGTGCCAGAGTCAGCCCGGCCACGACGGCCTTGATCTCCACGCTCGACAATGCCCGCGACCGCGTGACGATGTTCGGCTTCTGCGCGACAGCAGTATGGCCGATGGCTGGGCTGACCTCGGGCACGGACGCGCACCCCGAAAGCAGAAAGCCACAAAACCCGATCGCGGCGAACGACATCAGGGCCTTGCGAGTCGATCGCGCCGCTCCCGACTTCACACGAGCAGCAGCGGGAATAGATCGCATGATGCATGTTTCCGGCGGAGAGGTCGTGACGGGTACGTGACAGGTGCAACGCCAGTCCTCGCCCACGGTTCCTCCCGCCAGCGGCGCTTCAGGCCATTTTCATCGCTTCCATAACGCGCGGCGCAAGAGCTCTTGGGCAGATCAGCAGATCGGGAAGATACACATCCTCCTGATTGTACCGAAGTGGGGATCCATCGATCCGCGAGCAGTATAGGCCGGCCGCCTCGGCGACCGCGACCGGCGCGCAATTGTCCCACTCATATTGGCCACCCGAATGGAGGTAGATATCCGCCTCGCCACGGACCACCGCCATCGCCTTGGCACCCGCCGATCCCATCGGCACCAGTTCGGCGCCGAGTTTCGCGGCGACCGCGACCGCCTCGGCCGCCGGCCGGGTACGGCTGACGAGCATGCGCAGTGTGCCGGTATTGGCCGGCACCGGCGGACAGCCATCGGAGCCCAGCGTCAGTGCAAGGCCAGGCAGCGCAACCGCACCGATCGCCGCTTTGCCATCGATGGCAAGCGCGACATGCACCGCCCAGTCGGTACGTTTTTCACCATATTCGCGGGTGCCGTCGAGCGGATCGACGATCCACACCCGGCTTGCGGAGAGCCGCGCCGCGCTGTCCTTCTCCTCCTCGGACAGGATCGCATCGTCGGGGCGGTTGGCCGCAAGCGCCTCCATGATAAACGCATTGGCGACCCGGTCGCCCGCCTTGCCCAGCGCCTTGCCCTCGAACAGGCCCGATTGCTGCAATTCGATCAGCAACCGCCCAGCAGCATCGGCGATGTGGCGGGCAAGCTGAGCATCGGTCATCGTCTCGCTCATGGAATCAGCACCTTGATGATGGCTTCGGCGGCGTCCTCGGCCGACATGCTGGTGGTGTCGATCCGTATCTCCGGATCGGTGGGGGCTTCATAGGCGCTGTCGATGCCGGTGAAGTTCTTCAACTGGCCCGCCCGCGCCTTCTTGTAGAGGCCCTTCACATCGCGCCTCTCTGCCTCGGCGAGCGGCGTATCGATATGCACCTCGAAAAATTCGCCCGCCGCCATCATCTCGCGCACCATCTGCCGTTCGGCGCGGAACGGGCTGATGAACGCGGTGAGCACGATCAGGCCAGCGTCCGTCATCAGGCGCGCAACCTCCCCGACACGACGGATATTTTCCACCCGGTCATTGTCGGTGAAGCCCAGATCCTTGTTGAGGCCATGGCGGACATTGTCACCGTCGAGCATCACCGCATGGCGGTTCATGCGCACCAATTTCTGCTCGACAAGGTTGGCGATCGTCGACTTGCCCGCGCCCGAAAGCCCGGTGAACCAGAGGACGGCGGCCTTCTGATTCTTCAGCTCGGCCCGCTTTTCGCGGGTGACATCGGTCGGCTGCCAATGGACGTTCTGCGCCCGGCGCAGCGAGAAGTGCAGCATGCCGGCGGCAACCGTACCGTTGGTGAGCTTGTCGATCAGGATGAAGCCGCCAAGCGTCTTGTTCGGTGTCGCCTGGTCGACGCCATAGGATTCGAACACCAATGGCTTATCGATCGAAATATTGGCGACGCCGATCGCATTGAGCTCGAGCGTCTTCGCCGCAAGATGCTCCATCGTGTTGACGTTGACCTGATATTTCGGTGATTGCACGGTCGCGGACGCGGTTTGCGTGCCGAGCTTGATCCAATAGGCACGACCCGGCAGCAGCGGCTCGTCGGCCATCCACACGATCGTGGTTTCAAACTGATCGGCGGCTTCGGGGGGATTGTCCGCAACCGAGATCACATTCCCGCGCGAACAATCGATCTCGTCTTCGAAGCACAAGGTGACCGACTGGCCGGCGACCGCCTCGTCGAGATCGCCGCCGCCCGCCTTGCCCGGCATCGTCACGATGCGGCTGATGGTCGATGTCTTGCCCGATGGCACCACCCGCACCGCATCGCCCTTGCGCACAGTGCCGCTGGCAACAAGACCCGAAAAGCCCCGGAAATCGAGGTTCGGGCGATTGACCCACTGCACCGGCATACGGAACGGCTTCGCCTGATCGGCGATGACATCGAGTTCAACGGTTTCGAGATGCTCCATCAGCGGCGGCCCCATATACCAGGGCGTATTCCCGCTCTTCGTGGTGATATTATCGCCGATGAAGCCCGAGATCGGCATCGGCGTGAACGCCTTGATCCCGATCGAATCGGCGAAGGTCCGATAGTCGGCGACGATCGCGTCATATCTGGCCTGATCATAGCCGATCAGATCCATCTTGTTGACCGCGAGCACGAGGTTCCGGATGCCGATCAGGTGCGCGAGATAGCTGTGCCGCCGGGTCTGGGTCAGCACGCCCTTGCGCGCATCGATCAGGATCACCGCGAGATCGGCGGTCGATGCGCCGGTCACCATGTTGCGGGTATATTGCTCATGCCCGGGCGTATCGGCGACGATGAACTTGCGCTTGTCGGTCGAGAAGAAGCGATAGGCGACGTCGATCGTGATGCCCTGTTCGCGCTCGGCGGCAAGCCCGTCGACGAGCAGCGCGAAATCGATGTTCTGCCCCTGCGTGCCGACCTTCTTGCTGTCGGCCTCGAGCGCCGCAAGCTGATCTTCGAAGATCATCTTCGAATCATAAAGCAGCCGCCCGATCAAAGTCGATTTGCCGTCATCGACCGATCCGCAGGTAATGAAGCGCAACAGCGACTTGTGCTGATGCTGATCGAGATAGGCATCGATATCCTCGGCGATCAGATCCTGCGCCTTGTACGAGCTTTCGGTGTCGGTGAGCGCAGTCATCAGAAATACCCCTCCTGCTTCTTCTTCTCCATCGAGGCGGCCTGATCATGATCGATCGCGCGGCCCTGCCGTTCCGACGTCGTCGTCAGCAGCATCTCCTGGATCACCTCGGGCAAGGTTGCGGCGGTGCTTTCGACGGCACCGGTGAGGGGATAGCAGCCCAAAGTGCGGAAGCGGATCGAGCGTTCGACCGGGGTCTCACCCGGCTTCAACGGGAAGCGATCGTCATCGACCATCAGCAGCAGGCCGTCGCGCTCGACGGTCGGGCGCGGCGCGCTGAAATAAAGCGGGACGATCTCGATGCCCTCGAGATGGATGTACTGCCAGATATCGAGTTCGGTCCAGTTCGAGATCGGAAAGACCCGGATGCTCTCACCCTTGGCCTTGCGAGCGTTGTACAGGCTCCACAATTCGGGGCGCTGGCTCTTCGGATCCCAGCGGTGATTGGCCGAGCGAAACGAGAAGATTCGCTCCTTGGCGCGGCTCTTTTCCTCGTCGCGCCGCGCACCGCCAAAAGCTGCGTCGAAACCATATTTGTCGAGCGCCTGCTTCAGCCCCTCGGTCTTCCACATATCGGTGTGGAGCGCCGAACCATGATCGAACGGGTTGATACCGCGCTCCATCGCCTCCGGATTGTGATAGACGATCAATTCCATGCCGGCATCGGCGGCGGCCTTGTCGCGCAGATCGTACATCGCTCTGAACTTCCATGTCGTATCGACATGCAGCAACGGGAATGGCGGCGGCGACGGATAGAAGGCCTTCCTCGCCAGATGCAGCATCACCGCCGAATCCTTGCCGACAGAATAGAGCATCACCGGCTTTTCGACTTCCGACACCACTTCGCGCATGATGTGGATGCTCTCGGCCTCCAGACGCTCCAGATGCGTCAGGGTTCGGGCTGATGACATCTCAAATCTCCATCTCGGTCTATACGAACATGCCCATGCGCCCTAAAGCACAGCAGGGTTGAAACACCTCCCATATGGGAGGTATGACTATATTTGCCATGGCGATCACGCGAGAAGACGAAACCGACCTGTTGACGGCGCTCCACGAAGGTCCGCTCGAGCAGCCCTTATGGTCGACCTTTCTGACACGGCTGCGGCTGCGCGCCGGCGCCGATCATGTCAGCCTGCAATTTCGCCGCGCCGACGCCGCGCCGGAGGACGTGATCAGCCTGTTTTCGGGCAAACCATCATTGGCCGGACCCCGCGACAGGTATGATTGGTTTTCGCCGCCGGGCAGGACACATCCCTATCAGAAATTGCGGCTGGGCCGGGTCTATGCGGCCGGCGATCTGGCCGACCTTGCGGATGCGTCCGGGCTGACGGCTCGCGGCAATATGCTACTCGGCAATGACTGGCGCGATATGCGCGTGATCCGGATCGGCGATCCCAATGGCTATAATGTGTGGCTGACGATCGCCCGGCAAAATGCCCTTTTCACCGGAACGGATACTGCTTTGCTGAGCGCGCTCGCACCGCATTTCGCGATCGCCTTGCGCAACTTCGCCGCGATCGAGCGCGAGCGCATCCGCGCCGGGATCGCTGCCGATGCGATCCGGCGACTCAACTTCGGCTGGCTCACGCTCGACATCGGCGGGCGCGTCGTCGATTGCGACAGCCAGGCCGAGCGGCTCCTGCGCAATTCGCAGATCCTGGTCCGCAGCGCGCGCGGGCGGCTGATGGCATCATCGCCGGAGGCCGATCGCGCGCTGGGCGAAGCGCTCCGTGCCTTCGCTGCCGACAGCGACAATCGGCCGCGCGTGGTGCATCTCTCCGACGAACCCTGGCTGGACATGCTGTTGGTGCCGATGCGCGAACGGGCGATCTCCGGTGCGGTCACGCCGATCCTGATCGCCTATGTCCATGGCGACGAGCGATCGAGCGCCGACCGGCGCGACCAACTTGCGCAATTGTTCGACCTCACCCCCAGTGAAGCCGCGCTGGCCGTTGCGCTGAGCCGGGGCAAATCGATCGCCGATGCGGCGATCGAGTTGAACCTTACGATCGAGACCGCGCGCAATTATTCGAAGAAAATCTACGCCAAGACCGGCGCGCGCGGCCAGCCCGATCTCATCCGGCTGATCCTCGCAAGCGTCATCGCGCTCGCCTGACGGCCCATCGGGAACAGCCGCCCCTCGACTTCGTTTCTGCGCTCAACCGCAATCGAAGGAATGGTCCATGTCCGACAAATATGGTGCGCGCAACAATCAGGGGCATCATGTGATCGCCAAAGACGACCCCATGGCGCTCAAGGTGCTCAAGGAAGAACACCATATCTTCCGGGGCCTGTTCGATGAAGCCCGGGATGCCAACAGTCACCGGCTCGTCGCGATCGCGCGTGAGCTCTGCATGCGACTGACGATCCATATGACGATCGAGGAAGAAATCCTCTATCCGGCTTTAAAGACGACCATCGGCCCCGACGAGGTCAACGAAGGCATCGTCGAGCATCAATCGGGAAAGATCATGATCGCCGAACTGGAGCAGCTCGACGGCGACGAAGAACTTTTCTCGTCCAAGGTCCATGTGCTCGGCGAGGAAACGGTCCATCACATCGACGAGGAGGACGAGGACCTGTTCGAGGAGGCCAAGGAGGCCCACGCCAAGGGCAAGCTCGATCTCGACGCGATCGGCGAGCAATTGCGCGCGCGCCAGCAGGAACTTTACGACCAGATTGTCGCGACCGGCGAAATCGGCAAGACCCGCGAGGCCGATGCCGAGGAGGTTGCGCAGGTTTGATACTCTTTCCGTCACCCCGGCGAACGCAGGGGGCCCCTCCCAACTCCGATCTTGGGCATAGATTGGAGGGTTCCCAGCCTTCGCCGGGATGACGTAGAAAGAAGAAAGGCCCCGGCGTAACCGCCGGGGCCTTCTTTATTCCGTCAGGGCGAAGCGCTCAGTGCGCCATCGACTTGCAGATATCCTCGACCATCTTCTTCGCGTCGGCGAGGAGCATCATGGTGTTGTCCATGTAGAAGACGTCGTTGTCGACGCCGGCATAGCCGACACCGCCCATCGAGCGCTTCACGAACAGCACCGTCTTCGCCTTTTCGACATCGAGCACCGGCATGCCGTAGATCGGCGAGGTCTTGTCAGTCTTGGCCGCCGGATTAGTGACGTCGTTCGCGCCGATTACGAAGGCGACATCGCACTGCGCGAACTCGCTGTTGATGTCCTCGAGTTCGAACACGTCATCATAAGGCACGTTCGCCTCGGCCAGCAGCACGTTCATGTGGCCGGGCATGCGGCCCGCGACCGGATGGATCGCATATTTGACCGACACGCCTTCCTTCTTCAGCAGATCGCCCATCTCGCGCAGCGCGTGCTGCGCCTGGGCGACCGCCATGCCGTAGCCGGGCACGATGATCACGCTTTCGGCCTGCTTCATCAGGAACGCCGCGTCTTCGGCCGAACCGCGCTTCCACGGGCGCTGTTCCTTGGCGCTGCCGTCTCCCGCCGCTGCCTCGGCGCCGAAGCCGCCGGCAATCACGCTGATGAAGCTGCGGTTCATCGCCTTGCACATGATGTAGCTCAGGATCGCACCCGACGAGCCGACCAATGCGCCGGTGATGATCATCGCGGTGTTGTGGAGCGTGAAACCCATCGCCGCAGCGGCCCAGCCCGAATAGCTATTGAGCATCGAGACGACCACAGGCATGTCCGCGCCGCCGATCGGGATGATCAGCAGGAAACCGATCAGGAACGACAAGGCTGTGATCGTGGCAAACACCCATACGCTCTGATCGGTCAGGAAATAGCCGACCAGGCCGATGATCGCAGCCAGCGTGCCAAGGTTGATGACATGGCGCGCCGGCAGCATGATCGGCTTGCCGGACATATTGCCGTTAAGCTTCAGGAAGGCGATCACCGATCCCGAGAAGGTGATCGCACCGATCGCCACGCCGAGACCCATTTCAATCCGGCTGACCTGATGGATCACCCCGTCGAGCCCGGCGATACCGAAGGCAACGGGATTGAGATAGGCCGCCGCGGCAACAAGCACCGCCGCCATGCCGACCAGCGAGTGGAAGGCCGCCACGAGCTGGGGCATGTCGGTCATCGCGATCTTGCGCGCGGTGACGAAGCCGATGGCGCCGCCGATCGCGATCGCGACCGCGATCTCGACGAGACCGGTGCCGTGCAGGATCAGGGTCGTGACGACCGCGATCAGCATGCCGACCATGCCGAAGCGATTGCCGCTCCGCGAGCTCGTCGGGCTCGACAGCCCGCGAAGCGCGAGAATGAAGAGGACGCCCGCGATCAGATAAGCGAGCCCCGCCCAGCCGGGCACCGCATGTTCGGCCAAGGTTGCCGGTTCCGTCATGATATTCCCCCCAGCACCAGGCTCACGCCTTCTTCTCTTTCTTCTTGTACATCGCCAGCATCCGCGCGGTGACCGCAAAGCCGCCGAAGATGTTGACGCTCGCGAACACTACGGCGAGCAGACCCAGATATTTCGAGGTTGCGCTGCCCGGGGCCGCGCTGGCGATCAGCGCACCAACGATGATGACCGACGAGATCGCGTTGGTGACGGCCATCAGCGGCGTGTGCAGCGCTGGTGTCACCGACCAGACGACATAATAGCCGACGAAGACAGCCATGACGAAGATCGACAGGATCGAGATGAAATCCATGATTATTCCTTTCCCGTGATCAGCCGAGCAGCCGCGGATTGACGACCTTGCCGCCCTGGGTGATCCGGATCGCGTTGCCGATTTCCTCGTCGAGCATTGGACGGCCGGCTTCCTTGTCCCAGAAGGCCGACAGGAAGTTGTAGAGGTTGCGCGAAAACAGCGCCGAGGCGTCGGCCGGAAGCCGCGACGGCACATTGGTGTAACCGACGATCTTCACGCCGCGTACATTGGCCACCTTGCCCGCCACGGCGCCTTCGACATTGCCGCCGGCTTCGACCGCGAGATCGACGATCACCGAACCCGGCTTCATCGTCGCGATCTGCGCATCGGTGATCAGGCGCGGTGCAGGCCGGCCCGGAATCAGCGCGGTGGTGATGACGATGTCCTGCTTGGCGATGTGCGACGAGACCAGTTCGGCCTGCGCCGCCTTATATTCGTCGGACATTTCGGTGGCATAGCCGCCCGATCCCTCGCCCTCGATACCCTTGACGTTTTCGACGAAGATCGCCTTGGCGCCGAGGCTTTCGATCTGCTCCTTGGTGGCCGAGCGGACATCGGTGGCGGAGACCTGCGCGCCCAGCCGGCGCGCGGTTGCGATCGCCTGCAGCCCGGCAACACCGACGCCCATGACGAACACGCGCGCGGCCGAGATCGTGCCAGCCGCCGTCATCATCATCGGAAAGGCGCGACCATATTCGGACGCGGCATCGAGCACCGCCTTGTAGCCGGCGAGGTTTGACTGCGAGGACAGGATATCCATCGATTGTGCGCGGGTGATGCGCGGCATGAATTCCATCGCCAGTGCCTCGAGCCCCGCGGCGGCATAGGCATCGACGCGCGCCCGCTCACCGAACGGATTGAGCCCGGCAACCACCCAGGCACCCGGATGATAGCCGGACAGCGTTTCCGGATCAGGCCCCTGTACGCCAAGGATGATATCGGCCCCGGCCAGCGTCGCTTCGCGCGTGCCGACGGTCGCGCCGACATCGGAATAGGCCCTGTCGGCCACCGATGCTGTCACACCGGCCTTGGCTTCAACAGCGACCTCGGCCCCCAGCGCGATGAATTTCTTCACCGTTTCGGGCGTGGCGGAAACGCGGCGCTCGCCGGCGGCCGTTTCCTTCAATACCGCGATTTTCAATGGATCGCCTTAGTGCGAGATGAGCATGATAACGACGAAGCCCACCAGCGCCGACACGATGGTACCAACCTTGAACAAGGTCAGGAAGCCGGCATAGGTTTCGTTATGGGCCTTATAGTCCATGGGCGCGCCGTGATCTGCAGACATAAAATCCCCCGGGGATGCTTGTGTTCGTGCGACCTTCTAGACGCGGTCCGTTGTCGTCTCAAGTCCAAAGGCCCGTTACTGTTCTGCCTCCGTTAAAGGATATTTCATGCCCCTATGCTAACGGATGCTGACGGATCGAAGCCCGATCCGCTGGTTTTCCGGGGGCATCTGAGTTTGCGTGGCCTGTTGCTGATTGACGATGAGCCGGCGCAGACCAGCCTGATCGGAGCGCTCGTCGCCCGGACGCGCTGGCGCGTGACGCGCGTGGCAGACGCCGCCGCGGCGATGGAGGTCATCGCCCGCGACGAGCAGCAGATCGACGCGATCCTGATCGATATCGGCGCTTCGCAGTCCGATGGTGTATCCGCCATCGCGCAATTGACCTCCGACCGCCAGGGGCCGCCCGTCGTCGCCATCACGACCAGCGATTCCGCCGATCTGGCCGTGCGGGCCATGCGGGCCGGGGCCACCGATTTCATCGTCAAGCCGGTTACGCCGGATCGGCTTTGCAGCGCCCTGAACCATGCCAGCGATGCGAGCCGGCCCGGTGAACTCCGCCCGCTGGCCGAAAAGCTCCGCCAGCCGCTCGGCTTCGACGAAGTCGTGGGCGAGGCGGCTTCGTTCCGTGCGGCTATCGATATCGCGATGCGGGTTGCGCAGACGACCGCGCCCGTGCTGATCGAGGGTGAAAGCGGGGTCGGCAAGGAGGTGATCGCCCAGGCGATCCATCACGCCAGCACGCTCCACGACAAGCCGCTGATCACCGTCAATTGCGGGGCAATTCCCGCGGGACTCGTCGAATCCGAACTGTTCGGCCACGAGCGCGGGGCCTTTACAGGTGCGTTCGAGCGGCGGATCGGCCATTTCGCCGCCGCCGATGGGGGCACGATCTTCCTCGACGAAATCGGCGAACTGCCGCTTGAGGCGCAGGTGAAATTGCTGCGAGTGCTCCAGTCGGGCGAGATCCAGCCGATCGGCGCACGCACCGCCCGGCGCCTCAACGTCCGCGTGCTGGCCGCCACCAACCGCAGCCTCGCCGCCGATGTCGCCCGCGGGCGCTTTCGAGAAGACCTGTTCTATCGGCTCGCCGTCGTCCAGATCGTGGTGCCGCCGCTCCGGCAACGGATCGAGGATATCGGGCCACTGGCCCGACACCTGCTGGCAAGGATCAGCGACCATCTGGGTGTGCCGCCGATCGCAATCGATGCAGAGGCGTTACAGTTGCTCTCGGCCTTCAACTGGCCGGGCAACGTCCGCCAATTGCACAATGTGCTGTTCCGGGCTGCGATCTTCTGCCCCGCCGGGACGTTATCGGTGGCGGACCTTCCCCACCTCGCGACGATGGCGGCGCCTGCGCAGGCGGACGCCGAACCTTCAGGCCATCCTTCGCCGACCCCGCAAAATTCAATGCCGCTTCTGCAAGCCAACGGCCATATCCGCCGGATGACCGATATCGAGGGCGATATGATCCGGTTCGCGATCAGCCATTATCATGGCCGGATGACCGAAGTGGCCCGCCGACTCGGCATCGGCCGATCGACGCTATACCGCAAACTCGGCGAACTCGGGATCGATCAGAATCTCTGATCGACCGGTGGCATCAGCCCTTCGTCGCGCAACCCCTGCCATACCCGGAGCGCCTGCACCGTCTCCCGGACATCGTGCACGCGCAGGATCTGCGCACCCGCCTGCGCACCATGAAGAGCCAATGCGACGCTGCCGCCCAGCCGCTGGTCCGCCGGCGCGTTATCGGACAGCGCGCCGATAACCCGCTTGCGGCTGGCGCCCAGCAGGATCGGGCAACCGAGGCCGTGAAACAGCGCCAGCCCGTTCAGCAGTTGCAGGTTGTGCCGCATGTTCTTGCCGAAGCCGATGCCCGGATCGACGATGATCCGGCCCCGCGCGATTCCGGCCGCCTCCGCCCGGGCAATGCGCACGGCGAGCCAATCATAGACGTCGATCAGTGCATCCTCGTAACGCGGATCCTGCTGCATCGTTTCCGGGCTGCCCTGATGGTGCATCAGCACGACCGGGCAATCGTGGGCGGCCAAAAGGGCTGCGGCCGCCGGATCATGATCGAGCGCGGATACGTCGTTGACGATATGCGCGCCCGCCGCGAGCGCAGCCGCCATGACCGACGCCTTGCGCGTATCGATCGATACCGGCGCCCCGCCGCCTGCAAGCAGGCGGACGACCGGCTCGGTGCGGGCGATCTCGTCGCCGTCCCACACGGTCGCAGCTCCCGGCCGCGTCGATTCTCCGCCGACGTCGATGATCCCGGCCCCGGCAGCGATCATCGCCAACCCCGCCTGCGCCGCGCCGTCAGGGTCGCCAATATGCGCACCGCCATCGGAAAAACTGTCCGGCGTCATATTTAATATGCCCATCACCCGCGGACGATCGAAGCGCAGCGCATGATCGCCGATCGTCATGGCGGGACGATGGGTGAGGAGATTGGCGAGGATCGCCTGCGCCTGATCGGCGAGATCGGCATCCATCGCCTCGATCGCCTGATCGATCCGCTCGACAGGGATCAATTGCGATGCCACCCGCCGCCCGCCTTCGACGAAAATCGCCTCATAGGCCGAAAACCACACCGCCCCGCCCGCCAGCCGGCAGGCCTGGCCCTGTATGCCGTAGGAATGGTCGACGAAGCCGGTCGGCCGAAGATAGAGGCGCTGCATCTAAAGCCCCTTCCCTCCGTTCCCATCCTCCCCCGCCAGGGGGAGGTGGCAGCGCGAAGCGCTGACGGAGGGGGAGGACGGCAGTGTGCGATGAAATAAGCGGAGCCGGCAAGTCTTCAAACAGAGGTTCGCCGTCGTCCGCCCCCTCCGTCGCCTTCGGCGACACCTCCCCCTGGCGGGGGAGGATGAAGACATTCGCCTCACTCCGCCGTCAAATGCTGCTGCCGCAGCCTGTCGATCGACACCAGCCCGTCCGGCCCCTCGACATGCCAGAAGCTCCAGCCGTTGCACGATGGCGCGCCCTGCAGCGCTGCGCCCAGCCCGTGGATCGATCCGGTCTTGCCGCAATCGGTGGCCAGCACGCCATCGGCGCGCACCGCCGCCTTGTAGCGGCGCTTCGCGTCCATCAGCACCGAGCCCGGCGCAATCAGACCGGTTTCAACGAGCAGGCCGAACGCCACCCGCGGCACCGCCTTCTTCTCGGGGATCGACAGCATCGCGCTTTCGTCGAGCGGCAAGGTCGCGGCAATCCGCTCGCTGGCAACCCTGATATACTTGTCCTCGCGCTCGATACCGATCCAGCGGCGCTTCAGCCGCCGCGCAACCGCGCCGGTCGTCCCGGTGCCGAAGAACGGATCGAGCACGAGATCGCCGGGCTCGGTGCAGGCCAGCATCACCCGGTAGAGCAAAGATTCGGGCTTCTGCGTCGGATGCGCCTTGTGGCCGTCATCATCCTTCAGCCGCTCGCCACCAGAACAGATCGGCAGCGACCAGTCCGACCGCATCTGCAGATCGTCGTTGAGCGCCTTCATCGTGCGATAGTTGAACGTATATTTCGCTTTCTCGGCCTTCGAGCACCAGATCATCGTCTCATGCGCGTTGGTAAACCGCGTACCCTTGAAATTCGGCATCGGATTGGCCTTGCGCCAGACGATGTCGTTGAGAATCCAGAAACCCTCGTCCTGCAGCGCGGTGCCGACGCGGAAGATATTGTGGTAGCTGCCGATCACCCAGATCGTGCCGTCATCCTTCAGGATGCGCCGCGCCTCCCGCAGCCAGGCCTTCGTAAAACGATCATAGGCCGCGAACGTATCGAACTTGTCCCAATCGTCGTCGACCGCGTCGACCTGGCTCCCGTCGGGCCGGAACAGATCGCCGCCGAGCTGGAGATTATAGGGCGGATCGGCGAAGATCATGTCGACGCAGCGATCGGGCAGAGCCGCCATCGCCTTGATGCAATCGCCCTTGATGATCTCATTCAGCGGCAGCGCAGACTGAGCGGGGCTCGCCGCCTTTTTCGCCGCAGCCACGCGCGCATTCGCCGTCTGAATCTTCTCCAGGACACCCATGTCCGACATTCCCCCGTTTCGTAACGGTCGGCAAAGTGAATCGTCAGGAGTCTGCGGTCAAGCTCAATCACTTGGCTCCACTTCCTCGCATCCGACTCGAGATCGGGAACGAAACGAGGCCGACACTTCATATGGAGTCTTAACTGGACGCCGAGACTCTACCCCTTGTGGTGTGTCGCCCAAGACTCACATGGAAGATTTTCTCGCTTTCCGGGGGGAACAGCTCCGTAAATCCGGTCGTTATTGCGTCCGTTCGGGGGAACGCGATGGGATAGCTGCCATGTCGAACATATCGTTCCGCACCTTTTCCGCACCGATGGTTTTCGTCGCCCTGTCGCTGACGGCCGGCATTTTCGGCGGCACGGCGACAGTCCATGGCCTCGCTCCGATACCTTATGGGCAGGCCGACGCCGCCAGCCGCCAGCCCAAAGCTATCGCCGCCACCGACGATGAGACCGCACCTGGCGAACAGGCTTCGGCGGCCGATTGCGACGGCTGTTCGGAACGCGACCTCGGCTATCACTGGGCGTCGGTCCGCCAGATCAGTTCGGGAACTGACTGCCCGATGGAAAGCTGGGATTTCCGGCGCGGCTGCGTCGCCTACATGCGCGACACCGGCGGGGTCTGAGCCTCGTCAGCCCGCGATCGCGAACAATCGATATTGGGCGACTGGCGCAAAGCTCCGACGGTGCACCGGCGTCGGCCCGAGTTGTGCGAGCGACGCAAGATGCGCAGGCGTGCCATAGCCCTTGTTCTGCGCCCAGCCATATCCGGGATGCACAATATCGAGTTCGATCATCATCCGGTCGCGCTCTTCCTTGGCGATGATCGAGGCGGCCGCGATCGACAGGCACAAGGCATCGCCGCCGATGATCGCGCGCGACGGCCGCTGCCAGCGTGGCAGGCGATTGCCGTCGACGAGCACCATCGCTGGTTCGTGCGCGAGCGCGGCCACCGCGCGCTCCATTGCCAGCATGCTTGCCCACAGAATGTTGATGTCGTCGATCTCCTCGACCGTCGCGATACCGATGCCGACATGGGCACAGGCGCGGATCTCGGCGCAGAGCCGTGCCCGCGCATCGGCGGTCAACTTCTTCGAATCATTGATCCCTGCCGGACAACAATTTCTGTCCAGGATGACGGCGGCCGCCACGACGGGCCCCGCCAGCGGACCACGGCCCGCCTCGTCGACGCCGGCAAGCGGCGTCGGGTGAGGATGTTCTAGATCGAAAGACGGGACTGCCATGCCCACGCCATTAGCGGGCCGGCGGGGCGACTTCCAGTAGGTGCACGCTGAACAACGCGCGCTCGTCGGTCCACACCGCGGCCGGCGTGAAGCCGGCGCGCCGCGCCATCGCCTGAAAATCGTCGAGTGAATATTTCCAGCTATTCTCGATGTGCAGCGGTTCGCCTTGCGCAAAATCGAATCGGCGGCCGTCGAGCGTCACCGACTGATCGACCAAGCTGATGAGATCGATCCCCATCCGGCCCGTGGCGGCATCGTAAAGTGCGCGGTGCCGAAATCCATCGAGCATGAAATCACTGCCCAGCTCGCGATTGGCGCGTGCAAGAACGTTCAGGCTGAACGCCGCCGTCACGCCCTGCGCGTCATCATAGGCCGGCTCGAGAACCGCACGCTCCTTGCGCAG
Source organism: Sphingomonas sp. YR710 (assembly GCF_900101455.1). Classification (GTDB taxonomy): domain Bacteria; phylum Pseudomonadota; class Alphaproteobacteria; order Sphingomonadales; family Sphingomonadaceae; genus Rhizorhabdus. The sequence goes on along the minus strand of NZ_FMZJ01000001.1, from coordinate 391,252 downwards.
ATCGACGCCGACGATCATCAGCGCGCCACGACCGAGGCGGTCGGCCCAGCCTCCCAGAAATGCTATCGCCTCAACCGGTTCAAGATTGCCGATCGTCGATCCCGGATAGAAGCCGATCCTTCGCCCCTCTCCCTGCATCGCAGGCAGATCGAACGATTGGCCGAAATCGGCGCAGACCGCCTCGACCCGCAGCCGCGGATAGATCGCCTGGATGCGCCGGGCCGCCGCGCGCAGATGCTCGCGCGAAATATCGATCGGGACATAGCTGTGCGGACGGTCCAGCGCGTCGAGCAATATGCCAACCTTGGCGCTCGATCCGCTGCCCAGTTCGATCAGTTGCGCGCCGGAGCCCGCAATCCGCGCGATCGCCGGTGCTATCCGCCGCAGGATACCGATTTCGGTACGCGTCGGATAATATTCGGGCAGCTCGCATATCTGATCGAACAATTGCGAGCCGCGCTCGTCATAGAGGAACCGGCACGGGATCGCCTTGCGCGCGCCCGAAAGCCCCTCGATCAGTGCTTCGCGGAAATCGAGCATATCCGGTGCCATATCGTGAAATGCGGCAATATCGGCGGCGAGATCCCCGATTTCGTCTGGACCGGGCTTATACATCGGTTGCGATCCTCAATCCGCTGAACGCCCAGCGCGCCGTGGGCGGGAAGAAATTGCGGTACGTCTGGCGGCTATGCCCGACGGGTGTGATGCAGGCGCCGCCGCGCAACACCATCTGCCCTGACATGAACTTGCCATTATATTCGCCGGTCGGGTCGTCGGCGGGACGGAAGCCCGGATAGGCAGCATAAGGGCTGGCCGTCCATTGCCACACCTCGCCAATCATCTGGCTCAACGTCGAGGCCATGGCATGCCTTGGATGCAACGCACCAGCCAGATGCTCGTGCACCCGGTGCGCCGCGATTTCCCATTCCGCCTCGCGCGGCAACCGTCCCCCGGCCCAGCGCGCATAGGCATCGGCTTCATAATAACTGACATGACAGACCGGCGCGGCGGGATCGACCGGATGCAGCCCCTCGAGCGTGAAGACGCGCCAACCTTCGTCGCCTTCGCGCCAATATAGTGGCGCCGCCCACGCTTCGCGCTGCACCGTGGCCCAGCCGTCCGACAGCCAGAACGCCGGATCGGCATAACCACCGCTGGTCATGAAGGCGAGCCACTCCCCGTTCGTCACCAGCCGGTTGGCCATACGAAATGGCTCCAGCCAGACCTTGTGGCGCGGACCCTCATTATCGAAAGCGAATCCGTCGCCGGCATGACCGATCTCCACCAGTCCGCCATCGAATATCGTCCATTCGAGCGGCACCGTCGTTGCCGGCGGCCGATCGGGCCGTGGCGTATAAGCCGGCGCGATCGGATTCTCCGAAAACGCATGCTTGATATCCATCAGCAGCAACTCCTGATGCTGCTGCTCATGGTGGAGACCGAGTTCGACGACGGCCCGATAGTGTTCCGGGCAATCCTCCAGAAGAGCCAGCATCGACGCATCGACATGCTGGCGATAGCGTCGCACATCGGATGCGGATGGGCGCGTCAACAAGCCCCGCGCAGCGCGCGGATGACGATCGCCAACCGCCTCATAATAGGAATTGAACAAATAGTTGAACTGCGGATCGAACGGCACATAATCGGTCTGCGCGAGGATGAACGCCTCGAAGAACCAGCTGCTATGCGCCAGATGCCACTTGGTGGGGCTCGCATCCGGCATGGACTGAACGAGTTGATCCTCGTCAGACAGGGCTGCCGCCAGGTCTTCAGTGTGGTGCCGCACCGCGCGATAACGATCGGCAAGCCCCAGGTCGGCTCCGACAATGCGGTGAACGTCTGGCACGTTCTCGGTGGGCCGATGGTCTGCAAGCATCATCCGGTAACGACATCCTTAGTGCTATGTTCCGGCGATCTTCTTTGCGAAGTCAGGGCAACGAACCTGTCACCAATAGATAGTGCTACAAAGATTTGCCCCGGATCAGTTCGTACAATGCATCCGCTTCCCCCGCATCCGCGGCAGCAATCGCGATATCCATGGCACCCCGCGCTAGAATTGGGGTGGCAGATGCCAGCGACCAATAGGCCAGCGCCCACCTCGCAAAATCGCGCTGCCCGATCGGCCTGCAAAAGAGGACGTTAATCTTCTCATGACGGGGATCTGCCGAAATGTCGCGCATCAATTCGTCGATCGACGCACGCGATCCCTCCAGAACCTGCGCAAAACGATCGCCGACGCTGGCAAGCGCGCCGGTGACGCCAAGGCGAACGTTTCGGAGGCGCGACGCCATCACGATCTGGCGAACGCTACCAGCATCCCCCACCAGACTGTGGCTGACATAGAGTAACGACGTCAGTTCCGATCCGTCGAGCATTGCTCTCTTCCCAGGCGACAGACCTCGAAGTATTCATGCTGGTGGGCCCGGAGGGACTCGAACCCCCAACCTAGCCGTTATGAGCGGCCAGCTCTAACCGTTGAGCTACAGGCCCCAACCAGCGTCGCGGCGATAGCGGACGATGGACGCCGCTGGCAAGCCAAACGTCTCAGCTTCCGGCCTCTAACGATTGCCATTGAGCGCCTGCGCAGTACCATCGCGCAACGGCAGCGACAGGTAGAAACGCGTCGAATCGATCTCGAGCATCCCCCCACATGCCAGGGCCAGATTGCGAATCAGGCGCAGCGCGAAACCAAGGCCCAGCACGGGCGCATCGGGCCAGTTCCCGCCGGGATTGTAACCCGGATCGAGCAGCATTTTCTCGTCCCGCCCGGCAAGCGCCCTGGGCCGCACGACCGTCATCAGCAGTCGCTCCGAACGTCGCGGATCGCGTTGCAGATCGATGCAGATTCGCTCGCCTTCCGACGACATGGCAATGGTCGCAGCCAGCATCCGCGATAGCATCCGTTCCACAGTCGCGCTGTCAGCCGCGACAAGCGGAAGCTCCGGATCGATCCGAAACGCCAGATCGCTCGCCCTTTCCCTGGCAGCATCCTCGAAATCGCCGTGCAGCCGCATCAGAATCGCCGCCGCATCAACCGAAGCACCATCATCCGGAGCATCATCAGACCGGGCGATCGCCACCAGATCCAGATCCTCAACAGCGTTCAGCAATTTGCGGCTCTGCTCAAGGATCTCCTGGGCGCGCGAGCGATAGGGCGCCACCGTCGGCTGCCCGTCGATTGCTTCTGAAAAATCGATGATCGCCGCCAGCGGCGTTCGCAATTCCTTGACGAGCTTATGTAGCGAGTCGTTTGGGGCATGCTCAGCAGCGCGCGGCGGCGGTGCACTCACCGCCTTCGCGGTTTCGTCTGCGCGGGGACGGCGCGCGCTTCCCCGATAGCCACCGAACCGGTGATCGCGGCTGTCAAAAAAGGGAACCGCCGAAATGCGCCACTCGCCCGACACAGGCCCGTCGCCGGCGATCGTCAACCGCGCGTCGCGAAACGGGGTGCGGCTGCGATAGGCGCCCGCAGCATGACCATCGACGCCGTGATCGGTCTGGCGCGCGGCGACCGCGATCGTTTCACCCGTCAGCGGCTCGGCCGGCGCGCCCTGAACACGGCAGATGACGCCATCGATCCCGGTTTCAAACCGGAAACTCTCCACCACCGGATGATCGGCCTCATCCCGATAGGACAGATCAGGCTCGAAAGACGGCGCTTCGGTTGCCCGATCGGATCCGGCATTCGGCAAGTGGCGAGCTCGGAAAGTCTCGATCCGGGACAGCAAATCGCGAATCTGGGTCTCACTCTGTATGGGGACGAGACTTGGCGCCTCGGCCAACAGGTCCTCCTGCTCAGGAGGCGGCATGACCGGCTCGGGCTGAGGCTCTGGCTCGACAGGTGCTGCACAAAGCGGCTCCACACCTGCAACAAGAGGTGCCACCGCCTCCTGCGTGGACGTCGGTCCGGAGATCAGAAAATCGGTCGATCCGAAATGCTCGAGCGCCTTTGCAATTGTCTCGCCCAGATCCCGGCGATTGCGCATCAGGTTGCGGGCGCTCGGCGAAAGCCGCGGGAGCAGCGCCAGCCACTGATCTTCATACAGCAGCACGCCGCCCAGCGCCGGGGCCGCGATATGCGGCAAATCCTCGGCGAACAGCAGGATCAGTTCGGGGGGCACGCGACGTCCCACCAGCGCCCGCCCTGCCGACTGTCGCACCGTGACCGGAATTTCGGGGCGGATCGAACGCAGGAAGTTATACGCATCCATCGCCCGCGGCGCGTCAACCAGCGGATCATCGACATGATGACCGCGCCCTTGTGCCAGCACGTCCACGACCTGGCGCCACATGATCGCCCGCGCCTCCGCAGTAGGTGCAGGCTGAGCAAGCAATGTCGCAAGCATGTCGTCGAACCGCAAAAACCGGTCTCCGCCCAAAAAAACCAGTCCACGCGCCATCGCGCGGCCCGTTTCCCCTCTGTTTCATGATAGTTCGCATCGATGCCCACGAAAAGGGTCATTGCAAGAAGGTGCACCCGCTATTTTTATTGCAGGGATTAGAAATATAATTATAAATATACCGCTAGTTTTGAAGGGTTCGTAATATGGCTGCGGCGTCGCTTGATCAAATCGATCGTACCATCCTCCACGACCTTCAGGAGGACGGCCGGATAACCAATGTCGAACTTGCGCGCCGCGCCGGATTGACGGCCCCGCCCTGCCTTCGTCGCGTCCGGTCGCTCGAGGAAGCCGGCGTGATCGAGAGCTACCACGCCAAGCTGAATGCCGCCGCCCTCGGTTATGGCATCATGGTTTTTGCATTGGTTTCATTACGCAGCCAAGCCGAGGACGATCTTCGCCTGTTCGAGGCGCATGTCGCCGGGCTTCCCGAAGTGCGCGAATGCCACATGCTGAATGGCGAGATCGACTTCATCCTGAAAATCGTCGCGCACGACCTCCAGGCCTTTCAGCTTTTCCTGACATCGAAGCTGACGACGGCCCCCAATGTCGCGAGCGTCAAGACATCGCTGACGATCAGGACATCCAAGGACATACCAGGCGTACCCGTCGATAATCGCTAAGAAGCGGTGGAGGGCGACGACGGCCGCCGCCCTCGTCGGGATCAAACGGCAGGGTGATCGAGCAGCACCAGCCAATATTTCGCAATATTCGCCTCAGGCCCGCTCACCGCACTGAATGCGGCCTTCGCAGCATCCTTGTTGCCGGACTGGGCCAGCGCCATGCCCATGCGCAGGTTGGCGACACCCGCGTCCGCTCCAGACTTCGTCAGCGCGATCTTGTACATATCGGCAGCCTGCTGGAACTGGCCATAGCCATAATAAACGTCGCCCGTCGCAAGAACGGACTTGAAGGTTGCCTTCGAACCGTTCGCTGCCGCATCAGCCCCCTTCAACGATGCCTTGTCGGCCGCGATCTTGGGTTCGGACAAAGCCAGTATTTCGCGCGCATTCTGGCTGGTTGCCGTGTTGACCTTGCCAGCCGCGATGCCTTCCTTGAGGACCGACACGGCTTCGTTCGGATAGCGAAGATAGACCGCCAGCGCATAATCGACATAATTGGACTGGGCCGAAATCTGCAGCGCGCCGGCGTAGCGGGCAAGGCGCAGCAGATCGAGATCAGGATCGCCCGTCAGCGCCGCCGCCTGGCGATAGATGAACAGCGAATCATGCCAGTTCTGCTTGGCAGGATAGGCTTTCAGCCAAGCCGTAGTGATGTTGACGAAAGGTTCGACCAGCTTGCCCCGCGATGCGATGTCCGCGCCGCGCGCATACCATTCGGTGGGCACGGTCTGCCCGGCGGCAATCTTCGCGTCGATGAACTTCTGCAGCGTGGCAACCGATCCCGCAGCATTCCCGTTGCGGGCCTGCGAATCAGCCAGCTTGGCACCGATATCGGGGTCGGTGCTGCCGGCCGCGGCCGCGTTCTGATATGCCTGTTCCGCCTTGCGATAATTCTTGTCCTGATAGGCAAAATCGGCCTGATAACCGTAATATTTTGCCTTATCGGCGTCTGCAACGCGGCCTGTCGCGATCACGGCATCAAGTGCCGCCACCTGCTTGGCATGATCGCCGCCCTTGATCGCGACGTTCAGCGCGATCTGGGCCGATACGAACGTGTCATCGGGGGTTTTGGAGGCGGCTTGTGCCGCCGCGACCTGAGCCTCTGCTCCTGGAATATCGTTCTTGCCGAGCGCCACCTGCGCCGCGGCAAGCGCTTTTCGCACATCGTCGCTCAGCTTCACAGCCGGTGCAGCCGCGGCCTCTTCCTTCTTCTTCGCGAAGGCGGGGGTGAACCCGGCCGTCGTCGCAACGCTTACGCCAAGCGCCGCCAGCAGCGCGTACCGGGACGTAACCTTCATGCTTCAAGCCTCCTCATCGCGGCCGGATCTGCGGCCGCCAAAATAACACGTGGATTGACTAATGGCTCCCTTGGTTGCGCACAAGCGCTCCGCATCCTTCCCATGTCATCTTCGCATCTGACAATGCCTTGATGAATGCCGATTGAACCGCCGCGGCCATCGGCTTTGACCCGGCGCGCGCCATTGGTTAGGTCAGGGTCATGATCGCCCTGCTCTCCCCCGCTAAGTCCCTCGACTACAAAAGCCCGCTGCCGCCCGTGGCCGCTACGCGTCCGCGATTTGCCGACGAGGCCCTACATATGGCGTCGGCGGCAGCGAAACTGGGCCCGAAGAAATTGTCCAAGCTGATGGGGATTTCCGACAAATTGGCGAAACTCAACGCCGATCGTTACGCGGGCTTCGCCGAACAGGACGAACGGCCCGCGCTTTATGCCTTCGCCGGCGACGTCTATATCGGCTTCGAGGCGAAAAGCCTCGATGAGCCCGCGATCGACTTTGCGCAGGACCATGTGCGCATCCTGTCGGGTCTGTACGGGCTGCTTCGCCCGCTCGATCTGATCCGTCCCTACCGCCTGGAAATGGGCACGCGCTGGGCGCCCGGGCGCAAGAAGACGCTCTACGCAATGTGGGGCAATATGGTCTCCGACGCGCTGGCCGCCGATCTGCTGCAAGAGGGGTCGGACGTGATCATCAATCTCGCCAGCAAGGAATATTGGCACGTCGTCGAGCAGGCGCCGCCGAAAAACGCCCGCATCATCAGCATCGATTTCCGGGAAAATGGCCCGAACGGTCTGCGCTTCAACAGTTTCGGGGCCAAACGCGCTCGCGGCATGATGGCACGATGGATGTGCGAACATCGCGTAACCAAAGCCGAAGACCTGAAAGGCTTCGACAGCGATGGTTACGGCTATTGCGCCGAGGGCTCGGACGAATCGGTCTGGCGCTTCGTCCGGGCGCTCTGATCGCACGTAAGGAACCCAGCTGCTCCCCACCCGTTGATCGGGCATATGAAGGGACCAGTCGACATGACGATCAAGACCCACGACCCCGATAGCGGCAATGCTGTCCACTTGACGGGCGATGAAGCGCGATCCGGCGCCACACCGCATATGACCCGGGTCATTCTGCCCTGGTCGCTTGGCCTGGTGATCGTCGCATTCATCGCCATAGTGGCTTATTATCTCCTGCACGGATAAGCGCACCCGGCACCGCGGCTACGCCCCACTAGCGCTAGGGCCCCGCATTCGTTAGAGGCATGTTTTCGCGCCGCATCAGCGCGCAGATACAGCCTTTGAACGATACGGAAGACCAACTTGGCCAGCGCACCGCCGTCCATCGAAAACGCCGACATTACCCCGATCTCGATCGTCGACGAGATGAAGTCGAGCTATCTCGACTATGCCATGTCGGTGATCGTCTCGCGCGCACTCCCCGACGTGCGCGACGGCCTGAAGCCCGTGCATCGGCGCATTCTCTTCGCATGCCAGGAGGGCGGCTTCGTGCCCGGCCGGCCGTATCGCAAATGTGCGAAGATCGTCGGCGACGTGATGGGCAATTATCATCCGCATGGCGACGCATCGATCTACGATGCACTCGCCCGGCTAGCCCAGGATTGGGCGATGCGGGTTACCCTGATCGACGGCCAGGGCAATTTCGGATCGATGGATCCGGATCCCCCGGCATCGATGCGCTATACCGAGGCGCGCCTCTCCAAGATTGCGATGACCCTGCTCGAGGATCTCGACAAGGACACCGTCAATTTCCAGCCGAACTATGACGGATCGCGCGAAGAGCCGCAGGTGCTGCCAGCCCGCTTTCCGAACATCCTCGTCAACGGCGCGGGCGGCATCGCCGTCGGCATGGCCACCAACATTCCGCCGCATAATCTGGGCGAGGTCGTCAACGCCTGCAAAGCCTATGTGCTGAACCCCGCGATCACGATCGACGAACTGATCGAAATCGTCCCCGGCCCCGATTTCCCAACCGGTGCCTTCATCCTGGGCCAGAGCGGCGCGCGGCAGGCTTATCATACCGGGCGCGGGTCGATCATTATGCGATCGCGCTACAAGATCGAGGAAGGTCGCGGCGACAAGCGCGCGATCGTGCTGACCGCAATCCCCTATCAGGTCGGCAAAAACGGCCTCGTCGAAAAGATCGCCGATGCCGCCAAGGAAAAGCGCATCGAAGGCGTTTCCGATATTCGCGACGAATCGAGCCGCGAGGGCGTCCGTGTCGTGATCGAATTGAAGCGCGATGCGACCCCCGAGGTCGTGCTCAACCAATTGTGGCGCTTCACGCCGGCGCAGACGAGCTTCCCGGCCAATATGCTGGCGATCCGCGGCGGACGCCCGGAAACGCTGACCCTGCGCGACATGATCGAAGCCTTCGTGAAGTTCCGCGAGGAAGTGATCACGAGGCGGTCGAAGTTCGAGCTGAACAAGGCGCGCGACCGTGCCCACATCCTGCTCGGCCTCGTCATCGCGGTCACCAATCTCGACGAGGTGGTGAAAATCATCCGCGGATCGGCGACCCCGGCCGAGGCGCGCGCGAAGCTGATCTCGCGTGTCTGGCCGCGCGGCGAGATCGAAAGCTATATCAAGCTCGTCGAGGCCGTCGAATCGATCGGCGATTCGGACACCTATCAGCTTACCGATGTTCAGGTTCGCGCGATCCTCGATCTGCGCCTGCACCGCCTGACCGGCCTCGGCCGCGACGAGATCGGCGACGAACTGGCGAAGCTCGCGGCCTCGATCGCCGAGCTGCTGGAAATCCTGGGCAACCGCGTGCGCCTCTATGAGGTGATGGTCGAGGAATTCGATGCCATCCTCGTTGAATTCGCGACACCGCGGAAAACCGAGATCGCGCCCGCCGGCGACGATATCGACGATGAAGATCTGATCGAGCGCGAAGAGATGGTCGTCACCGTCACCCATGGCGGCTACATCAAGCGCACCCCGCTCGAAGCTTTCCGCGCGCAGAAGCGCGGCGGCAAGGGCCGTTCGGGCATGGCGACCAAGGATGAGGATGCCGTCACCGAATTGTTCGTGACCAGCACCCACACGCCGGTGTTGTTCTTCTCGAACCATGGCAAGGTCTATCGCAAGAAGGTGTGGCGCCTGCCTGAGGGCGCCCCGCAGGCGCGCGGCCGGCCGATGATCAACCTGCTGCCGCTCGCCAATGACGAGAAGATCACCACCGTCCTGCCCTTGCCCGAGGATGAGGACAGCTGGGGGGCGCTGCACGTCGTGTTCGCGACCGCGCACGGCAATATCCGCCGGAACAGCATGGACGCCTTCGCCAATGTGCCGACCAACGGTAAATTCGCGATGCGTTTCGAAGAAGATGACTCCGACCGGCTGATCGGCGTCGCCGTCCTCACCGAATCCGACGACGTGATGATGGCGACCCGCAACGGCAAGGCAATCCGTTTCTCCGCCACCGACGTCCGCGAATTCCAGAGCCGGACCTCGACCGGCGTTCGCGGCATCACGCTCAAGGATGGCGACGAGGTAATCTCGCTGTCGATCCTGCGCGGATTCGAAGCGAGCACCGAGGAGCGCGAGGAATATCTGCGCGCGGCGCCGTGGAAGGACAATGACACCACGCCATCGCTGGCACCCGAGCGGATGGCCGAATTTGCGGCCGCTGAGGAGTTCATCCTGACGGTCTGCGCCAACGGCTATGGCAAGCGCAGCTCGGCCTACGAATATCGCCGCACCGGCCGCGGCGGCCAGGGGATCACCAATATCGACAACCTCGCCCGCAACGGCCCGGTCGTCGCCAGCTTCCCCGCGCATAATGGCGAACAGCTTATCCTCGTCACCGATCAGGCCAAGCTGATCCGGATGATGGTCGGCGACACCCGCGTGATCGGCCGCAACAGCGCCGGCGTGCGGCTGTTCAACGTCGCCGATGACGAGCATGTCGTGGGCGCAGCGCGCATCGAGGAAAGCGAGGATGAGGCGGAAGCCGATCTGCGCACCGCGGATGACGTGATGACGCCAGATGTGGCTGCCCCTGACGACGGCACAATCGGCGACGATCTCGCCGATGGCGGCCAAAGCGACCCGGACGCCTGACCCCTATTCCGCCGCTTCAGCGAAGGCTGGACTCCTTCCCCTTCTCTTCATCGTCGAGATTGGAAGGATGCCCGCCTTCGCCGGCTGACGGTTCAGGGGTTCAAAGGGCCTTCAATGCTTCTTCGATCCGATTGATCGGATGGTTGACGAGGTCCTTGTCGACCTCGACCAGGATCCGCGACGACACTTCATTTGTATAATGCCGACGCAATTCCCCCAGTGTGCGGGGTGGCGCGACGATAATCAGTTTCGCGAACTCGCCGTCCTGCGCCTTTCGGCCAAGCAATGCCGCCGAATCGGCAGCGAAACGGTCTTCGGCCTGCTGGTGATAATCGGTTTCCTCAACGGTGCTGCGGCGGCCGCCTACGCTCGACACCGCCACCGTGGGAGCATCGGATTTCAGGTCGCGATCCGGCAAGTCTTCATGACTGCGATGGCTCTCCACGATGAAATGCGGGAATTCAGCGTCACCTTCATTGCGCAAAAACAGCGACTTTCGGCCATCAGCGACGACGACGAGGACATCGTGGGCAATGCGCATCACATTCTCCTTGGGTTCGATCGAAGGAGAACGTGCCGGGCATCACATAGGTTGCGGATCACCCGAAACGATCCGTTGGCGGAACCAGACGGCAAGTTCATCCTCCGCCAGCTCACCCGCAGCCAGTGCCAGGAACGCGACGACGAGTTCCGCATCTGTCGCCTCAAGCCGATAGCCATTGAGGATCAAAAAGGTTTCGCTGATCACCGCTGCCGTGCGTTTGTTGCCGTCAACGAATGGATGATTGCGCGCTATACCAAACGCATAGGCCGCCGCCAAAGCCGCAGCATCCGGCTTACCATAGACTGCCAGATTGCGAGGGCGAGCCATGTCACTTTCGACCATATCCGGAGAACGAGTGCCTTCTCCCCCGCCGTGTTCCGCCAGATGTTCGCGATGTGCCGCCAGCGCGACTTCAATGGCCACCCAACACCAATCGGGAGACATAAGGATTACTTTGCCAGTTCGTGAAGGGCTTTGCGGCGGCGTTTCATGACGTCGCGCGCAGCCGCCATCTGCTTCTCAAATTCGGGATCATAAACGCGCAATTCGATGCCGTTCGTTCCCTCGCTGACATATAAGGTATCACCCTGCTCGACGCGCAGACGCGCGAGAACGTCTTTCGGCAATACGACACCAGTAGAGTTGCCGATCGCGATCAGCTTCAGCGGCTTGCTCCTATTGGCGGGTTTGTTCATACGGCCGTTATAACAGCAGACCGGGATCCGCTCAATATCGCGAAAAGAGCTTGCGGATCAGTTGCCCGCGCCACGGACGCCCATGATAATTGAAGAAGAACCAGCCGTAGACGCGCGTGAAATAGAGCACTACGAGCGCCAACGGATCACGATTTTCACGCATATGGCGAAACAATCTCATGTCGGCAGCGCAGCGATCGCGCTCGGTTCCGCCGCCATAAATGCCATAGGCATTATCGTGCGCGCGGCATCCGGCATTGCGATTATGCTTCGATCCATCCATGAAGATGCAATATTGACGGTCGCTATCGGCCATGTGGCGAGTAAACAGCGGTAATGCCCGGGTTCAAGCGAAAAATCTTCTATCTCAGCGGTTTCGATCCGCGTGGTCCGCGATTTTACCATCAGCTCTACGAAGAGCAGGCGGCATTGTACGGCGCCAGGGCCGGGCGCGAGATCGTCGTCGGCAAGCGCCGCCGCCAGCCCCCGCATTCGGCGCGCTGGACGATCGAAGACAAGACGGTCGACACCATGACCGACAATGTTTTCCTCGGCTGGGACGATGTCGTCCGCGATCATTGGGTCAAAAATCCGATCGCCCTGCTGTGGCGCTCGATCGTCGCTTATTATAATTTCACCACCCGGGTCGATTGGACCCACGTCATCACATTCCCGCGCGGTGTGCGCTTCGCCTTTTATTATCCCGGCGTATCGGCGGTACTGCTGCCAATCCTGTTCGGACTGCTGCTCTGGTACCCGGCAATCGCCCTGCTCGGCTGGACATGGGGGGCGGTGGCTGCACTGGCGATCGCGGTCGCCGTATCGATGTTCATCGTCCGCAAGATCCAGGGCTTCTGGCTGTTGCGGTTTATCATCTTCAACGACACGTTGGCCGACGAGAGGCTCGATCCCGCGATCGAAGCACGGATGGATGAGTTCGTCGAAGCGATCCGTGCCAGTTTCGACGAGGATTGGGACGAGATATTGTTCGTGACCCACAGCAACGGCTCGATCATGGGCATCCCCATGATGGCGCGGCTGATCGAAACCTGTGGCGGTAACCTCCCTGATCATTTCGCGTTCGTGACCTTAGGCTCGTGCATCCCGCTGATCGGCTGCCGCAAGGACAGCCACCGCTTCGGTAAGCTGCTGGATACGGTCGGCCAGGGGAACTTCCTGTGGCTCGACATCGGATCGATCACCGACGGCGCGTGCATCGCCGGCATCGATCCGTGCGTCGCCACGCCGCGCCCGCGCCGCGCAAACCTGTTCCAGACCAGTCCGCGCTGGTTCAAATATTGCGATCCGGCGACCTATGATGCGCGCCGGCGCAACAAATATGAGGTCCATTTCGATTATCTGCGGACTTTCGATCGGCTGTCGCCGCTCGATTATATCGCGATAAGTTCCGGCGACCGGCCGCTCCGGGCATCGATCGAAGCCTTCAAGGCCGAAAATGGCTGAGCAGAACCACGCCCCCTTGTTCACCCCGCCCTATCCGGTTCCGCACAAGAACAAGTCCTCATTGTTCAAGCGCTTCTTCACCGGCTGGGTGAGCTGGATCCACACGCTGTTCGAACGCAGCTATACGATGAAGATGGGCGAAATCCGGCTTCCGAAGCTCGATTTTTTCATCGTCAACGAGCTCTCGATCGTCGATCGGGTGATGGATGATCGCGAAAAGGTCTTCCCCAAGCATCGCTTCCTCAACGATCTGCTCGATCCGCTGATCGGCAACAGTGTGTTCTCCGCCAATGGCAAGGATTGGGAGAATCAGCGCGAGATGGTGAATCCCGCCTTCGCGCACACCAATCTCAAGCGCGTCTTTCCTGTGATGCGCGACGCCGTCGACGACCTGCTCGCCACGATTGCCGCGATGGACCGAAGCCGGCCGCTCGACGTCGATCCGCTGATGACGCACGTCGCGGCCGATATCATCTATCGGACGCTGTTTTCGGTGAAGCTCGATGCGGAAGGCGCCGACCGCATCTATCATTCTTTCCACCGCTTTCAGAAGAATGTGCAGCCGAGCGCGATGCTACGCATCTACGGCCTGCCGCTGCTCGGCTATCGTCGGCGCGCGATCAAGGCAGCGGCCGAGATCCATGCGGTATTCGCACCGATCGTCCGCACACGCTACGACGCCTGGCATAGCGGCACGGGCACGGCACAGGCCGATATCCTCCAGTCGCTGATGGAGGCGCGCCACCCGGAGACAGGCGAGCCGTTCAGCTTCGTCCAGATCATGGAGCAGGTATCGACGATCTTCCTCGCCGGCCATGAAACCGCCGCGAGCGCGATGACCTGGGCACTCTATCTATTGTCCGAATGCCCGGACCTGCAGGATGCGCTTAACACCGAGATCGACCGCGAGACCGGGAACGCGCCGATCGCGTTCGAGCATCTGCGCGGGATGGATGGCGTCCGTAACCTGTTTCGCGAGACCTTGCGGCTCTATCCGCCGGTCAGCTTCTTCATCCGTGAAGTGACCAAGGCAACGACGATGCGCGACAAGTCGCTCGATCCCGGCGCGATGGTGGTGATTTCGCCCTGGCTGATCCAGCGCAACCGCGACAATTGGAAATGCCCGCACAGCTTCCAGCCAGACCGGTTCGACGACCCCGAAGAGGCCGAGGCCTGCAAACATGCCTATATGCCGTTCGGCAAGGGCCCAAGGATCTGTGTCGGCGCGGGTTTCGCGCAACAAGAGGGGATGCTCGTGCTTGCAAGCATGCTTCGGGCGTTCCGGCTGAGCTATCCGCCGGTTGCCCGGCCGGAGCCGGTGAGCCGGCTGACCTTGCGGCCACGGCATGTGATTCGACTGATATTCGAATCCCGCGCCTGACGAAGATCGGTTCACCTTGCCCGCGCGATCCCGTACAGCGCGCCATATGACGCATCAGATTCACATCATCGGCGGCGGGCTCGCCGGTTCGGAAGCCGCCTGGCAACTCGCCGAAGCCGGCATCCGGGTTCGCCTGTCGGAAATGCGCGGTGTCGAAGGCACGCCTGCACACCAGACGGATCATCTCGCCGAACTGGTCTGCTCGAACAGCTTTCGCTCCGACGATCCGAACAACGCGGTCGGCCTGCTTCACGCCGAAATGCGTGCGCTCGGCTCGCTGATCCTGCGCTGCGCCGACGCGCACAAGGTGCCGGCCGGCTCGGCGCTGGCGGTCGATCGCGACGGCTATTCGGCGGCTGTCACCGCGGCGATCGCGGGACATCCGATGATCGATCTCGTCCGCGAACGGGTCGATACGCTGCCGACCGACACCCCCGTAATCGTCGCCACCGGTCCGCTCACCGGCGCCAGCCTTGCCGGCGCGATCGGCGATGCGACCGGTGCCGACGCGCTCGCCTTCTTCGATGCGATCGCGCCGATCGTCCATGCCCACAGCGTCGACATGGATGTGGCCTGGATGGCATCGCGCTGGGACAAGGGCGAGACCAAGGATTACATCAACTGCCCGATGACCAGGGAGCAATATCTGGCCTTCCATCAGGGACTGATCGATGGCGAAAAGGGCGAGTTCAAAGATTGGGAAAAGGATACGCCCTATTTCGATGGCTGCATGCCGATCGAGGTCATGGCCGAACGCGGCGTCGACACGTTGCGCTACGGGCCGATGAAACCGGTCGGCCTCGACAATCCTCGCACCGGGCGCTGGCCTTATGCCGTCGTCCAGCTACGGCAGGATAATGCGCTGGGCACGCTATGGAACATGGTCGGCTTCCAGACCAAGCTCAAACATGCCGAGCAGGTCCGCCTGTTCCGCACCATTCCGGGGCTGGAAAATGCTGAATTCGCGCGCCTGGGCGGCCTGCATCGCAATACCTTCATCCAGTCGCCAAAGTTGCTCGACGGCACCCTGCGCCTGAAATCGCGCCCGCAGATCCGCTTCGCCGGACAGATCACCGGCTGCGAAGGCTATGTCGAATCCGCGGCGATCGGCCTTGTTGCCGGGCGCTTCGCAGCGGCCGAATTGCTGGGCCGGACGTTCGCGCCGCCACCGCTGACGACCGCGCTCGGCGCGCTGCTCAACCATATTACCGGCGGAGCGGACGCCGAGACCTATCAGCCCATGAACGTCAATTTCGGCTTGTTCCCGCCGCTGGAAGGCGCGCGCGGCGGTCGCAAGCGCAAGGGCGACCGCAAGGCGATGATGGCAGACAGGGCGGGCGAAGCGTTGCGCGAGTGGATGGCGGCTTAAGCCATGGCTACGATAGACAAGGCCGCAACCCGGCAAAGCGACAACCGACCGGTATTCGCCGTCCTGATCGCGATCAGCTTCTGCCATTTGATCAACGACATGATGCAGTCGCTGCTCCCCGCAATCTATCCGGCCATCAAGACAAGCCTCAGCCTCAGCTTCGGCCAGATCGGGCTCGTGACGTTGGTTTATCAGGTGACGGCATCGATATTGCAGCCACTGATCGGGCTTTATGCCGATCGGCGGCCGATGCCGATGGCATTGCCCATCGGAACGCTCTTCTCGCTCTCGGGGCTCACCGTCCTTTCGGTGGCGCATGCTTATCCCGTAGTTCTGATCGGCGGCTCGTTGCTCGGCATGGGATCGTCGGTATTCCACCCCGAATCGTCACGCGTCGCGAGGATGGCAGGCGGGAACCGGCATGGACTGGCGCAATCATTGTTCCAGGTCGGCGGCAATGCGGGCCAGGCGCTCGGGCCGCTCGCCGCCGCGATCGTCGTGGTGCGCTGGGGGCAATCGAGCGTCGCCTTTTTCGCGTTGCTCGCTCTGCTGTCGGGCGCGATCCTGTGGAATGTCGGCATATGGTACAGGGACCATGGGCTCGAACGCTTGCGCGCCGGCCGCAAAGCCGTTGCGGCGACGCCGTTGCCTGGCCGCACGGCCCGGCGCGGTATTGCCATATTGCTGGCGCTGATCTTCTCGAAATATGTCTATCTGAGCAGCATCACGAGTTACTTCACCTTCTACCTCATCCAGCGTTTCGGCCTTTCGGTACAGAATGCGCAGCTTCACCTGTTCGTCTTCCTTGCAGCCGTCGCGGTCGGGACGATCGTCGGCGGCCCGCTGGGCGACAGGTTCGGTCGCAAATATGTGATCTGGTTCTCCATCCTCGGCACGCTGCCATTCACGCTGATGCTGCCGCATGTCAGCCTGTTCTGGACGGGACCGCTTACCGTGATCATCGGCCTGATACTGGCGTCGGCGTTTCCGGCGATCGTGGTGTTCGCCCAGGAACTCGTTCCGGGCAATGTCGGCATGATCTCGGGCCTGTTCTTCGGCTTTTCGTTCGGAATGGCGGGAATTGGCGCGGCGGTGCTGGGATGGATCGCCGACCGCGCGGGCCTGGCCACAGTTTATCAAATCTGCGCTTTCCTCCCGATGCTCGGGCTGTTGTGCGCCTTCTTGCCGAATATCGAACGGAAACATCCGGCCGGGCCCGGCATTTCCGAATGATCCTGAGCGCATTCTTTCCCGGTACAACGTTTCGTTAACCTGCTCCCCCGATAATATCAGGGCATGAATCCCGTTGCTGCCTCATGACCTGGTCGAGAATTGGCCTGTCCGACTCGGTGAGCGCCGACGTCGCTAGCGCACGCGGCGCGATCAGCCGGGCGGCGCAGGCAACCGGCGTGGCGTTCGGATATCTCTTCAATCAGGCGAAGAGCGAGAGCGGACTCAATCCCAAGGCGCAGGCACAGGGATCGTCGGCGGGCGGCCTGTTTCAGTTCATTGATCAAAGCTGGTTGGGCGCCGTCAAGACATATGGCGCCAAGCATGGGATGGGATGGGCCGCCGATGCGATCCAGCGGCGAGCGGACGGAAGCTGGTCTGTCGATCCTTCTGCACGCGAAGCGGTGTTCGCGCTGCGCAAACAACCCGATGCATCGGCGATGATGGCCGCCGAATTTGCCAGCGACAATGCGCAAGGACTGCGAGGCGCACTCGGCCGCCCCGCCAACGGCACCGATCTCTATTTCGCGCACTTCCTGGGCCTTGAGGGTGCAACCAAATTTCTGAAAGCCGCCGACGCAAACCCGGGTGGCAGCGCTGCCGCCTTGTTCCCGCGCGAAGCGCGATCCAATCGATCGATCTTCTTCGACGAAGCGGGATCGGCTCGCTCGCTCGGACAGGTCTATGCGCTAATGGGACGCAAACTGGGCGGCGATGCCTCCGCTCCGTCGGCCCCTGCTGCGCTTTCGCCGGACCGGCTGCGGCTCGCTTATGCCCGGGAAGTGTTCGAAGGCGACGGCAAGGCCACCCCCTCGAGCAGCGACATGCTCACTATGCTGGGCCAAAGGGCGAACATCCTGCGGCCGAGCCCCGACAACGCGATGCTTGCTTATATGATGGTCGCCAACCCCACAGATGACGAGGTTGGCTGACCCGCATCAGCGATGATAGCGCCGGTGACGATATGAACGATGATGGCCTTTATCGAGCGTATTGACGATCGCGCCGCCGGCAGCGCCGATCAACGCCCCCTGACCGATCGAAAGGCCGGGAATCACCGCACCGGCCACAACACCCGCAGCAGCGCCGATACCCGCGCCGCGCAGGATATGGCCTGCGCTCTGGGCTGACGCGGGCGCCGCAGCCGCCAGAGCCACTCCCATGCCAGCCGCCAAAAATATATTCCTCATGACAGGATCCCTTTTCCGAGCATGTGGCCAAATCTGGCCGACGGTCAGGGTTTATCTCGAGCGGCTTGGAGCAAGGCTGAACAACTTTGTTATCGCAGGTTCATCTCGGAAGGAGCGCGACGCTACGGGCGTCGGAACGCTGGCGCGATGAAGACAAGATCGCCTGTATCAGGCCTTTTCGAGCGTGCATTGAAGGGGGTGCTGATTCTGTCGCGCAAAATCGACGACCTGGCTCACCTTGGTTTCCGCAACTTCATAGCTGAACACCCCGCAGACACCGACGCCCTTCTGATGGACATGCAGCATCACCCGCGTCGCATCTTCGATGTTCATCCGGAAGAATCGCTGCAGGCAGAGGACGACGAATTCCATGGGCGTATAATCGTCGTTAAGCATCAATACCTTGTACGGCGACGGCTTCTTGGTGCGGGTGCGCGTCCGCGTCGCTAGCCCGAGACCGGTTCCATTATCCTCGCCATCCTTACGGGCGGCCATGCTGGTGACGGAGGTCAAGGCAGATCTGTGAATCATTGACGCTATGGGACTCGGGCTCTGGTGCATAAAGCAGGATATGGCACCGCATTGCCATTCGGCAAGAGGTTCCGAAGGCCGATGGCTACAACAGCAGAGAATCGACGGGCGATGGAACCCGGAACAACAAACGACCGCCATCTCCCCCGAGACAGCGGCCGCTTGCGACGCCAATATACGTGAACACTAACCCGCGATCAGAGAGCGGCCGACTTGAATTTTTCTGCGGCAAGCGCGTAACGGCTCGACAAAGGCTGGAACACGTCGCCCGCCAGCTTGATCCAGGCCTCGCTCAGCTTGGACGCTTCCGAAATCGCACCGTCGAAAGACGATTTGGCGAATTCGCTCTGCAACTGGAACAGCTCAGTGGGCGACTTTACGGTCGCCATGCTCTTCATCGCCGCCGACGCGGTCTCGAAGCTCTTCTTGCCATATTCGGCAACTTCCTGGCCGAGCGTTTCGGCGCCCTTGGCAGCCGTCTTCGCGGAAGCGACGAGCGCCTCCATATTGCCCTTGGTGAACTCGGTCAGCTCTTCGCCAACCTTCGTGCTCTTCTCCATTGCGGCTTTCGCGCGATCATTCATTTCAGTGAACATGGTTTTGACCTTCTCAGCAACGGCTTTGGTTGAGGTTGGAATGGGGGTCGGCATCTCGGTTTCTCCTTTTGAGACCGGCGATGTCGCCGCCGGGGCGGGTTCGAGGAGTGGTGACAAGGGAGCAGCCTTCGTCGCCACCTTGATAGCGACGGGTGATGTCGCCTTGATGACGGCAGGCTTGTCGATCTTGCCAGCCGCAACGGGCAAAATTGGCTTGGCGACAATTGGCTCCGATTTCGGCGCTGGTGCAATCGCCTTTGCGGCCGCTTCCGGCTTCGCAGCGATCACCCGCGCAACCGCTTTTGACGCTTTCGGTACCACCTTTTCAGCAATCACCTTTGACGCGGCCAACGGCTTGGCGGGCATAGCGGGTGAAACCGCCGGCTTGGCCGACACGGGCTTGGCAGCAGGTTGCATTGACCGCGCTCCCTTGCCCTTATCCTTTTCGCCTTCAGCCATTTTACCCTAACCCAATCACCTTTGTTGCAATGCACAATATAACAAGCGAGCGCCAAATGCAAGGGTTATTGTGCGCCGCACAATATCGCTTATGCGCCGATTGATTATCCAGATTCCCGCCAAAAACCTCAGATGGCAACACTCGACTCGCAAAATTGTTCCGCAGCTGCAAACCTCTCAGGCGAATCTCAAGCGAACTGTCTATCGCATACGCACATAGCGGCCTGGCGCGTCCTCAATGGCCTTGGCCTTCCCCCGGCCGGGCACGCGCATTCCCTTCGCTGGAACCTTCCCACCTGATCGCGCTTCTATCCACCTCAGCCAATCCGGCCACCAGCTGCCTTTGATCTCCCCGGCGCCGGCAATGAACTGGTCGAGTGTTTCGACCGGATCTGGATTGGTCCAATATTGATATTTGTTCGCCGCCGGCGGATTGACGACGCCGGCGATATGCCCCGACCCGGCCAGCACAAAACGCACGGGACCGCTCAACTGTCGGGTCAGCTTCCAGACGCTGGCAGCCGGCGCAATATGATCTTCGCGTCCGGCCTGCACATAAGCCGGCGTCTCGATCCGCGTCAGATCGATCGGTACGCCGCCGATTGCCAAACGGTTCGGAACAACCATCAGATTGTCACGATACAGTTCCTCCAGATAGGCCCGATGCCATTTGGCCGGCAGGTTCGTCGTATCGCTGTTCCAATAGAGCAGATCGAACTCCGAATAATCCTCTCCCAGCAGGTAATTGTTGATGACGTAGTTCCAGATCAGATCGCGGCCGCGCAACAGGTTGAATGTCGCAGCCATAATACGGCCGTCGATCACGCCGCTTTCCCTCCCGGTCGCAGAAATCAGCTCGATCTGCTCGTCACCGGCGAGCAGGTTGAGCTCGCCGGCCTCGCTGAAATCGACCTGCGCGGTGAAAAAGGTTGCGCTGGCAACCTTCCCCGCCTCCCCGGTCGCGGTGAGATAGGCAAGCGCCATCGCCAGCGCCGTGCCGGCGACGCAATAGCCGATCGTGTGAACCTGATCGACCTTCAGCAGCGAGCGGACGGTATCGATCGCATCGATCTGCCCTCCCAGCACATAGTCGTCCATCGTGACGTCGGCCATGCTGGCATCGGCGGATTTCCAGGAGACAACGAAAACGCTGATTCCCTGTTCGACCGCCCAGCGGATGAAACTGTTCCTGGGATTGAGATCGAGAATATAGAAACGATTGATCCAGGGCGGAAAGATCAGCAGCGGCGTCGCCAGCACGTCGGGCGTCGTCGGCGTATAATGGATCAACTGATAGAGCGGCGTCTCGTGGACCACCTTGCCGGGCGTGGCCGCAATATTGCGGCCGACTTCGAAGGCTTCGGCGTTGGTATGGGTGAGCTGACCGCGGCCAAGGTCCGCCAGCATATGCTCCATGCCTCTCAGCAGGTTTTCCCCACGTGTTTCCACGATTCGCTCGAGCACCACCGGATTGGTCAGCGGGAAATTGGACGGCGCCATCGCCTCGATTACCGTTCGGGTGGCGAATTTCAGCTGTTCGCGCTGGCGCGGATCAAGCCCCTCGAGCGCATCCACGCCCCGCATCCAATGATCGCACAGCAACAGATAGGCTTGCCTGATCAGATCGAAGATCGGCGTCTGCCGCCACTGCTCGGCGTTGAACCGGCGATCCTTGTCGGCGGCGGCGGCAAGCGCCGCATTGCCCGTCGCCATGCCCGTTAGCAAATCGATGCTTTCGGTCATCAAACGGGTCTGATGTTCAGCGACTTTGGCCGGGTCTCCAAACATCGCCGATCGAAAATCGGCGGGGATCGGCATATCGATCCCGGCCTTGCCCATCGCCTCCGCCGCATGCTCCATCAGCATCTGCTGCGCTTCGCCGAAAACTCCCGTCCAGTGCTGAAGATCGGCGAGCGACGGCATTGCGATGGGGCCGACGCCGGATTTGCCCTGATTGTTCTCGCTATCAACCATGACAAAAACCTCCTCTCGAGTTTTTCCAAAAGGCGCCTGCCAATTCGACCATATCGCGCGTATAAGCCCCCGCGGCGGCGCATAGAGATGTCGCCGCTGGTGACAATGGGCCCGTGCCCGGCGAACGCCAAGTCCGAAACCCGAAGGAATCGAAATGTCCGAGGAATTTTACCGCATCAAACGCCTGCCCCCTTATGTCATCGCCGAAGTGAACGCGATGCGGGCCGCGGCGCGAGCGCGGGGCGAGGACATCATCGATCTCGGCATGGGCAATCCCGATCTGCCGCCCCCCCAGCATGTCATAGACAAATTGTGCGAGGTGGCGCGCAAGCCCGATGCGCATGGCTATTCGGCATCGAAGGGGATCCCTGGGCTGCGCAAGGCCCAGGCGAACTATTATGGCCGCCGCTTCGGGGTCGACATCGATCCCGAAACCGAAATCGTTGTGACCCTCGGCTCGAAAGAAGGGCTCGCCAATCTGGCGCAGGCGATCACGGCGCCTGGCGACGTCGTCCTGGCCCCCAACCCGTCCTACCCGATCCATACGTTCGGCTTCATCATCGCCGGCGCGACCATCAGGTCGGTGCCGACGACACCCGATGAGCATTATTGGGAATCGCTTGATCGCGCGATGAAGTTCACCGTACCGCGCCCGTCGGTTCTGGTGGTCGGCTATCCGTCCAACCCGACCGCCGAGGTCGTCGATCTGGCCTTTTATGAGCGGCTTGTCGCCTGGGCGAAGGAAAACAAGGTCTGGGTTCTGTCCGACCTCGCTTATTCCGAGCTCTATTATGACGGGCAGCCGACGCCTTCCATCCTCCAGGTGCCGGGGGCCAAGGATGTCGCGGTCGAATTCACCAGCGTATCGAAAACCTATTCGATGGCCGGTTGGCGGATCGGCTTTGCCGTCGGCAACAAGACGTTGATTTCGGCGCTCACCCGGGTGAAGAGCTACCTCGATTATGGCGCGTTCACGCCGATTCAGGCCGCCGCCTGCGCGGCGATCAACGGTCCTCAAGACATTGTCGAGTCCAATCGGGAGCTCTACAGGCGCCGACGCGACGTGATGGTGGAAAGCTTCGGCCGCGCCGGATGGGACATTCCCTCGCCACGCGCCTCGATGTTCTGCTGGGCGCCGCTGCCGCCGGCGATAAGCCATCTCGGCAGCCTCGAATTCTCCAAACAGTTGCTCACCCATGCCGGGGTCGCGGTGGCGCCCGGTGTTGGCTATGGCGAAGATGGGGAGGGCTTCGTGCGGATCGCGATGGTCGAAAACGAACAGCGAATTCGCCAAGCCGCGCGGAACGTGAAGCGCTACCTCCAATCGATGGGCGTCAACACCGGCAGCAAGAACGCAGGCTGAGGCCCGCGTTCGTCGCATAAGAAAACGGGGACCGGCACTGGCCGATCCCCGTTTTTCTTGTATCACCTGATCTCGGTCGATCAGTTGGCAGCGAGCTGTGCGGCGCCTTCGGGAGCTGCAAACGCAATGGCGTGGCCATTATAGACACCGGCAACGCGCGAGCCCTGAACGCGGAGCGTGAAATTTTCGCCCGTGGACAGATTGCGGCCCGAGATAACCTGATACGAACCAGCCTGCTTCACCTCATAACGATAGCTCACGCCATCGCGGGTGAATTGCTGGGTATCCGCAAATGCCGGCGCGGCGGCGAATACGGAAAGGACGGCGAGAGCAACAAACTTCTTCATTTCGGTCTCCTTTCGAGAAAGCCAGCAGGTCCTCTTATTGTGCACTGCATCATATGCATGCAGCCGAAGCTGGCGATTGATTCCTACGCGATTACGGTTGCATTTTTTGCATTTAGTGTTGAATCGGTATCCATAGAGGCCGATTCCTCGCGCATTTCTGCGAAAAGCACATAATGATTCCCAGCCCGCCATCGGACTTCCGGGGCACAATTTTGATGCATCGCACCAAATTTCGTAGTGGAAAGGGGCCCACCGCCGCATCGCATGGCGCTTGACCACCCGCACAGTGAAGCGCCATCGACGCGCATGATGATCGTACAGCCCATCGCCCTGACCGACATCGCGCACACTATCCAGCTTGCGCTAGCGCCCGTCTTCCTGCTCACCGGCATTGGTTCGATCCTTAACCTGCTGGCCAGCCGGCTCGCCCGGATCGTCGATCGCGCACGCAAGATCGAAGCCGATTTCACGCCGATCGACGATCCGGGCCATACCGATCAGGTCCGCCAGCTTCGCCTGCTCGATAAGCGGATGCGGATCGTCAACACCGCGATCTTCCTGTGCACCACCAGCGCGGTCCTGATCTGCATCGTCGTTGCCGGGCTGTTCGTCGCGAGCCTGCTTGGCCTGGGCTTTGCGCGGACGACGGCCGCGGTCTTCGTTCTGGCGATGCTGGTTTTCATCACCGGCCTGATCCTCTTCCTATGGGAAGTTCGGATCGCAGTGCGTGCCATCCGAATCCGCGACGAATTGCTGGAGCGAGAAATTGACCATCGAACGTAGAGCATTGCAGTTGACCGTCGCGATCGCCTGCCTGGTTCCGTTAACCGCCGGATCGCAGGGAATCATCCGGGGCGTCGCCTATATCCGCGGAACCGCCGTCACCCCCGATCTGGACAGCCACTTCCGTTATCTTTCGGGCATATTCCTCATGATGGGGATCGGGTTCGTCACGACGATTTCCCGGATCGAGACGCAAGGCGCGCGCTTTCGCCTGCTCGGCGCGATGGTGGTGTGCGGCGGCCTGTCACGCGCGCTCAGCTGGGCGTTGGTCGGCGCGCCGAGCGGGGGGCACAAGTTCGGCCTGATGATGGAGTTGGGAGTCGTGCCGATCCTGATGCTCTGGCAAGCGCGCGTCGCCAGGCTTCATGCCGCACCGCAGAAAAGTGGATCGTGACGGATCGAAGCCGCCACATATGAAAAAGGATTGCCGGAGCTTTCGCTCCGGCAATCCCCTGACATGGTCAGCGGCCGGAAGTGCCGGCCCGGGAAACCGTCGGCGCTCCTTAGGAGCGCGTCTCCCGAACGGACTGAACCGACCTCCATGCTGAACCATGAGACATCGGATCACCTCCTTTCGCTACGTTGATGAGAAGCCGAACATGATTCATCCGCACGGCTTGAACAAGTCTTGTTTTACAATTTATTTTCGGCAATCCTCGATCGTTCGCGCCGGCTCGGCCCAGGCTGGCACCACCACCTGCGCCAGCCCCGGCGCAGCCAGCGCAAAACGTCCGCGGCTGAATGCCAGCCGATCGAGCAGCGGATCGTTCGCGGCGAACGTTGCACCAGTCATCGCCACGCCGCCTTCATCGGCCCGTCCGGCCGCAAAATGCTCGCCGCCCGACGAGGTGAAGATGCTGAGTTGCTGCGCACTGCCAGCCAGCATGATCATAACTTGCCGCCTGACCTTGTCGCATCGCACAACGATTATCGGCGCAGTGCCATCAAGACCGTAACGCGCGGCCGATGACTGCCGGCTATCCAGGTAATGCCAGGCGCCAGGCGCCAGCGGCACATCGCGCCAGTCCGCCGCGTCGATCGAGTGCGGTTGCACGATCGGTGGCGGTGCTGTCGGCGGCGACGGCGGCAGCGGTGGCGATGCCGACGGCGTACAGGCCGCCAGCAGCGCCGCGATCGACAGCGTCGGCAGATAGGCACGAGGGGCGGATCGAAACAGCATGCACCGTCCATGCGCGATCGTCCGTGGTAAGAAAACCCTGGCGAGACCTTTTGCGATGAAACCCTAGCGCTTTGCGGCGGCCGCCCCGGCTGCCTTCTCCACTTCGCCGTTTCCCCGACAATCGCGAATGAGCCGCGTCACAGCGCTACCGACCGGGATAGCCACCGTCTGATTCGCCAGCAGTTGGATTTCGATAGTCTTACCGGTGCCGACAAAAGCATCGAAAAACGGATGTTTTGCCGGCAATTTGCTGCTGATCGTCCCATGCCCTTCTTTCGAATAGGCTGCATCCAGCATCAACTTCACCCGGCCGACCCGCACATATTGCTGATCGAAGTTTCCCGGATCGCCGGTGTTTACGGCAATGAACTCGATGACATGCGTGGCCGCGGTACAGGCGAACGCATAGTCCCAGCCACCGCCCTTGCGACTATAGATCGCGCCCGGACCGTCACCGATTTGCGGCACATAATACCAATGATCCAACTGCCGGGCATCGATCGCAGGTGCCGGAGGCGCGACCACCACATCGGCGGGCGCGGCGGCAACGGGTGCCGCCGAGATATCTGCTGCGGCGCCTTCGGGTGCCGGCGCCTCGGCAGGTGCGGGTATCGATGGGGGCGCCGGGTCCGCCAGCGGCCCCTGCTGTGTCTTGTCACCATCGCCACCGCCCGCGATCCGCGCCACCGTGCAGGTGCCCACGAGCAGGCCGAGGGTTCCGACGAAGACGAAACGGCGTCCCCACGATGCGCGCGATTTGCGCGGAATCAGGGTGGGTGGCGGATAGTTCATGTCAATCGCCGCAATTCCGATACGCAACCATACTTGCCCCCCGCAGGACAGAAACCACTGGCAAAGACAGCGCCGCTCCCCGCATCACCCGGTTCCTTAATCGCAATATTCGCAGAAACAACAGCGACCAAAATCGATCAGTCCGCGTTGAACGCTGCAGGATCGAGAGGGACCGGCTTCACATTACCCGTTTCCGTGACATAGAGCTGGTAGGATACGCTCATCCGCTTGACCTCGGTATGTTCGTCATCGTCGATCGTCTCGGTTTTCAGCTTGTCGGTGCCGGGAAGCGCATTGGCCTTGATGATCCGTGTGAATGATCGGCAATCGGCCGCGAGCGCCGGCCCGAACGCATATTGAATGACATATTCGCCATCGGGCACGCCATCGATCAGCATGGTCTCATGCGTCCGGATGAAAAAGCTGGCGGCAAGCTTGCCGGTGTCGGCATGGCGGATCTTGACGAGCGAATCACCGCCACCGGCATTCTCGATCTCGATGCTATGGCCTTCCTTGCCCAGCTTCATGTCGCCGGCAAGCTGCTGACCAGTGGGCGGCGGCGCCACGCAAACGGGTCCGCCGGGATCGGAAGCAGCGGGCGTGGACATGGCGGCATCCGCTGCAGCGATGCCGGCGGCGCGGGTTGCAGCAGTCAACGGCGCTGCCATCCCCGCCACCGCCCATGCAGCGCAGACCAACAGCACGCGCAATTCGCGATCCTTCATTCCCGTCGTCCCCCTTCGCGGCGCTTCGTCGCGCCCATAGACGGTATATTTGCGCCAATATGGTGGAAACGGAAAGCCCTGCCAGCCACCGATACTTGACTCAAGAGGTCAGCCGAGGTGGATATTCGCCGCATGAGTGCAGACCCGAGGATAGATCGCTATATCGAGCAGGCCGCGGCATTCGCGCAGCCCATCCTCACCCAACTTCGCGCGATCATTCGATCCGCCTGCCCGGACGTCGAAGAAACGATCAAATGGGGCCGGCCCAGTTTCAGCTATCGCGGCAAGATCCTATGCAGCATCTCGGCGTTCAAGCAGCATGCTGCGCTGTCTTTCTGGCAAGGCGAGCGCGTGACGAAAGGCGCCGAAATCCGGGGAAACCAATCGGCCATGGGCCAGTTCGGCAGGATCTGCAGCCTCGACGACCTGCCTGACGCGGCCAGCCTGAACGGCATCGTCGTTGCAGCCATGGACCTGATCGATTCCGGCGAGAAAGCTCAGCGCCCGATCAAACACCCCAGACCGCCGGCCGAGCCGCCCGCGGATCTCCTTGCGGCGATGGCCGCATCCCCCGCGGCCCGCGCAACATATGATGCGTTTCCGCCCAGCCAGCAGCGCGAATATATAGACTGGGTGAGCGAGGCAAAACGTCCCGAAACACGGCGGCGGCGCGTCGAACAGGCGGTCAGCATGCTGGCCGAAGGCAAGAGGCGCAACTGGAAGTACGAGAACTGCTAGCAGCGCGGCGGGGAGCTATTCGGTCAGAACGCGCGCCGATTTAACGGCCACGTCGGTGCAGGTCCTGCCCCTGGTCGTATTGCACATTGGCTCCGCCCTTGGGCGTACCCCCCAGATCGGCAAAACGCGTATCGGCCACAAAGCGGCTCAGATCCCGCCAGGCTTCAGCACCGGCAAAGGAGGCAAAACTCCCTGACTGCAATGCCGTCGAGCGAAGGTGATTTGGCATGTCACTTCCCCTGCACTATCCGCCCGTTTTTTCGAGCGGTCCCTGATTTGAAAATCATATACCTCTCCCGCGCAATTGTATCGCAATATTTCATCTCGAGATGAGGCATATATTGGCCTTGTGCACATCATTTCATGCGCAATCGATCCGGTGGACAGGCCCGCCTTGGCGTTTCGGCAATTGACGACCACCGCCAGCTCGGCCATCAACTCAAAACAACGATGCGCTTACTTCTCACCGGTTCCTCGGGATGGCTGGCCCGTTTCCTCGCAACCCGCCTGCGCGCCAGCGGCCATGATGTCCTGGGCATAGACGTTGTGCCGGGGGCAAACACGGATATCATCGGGTCGGTGGCCGACAGGCTGCTGATTGACCGGACGTTCGGCGACTATGGGATCGAGGCCGTCATCCACGCCGGAGCGCTGCATAAGCCTGATATCGCCCGCTTTGCCGCACAGGCATTTATCGATGTCAACGTCACCGGTACGCTCAACCTGCTCGAGGCCGCAGCCGAGGCGGGTCATGACCGGTTCCTCTTCACATCCACCACATCGCTGATGATCACCGACGCGATCCGGGATGAAGCCGGGCCATCCGCGATCTGGCTGGACGAGGATTTCGGGCCGCTCGCGCCACGCAACATTTACGGGGTGACGAAGCTCGCGGCCGAGGGGCTGTGCCGCCTCTATCACCGCGACCATGGCCTCGCCTGCATGATCCTGCGCACCGGACGCTTCTTCCCAGAGGACGATGACACGATCGATGCGCTCGACGGTCCCAATTTGAAGGCAAACGAATTCCTTAACCGGCGCCTGACCGTGGAGGATGCGGCCGAGGCACATCTGCTCGCGCTCGATCGAGCGCCGGCGCTCGGTTGCGAGACGTTCGTCCTGTCCGCGCCAATCGCCTTTGCGCGCGGCGATGGTCCCGCACTCAAACAGGATGCGGCGGCCGTCATCGCCCGATATTATCCGGAAGCGGCAGACCTTTATGCCGCGCGCGGCTGGCGGCTACCGGCCAGCATCGGCCGCATTTACGATCCCGGCCGCGCCGAACGCTTGCTGGGCTTTCGGGCGCGCACCGATTTTGGCAGTATCCTCGCGGCGCTGCGTGATGGCCGCCCCCTGCCCTTCGCACATGATCCGGGGTATGTTTCACCCGTCACCCGCGGGGCCCGCCCGGTCTGAAAGGCGCGTCAGCGTTTCGTCTCAGCCGTCACCCAATGCTCGATCAGATCGAGTACCGCCGGATCGATCGTCGTTGGTATCGCCACATATTCCTGCGGGGTGCCGGTGGTTGCGGGCTGGAGCAGATGGTTGAGCCCCGGCATCAGCACGATACGGGCGTGCCGATTGCCAGCCAGAGCCGCGCGGATCGGCGGCAGGTTCACGTCCGGCAGCACCTGAAGATCGCGCGCGCCGGCAATCACCAGCACGGGTTGATCGAGCATCTTCAGCGCCGGCACCGGATCCCGATCGAGCAGCTCGCGAAACGCCGGCGATGCGGCATCGGCGGCGATCGCAGTCGCCCGTTCGGCCGACACGCCGCGCGCCACCAGCAAGGTCGAGACCTTCGCACGGACGGTGTCGGCATCGGGCGAGGCCTTGACGGCGGCGATCAGGTCGGTCTCGTTGGCCATGCTCTGGTCGACGATGTCGGCGGGCATACCACTGGCCAGCTCTATCGCGCGCTTCTGGGTGAGCAGCACCTGATCGCCGCGAACGCCAGGCGGCGCGAGCAAGACGAGAAAGGCGACATCGGGATTTCCGCGAGCGATCTCAGGGGCAATCTCCGCGCCTTCGCTGTGGCCGATCAGGCCGATCCGGTTCGGATCAATGCCGGGTTGCCGCCGGAGCCATGCGAGCGCCGCCCGCCCATCGGTAGCGAAATCCGCCGCCGTGGCGCCGCGATAGTCGCCCGACGATTCGCCCACCCCGCGCTTGTCATAACGCAGCACCACGATCCCCGCGCGGGCAAGCCGATCGGCAATGATCAGGAAGGGCTTGTGCCCCGATACGGTCTCATCCCGGTTCTGCGGGCCGGAACCGGCGATCAGCACGACGGCCGGCCGCGGTCCGGCGCCCGCCGGCCGGATCAGCGTGCCCGAGAGAATGACGCCGGGGTCGCTGGGGACCTGAACCTCCTTGGCACCATAAGGAAAGGGTGGCTTCGGCATCTGGGGCCGATCGCGGTTCGGCACAGGGGCGCCCGCCACCCGCCGAGCGAAATGCGCCGGCAAATGCGCGCCGCGCTGCGCGAGGCTGCCGGCGAGGCTCAGTCCGTCGGCCGCCGGCCTGAGCGTGAACACGCCCTTTGCCGATGGTACCTCGACGATGATGTCGTCCCCCTGGCGCGTGACGATCAACTGCACATTGGCTGCGCCCTGATCGGGGCTATCCATCGTCGATGCGCCGCCCCGCAGGTGCAAGGTCAGCGGCAATTCCGAGCCAGCCGCCACGCGCACCCCGCCATCCCAATCGCCGTCGAGCAAAAGTTCCTGCGAGAACACCGGAACCGCGAGGCTGGCCAGGATGGCCGCGATCAGGAAAGGTGGACGGGTCATTGAGGATTTCCAGCGGATGACGAGGCCCCGTGTGTTTCGAGCCGGCACCACCGCGCGTCAATGGGGCTCATCGTAGCGATGCCGGCGAAGGCCCGTGGGCGCCGACTTACCAATCTCTCTTAACCCTCCACCCCGAACGTGTTTGGGGGTCCACCGTGCGGCAAGCCGAGCCCTGTGAGCCATTGCCTTCACCTCCACCGCTCGGCTCGTGTTCCGACGGATGCTGAAACAACGAAGCGCGCCCCTGCGTCAGGATGGCGAGAGAGAGAGAGAGAGTGTGTGTGTGTGTGTGTGTGTGTGTGTGCTTGTGGAGCACCAGTTTCCTGGCACCCTTCGCCATGCTGGCTATATGCCGGCAAACCCTGCACATGGCATCTCCCCTTCGGTCGGAGAGAATCGTATGTGCTTTTCGGCCACGTCCAGCTTTATCGCCTCCGGCGTGATCGGTTTGATCGGCATAGCGACGCTCCGGCACGTGCGCGAGCCGCGCACCCTGCTGTTCGCCGCGGTGCCAATGTTGTTCGCGGTGCACCAGTTCACCGAGGGCATGGTCTGGCTTGGCCTGGACGGGTGGATCAACAAGCTCGCGCTCGACCATGTCGGCTTCCTGTTCATGCTCTATGCGCAGGGCGTCCTCCCGCTGTTGATGCCGATCGCGGTCATGCTGATGGAGCCGCCCGGCTGGCGCCGCAAATCGATCCTCGGGCTGACCTGTATCGGGGCGCTGGTCTTTGCCTGGGATGTCTTTGGGTTAATCTTCCTGCCAAGCCAGATTGTCGTCGAACATAATTCGATCGGCTATCATAATGCGATGACGGGCAGCTTTTGGGTATCCTGCCTGTATATCCTCGCGACATGCGGCGCGCTGCTGCTGTCGACCCATCACGTCGTGAAGGCCTATGGCGTGCTGAACGTGATCGTGCTTACAATCGTGCAGATCGTCAAAGCCTATAGCTTCGCCTCGGTCTGGTGCTTCTATGCAGCGACCATGAGCGTGATGATTTATTGGCGGTTCAAACAGCTGAACATCGATATCGAGACGCCCAACGGCTTATCGCCGATTCTCCGGCCCTTCCTGTTGTCCTGGCTGCGCCTGACGAAGCGCGATCCGGCGCGAGACGGCTAAACCTTCGGCATTGGAAGACTGACAACGGCCGAGCGTTTTAGGCGGTTCCCGATCCGGTGCTCTGCAACGCGCGAGCCGGAACCGCCGGGGAACGGCAATTCAGTGGACTGTCACCGAGGTTCAGGACGCCCTCCCACCCGGCCGAAATCGATCAGGTGTCGATGTTTCAGGTCGATGCCCCGATCACGGTAGATCGGTTCCATGCCCGGTCTGCACGATGATACGGTTATCCTTTGCCGGAACAAAGAATTCGGCCGTATGTATTCCGAATTCTCGCCCCTGCCCGCTCCGCTCGCGCAGTTCGAACCGCGATTCGGCAAACAGGTACCAGTCCTCGGTCAGCCGCTGCAGATGATCGACCTTCAGCACTTCGAATCTGGCGAAGAATTCCTTCAGATAGGCCCGGTAGTCGCTCTTGCTCTCGATACCGATCAGCGTGCCCGTATCGTTGACATAGTTGCGGATATTCGCCTGAATGCCGTCGTTCATCGTTTCGAGCACAGCCTCGACGTCGTTGGCGCGATAGCCATCGAGGAACTGCTTGTGCAAAGTCAGCAATTGGCGGCGCCCGGCGAAGCCTTCAAGCGCGGGCTCGGTCGGGGCGGGGCCGGTGCCCAGCCTTTCACGCGGCGTCATCACCCACACCAGTTCCCCGGTAATGCCCTTGCCCTTGGAAACGGGAAAGATACCGATCGTGACGCTGTTTGTGATCTTGTCCTGACCTCTGACACGACCGGTATTGACGCCAACCTGGAAATCATACCATCCGCCGCGGATCTCGTTCACCAACTCGACATTCAGCAGGTCACTGCGCCCGCGTACGAAGACGTAACATTCGCGGACCCCCTTGAATGTGCTGCTGATCGGTGACTTGACACTGCCGTCGGGAAATATCTCCGGGACGATCGTATAGGCCAGCGGCTCCTTGCTGACCAAAGTCTTCATCAGACCATCGACGTTACCGACGAATTCGGCCTCCATATGCGTCCACGCTTCGGTTCCGGCGTGGATGGACGCCTCTGCATATTCACGCAGAAGTTCCGAATCGATTTCAATCACCTTCATTTTCTCGCTCCTCTCCTCGAACGTGCCGGGGTCGGCACGCTCGAGCTACCGCACGATCAGGGACGGCTTATGCCGCCTCCGCTTTCCACCGGGGCATCTGATCGGGGCGCAGCCTGGGCATGGGGCTGGCCACCTTCCGCAGGGTTCGCGCCGGCCCCTCCTTCGTGACCCGACCGCGCGAATGCTGGAGCGCGATATTATCGAACACCACAAAGTCGCCTTTGCGCCAGTTGTGTTCGAGCTGGCGATCGGCGCGGTAAAGGTGCTTGAACAAGCTGGTGAGCAATTCTTCGCTTTCTGCTTCCGGCATGCCCAGCACGTTCTTCGTCATCTGTTCGCAGATGTGCAGAACGGTCTCACCAGTGCGCGGATGTGTGTAATTGATCCGGGTAACCGTGCTCGGCGGATTTTCGACTTCGGTAAGCAGCACGCTGGACATGTCGCCGCGCCGCACGGCACCGGCGGTCTGCAGTACTTCATGGCCCTCGGCGCGCCGGCGCAGATCGTCGGGCAAGGTTTTCCACGCGCTAACTGCGTCGACGAAGGTGGTCGGCGCCACGGGGTTGCCAACGTCGGCGCCATATAGCGAAAGCACCTGATAAGGATTGTCCGCCCACATCGTATCGCCATGGAATTGCAGGCGGCCGAACGGCGCGACCCCATCGTCAAGCTTGTTCGAGATGAACGATTCGCGCGATCCCATCGCTTCGATGGTCTCGGCCTCACCCTTGCGAATAAGCATGGTGCAGATCCGTGCCTGCTCTTCGTGCGAAAGGTCCATATTACGGAACAGCAGCAGGCGCCTGGTGTCGAACAGGTGACGCAGTTCGTCGCGGGTGGCGTCGTCCAGCGGCGCCTTCGGGTCGAAACCAATGATTTCGGCGCCAAATTCCGGGGAAAGATCCCGCACTTCCAGATGTGTCATACTGCAATCCTCCAATCACGGCTTCGGAGCATCCGCCGCTGATCGGGCGCACTTGGCTCCTCAGCCAGCTTGGACGCAGCCTACAAGAAATCGGGTTCCGCAATTTTGACCGGCGTCAATTTTGGGGAGGAAAATATAGCACATACTATGTTTCAAGCGGGGAGGAGAGCCCCGTCAAACTGGTGCGAAGGATTGCGGATCGCCGGCCCGGCGTTCCGATTTTCCGCCGCCCGTTCTGCCTGGAGGATAGAATTATGGATAGCGCCCCATCGAAATCCCGCAATTATGTTCTGATTAACGCCGACGGCCATGCCGGTGCCAGCATTCGTGATTACAAGCCTTATCTCGCCGGCGAATTCCACGGCGAGTTCGAAACTTGGGCGAAGGACTTCCATGATCCCTGGGCCGATTTCGACAAGGAACTGGCCGACACCGACGACGAAGGGCTGCGCATCGGCGTTTCATCAGCTTCGTCCCCGTATAATTGGGAGAGCGAGGAGCGCGTCACGATCCTGGAAGGCCAGGGCACGGTGGCCGAAGTCATTTACCCCAACACGGTTCCGCCATTCTATCCCTCGGGCGCGGTGACCGCCCCCTCCCCCACCAATGCTGCGGACTATCGCTTGTTGTGGGCGGGCGTGCAGGCGCACAATCGGTGGCTGGTGGATTTCTGCAAGAAGGCTCCGGGGCGCCGCGCCGGTCTTGCGCAAGTGTTTCTCAACGATCTCGACGATGCCATCGCCGAAGTGAAATGGGCGAAGGAGCAGGGGCTTGCGGGAATCCTCGTCCCCTCGGACCACCAGCTTTCGATCGTGAACCTCTATGAACGCCGCCTCGATCCGTTCTGGAAGGCTTGCAGCGATTATGGGATGCCGGTCCATCGCCATGCGGCGAGCGTCGGTCCGCCGGAAACCGAGCTGACCGGGCCTGCCGCAGTGGCGATTGGGGTCTATGAAACCGCGCAGTTCATTCAGCGGACGCTTCCGCACCTGATGATAGGCGGCGTTTTCGAGCGCTTCCCGGATCTGCAATTCGTCATTACCGAAACCGGCTGTGCCTGGATTCCCGATGAGTTGAAGCGTCTTGACGGATCGGTGATCATGGGGCGGCAGAAGGGCACGATCGCCTATCCGCTTTACCACCGCGCGGTGGAAGGCATGGCCAAGTTGCCGTCCGAACATTGGCACAATAACATGCACATCGCCCCGTCGCTTCTGGTGCGCAAGGATCTGGATGTGCGCCACACGCTGGGCATCGACCGGATCATGTGGGGCAGTGACTATCCGCACCACGAAGGCAGCTTCCCGCATAACAACCTTGCCGTGCGGTTGCTGTTCCACGACCTGCCGGAAGCGGAAGTGCGCGCGATGACGTCGCTCAACGCAGCGAAACTCTATGGCTTCGATCTCGACATGCTGCAGAAAATCGCGGACCGGGTCGGCCCGACGGTCGAGGAAATGGGCACCCCGGTGGCACGGGAGGAACTGCCGGCGGTCAGCTTCTCGCACACGGTTGGCGAGGCGATCGCCCGGCAACCGGCCATGGCGGCCTAATCGATCCAACCTAACATCAAGGCCTGGGCGCGATGCCTGGGCGAGGAATGAGGCTATGACGCAACTTCACATTCGCAAAATCAGCCCGACCGTGGGTTCCGAGGTCCAGGGTATCGATCTCATGGGCGATATCAGCACCGATGCCTGGCGGCAGATGTGCCAGGCATTTGACCAGACCGGTGTTCTTGTCTTCCGCGATGTCGATGTCGATGTCGCGACCCAGCACAGGGTGATCGAAACCCTGCATTATGGCGGAGACATGTCGAAGCTTAACGGCATCAACACTGACGGCTTCGGCTATATTTCCAACAAGGAAGAAGAAGGCGGCGCGCCTTATGGACGCCTCCTTTACCATATCGACATGCACTGGTCTGAAATGCCCTTCCAGACGCCGTCGCTTTACGGCGTCGAGGTCGAGCCGGGCGCAGCCCCGACGACCTTCGTCAATACCGTCCATTCCTGGAAGGTGCTTCCCGAAGACATTAAGGAGCGCGTCAAGGGGCTCAGTGCCCGCCACGAAAGCGGCCAGCAGGGGCGGGGACGCACCACATATGAGGCTGAACTGATCCAGCCCGATTGGGCGCGATCACACGAAACAGTTACGCCGATCGCCATGAAGCATCCACGCACCGGCGAAACCATGCTGTACGTTTGCGAACAGCAGACGCGCGAGATTATCGGGCTTCCGAAGAGCGAAAGCGATGCGCTGCTCGACACATTGTTCGCGCATATTTACAAACCCGAATGCATCATCGAGCATCACTGGCGCACCCGGGATCTCGTGATCTGGGATAATATGTCGATCCAGCACAGCCGCCATTATGTCGAAGGCGGCGGCCCTGTCCGGACGTTGCGCAAGATACACGCGCCTTACAATGAGCTCCGGCAATATATGAAGAAGCTGGGCGACATTCCGACTTATGCCGAGGCCGAGCCAGTTTAAGGACGCCGTCAGGTGAATGAACCAACCCCCATCTGTCCCGTTCAGCGTGCGCGCGACGATCGCAAGTCCGCTGTCGTCGCCGCGCGCGCCATGCAGCCGAAAAAGGGGGCCAAAATGGTGTCAGATTTCGGCCTTGCGCGGGAGATATTGCGCAGCCCGGGCATGCGCCAGGCCGGCACCGCAGCCGAAGATATGGATTTGACGAATCCCGATCAGGTGTCGGTCTTCTTTCTGGATGGCGAATTGCACAAGACCCGGCGTGGCCAGCTCGCCCGCTTTTTCACGCCGAAGGCGATCCGCGACCGCCATCACCGGGTCATGGAAGCTACCACCGCCGAACTTATCGCCGAATTGCGGGCCGCAGGACGCGGCCAGATCGACATTTTGAGCATGCGGCTTGCCTGCGACGTAACCGCCGAAATCATTGGCCTGACCGAGAGCGCTCCCGCCAAGCTTTCCGAGCGGTTACGCCACATCTTCCTGTTGCAGGGCGTGAAGAACAGGAGCGGACTTGCCGGCCTCCTGTTCAAGGCGAACACCCTCTACCGCCATATGATGTTCAACCTGTTCGATGTGCAGCGCGCGGCACGAGCCCGGCGCAAGCATCCCAAGGATGATATCATCTCGCACTGCCTGGAACTGGGTTACACCGACAAGGGCCTTCTGATCGAATGCCTGACCTATGCGACCGCCGGCATGCTGACCACGCGCGAATTCATCGCCATGGTCGCCCTGCACATGTTCGAGAATGAATCGCTACGGGAGCAATTCCTCCAGGGCGATGAGGCGCAGCAATTTGCCATATTGGAGGAAATACTTCGGCTCGAGCCGGTCACTTCGTTTGTGTACCGCAGGGCGACGAAGGATATTTCCACAAGCGATGGCGGACAGATCAAGGCCGGCGAACTCTATGGCATAGATTTGCGCGCAGCGAACACCGACGATCATGTGACCGGCGACTGCCCGTTCGCAGCCGAGCCGGGCCGATCCGCGCGACAAAAGATGGCGGGCAGCTGGATGAGCTTTGGCGATGGTCCGCATCGCTGCCCCGGAGCACAGGTTGCGCTGTATGAAACGCGCATTTTCATCGATGCCCTGCTGCGCGTCCCGGGAATCCGGCTGGTGTCACGGCCGCAGGTTGGCTGGTGCGTGCCCATTCAGGGATATGAGGTGCACGGGGCGATCGTCGAGTGTGATCGGTCCTGATCCGGCTCATATCCGCGGGCTGATTGCACCAGCACTGCGGGGCATCGCCCTGGTTCTGGTGTGGCCCGTCAAACTGTTTGAGGCGGAAATTTCCG
The DNA here is from genome assembly GCF_900101455.1 of Sphingomonas sp. YR710. Classification (GTDB taxonomy): domain Bacteria; phylum Pseudomonadota; class Alphaproteobacteria; order Sphingomonadales; family Sphingomonadaceae; genus Rhizorhabdus. Next base: position 353,786 of record NZ_FMZJ01000001.1, on the reverse strand, counting down.
GGCGTTCAGTATGGCTTCGAGCTTGCGGCTCAGGCTCTGCCATCGCGCCAGGCCCGCTGAATCGTTGCCAACCGTCGCCTGGGCGATGCGCTCGGCAATGAATATTGTCAGGCCATCACCATGTTCCGCAATCAGTTGTTCGGTGGCCGTGGCCGGCCCTTCGCGAACCGGATCGATGGCCGGAGGATCGCGACCTAACGGCCTGGGAGTCTTACGCTCCTGCTCCGCCGCGTCCTTCACGCATTGAAGGAAGTAGCGAGCATCGCGAATCAAATGCTCTTTATGGAACGATGCGAACGCCCCGCGCGCGCTGGCCATTTCGGATTCTGGCGACCCTGGCGACGTCGCGCTTGAAACGATGACGGTCGGCAGGTGGCGGCGGACCAGCGAGGGCAGATATTCGAACCCGTCCATCCCCGGCATGGTAATATCGAGCGTGACGACATCGACCGGCTTTTTTGCAAGAATTTCATCCGCTTCGCCCGCACTGGCGGCTACGCCGGCGACCCGAATCTGGTCATCGCGTTCGAAGATGCTGGTCAGCATGCCGCGAATCACGAGCGAATCATCGATAATGAGTACGCGAATCTTTGCCATGAAAGCCGGGCGCCTCTCGGATCAACTGCGATCCTACACCCTTAGCGCTTAACAATCGGTAAGCAGCCCGCGACCAATGGCGAATGGGCTATGCGCCGGCAGCAAGGGCAGTGCCATTATTCAGCCGCGCGCACGCGCATCAATCCAGGCGGGTCGCGAACCAGATCGTGTTGTCTCGGGAGTCTTCGCGGTCGTTGGCCGGCATCGTGACTTCATCGACGGCGAACCCCGCGGCTTTGAGACGGTCGGCGAATGCCTCGTCCGCATAAGCCGACCATATGGCGAGGATGCCGCCCGGCCGAAGCGCGGAGTGGGCGGCGCGCAGCCCCCAGTTGCAGTAGAGCCGGTCGTTAGCCAGTTGGATCAGGCCATCGGGGCCGTTGTCGACATCGAGCAGGATCGCATCGAAACGCGCGACTTCGCGGTCAATCACGTCATGGACGTCGACAATCTCGAGCGACAGGCGAGGATCGTTCAGAGAATCGCCGAACAGATGCGCCAGCGGGCCGCGTGCCCACTCCACGATCTTCGGAACCAGTTCGGCGACGACTATGCTCGCGCCCGCCGGCAGCGCCGCCAGAGCCGCGCGCAGCGTGAACCCCATGCCCAAACCGCCGATGAGGATAGAGGCCTGCGGATTGTCCAGGCGGGCGCATGCGAGATCGGCCAGGGCTTCCTCGGAATGGCGGACGCAACTGCCCATCAATTCTTCAGTGCCGAACTCGATCGAAAATGTGTCGCGCCACTGGAGCAGCGTCAAATAGCCGCCGCCGGGGATGTCCGCGAGATCGACGATGTGGACCCGGTTCGAATCCGCGGCGCTCTGCGCTTCGGTCATTCCCATCAGATCGCGCGCGCGACAGGGCTGCGCGCCGTCGGCAGTTCACACATGAAGAAGTCCTGTCTGCTGGTTGCTCGCCGCGATGCCCGGTTGGCGATCGTCATTCGCTCTCTGGCGTCATGGTCATGTTTCCGCGCCATTTACAAGCGGCGGCGGCCGCCGCCAAAGCCACAATCCGCAAAATCGCACCCCTCTCCCTCGCCTCGCGCCGCTGCCATGCTAAAATGGACGACCATCCCGCACCGGAGTCGCCTCGCCATGACCAGCCAGTCCGAAGCTTATGCCCGCTTTCGCGCGCTGCACGAGCGGCCGTCGATCTTCGTCATGCCCAATGTCTGGGACGAAGCATCCGCTGTACTGCTCAAGCGGGCCGGGTTCGAGGCGCTGGCGACGAGTTCGGCGGCGATCGCATTCGGGCTGGGCCGGCAGGATTGCGCGCATGCCGTCAGCCGCGCCGAGGCCGTCGGCAACGGCACGCTGATCGGATCGCTGACCGGCCTGCCCGTCAATGGCGATCTGGAGGACGGGTTCGGGCCGTCGCCGGATGATTGCGTGGCGACGGTGGAGGCGGCGATCGCCGGCGGGCTGGCGGGGCTTGGCATCGAGGACAGCACCGCCGATCCCGCGCGGCCGATCCACGATTTCGACGATGCCGTCGCGCGGGTGCGGGCCGCCGCGCGGGCGGCGAAGGGGCGGATATTGCTGACCGGCCGTACCGACAATTATCTGCATAAAAGCCCCGATCTCGACGACACGATCAGGCGGCTGATCGCCTTTGCCGAGGCGGGCGCCGACGTGCTGTTCGCGCCGGGACTGCCCGATATGGATGCGATCCGCGCGGTGGTGCGTGCGGTTGCGCCCAAGCCGGTCAATGTCGTGGTGGGGCCGGCGAGCGGGCCGGTGCCGCTGGCGACGCTGGCCGAGGTCGGCGTCCGGCGGGTGAGCATCGGGGCGTCGCTGTACAATCATGCGATGACGGCAGTGGCCGAGGCCGCGGCAGCGCTGGCAGCAGGCGATATTGCGGCGGCAGTGGCAGGGATGAAGAGTCGGGAGATTAGCGGGCTCCTGCCGGGGTGATGCGGGATCGGGAGAGGCGGCGATAAGATCCCTCATTCCTCGGGGGCTCGGGCGTGTTCGGATATGCGCCGACTAAGCCTTTCTCCCGCAAGCGGGAGAAAGGCAAAGAAGGTCATCGCAACCTTTAGTGTGATTCGGCAGCATACATGCAGCCGGTAGCGGCTTGACATGTTGCGGCGCAAAAACCGCCAAAATGAATGCGTATCATTCGCGATAATGCAAAAATAAAGTTCGATAACGCCTTCCGATTTCGCGAAACTTTTCATTTCGGTCATAGTATATAGGCCCGGCGCGTCAATCGATGCGCTGCGCGCCCGGCAATTCGGGCGTATGAGGCCAATCTACACCATGAAATCGCTGGATTTGTGGCTCGTGAGCTTCGGGCTGCGATGTTGCGCGCTGCTCTGTGCGGAGCTGGCGTGCTTTCTGTTCGTCATCCCGACGCTTTTCAACCTGCATAGCGACCTCGCCAATCTTGGCGCGGCCATGCTCGCGATCGTCGCGATCGTCACCGGCTTCGTATCCGGCGCGATGCTGACGCGCGAATTCCAACTTCTGATTTCGGACCAGACCCATGACTAATCTGAACAAATATATGATCGCGCCGCTCGTCATCGTTCCGCTGATGGTGGTCGTGCCGCTGACATCGTGCAGCCGGGTCGAGCCGGGCCATGTCGGCATCAAGGTGAGCAATTTCGGCAGCAGCGCCGGCGTTTCGGACGATGCGCTCGGGGTCGGCTGGTATTTCACGCCAGTGGGCACCAGCATCTTCGAATATCCGATCTACACGTCAACTTATGCATGGACATCGAGCACGACCGAACAGGCCAATGTCGACGAAAGCTTCGCGTTCCAGGATCGCAACGGGCTCAACCTGTCGGCCGACGTGTCGGTCGCCTATCGGGTCGATCCCGTGCATGCGCCGGTGCTGTTCCAGAAATATCGCACCGACATGGCCGGGATCGTCGCGGGGCCGTTGCGTAATGCGGTTCGCAACGCGCTGGTCGAGCAGGCATCAACCTTCGGTGTCGAGGAGATTTACGGGCCGAAGAAGGCCATGCTGATCGGCAACGCACTGCGCGACGTGCAGCACTATTTCGAGCCGTTCGGGCTGCATGTCGAGCAGCTTTACTGGGCGTCGAATATTCGCGTGCCCGAACAGGTGCTGAGCCAGATCAACACCAAGCTGGCAAACGAGCAGGCGGCGCTGGCGGCGCAGGCGAACGTGGCGACAGTGAAGGCCAATGCCGACGCGCTGATCGCGCAGGCCGAGGGCAAGGCGCGCGCATCGCAGATCGAGGGTGATGCGCTACGCGCCAACCCGGCGATCCTGAAGCAACGCGCGATCGAGAAATGGAACGGCGCGCTGCCGACCTATATGGCCGGCGGTGGAGCGCTGCCGTTCATATCGGAGAAGTAGGGGCCGGCACTGCTTCACCACCGTGTCGTGTAACGCAGCACCGCGCCGGCATCGGGCGCGGCGGTGGCGATGTTGGCGGGCTCGGTGCGCACGAAGGCGCTGGTGTCGATCCAGCCGGCGCCGACGCGGCGGCCCCAGACCGCCTCGATCGTGCGTTCCCGACCGTTCGGGGCGAGGTTCAGCCGGCGATCGGCGAAGGTGACAGCGCCACCCGCATAATCATAGCCGACCGGCACGGCGAGCGGCAGACCGCCCGCCGCCACCCGAAGCGGCTGCGCGATCCGGATGCCGAAATGGGCACCGGCCGCGACATGTGTGAGATCGAATGACCAGGCGCTGCTCGCGAGCGTGGCGTCGGCCGACATCAGCCCCGATCGCGGAACCATCGTCCAGCCGTGCCGCCATGCCAGGCCCGCCTGCCAGCCGTGCCCGAGCGCCAGGCCGGCATCGAGATCGGCGATCCTGGTTTCGGCACCGCGATCGCCGAAGGCCGCGCCGAAACGGCTGCCCAGCACGCTGCCGGCCTCACGCATCATACCGGCGCCCATCGTAAGATGCAGTGGGCCAACCTGTCGGCCGAGACCGGCAGCGATCGTCGCGTAAGCCGGCGGGTTCAACTCGCCGGACCTGAGCGGCGCGAGCCGCCCCTGCTCGGCCGAGACCGTCAGGGTGAAGCGGCCAAGATCGTGCGCGACCGCGATCGCGCCGCCGCGCTGCGCATCGAAGCCGGGCGTATCGCCTGGGCGCTGCGCGATCAGAAAGCCGACTTCGTTCGTTATCTGGCCAACATTGCGCGCAAGCGTCGCCGCGCCGGTGCCGAAGCCAAAGGCGGCCAATGTGTGACGATCGACACGCGCGACGATCGATCCCGCCATGGTTCGCCCCTCGGGGCCCTCGATCTGCGCCTGCGCCATCCCCATCCACGGCAGGCCGGCGAAAGCATTGTGGCGGACCGTCAGCGACACCGAGACCGCACCCAAATCACCGCCGGTCTGCCGGATATCGGCACCGATCGCCTGGAACAATGGCCGGGCCGCCGCGCGCCGGCCGATCGTGTTCGCGAGCGACAGCGCATAAGCCCGGCCATAGCCATCGAGGAAGATCGCCTTGCCCAGCGACGTGGCGGTAACGGCGGTATCGCCCATCGCCGCGCTCAGTGTCGCGTTCGATGTCAGCGATATCGGGATGGTCGATCCGGCAAGGCTGGCCGTGCCGGCCGGCTGGAACGCCTTGGTGAGGTTCAATATGCCGCGCCCGAAGATCGGATCGATGCCCGCGGTCCCGGCATCTGTGGCCGAGCTATAGAGCAGGCTGATCGTCTGTGCCGCCGTGAGGTTCGGAAAGGCGCTCCGCAGGACGGCAACCGCGGCCGCGATCGCGGGCGCCGCGTAAGATGTGCCGGAATAGAGTGCGGCCTGGCCAGCATTGTCGAACGAACGCACCTGGACGCCGAGCGCGGCCAGATAGACATTCGCGTCGATCCCGGCCTTGTTCGAGAAGGTGGCGCTCGCATAACTCGCATCATGCGCGCCGGCGATCACCACCAGCCCGTGCGAGACCGTACTGTCGCCCGCCACCTGCGCGAAGATCTCGGGATCGGCGCTGCCGACATTTCCCGCCGACATGACGATGATCACGCCCGCATTCGTTGCCCGCGATATGGCATCGCGCAGCGCGATCGGCGCCGGCGAATCGCCGCCCAGCGACAGATTGACTACCGTGGCGCCATTGGCGACCGCATAATCGAGCGCGGTGGCCAGCGTTCCGGTGTTGAACGAGCAGCCGTCGGTGGTGCCGCAGCTGCCGATCGTATCGGAGCGGAGCGCCATCACCGTCGCACCATAGGCCACGCCTTCGATCCCGCTGCCATTGCGGCCGGCCGCGGCTACCGCCGCCACCGAAGTCCCGTGGCCATCGGGATCGACAAAGCTGGTATTACCGGCGAAGCCGCGGCTCGCAGCGTCGATCCGCCCGGAAAATTCGCCGAGCGGATCGGAAAGGCCGCTGTCGATGACCGCGATCTTGCGGCCCTGGCCGGTCGCGCCGGCATTATAGGCGTTGATTGCGTTGGCGGCGACCGCGCTGTTCGACGCCTTATATTCGCCATCGTTGAGCGTGGGCACGACCGGCGTCACCGGCGACACCGGAGCCGCCGGAGTCGACGCGACGCCGCTGCTGCCGCCGCCACCGCCACAGCCGCCAAGTGACAGCATGCCCGCCATCGCCCCCCAAAGCTCCAGCCGCCGCCTGCCCATGACCGCCCTCCTGATCGCGGGCGTGCGTGATACGCAGCCCTCTTTCGAACATGGTGTAGCGCGCCGGCGGGTGCGAAGGCCAGAGCTGCGAAGCCGGGCGGGAGCAACGCGCCTTGCCGGGCGTTGGCGGCATGATTACATCGCATCCGAACCCGGCGGCACAAGGCCAAAGGCCCGGCAGGACGACGACCATGAAGAAGAAACTCATCCTCGCCGCACTGGCCGTGATCGCCATCCTGATCGCCGCTTTCCTCCTGCTCAACCGCGAGGCCGCGACATTGCCGATAAGCGACGTCGTCGGCCCGAAACCCGTGATGGCCACGCCGAATGCCGGCCTGATACCGACATTGAAGATCGCGAGGGCGATCGGATGGCACGGCAATGCGACGCCGAAGCCGGCGGCGGGGCTCGCCGTCGGCCTGTTCGCCGACGGGCTCGATCATCCGCGCGGCCTCTATGTTCTACCCAATGGCGACGTGCTGGTGGCGGAGAGCAATTCGCCGCGGCGCGACGCGAACAATGGCGGCGGCGGGATCACCGGCCATGTCATGAACTATATGATGAGCATTGCCGGCGCCGGTACGCCGTCCGCCGATCGAATCACCCTGCTGCGCGATACCAATGGCGATGGCCGCGCCGACATGCGGACGATCCTGCTCACCGGTCTGCATTCGCCGAGCGGTATGGCGCTGGTGGGCGACAAACTTTATATCGGCGATACCGATGCGCTGGTCAGCGTGCGGTTCACACCCGGCATGACGACGATCACCGACAAGCCGAAGCTGGTCGTCAAGCTGCCCGGCGGGCGCAATCATTGGGCACGCAACATCGTCGCCTCCCCCGATGGCAAGTTCATCTATGTCGGCGTCGGATCCGCGACCAATATCGCCGACGACGGCCTCGATATCGAGCAGAAGCGCGCTGCGATCTGGGAGGTCAACCTGAAGGACGGCAGCGACCGCATCTACGCTTATGGCCTGCGCAACCCTTATGGCCTCGCTTATGAGCCCGAGAGCGGCGAGCTGTGGACCACCGTCAACGAGCGCGACATGATCGGCTCCGATCTGGTGCCCGATTATCTGACGCAGGTGCAGTTCGGCGGCTTCTATGGCTGGCCCTGGTATTATTGGGGCGGCTATATCGACAAGCGCGTGCCGGAGCCCACCGACGATCTACAAAGCTATGTGATCCGGCCGGATTATGCGCTGGGGCCGCATGTTGCGGCGCTGGGGCTGAGCTTCGCCAAAGGCGCGGCGCTGGGCAAGAATTTCGCATCGGGCGCCTTCATTGCCGAACATGGGTCGTGGAACCGGCGCCCGCTGTCGGGGTATAAATTGGTCTATGTGCCGTTTGCGAAGGGCCATCCGGCGGGCAAGCCGATCGACGTGCTGACCGGCTTCCTGTCCGCAGACGAGCACGCACAGGGCCGGCCGGTGAGCGTGGCGATCGACAGCAAGGGCGGGCTGCTGGTGACCGACGATGTCGGCAACCGCGTGTGGCGGGTAATGGCGCGGTAGGAAAACTCCTCCCCCGCTGCAGGCTGACGGGGCGGGCGGCGGTGCGGCTCGAAGGGGAAGGAGCCGGCTGACCTCCACCGATAACTGGTTGCTGTCCGCCCCCTCCGTCGCCTTCGGCGCGTGCGAGCGAGATCGTGTCCCCCGGACACAATCTCGGCTTGCCGGGGGCAAGCCAAAGCTCGCGCGCTCCCCCTGGCGGGGGAGGAATTATTATTCAAATTATCGTCGGCAGCTTCTGCGCGAATGGGCCCGGCTCGACCCGCGCGGTCTCGGCCGGTCCTTCGAAGCGGCGCCAGCCGCCGGCCGACAGCCGTTCGAGCGGCTGGAAGCGGGTCTTGTACTGCATCCGCGCCGATCCTTCGACCCAATAGCCGAGATAGACAAAAGACAGGCCCGTCTCCGCCGCATGGCGGATATGATCGAGGATGATGAAGGTACCCAGCCCGGAGCGCGCCGGATCTTCGGTTTCGAAAAAGCTGTACACCATCGACAGGCCATCCGCCTGCTGATCGGTCAGGCAGGCGCCGACCAGCCGCCCCGGACGGCCATCCTCCGATGGCTCGCGATATTCGACCACCTGGGTGCGAATCGGCGTCTGTTCGACCATGTCGGCGAAATCGAGTTCGTCCATCTCGGCCATGCCGCCGCCCGGATGGCGCGCCTTCAGATAGCGGCGCAGCAAGGCGAACTGTTCCTCGGTGGTCCACGGCTTGCACGCGTTGACGACCAGATCCGAATGCCGCTTGATCAGCTTGCGCTGGCTGGCATTGGGGCGGAATTCCTTCGCCACCACCCGCACCGACACGCAGGCCTGGCAATCGACGCAGCTCGGACGATAGGCCACGCCCTGACTGCGGCGGAATCCGATGCGGCCCAGCGCATCGTTGAGTTCGTTCGCATTCGGGCCGGCCAGTTCGGTAAAAACCTTACGTTCGGTCTTGCCCGGCAGATAAGGGCATGGTCCGGGCGTAGTGACAAAGAACCGTGGGAAACGGAACTGCGCAGTCATTCAGCCCTTCCCTCCCCAAACAAAAGTGGACAGCCATTGAACTGTCACAACTATGCCGTGCACCAAGCATATTGAAAAGAGCGTTAACCATCAAAATTTGCGGGGCGTTTAGACCTCGTTCATCAGGCAAGCTCGACGGGCGCAACTTCATAGCCATGTGCGGTCAATGCATCGACGAGCCGTTGCAGATGCGCGCGATCGCGAGTCTCGCATTCGATATCGGTGATCAGTCCCTTGGCCGGCAAAGTCGTAAAGATGCGCTGGTGCGAGATCTCGATGATATTCACCTGCTGTTCGTCGAATATCCGCGCGACGTTGAACAAGGCGCCCGGCCGATCCTGCAGACGGATCCGCAACCGCGCGAGCCGGCCAGAACGGGCGAGATCGCGCAGCAGCACGTTGGCGAGCAGGCGCGGATCGATATTGCCGCCGCACAGGATGATCCCGACATTGCGGCCGCGGAACCGTTCGGGGTGCGCCAGCAAAGCCGCGAGCCCGGCCGCGCCGGCCCCCTCCGCAACGGTCTTTTCGATCTGGAGCAGCATCGCAACCGATTGTTCGAGATCGCGTTCGGACACCAGAACGATATCGTCGACGATCTGACGGACGATTTCCGACGTGATCGCCCCCGGATGCTTGACGGCGATGCCCTCGGCCAGCGTATCGCCTTCGCAGGGCAGGTCGAGGCCGTTGATCTTGGCATACATCGACGGATAAAGTTCAGCCTGGACGCCGATCACGTCGACCCGGTTCGTTTGCGCACGCGCAACCACCGCCGAGCCGGAGATCAGCCCGCCGCCGCCGATCGGCACGACCAACGTATCGAGTTCGGGCACATCCTGGAGCATTTCGAGCGCGACGGTACCCTGTCCGGCGATCACATCGACATCGTCAAACGGATGAACGAAGGTGAGATTCTCCTCGGCGGCAAGCAGAAGCGCCGCCGCCTGCGCATCGTCGAATCGCTCGCCCGTCAGAATCACACGGGCGCCGTGGCCCTCGGTCTGCTGGACCTTCACCGTCGGGGTGGGTTTCGGCATCACGATCGTCACGGGAATGCCCATCCGCGCGCCATGATAGGCCAGGCCCTGCGCATGATTGCCCGCCGACGCCGCTATCACGCCACGCGCCTTCGCCTCGTCGCTCAACAGCATCAATTTGTTGAGCGCGCCGCGTTCTTTGTAGGCGGCGGTGAACTGGAGATTTTCGAATTTCAACCAGACATTCGCGCCGGTGAGCTCGGACAGGGTCCGGCTCCGCATAATCGGCGTCCGCACGATCGAGGGGGCGACGCGCTGATGCGCGGCGCGGACATCATCGATGGTGACGGGGACGCTGATTACGTCTGCATTTATCGGAAGGCTTGCCATAGTGGCGCCGCCATAGACGATAGGGCCGCGTAGGTGAACCTGTAGTTGTACCCATTGTCACGAACCTGCACGAGGCGGCTGGCGCGTCCGAAAAAAGCTGCTTATGCCACGCTGATGGCAAAGGTAAGTTTTCTGGGGCTGGGCGTCATGGGCGCCCCGATCGCACGACATCTGGCCAAGGCTGGCCATGACGTCACCGTCTATAACCGCACGCGCGAGCGCGCCGACGCCTGGGTGGCACAATATGGCGGGCGGGCAGTCGCCACGCCGGCCGCCGCAGGCGAAGATGCCGATGCGGTTTTTTCCTGCGTCGGCGCCGATGGCGATCTCGAAGCGGTGACGCTGCGCAATGACGGCGTGTTCCGGACGATGAAGAAGGGCGCTGTGTACGTCGATCATACGACGGTATCGGCGCGGATCGCCCGGCAGCTGGCGGTCGAAGGGCGCGATCGCGGATTGCTGGTAGTCGATGCCCCGGTGTCCGGCGGACAAGCCGGCGCCGAAAATGGCACGCTCTCGATCATGTGCGGCGGTTCGCCGAAGGCGATGGCGGCGGCCGAACCCTATCTCAAGGCCTATGCATCGCGAATCGTCCATGTCGGCCCACCGGGCGCCGGGCAGACCACCAAGATGTGCAACCAGATCTGTATCGCCGGCGCGTTGCAAGGCGTATCGGAGGCATTGCGCTTCGCCCAGTCATCCGATCTCGATCTCGACAAGGTGTTTGAAGCGATTTCCGGCGGCGCCGCGGCGAGCTGGCAGATGCTCAACCGCTGGAAGTCGATGTCCGACGACAGTTTCGATTTCGGCTTCGCGGTCGACTGGATGCGCAAGGATCTGGGGCTGGCCCTCGACGAGGCCCGCTCGAACGGCGCGACATTGCCGGTGACGGCCCTGGTCGATCAATTCTATGCCGACATCCAGCATATGGGCGGCGGGCGGCAGGATACGTCGGCTTTGGTACGGCGATTGCCGAAGTGAGGTGGGCCGGGACACGCCTACCCTTCCTTTCTTCGCCATTCCCGCGAAGGCGGGGACCCATAGGCTCTGAACCGCAAGAGGTTCGAGCTTCCGAAGATATGGGTCCCCGCCTTCGCGGGGATGACGTTTGGGGGTGGGGAGCGCTTTTAGCCGCCGTCTTGTCTCTCGCCTCCCCGGCCCTCGCCGACGGGCTGATCGACAACGCCAATGGCTATACGATCGGCGCCAAAGGCGAGCTGATCCGCTTCAACGGCCTCGTCATCGACGACTATGGCAAGGTCGCGAAGCTGCTCGATCGGACCGACAAGCGCCCCGAAAAACTCGATTTCAAGCTCGACGCCAAGGGCCGAACGCTGATCCCCGGCCTGATCGATGCCCACGGCCATGTGATGGAGCTCGGCGCGGTGGCGCTTTCGCTCGACCTGTCAGGCACGAACAGCCTCGCCGAAGCGCAGGCGCTGCTCGCGCGTTATGCGCGGGAGCGGCCGACCCCGGTGTGGATCGGCGGCGGCGGCTGGAATCAGGAGCGCTGGAAACTCGGGCGCTATCCGACGGCGAGCGACATCGATTCGCTTACGGCGGGGCGGCCGGTGGTGCTGTCGCGGATCGACGGCCATGCGGTGCTCGCCAACAGCGCGGCGATGGCCGCCGCCGGGATCACAACCAAGACCAAAGATCCCGCGGGCGGGCGAATCGAGCGCGATGCGAAAGGGAATCCGACCGGCGTGTTCATCGATGCCGCGCAGACGCTGATCCGCGCGGCCGTGCCCCCCTCGCTGCCGCGCGATCGCGATGCGCAGCTCGCCAAGGCGCAGGAAATATTGCTCGGCTTCGGGATCACCGCGACCGACGACATGGGCACCTCGGTCGACGACTGGCAGGTGATGCGCCGCGCCGGCGACGCGGGCCGGTTGCGGGTGCGGATCACAGCCTATGCACGCGGGCTCGAACCGTTGCTGTCGATCGCCGGCACCGGGCCGACGCCGTGGCTATATGACGGCCATCTGCGGATGATCGGCATGAAGCTTTATGCCGACGGCGCGCTCGGGTCGCGCGGCGCCTGGCTCAAGGCGCCTTATGCCGATGCCCCGGGCCAGCGCGGGCTGCAATTCCTCGACGATGCGAAATTGCGCAACCTGATGAGCCGCGCGGCGATGGACGGGTTTCAGGTCGCGGTGCACGCGATCGGCGATGCCGCCAACGCGCAGCTGATGGATGCGATCGACGAACTTTCGGACACCTATAAGGGCGATCGGCGCTGGCGGATCGAACATGCCCAGATCATCGATCCCGCAGACCTGCCGCGTTTCGCGAAACATGGCATCGTCGCCTCGATGCAGCCGGTTCACCAGACATCGGACCGGCTGATGGCAGAGGCGCGGCTGGGCCCGCAACGGCTGGCCGGAGCCTATGCATGGAAGTCGATGCTCGACAACAAGGCGCCCTTGGCGTTCGGATCGGACTATCCGGTCGAAAGCCCGAACCCCTTCCCTGCGCTCGCCGCGGCGATCAGCCGCGAGGATGCGGCCGGGCAACCTGCGGGCGGCTGGATGCCGGCGCAGAAGATCGACCTCACGCAAGCCTTCCGCGCCTTCACTGCGACGGCGGCTTATGCGGGCTTTGCCGAGGATCGGATCGGCAGCCTGACGCCGGGCCATATGGCCGATTTCCTGCTGCTCGATCGCGACATCTTCACCGCCGGCACCGCCGACATCCGCGCGGCGCGGCCGGAGGAAACCTGGATCGGGGGCAAAAGGGTCTGGGTCGCGAAATGACCGTCATCATGCTGACATCGCCGGAGGGCAATCCATCGCCATGAACAAGCTCAGCCTCCTTCTCGCCGCCGCGCTCGCCGCGCCCGTCACAGCGGCACCGCCCGAGCCGAAACTGATCGTCGCGATCTCCGTCGATCAATTTTCGGCCGAACTCTACAATCGCTACCGCGCCGGCTTCACCGGCGGCCTCAAGACGATAGGCAGCGGCATCGCCTACCCGGTCGGCTATCAGAGCCACGCCGCGACCGAGACCTGCCCCGGCCATTCGACGATCCTGACCGGCCGCCACCCGAGCGGCACCGGCATCGTCGCGAACAGCTGGTTCGACAAGAAGACCGGATCGAACGTCTATTGCGTCTCGGCCGGGCTGAATGCCGATCCGCAGGCGCGCGGCCCGCAGAATTTGCGCGCGACGACTTTGGGCGACTGGATGAAGAAGGCCGTGCCCGCCGATCGCGTGTTCGCGGTCTCGGGCAAGGACCGCGCCGCGATCACCATGGCGGGTCATATGAGCAACGGCACCTATTGGTGGGCCGACAAGGAAGGGTTCCGCACCTCGTCCTTCGCCGGTGCGGCTGGCCCCGAAGTGACCCAGCCCGCCAAAGCGTTCGATGCGAAGCTGTTTGCCGACTGGGCCGCCAAGGCGCCGGTGATATGGCCGGCGCCTTCGGCGGCATGCGCCGCACTGCAAAAGCCCTATCGCTTCGGCAAGGCCGACATTTCGGGCAAGGTGCCGCCCGACGCCACGCTGCATGTCGAGGATGCGCCCGGCTTCGCCGCCACGGCCGAATTCCAGGATCAGCTGCGCGCATCGCCATTGTTCGACAAATTGATCCTCGCCTTCGCGACGCAGGTGCTTGACCAGAACCAGCTCGGCAAGGGGCCGGGCACCGATCTGCTCGCGGTCAGCCTGTCGGCAACCGATTATGTTGGGCACCGCTATGGCAATGGCGGCGCCGAGATGTGCGTGCAGATGGCCGCGCTCGACGAAGGGCTCGGCCGCTTCGTCGAGCACCTGAAGGGGCTTGGCGTCCCGTTCGTGGTCGTGCTGACCGCCGACCATGGATCGACCGACGCCGCCGAGCGCGAGCATGACCATGATCCGCAGGCGAGCCGACTCGACGGCGGGGCGTTGGTCAGCGATCTCAACAAGGCGCTGAAGCAGCAGCTCGATCTCGCTTATGATCCGATCGAGAGCGGCGATCCGCAGCAGATCGTGATCAATGTCGGTGCTGATGCCGCGCTGGCGGCGAAGGTGCAGGACGCCGCGGTCGCATGGCTGAAGGCACGGCCCGAAGTTCGCGAGGTCCTCACCCGCGCGCAGGTGGAGGCGGCGACGGTCGCTCCCGGCACGCCGGCCGACACGCTGACGATCGCCCAGCGTTTCAACGAAAGCTACGATCCCGAGCGATCGGGCGACATCGCGGTGGCCTTCGGCCCGCGCACATCGTTCGGCGTGCCGCGCGGGCCCACCGATTATGTCGCCGGGCACGGATCGCCGTGGGATCATGACCGGCAGGTGCCGATCCTCTTCTGGTGGCCGGGTGCGCCGGGTGAGAGCCGCCCGGCCCCCGCCGAAACGGTCGACATCGCGCCGACGCTCGCGGCGCTGGTGAAGGTGCAGACACCAAAGGTGGATGGGAAGTGCCTCGATTTGGGTGCGAATTGCGGACGGTAGCAATCCTCTCCACCGGACCTTTTCGTCATCCCAGCGCAGGCTGGGATCCCTCCGAGGCCTGTTTCAAGATCTGCGACCGGGAGGGGTTCCTGCCTTCGCTGGAACGACGGCCCAGGGTTTAGGCCGGGTTGACCGAATCGTGCCCCCCTCTATTGCTCACGCGATGACGCGCAGCCCGGCATTGCTGGCTCTTCTGGTGCTTGTCGGCTGCCGAGCCGATCTTCATCCCCCGCCGACACGCGCGTTCGAGGGCCTGCCGATCGCTGGCAGCCTTGCCGATGCCCGGGCGGCAGGCTTCGCCGGTTGCATCGAGGACACGATCACCATGCGGTGCCGCCGGGAGGGCGTGATGCTGGTGGGCGCCGGCCCCTATGAGGCGGCGGTAGATCTGGCCGGTGGCGATGGCAGCGGCGGTTTCGATCATCTGACCTTGTGGCACGGCAGCGATCAGGGCGCCTTGCTCGCGATTAGCGACGCGCTGAAACGCCAAGGCTGGCACTCGTGCCTCAAGGGCGAACAGGAGGATTATACGCGCCCGGGATCGCCGATACGAATCGCGATCGATGCGACCTATTGGGGCAAGCGCCGGGCCGTGATCACGCATGAAGGAATGGAGGCAAAGCCACGCTGCTGATCCGAGAGCAGGGCGGGGTGGGAACGACCGCGGACTACCGTCCGGACCTACCCAGGCTCGTCACCCCAGCAGCTTCGCCTTCACCTTCGATAGATAATAGCGCGCCTTGCCCTTGAGCCCCGCGCCCTGACCCGAATCGGCGCCCTGATAGGACGTGATGCGCAGGCCGAGGATATTGTGTTCGACGACCATCTGCGAGTGGCTGAAATCCGCGACGAGCGCGGTCGGCCAAGTGATGCCCGGCACCTGGTGCGCGACGTTGTCGATAACCTGAAGGCCGGTCGAGGGGTTGTTGGGCCCTTCGGCCGCGACCGCAACGATCGCCGAATGGTTTTCCTTATCGGCACCCTGCACGAAGACGGTGCGACGGATCGTGCCGGTCGCGCCTGCGGGCAGATCGATCATATAGTTGGTGGTGTGCCCCTGCACGTCATCGAAGCTGCAATCGCTGACTTCGATCGTCGGGCTGCGGCTCTTCACATAATGGCCGCCGCGGCCGCGTTCGAAGCGGCTGCGCAGCACCGTTACCGATCGATAATGGCCGATATAGATCGAATGGGCACAGGCTAGCCCCCGATCGCAGCGCCCGAGGCCGGAAAAAGTCGAGCCCTCCACCCGTATATCGGCGGAGTCGTCGTCATTGCCCAATATGCCTTCTTCGGAGTCACGGAAGGCGCTGCGCCGAACCGTAAGGAAGCCGCGCTCGGCACGAATGCCGGCGCCGTTGCCATCGTCGACATGCAGGCGGCGAAAAACGATCCCGTCGACCTCCGCACCGCGGCCGCGCAGCACGAGCACGGCCTTGCCCTCGCAAACCGTACTGTCGAACACTGCCGTGCCCGGCTGTATGGCCTTGTAGATGACCCAGCCTTCGGTCTGGATCGTACAGTCATGATAGACGCCGGGCGCGATCAGGATGGTCCCGCGCCCGTCGCCGATCGCCATCACCGCGTCGACGAGCCGATCATAGCCCTGATGCGTGGCCTCGACGGTGTACGGCGCGGCCGCGGCCGGCGCGGCGAGCAGCAGGGCCGACAGGGCGAGGAGCTGCTTCATCGTCTTGCTCATGCAACCCTCGACAATTTTAGCGCCGACCTCCCCTTCATCATCATCCTCGCGAAAGCGGGGACCCATGGACTGCAGCACCTGCCGCTTCCAGCGTGCCGTAACCGTGGGTTCCCGCTTCCGCGGGAATGACGGTTGAGGACAGGACGCCTTGTGCCATTCAAAACCGCATAATTCCTTGACCTAACCGCGGTGATCGCGAGTTGGCATGACGGTGAAGTGTTACCCCCGCGAAGATGAAGATTTCGCTCAATCCAGATTGGGACGCAACCAGCGTTCGGCGGTGTCGAGATCGACGTCGCGGCGCACCGCATAGTCTTCGAGCTGGTCGCGGCCGATGCGGGCGACACCGAAATAGCTGCTGTCGGGGTGCCCGAAATAGAAGCCCGATACCGCCGCGGTCGGCAGCATCGCGAAATTCTCGGTAAGGGTGATACCGGTCGCGTCGGTAGCGTTCAGCAGATCGAACAGGATCGGCTTGAGGCTGTGATCGGGGCAGGCCGGATAGCCGGGTGCCGGGCGGATGCCGCGATATTGTTCACGGACCAAGGCCTCGTTGGTGAGTTGTTCTCCCTCAGCATAGCCCCATAATGTGGTGCGGATGTGCAAATGCAGCCGCTCGGCAAATGCCTCGGCCAGCCGATCGGCCAGCGCCTTCAGCAGGATGTCCTGATAATCGTCGGTCTCGGCCTTGAACCGGGCGAGGTGCTTCTCGATGCCGTGCCCTGCCGTCACCGCGAAGCCGCCGATCCAGTCGTCTCCGGGCGAGATAAAGTCGGCGAGGCACATGTTGGGGCGGCCTTCGCGCTTCTTGATCTGCTGGCGCAGGAATGGAAGGCGGACCTCGCCATGGCCTTCGATTTCGATGACGACATCGTCGCCGTCGCGGTGGCACGGCCACAGCCCGGCAACGCCCTTCGCCGTCAGCCATTTCTCGGCGATGATCTTGTCGAGCATCGCCTGGGCATCGGCGAACAGGTTAGTCGCCGCTTCACCGACCACCGGATCAGTAAGGATCGCGGGGTAGTTGCCCGCCAATTCCCAGGCGCGAAAGAACGGCGTCCAGTCGATATAGTCGCGCAGATCCTCAAGCGGCCAATCGGCGAAGACATGCACGCCGGGCTGCTTCGGCGCCGGCGGCTTCTGATCGAAATTGGCCGGAAAATGGTTAGCGCGCGCATCGTCGAGCGACGCCAACTCGTTCTGGCCCTTGCCCTCGCGGGCCTTGCGAACGGCTTCATAATCGGCCGCCGTCTTCAGCACGAATTCGTCGCGCTGCGTATCCGACAACAGCGTCGAGGCGACGCCGACCGCGCGGCTGGCATCGAGGACATGGACGACCGGGCCGTCATAGGCCACGGCGATGCGCAACGCCGTGTGGACCTTCGACGTGGTGGCGCCGCCGATCAGCAAAGGCATCGTCATCTTCGCGCGCTTCATCTCGGCGGCGACCGTGACCATCTCGTCGAGCGACGGCGTGATCAGGCCGGACAGGCCGATCATGTCGACATCATTCTCGTTCGCCGACTGCAGGATCGTCGTCCACGGCACCATCACGCCGAGATCGATCACCTCATAGCCGTTGCATTGCAGGACGACGCCGACGATGTTCTTGCCGATATCGTGGACATCACCCTTCACGGTCGCCATGATGATGCGGCCCTTGGGGCGATCGCCGGCCACCTTCTGCGCCTCGATATAGGGCAGCAGATGCGCAACCGCTTTCTTCATCACGCGCGCCGACTTGACGACCTGCGGCAGGAACATCTTGCCCGATCCAAACAGATCGCCGACGACGTTCATGCCATCCATCAACGGCCCTTCGATCACCTCGATCGGGCGGGCGAAATGGTGGCGAGCCTCCTCGGTATCGTCGACGACGAAAGCGTCGATGCCCTTAACCAAGGCATGTTCGAGCCGCCGGGCGACGGGCCAGCTGCGCCATTCCTCGGCGGCCTTTTCGGCGACAGCATCGGTGCCGCGGAAGCGCTCGGCCAGGGTGATCAGCCGGTCGGTCGCGTCATCGCGGCGATCCCAGATCACATCCTCGCAGGCTTCGCGCAATTCGGGATCGATCGCGTCATAGACGTCGAGCTGGCCGGCATTGACAATGCCCATGTCCATCCCCGCCTGGATGGCGTGATAGAGGAACACGCTGTGCATCGCCCGACGGACGGGTTCGTTGCCGCGGAACGAGAAGCTCAAATTCGAAACGCCGCCCGAGATGTGGCAATGCGGGCAGCGCGCCTTGATGTCGCGGGTCGCCTCGATGAAATCGATCGCGTAGCGGCGATGCTCGTCGATGCCCGTGGCAACCGCGAAGATGTTCGGATCGAAGATGATATCCTCGGGCGAGAAGCCGATGCCGGTCAGCAGGTCATAAGCGCGCGCGCAGATCTCGACCTTGCGCTCACGCGTATCCGCCTGGCCGACCTCATCGAACGCCATCACGACGACGGCGGCGCCATAGGCCATCACCTTCTTCGCATATTTCAGGAATTCGGCCTCGCCTTCCTTCATACTGATCGAATTGACGATCGGCTTGCCGGACACGCATTTCAGCCCCGCCTCGATCACCGACCATTTCGAGCTGTCGACCATCACCGGCACGCGGGCGATATCAGGTTCGGCCGAGATCAATTTGAGGAAGGTCGTCATCGCTTCCTGCGAATCGAGCAGGCCTTCGTCCATGTTGACGTCGATAATCTGCGCGCCGTTTTCGACCTGCTGGCGCGCGACCTCGACCGCCTTCGTATAGTCGCCGGCCATGATCAGTTTCTTGAACACCGCCGATCCGGTGACGTTGGTCCGCTCTCCGATGTTGACGAACTGGGCGGTGGACGGGCGGGCGGTGTCGGTAGTCATGAGTACCATTTCGCTTTTATTTTCATCGTCATTCCCGCGAAAGCGGGAACCCACGGTTACAGTGGCGGACAGATTTGCAGGTCCCTCTGTCCATGGGTCCCCGCTTTCGCGGGGATGACATTTCGAGGGTCAGGCCGCAATAACCATCGGATCGAGCCCGGCAAGCCTGGTGCGATGATCGTGGCTCGGCACGACGCGGGGCGCCTTGCCGGACACTGCCTTGGCCATCGCCGCGATATGCGGCGGGGTGGTGCCGCAGCAGCCGCCGACGACGTTGATCAGCCGACTGTCTGCCCAGTCGCCGATAAAATTGCCGGTGGTATGCGGCTGCTCGTCATATTCGCCCAGGTCGTTCGGCAGGCCGGCGTTGGGATAGATCATCACCAGCGCATCCGCGATGTGCGACAATACCTGCACATGCGGGCGCAACAGATCGGCGCCGAACGCGCAGTTCAGCCCGATCGTCAGCGGACGGGCATGACGCACAGCGTGCCAGAATGCCTCGACCGAATGACCGGAAAGATTACGGCCCGACATGTCGGTGATCGTCATCGACACCATCATCGGAATATCGATCCCGCGCCGATCGCGCTCGTCGAGGACCGCCATGATCGCGGCCTTGGCATTGAGGGTATCGAAGATCGTCTCGATAAGGATAAAATCGCAGCCGCCATCGACAAGCGCGCCGATCTGATCGCCATAGACATCGCGCATCGTATCGAAATCGACAGCGCGATAGCCCGGATCGTTGACGTCGGGCGACAATGACAGGGTCTTGTTGGTCGGCCCGACGGCACCCGCCACAAAGCGAGGGCGGCCATCCTTCGTCGCGAAATCATCGGCCGCCCTGCGTGCGATCGAAGCGGCGGCGAGGTTCATCTCGCGGACAAGATGAACGGCATCATAGTCGCCCTGGCTGATCGTATTCGCGTTGAACGTGTTGGTGGAGACGATGTCCGAACCCGCCGACAGATAGCCGCGGGTAATCTCGTCGATCACATCGGGCCGGGTCAGCACCAATAGGTCATTATTGCCCTTCTGATCGAGTTTCAGGTCGTAGGACCCGCGATAATCGGCTTCCTGCAATTTGTAGTTCTGGATCATCGTGCCGAACGCGCCGTCGGTGACCAAGATACGCTTGGCGGCTTCCTCGCGGAACCGCGCGGCGGCGGCCGAATGGGCGAGGCTCATGCTGCTTGCTCCAACTTGCTGGCATCGGCGCGCAGGCCGAGCAGGTGGCAAATCGCGAACGACAGTTCCGCGCGATTGAGCGTGTAGAAATGGAACTGGCGGACACCGCCCGCATAAAGCCGCCGGCACATTTCAGCGGCAGTCGTCGCCGCGACGAGTTGGCGCGCCGCCGGATGATCGTCCAGTCCTTCGAACAGGCGGTCCATCCACGCCGGGATTTCAGCGCCGCACATCGCCGCAAACTTGCGCGTCTGCGCGACGTTGGACACGGGCAGGATGCCGGGGACGATCTCTCCATCAATCCCTGCAGCCGCGGCCCGATCGCAGAAGCGAAAGTAAGCCTCCGGCGAGAAAAAGAACTGCGTGATCGCACGGGTCGCGCCCGCGTCGAATTTCGCCTTCAGATTGTCGAGATCCGAAGCCGCGCTGACCGCTTCGGGGTGGGTTTCGGGATAAGCCGCGACAGAGATTTCGAATGGTGCAATTGCCTTGAGCCCGGCCACAAGATCGGCGGCGTTGCGATAACCTTCCGGATGGGGCGCGAATTTCGTGCCAGCCACCGGTGGGTCACCGCGGAGCGCGACGATATGGCGAACGCCGGCATCCCAATAAGCGCGTGCAATCTCTTCGATCTCGACCTTGCTGGCATCGACGCAGGTCAGATGTGCGGCGGCGGCAACACCCGTCTCGCTGGCGATGCGGGCGACGGTGGCATGGGTCCGCTCGCGCGTGGAGCCGCCGGCCCCATAAGTGACCGACACGAAGCGCGGCGACAACGGCACCAAAGTCTGGATTGCCGCCCAGAGCGACTCCTCCATCTTCGCCGTCTTCGGAGGGAAGAATTCGAAAGACACCGACGCGTCGCCCGCAAGATCCGCGAACAGCGGCGCATCAAGCGCGCGGCGCGCCTCTTCGAGTTTCGAAAGGGAGACTGTTCTCATCATACTACCTTCAGTGCAGCGCGCGGCGCGCGCGACCCCATCCATAATTTAACGGTCAACGCCTCACCCACCAGTTCCTCGACCCGCGACAGTGCCAGCCCCGCCGCGCGAAACCACGCTTCGATCTGATCATCGCCGAAACCCAGACGCACATGGGCATCGCGCGTTCGCAGATCCTCGCGATCATGGCTTGCGAAATCGATAACCAGCAATCGTCCGCCCGCCGCCAGCAGCCGCCCGGCCTCAGCGATCGCAGCAGCGGGCTGCTGCGCGAAATGCAGAACCTGATGGATGATCACGACATCGGCCGCGCCATCGGCCAGCGGCAGCGCATACATGTCCCCCTGCCGCAAGTCGACGCCGATCAAGCCGGCCTCGGTAAATTTTGCGCGAGCCAGCCTGAGCATTTCCGGGCTGCGATCAACGCCCACCACCGATTCCGCCTGACCGCCGAACAGTTCGATCATCCGACCGGTGCCCGTACCGATATCGACCAGCCGGCCGATCGCGGCGTCCGCCAGCATCTCGCCGATCCGCGCCTCGACCGCGCTCTCCGGCACATGGAGCGATCGGATCGCGTCCCATTCCTCGGCATGTTCCGCAAAATAGCGGGCTGCAGCGGCCGCTCGATCGGCGCGAACCGCCGCCAGTCGCGCGCGATCGGCAACCGTCCAGGCATTACCCTGCTCGCCATCCCAGGCGTCGATCGTTCCGAACAACGGCGTCACACACGCCGGATCGCCGAGGCCAAGAAAGACCCAGCTCCCCTCCTTGCGCCGCTCGGCCAGTCCGGCATCGGACAGGATCTTCACGTGCCGCGAAACGCGTGGCTGGCTTTGGCCCAGCACTTGTGCCAGTTCGCCTATTGCCAACTCCATCGCGCGCAACAAGTGAAAGATCCGCAACCGCGTCGGATCGGCGAGTGCGCGAAAGATAGCAAGGGCATCACATGGCATATATACGGATATAAAGATATCTTTATATGGCGTCAAGGAACTTGTTCGACCGACAGGAGTATGACAGGCCGCGAACAGCGTCTTACCAAGGGGGCTTACCTATGCATTTTCCCGCAAAAATCCTGCCCGTGTTATTGACGGCGACACTATTGGCCGGCTGCACCACGGCACATGTGGGAACCGACCGGTTGGCTGAGCGCGACCCTCTCGAAAAGTTCAATCGCGGCATATGGTCTGTCAATCAGGGCCTCGACAAGGTGATCATGAAGCCGGTGACCAAGGTTTACCGCACGGTCGCCCCGAAACCCGCCCGGCAGGGCATCACCAATTTCTTCAGCAATCTGAGCGAACCCTGGTCGATGATCAACAATGTGCTGCAGGGGCATACCAAGCGCGCCGCACATAATCTGGCGCGCTTCATCGTGAACACGACAGCCGGCTTCGGTGGGTTGTTCGACAATGCGACCCGCGCGGGCATCACCCCCGCCCCCGAAGATCTCGGCCAGACCTTCGCCGCCTGGGGTATGAATGGCGGCCCCTATCTGATGTTGCCTTTGTTCGGTCCGTATACGATGCGCGACGGAATAGGCTTCGGCATTGCACAATTTGCCGATCCTTACGGCGCCTGCAAAACCTATTGCGGCCTGCCCCGCCACGTTCCGCTCGCCCTGACCGGCGTACAACTCCTCAGCATCCGATCGGGCCTGATGGACAGCGGTGCGGACGCCTTCCTGGAATCAAGCCTCGATCCCTATGCCGCCGCCCGATCCGCCTATCTACAGACAAGGCGAGCGGAAATTCTGAATCAGGAGGGTGACGAAGCTGCCGCCGAAGCCGCGGCGGCTGCAGATGCCGAGGCAAATCCTATCGGCCCCGAAACGGCCACACCGCCAGAAGCCGCGGCTCCCGCCGCTTCGCCCCCGGCCGAAACACCCGCCTCCCCCCCGCCAGCATCGCCTCAATAACTACCATAATAAGAGACATTGCATCGCACACAGCAAGACGATAAAGAGGGCGTGCCTGTTTCGGGGGGAAACAAGCCTGAACGTGATTGGGATCGTTCAAGCCACTCGCTTTTTTTGAAACATTCCGGAGACTTCGATCATGAAGAAGATCGTTACCCTTTCGCTTATCGCTGTTGCCTCGCTCGGTCTCGCTTCGTGCAAGCCGAAGGAAGCTGCTCCCGCAAACGACACCAACGTGACGGATAACGCCGTTGCTGCCGACGCGATGGCTGACACCAACGCTGCGATGGACACCAACGCGACGGATAACGCTTCGAACGCGATGTAATTGCGATTGCAGCCTTTTTAAGGCTGCCGAAGTCGATAGGAAGGCCGCACCATGGTGCGGCCTTTTTATTGTTTCTCGGCAGAACCGATGCACCGGACCAGTAACGTTATCCGTATCCCCTCGATGGCAACTGGCCCGGCCGCATCACCTTTCTGCTTGCGATCAGATCGCGCTATCCTCGTCTGCGCCCGACCGAATCTCGTGCCACAGGCCGTTCAATATACCGAAGGCGACGGCCAGACCGACGCCCAGCACCCAACTGAAATACCACATCGATTCGCCTCGCTCAGTAAAAGTCGGGATTGATTCGGATCTCTTCCGCCGTCAGCCGTCCAAACAGGACGCGGTACACCCAGGCAGTGTAGAGCAATACGAGCGGCAGCATCACCGCCGTCACGATCAGCATGACGAACAAGGTCGCATGACTCGACGACGCATTCCAGACCGTCAGGCTGGAACGCGGATCGATCGAACTCGGCAGGATGAAGGGGAACATCGACAGGCCGACGGTCGCGATGATCCCGAACGTCGCCAGTGACGAACCGGCAAAAGCCATCAGATCGCGACGAAACCGCAGGCCCGCAGCAGCCAGCACGACACCGATGAAGCCGAGAAGCGGAACCACCCACAGCCATGGCCGCATGTGGAAATTATCGAGCCAGGCCCCGGCCATCACCGACGAACTGCTCAACCGCGGATTGGACGGCCCGCCGGCTATCGCCGCCGGATCGATCCGCATTCCGAAAGGCCCCCACGCTATCAGCACATAGCCCGCCGCAAACAACAATATTGCCGCTGCCGCCGCCGCTACCCCGAACCGCCGCGCGCGAACCTGCACCACACCAGGCTCGAGCTTCATGGCCAGCCAGCAGGCCCCGTGCAGCACCACCATCGCCACCGACAGCAGGCCGCATAACAAGGCAAACGGACTGAACAACGCGATCAGACTGCCCTCGTAGAAACTCCGCAGGTCGTCATCGAACCGGAACGGCAGGCCGATCAGCACATTGCCGACCGCGACGCCGAACACCAAAGCGGGCACGAAACCGGCCACGAACAACGCCCAGTCCCACCGGCTGCGCCAAGCCGGATCGGGTCGCTTCGATCGATATTTGAACGCCACCGGCCGCAGGATCAGCGCGGCAAGTACCAGGAACATCGCCGGGTAGAGGCCGGAAAAGCTCACGGCATAAACGAATGGCCAGGCGGCGAAGATCGCCCCGCCGCCGAGGATGAACCACACCTGATTGCCTTCCCAGGTCGCGCCGACGCTATTGATCACCAGCCGCCGCTCGACGTCGCTGCGTGCGATGAACGGCAACATCGCGGTCACGCCGAGATCGAATCCGTCGGTCAGCGCGAAGCCGATCAGCAGCACCCCGATCAGCACCCACCAGATCAGCCGCAGCGTTTCATAATCGATCGGAATCGCCATCGTCCCGCTCCTATTCCGCCGGCAACGGCGCATAGCCGCCCGCAGTCACATCGCCGTCTTCGGCTCCCTTCGGCTGTTCCGGGCCATGGCCGATCGCACTCAGCATCAGCCGCACCTCGATCACCGCAAGGACGCCGTAGAGCAGGGTGAAGCCGATGATCGTCGTCCAGAGCTGCGCGACCGTCAGGCTCGATGCGCCGAGGAAGGTCGGCAACTCGCCTGCGACCACCCAGGGCTGACGGCCGATTTCCGACAATATCCAGCCGAATTCGATCGCGATCCACGGCAGCGGGATGATCAGCACCGCCGTCCACAGGAACCAGCGCACATCGAATCGCCGGATGGTCGAGAAATAGAAGGCCAGCAGGAAGAAACCGATCAGGAAGAAGCCCAGTCCCGCCATCACCCGGAACACCCAGAACATCACCGGCACGTTCGGCACCGTGCTCCATGCCGCCTGCTCGATCTGACCCGCGTTCGCCGCGCGCGGATCGGCGACGAAGCGCTTGAGCAGCAACGCATGGCCGAGGTCGTGCTTATGCAGTTCGAACTGCGCGCGCGCTGGAAGATCGGCAGGTGCCCGCTTGAGCGTCTGGACCGCATCATAAGCGATGATGCCCGATTGAATGCGGGTCTCCGCTTTGGCGACCAGTTCATAAATGCCGGTCACCTGCCCCGTCAAACTGCGGGTCGCGATCAGGCCAAGCACATAGGGTATCTTGACTTCGTAGCGTGTATCGCGCCCCGACAGGCTGGGGATACCGAAGATCGAAATCCCCGCCGGCGCCGGCTCGGTGTGCCACATCGCTTCGAGCGCGGCCAATTTCATCCGCTGGTTGTCGGTCAGCGTATAGCCCGATTCATCGCCGAGCACGACCACGGACAGCGATGAGAGCAATCCGAACGCCGCCGCCACCGTCATCGATCGCTTCGCGAGCGCGACCCATTTCCCCTTCAGCAGAAACCAGGCCGATACGCCGAGCACGAACACCGATCCGGTGACATAGCCGGCGCTCACCGTGTGCACGAACTTTGCCTGCGCGACCGGATTGAACAGCACCTCGTAGAAGCTGGTCACCTCCATCCGCATCGTCGCCGGATTGAAGGCCGCGCCGGCCGGATTCTGCATCCAGCCATTCGCCACCAATATCCACAAGGCCGACAGGTTCGATCCCAGCGCCACCAGGAAGGTGGTCAGCAGATGCGCCCGCGGCGACAACTTATCCCATCCGAAAAACATCAGCCCGACGAAAGTCGCCTCCAGGAAGAAGGCCATCAGCCCTTCGATCGCGAGCGGCGCGCCGAAAATGTCGCCGACATAATGCGAATAATAGGACCAGTTCATCCCGAATTCGAATTCCATGGTGAGGCCGGTGGCCACGCCGAGGACGAAATTGATGCCGAACAATTTGGCCCAGAAACGGGTGGTGATCTTCCAGATCTCCCGTCCCGTCATCACATAGATGCTCTCCATGATGACAAGCAGGAAGGACAATCCCAGCGTCAGCGGCACGAACAGGAAATGGTAGAGCGCGGTGAGCGCGAATTGCAGGCGAGACAGCTCGACGACGGCAATATCCATTGCGAACCCCCAAGGGTCGGGCGCCACCGTCAAGGTTGCGGGGCGTCGCTTTGTAGCCTAGCGCCTAGGCTCTTATCGGGGGCTGTTCAACGAGGAATCCGCGCCAGATGCGATCCCCGCGGCTGCAGATCAATCGCCCCGCCGGATATTGGATCGCCGATGCGCTCGGCGCAATCCTGTTCGCCGGCGGACTGGCTGGCGCAGTCGCCGGGCTCGTCGACAGACAGGGTATCGCGGTCGGTGCGGGGGTGTTCGCCATCGTACTGGCCGCCAGCATCAGGGCCTTTTTCCAGCACCAGGCCGCCTGGTCGGGGTTCGATTGCGCCCGTCTCCACAAGCGGAATCTGCGCAGCCGGCTTTATCCAATTCTGTTGATCGCACGCGTGAGCCGCCGCTCGATCGGCGAAGATCTGGCAATGGCCGTCGATCATGTCGAGGCGACGGAAGGATTTCATGCGCGCTACCTGCCGTTGCGGACGGCCGCGATGTGCATGCCACTGCTGATCGCCGCCGCCGTCGCCATGGCGAGCCCGATCTGCGCCGCGATCCTGCTCGCGACGCTGGTGCCGTTCGGGTTGGGCATGGCGCTGGCGGGCGGCGCGGCGGGCAACGCCGCCGACCGCCAGTTGATCGCGCTCGCGCGCCTGTCCGGGCTGTTCGTCGATCGGATCCGCGCGCTGCCGGTGATCATCGGCTTTGCGGCGGAAGGCCGGATCATCGCGCAGATGGAACGCGCGACCTACGAGGTCGCCGATCGCACGCTGGCGGTGCTACGGATCGCCTTTCTGTCCACCGCCGTCATCGAATTCTTCGCGGCCCTCTCGGTCGCGCTGATCGCGGTTTATTGTGGCTTCAACCTGCTTGGCCTGCTGCCCTTTCCCGTGCCCGAGCATCTGACCCTGGGGCGGGCGCTGTTCGCGCTCGCGCTGGCGCCGGAATATTATCTGCCGATGCGCCGGCTGGCGGCAGCCTATCATGACAAGCAGGTGGGCGAGGCGGCACAGGCGCGGATTTCAAGCATGGCGCTTGCGGCGAGGCCCCACCCCAACCCCTCCCTTAAAGGAGAGGGGCTTAGTGTTGAGCTGCCCTCGCAATTTGCAAGCCCCTCTCCTTTAAGGGAGGGGTTGGGGTGGGGGCTATCCGCGGGCGATACCCTCACGATCAACAACGCCATCATCACCTATCCCGACGGTACCTGCATCGGCCCGATCTCGCTCAACGCCCCCAAAAACAGCCTCACCGCCCTCACCGGCCCGAGCGGATCGGGCAAGTCGAGCCTGCTGCACGCAATCATCAGCCTTGTCCCGCTGAGCGCCGGCGCAATCGAGGGCCTTCGCCATCCGATCGGCTGGGCCGGGCAGGCCACCGCGCTCATTCCGGGATCGATCGCCGACAATATCGCGATCGCCCGGAACGGTGCCGACGCGGCGGCGATCGACGCCGCAGCACGATCCGCAGGGCTCGGGCCGATGATCGACAGCCGCCCCGACGGGCTGGCGACGATCGTCGATCATCGAGGATCGGGCTTGTCGGGCGGCGAGCGGCGACGGATCGGCTTGGCGCGGGCAATCCTGCGCGATGCGCCGGTCTGGCTGCTCGACGAGCCCACCGCTGATCTTGACGAGGCGAGCGCACAGGCGGTGATCGCTTTGCTCGTCAGCGCGGCGCAGCGACGCACCGTGATCGTTGCCACCCATCATCCCGGGCTGATCGCGGCCGCGATGCAGCGGATCGACATGCCATGAGCGATCCCGATCCTATCGGCCCGCTGGCTGGGATCGAGCGTCGGGCGATGGCTGGTGCCATTGCCGCCGCGATGCTCGTCGCCGGAAGCTCGATCCTGTTGCTCGCCATGTCGGGCTGGTTCCTGACCAGCGCCGCCGTCGCCGCAGCCGGTGGCATCGCCGCAATCCAGGCGCTCAACTATCTGCTGCCCAGCGCTGCCATCCGTTTTCTGGCGATCACGCGCACCGCCGGCCGCTATGGCGAACGGCTATGGAGCCACCAGGCCGCGCTGCACGCCACCGCACGGCTGCGCGCGCGGCTCATCGCCCGGATCGCGCAGGCGCCGGTCACCGATGCCCTCGCCCTGATTCCCGGCGATACGACCGCGCGGCTGATCGACGCGATCGACGCGATTGAAGACCGGGTGGTGCGCCGCCCCGCCCGCCCCGCGGCCATCGCCGCCGCGCTGTGCGGGCTGGCGCTCGCGGCCCTCGCCGGCCCATGGCCGCCGCTGGTGCTGGCGATCGCGATCGGCACGGTGGCATGGGGCACGCCTGTGCTTGCCCGCCGCTGGCTGGAGCGACCGGCGGAGGATGCCCAACAGGTGATCGGCCTGCTGAAACGCGATTTGGTCAGCCACGCGGAGGCCGCCGCCGACATCCTCGTTTATGACCTGCAGCGTCGTATTACGGCGATCGGCACCACACAGGCCGACCTGTACGATCAGGCCCGCCGCCGCATCGCGATCGGCGAGGCGCGGCTGAACGGCCTCCTGCTCATTATCGGCGGGATCGCGACGGGCGGCGGGATCCTGCTCGCCGACGCGACGCCACAGATCATCGCACTGGCGGCGCTCGGCGCAGCCGGTACGATCGAGGCGCTCGCCGCCATGGTGCGCGGATATGCCCGCGAGGGCATGATCGCTGCGGGCCTCGACCGGATCGCGGCGCTGGCCGCCCTGCCCGCCGACGCCGGCCGCTGCCTGGACCTTGTCGGACATCACCTGCGGATGACGATCGACGGCGTGGCGCATGAGATGGCGCAGCGCGACCGGATCGCACTGGTCGGCCGATCAGGGGCGGGCAAGACCCGCCTGATCGAAACGTTGACCGGACTGCGGCCGGCACCGTCCGGCTTTGCGGTCGACGGCATCGACCTGCGGACATGCGGGCCGCGCGACCTGTCCCGGGTCTTTGGGCTCGCGCCGCAGGATGCGCGGCTGCTGGCCGGGACGATCGCAGACAACCTCCGGCTCGCGCGGCCCGGCATCACCGAGGCGGACATGATCGAGGCGCTGACGATCGCCTGCTTCGATCGCGAACTGACCGCGCTGCCCGGCGGGCTCGATTGCTGGATCGGCGACGATGGCAGCCGGCTGTCCGGCGGGCAGCGCAAACGGATCGCCATCGCCCGCGCGCTGCTCGCCGGCCGGCCGTGGCTGCTGCTCGACGAGCCCAGCGAAGGCCTCGATGCCGCGACCGAAGCCGAACTGATCGTGCGGCTGAAAGCAGAAATCGATCGGCGCGGCTGCGGCCTGATCCTGATCAGCCACCGGCCTGCCATGCTCGCGCTGGCCGAACGGCGCATCGCGATCGTCAGCGCATGATCGGCTGCTCGGTCAAGATCTCCTCGGCCGAGCAGGCCGATGGCGAGGGCGGCGCGCTTTGCTTGCGCAACGCCGATAGTTCGGCACGGGCCGCAATGACGGAATCGGCATAAGCCTGCTCGGTGCGCACCACATCGAGGGTCGCCGTCGCCGAAAGCCGCCCCGCTTCGACTGCGCTGGCATTATGGGCGCCGCAGACGACCCGGCTTTCGCCATAAGCGCGTGCGCGCGTCAGGATCGGCGAGGCGCGGTCATGAGCGATCTCGGCGAGGATCAGCCCCCACGTCCAGCCGCGGGTAGCATGGCCCGATGGATAGTCGAAGCTGCCCGCCAGATCGGCGACCGGCTCGCACACCTCGCCCTGATCGATCAGGAACGGGCGCTGCCGTCGGTAGAAATCCTTGACGACATTGGTTTCACGCGCCGTATCGCGCGAGGCCTTTTCGAGCAACGCCGCCGTCTTCGGCGCATTTTGCGGCGTAAGGTTGATGCCGACGGCACAACTGAAATCGCGCAGCAGCGACGCCGTATCGCTGGCAATATCGTTGACGGCCAGGGTCCACCGATCGCTGCCCTTGAGCTTGCGGGTCAGCTTGAAGATCTCGCGATCAGCCTGTCCACGCGGCTCTTCCTTGATCGGCGCCGGCGGCAACACGTCCATCACGTGAAAATAGCCGTCATCGAGAAAGCTGCCGCCCGGCGCCGCCGCGACGGCCATCGGTATAGCAAAGATCGCGACCATGCCGGCCGCGCGCGATTTCCACCCCATTTTTATGTTCCAGCCCAAACAGTTGCCCTTGGCAGATTGCGTCGCACCGCCGCTGCGGTCAATCACCGCAATCGAGCAGGCTGTCGGAACGCGCAAGAACGATCAGGCGCAACCCCGCGTCCCGCGCCCGCTCGATCGCCAGATTTGTCGGCGCCGAAATTGTCACGAGCATCGGGCACCCCGCCAGCGCCGCCTTTTCGACCAGCTCGTAGGAACAGCGCGCCGACAGCAGGGCAAAGCCGCCACCCCACGCCAGCCCGCCCCGTGCCATCGCTCCGATCAATTTGTCGAACGCATTGTGCCGGCCGACATCCTCGCGCGCAAGGCGGATCGTGCCGTCGGCGCCGACCAAAGCCGCCGCATGGACGGCCCCGGTCGCGCGGCTCAACGGCTGGTGCGCGCGCAAGCCGTCGAGCGCCCGGAAGATCGCGGCATGATCGGCAAGGCTATGCTCCGTCACCACCGGCAACGGACGGAGCGCCTGTTCGAGATTTTCGATGCCACACAGCCCGCACGACGATTCCGAAACGCGGTGCCGCACGCGATCGAACACCCGTGGCAGGCAATGCGCGGCAACGGTGATACGCAGGATCATGCCGCCGTCGATGGCGTGGCTATCGATCGCGACCAGATCGCCAACGGCTTCGACGATCCGCTCGCTCAACGCGAAGCCCGCCGCGAAATCCTCGATATCGGCCGGGCTCGCCATCATCACGGCATAACCGATGCCGTTGATCTCGATCGCAATGGGGCATTCGACGGCGACGTCGCGAACGATGGGCTGGCGCGCGCCCTGCGACGAAACCTCGGCAAACCCAACGCTGCGTGTCGGCTTAGGATCCAGACCCATGATTTATGAGGCCGTGACAGTGTTTTTCCGGGATGCCAGGCAAGAAGGAGCGCGAAGGGCGCGCTGTTTAGCCCGATCGAGCGGTCCGACGCAGCCTGGCGCCCGGAAAAGCGCTGCCCGAAGGGTGAGGCGGAGAAGGGCATTGGCACGGTCGATCGATTGCCAGCTACTGAAAAGTAGCTGGCTGCACGCTCTCCCTTCCAATGCCCTTCTCCGCCTCATCACGACCTCATAAATCATGGGTCTGGATCCTAATCGTTGTAATATTCCGAATATTGCTTCTGCTGGCGATAACTATAGCCATAATCGTCCGAGATCAGGCTAGCGTCGTAGCGATTGAGCACCGTGCCGATGCACGGCGCCGGCGACAGCAGGCGAAAACTGTCGCGGATCTGCTTGCGCGTTGTGACCCCGTCTTCGACGATCATCAGATAGGCATCGATCTTCTGCGAGATGATCACCGCATCGTCATTGGCAAAGACAGGCGGCAGATCGCACAGGCACATCGTGTTTTCAGGCAAGGCGCGCATCGCGGCGATCAGCGAATCCATCCGGGTCGACGCCACCAACTCGTCCGAAGCTGCTCCGTTGGAATAACTCGGGAAGATCGTCAGATGTTCGTCGGCAATCGTTCGGGCGACCTCGCGCAGATCGTTGACCGTGCCATCGAGGAAATGCGACACGCCGATTTCGCCGGGCAGGTTGAAATTGCGGGCAATCGACGACCGCCGCAAATCGAAATCGAACAGATAGGTATGCAGATCGGGCGTCCGCGCGAGCGCCGCGGCGAGATTCGATGCGATGAACGATTTGCCGACACGTGGCGTGGGAGAGGTTACGCCGATCAGCCGCCAGTTCTTTGCGCGCGCGATGCGAAGCACCTGCGCACGCAGCAGCGTAAACGGCCGCGATCGGATATCCTTGCTGTCGAATCCGTAAATGCCGTTCTTGCGAAGCGCATCGAAACCGGTCTGGTGGCCGGCGGCGCCAGGCACCGGGAAAGCCGGCTGGCTTCCGGGGGCAGAATCGAAGCTCATGCCTGTGCTGCCTTGCGAATCTTGCGCCGCCAAAAACGCTGTCGCTTGCGCTTCGGCGCCTTTTCCTTAAGCGTGGGTATGACGACGAGCGGCCCCACGCCAAGCAGATTCTGCAGCGCCGCCGCGCCCCGGATCGGCCGCATGAAGAATTCGATCAGCAAGGCCAGGCCGATGCCGAGCAGATCCCCGAGGACGAACCCGCCGATCATCAACATCGGCCGATTGGGCGAAATCGGCTTGTCGGGCGTGGTCGGCGGATCGACGAGCACCAGCCGATCGCCTTTCTGCTGGCTCTCCATCTTCTGCGCGGCTTCGGCCGCGAGCAGGCTCCCCGAGATGCGATCATAATTGCGCCGCAGCCCATCCGATTTGGATTGCAACTGCCGGATCTGCTCTTCGATTAACGGCGCCCCGGATTGAGCGGAGATGGCCGCGGACGCGCGTGACGTCTCGCTTGCGCGCGATGCATTGAGCGCGGCGATCGCGCGATTATTGGCCGCGATTTGCGCCGCGATCGCCGGATTGTTGCCGACATTGGTACTGCCGGATCTGGCCGATGCGCGCGCCTCGGTCAATTTCTGCTGAGCGGCGATCACGTCGGGATGATTGTCCGAATAGATTGCCTTGGCGGCGGCAAGCTGGGCCTCGGCGGCCGAGATCTTGTCATTGCCGATCGAGGTCGCACTCGTCATTTTCGCCGACAATTCGGTATTGTCGCGCTGGAGAGCCGCGATCTGGACATCATAGCTCCCGGTCGAAGGAATGAAGCCCCCCATGCGCGACAAGGCCAGCCCATTGCGGCTCTTGATTTCCTCGATCTGGTTTTCGACCTCGGTGATCTGCGATTGGATTCCGGCGGCCTGATCGTGCAGGAAACTCGCCGTGGCATCAGCCTGCGCCGCAAGCTGGGTCGAATCCAGCCGCAGCAGCTTCTCGGTAAACTGCTGCGCGACGAGCTGCGCCTTGGCGGGGTCGCGATAGGTGAAAGAGATTGAAAAAGCCACGGTGCTGGATGTGCCGCGCGCCCGGTTCGACTTGTCGATATCGGCACTCACCGGCGTGATCGCGGTCGCATCGCGCATCTTGTCGATGATCGCCGACAGCGGCTGGCGGCGCCGTTCCGACGCATAGAGGCCGTTATTCTGGATCAGATCGATAAGATCCGGCCGGCTTAGGACCTGTTGCTTGATCTTCGCAATTCGCTGATCGATCAGATTGTTGAGCGGCGATGCCGCGATATCATCGGGCAGGTCCTTGGATTCGACCAGCACGGTGGCGGAGGACTGATATTGGGTCGGCAGTGAATAAGCCAGCCCCACCCCCGCAGCCGAGCAAGCAATGGCCGGTATCACGACGTACCATCGCCGCTGGATCAGGATTGACGGAATGTAGCCCAGCAAGCCTTCATAAAGCTCGCCGTCGGCGGCGCTAAGGCCGGCCTCACTCATGACGGCCCCGGCAATATCAGCGTCGCGTTGACCTCCCCGCCGACATCGGCCTTCACCTTGGTGCCCGAGCCGAACACGTCGCGATAACGGCCATCGACGCCGACCTTGAAGCGCCGCGTCACCTTCTTGGTTAGCCCGGCCTGCACGGACACATAATCGCGGTTTCCGATCGCCTTGCTCTGCGATTTGCTCTGCGTGACGCTGGCATTCGCATCGGCG
Source organism: Sphingomonas sp. YR710 (assembly GCF_900101455.1). Classification (GTDB taxonomy): domain Bacteria; phylum Pseudomonadota; class Alphaproteobacteria; order Sphingomonadales; family Sphingomonadaceae; genus Rhizorhabdus. The sequence continues at coordinate 319,650 of NZ_FMZJ01000001.1, read as the reverse complement.
CTCAAGGTCGGGGTCAGATCCTGGTCGAAATGCAGCCCGACCTGATTGCGCTGGCTGGAGCCGCCAAGCCCGGAGCCGCTGACGGTGCGCGATCCGGAGAGGCAGAAATGGTTGGTCCGCCCGGCGTGGCACAGACTGACGTTACCGGCAAAACCGACCGTGCGGCTGTCGTTGCCCGGACCTGGCAACACAATGTCGCTGATCGACACGCCCGCCGCTAAGTCGAGGTTCCAGGTCGGGCTCAACTGGGTGGAGAAAGTGACAGTAGGCTGCGCGACCAGCGTGTTGAAACCGGCAATGTCGTAGACGATCCGGTAGACAGAACTGCTGACGCCGATCTTGGTCTTGGCGCTGATGGCATGCGACAAGGCCACCCGCCCGCCATAATTATCGGACGCCGATCCCAGCCCCCGGCCCGGAAACCGCGTCAACGTGATGCCGCCATCGACCGAAACCGTGTCTTTTGGACCGACGACATAGTTGAAGCCGGCCTGCGCGCTATAGACGTTCGATCTCTGGCGCTGACCGATCAGGTTGACGTCGGTCTGGTCGGTCGGCGGTGCGCTGGGCGATTGCGCCACGACATCGTCGCTCTGCCCGATCACGCTGCTGTCATAGCGTAGCGCGACAAACGCATCGAATTTGGGATTGAAGCGCTTCCGAAGATCCAGCGTTCCGCCATATTGATCGGTATGGCCATAATGCTGCTGATATTGCGAGCGCTCATAGTCGCCGGTCAGCACGGCCTGCCCCGTCGGCGTCACATAGCTCAGCGCTGGCTTGACATCGACCTTCGCCGATCCCGTCGCCAGATCATTGCCCTGCGATAGAAACGGATTGGTGTCATAGCCAAGACGCACCGTCGTATCGATCGACGGAATGATCTTTGCAGCCGTAGGCTGCGCGGCACTCGTCAGAACCAGCGCGACCCCCATCGCAGTGGCATGTCCCCCCAATATCTTCATGGTACGACCACCACATCCCCGCTCTGGAGTTCAATCAATCCGGTCTTCAGGTCAGCCTGAGAGGGCGAACCCTTCATTGCACTGTCCAGCTTCACGTCGATAACGACGAGTTCGCCACCTTTTTTACGATAGATCTTGGTCTTGGCCAGATCCGCGAATTCTGTCGGGCCGCCGGCAACGCTGATCGCCTCCAGCACATTGACATAATGGCCGGGCGTAAAACTGCCGGGGGATTTCACCCTTCCAGCCACCGAATAGGTCAGGCCTGTGGGGTTGCGAACCGAGACCGTCACGCGCGGCACACTGTTGCGATACTGATCCGCCAATCCCTTGACGATCACGCCTTCAAGGTCGGTCGGCAACTTGTCGAGCGCTTCGATCCGCCCCACCAACGGGAAGGAGAAGCTGCCGTCGGGCAGCACTTTGAGCGTCCGCTGGAGACGTTCGTCGCCCCACACATAGACTTCGATCTCGTCGCCGGGATTGATCCGATAGGGCTTGAGCGGCGCGGTTACGGGCGCCGGCGGTGGCGCCGGCGGGCCGACAATGGCAACCGCAACGTCCAGGGGCATGAGCAAGACCAGAACGGCCGCACCGGCAACGCCAATTCTACGCATTACTTCGCCCCACCACCTCACGCATCCGACACCGGCGGCTCTTGCAACAGCCACCGCCTCCCGGAAAAAGCTCACTTCGCTTTCGACATCGCTTGCCCTATTTGCCGGTCGCGCGAAACAAAAAAACGTGCCCATCCGCGGCATATGCGCGACGAAGGCCCCCGGTGATGCAGCGATTCGAGCAAATGTCGCGATATCGGCCCCCTTTCGAACGGCTCCTTCGTTCCGCATGACAGAGCCGAACAGTAAACAACCAGCGATTAGCCAACATTTACAGAATCCAAGGTCTCCTGACGCGAGACTAGCAAGGATTGGTGCGGGCGGGGGGAATCGAACCCCCACAGGTCTTTCGACCTTACGGATTTTCGTACCAGCTACGGCTTTCGCCGCCGATGCCGCCGATGTGGCGCCGTCGTTCGTGGTCTGGACTATCCCTTCGCCTTGTCATGACGGTTCGGGTTCCCCCTGCCGACCTGATTTAGGCGCTGCCCGTCTAGTCTCTACACCTTCCATGCCGCAGCATGGCTTGGCTCGGGATTACCAGGAAAAGGCTTCCCCGAATTTGAGCAGTTCTGCATCGGCGGTTTCCCGCACGAGCACCCGATTTCGTGTTCAAGTCCGTTGCGTCTACCAGTTTCGCCACGCCCGCAGCGTTGCAGGCCGTCCCTTAACGGCCCCACATCAACCCGCCAAGCGCGAATCGGCCGTCGATCGATAAGATGCGAAAAGCCTGATATTTCAGACGTTCAGCCGCACCCGCATTTCCTTCCCCGGCTTAAAATAGGGAACGCGTTTTGCAGATACATCCACCGCATCACCCGTTCTCGGGTTGCGCCCGAGCCGCGCATCACGAGCCCGTGTAGAAAAAGCACCGAAACCGCGAAGTTCAACGCGGCCACCGCTTGCCAGTCTTTCGGTGATGGCTTCGAAAAATTTCGTGACGATCTTCTCCACTTCTTTGGGAGAAAGATCAGGATTGTCACGCGCGAGCAATTGTACCAATTCAGATCTGATCATGCTGCGTTTCTCCTCGACATCGTGCAAATCCGCAAATGCGGATTCACGCACGACTGACCAACCCCCTGCGGAAAAAACCTGCCCGATTTTCTGCTTATTGCTACCATCTATGCGAGGAACACCGGCATGAATCAATCATGTCGCGGAATTTAGGCGCAAATAGACTCAATCGGTTCAGAATGCCGACATGGTTGTGATGACAGAAGCGCACCATTAGGATCGACGCCATCCACCGGGTCGGAAGGGAAATGATGCTTACACGATCGATAGCAGCTCTGATATCTGCCGGCGCCTTGCTCACCGCCAGCGCGGCGACGGCGGCACCGCTCGCCAAGCCCGCGGCGTTCGGCATCTGTAGCGTGTGCCACAAGGTCGAAAAGGGCGCCCCCAACGGCGTGGGACCCAATCTGTTCGCGATCGGCGGCACCAAGGCCGGAGCGGTGCCGGGCTTTGCCTTCTCGCCCGCCATGATGAAATCGGGGCTGACCTGGAACCGCGCCAATCTGGTGAGCTTCATCATGGAGCCGCAAAAGACGGTGCCGGGCACGCGGATGCCGTTCGCCGGCCTCAAGGACCAGAAGGCGGCCGAGGGGGTCGCGGATTATCTGCTGTCCCTGAAGTAAGGAACGGTGCCGCGCCGGAGGCAAATCCGGCGCGGCCGCCGCTGCTATGGCGCGCTCAAGCCGCGCGCTGAACGCCCTCGACATCGTCCAGCGCCATGGCCCGGATCGCCGCCGGCCGCGCGCGGCATCGCGCGGCATAGGCATCGAGCAGATCGCTCGCCGGAAAGGCCGGCCGGCCCCAGCCGAGCGCGCTGCCCACCAAAATGTCGGCACCCGAGAAATGCTCGCCCATCAGCCAGGGAGCCTCCGCCAGCCGGCTCTCAAGTCGGTGCACGACGGCATCATAGCCGCGCTGCTTCATCGGCGCGGCTTCGAGTTCCTGACCCATGCTCGCGAACATCGCGGGCTCCAGCGCCGCCGCATACCAGGCGAGCCAGGTTAGGTAATCGCCGCGCCGTGGATCCCCCACCACGCGGCCCAGCCCGGCTAACGGAAATGCATCGGTGAGATACAGGACGATCGCCACCGATTCAGCGACCAGCGTATCGCCATCGAGTATCGCCGGCACCTGCTTGTCAGGATGCGGATTGATCGGATCGGGCGAACCTGTCCCCATCATCGGGCGGAAGATCGAAACGGGCTGGATCGCATAGGGTGCGCCCAGTTCCTCGAGCAGCCAGATCATCCGCGACGACCGCGATTGGGGGGCGTGAAACAGGGTAATCATGGCTTGCGCTCCTTGAAAGGCGTCGACATCAGCCCGGGCGATCCGGGCCTGGCGATGCTTGTATCCACCTCCTGCTGACAGCATGATGGCAGCAGGAGGTGGATATCCCTGAATCATGAGACGCGCCGACCGATTATTTCAGATCGTGCAGATATTGCGACGAAGCGGCGCACCGGTGACGGCCGCCGCGATCGGCGCCGAGCTGGAGGCTTCGCAGCGCACCGTCTATCGCGACATCGCCGATCTGATCGGGCAGCGCGTGCCGATCACCGGCGCCGCGGGCTTCGGCTATGTGCTCGACAAAGGCTTCGACATGCCGCCGCTGATGCTAACGCCCGACGAGATCGAAGCGGCGGTGCTGGGCGCACTTTGGGTTGCAGCGCGCGGCGATCCGGCGCTGGCGAAGGCTGCGCGCGATCTGATAGCCAAGATCGATGCCGTCATCCCTGCGCACCTCCACCCTTTCATCGCCGAGCCCACTGCCGCAACGCCGCCCGCCAAACCGATGCCACCCGACGGAATCGACATCGCGCAGACGCGCACCTGGATCCGCGCGGGCCGGAAAATCCGGATCGATTATCGCGACGAGCAGGGCGCGATCAGCGCGCGCGTGATCTGGCCAGTCGCCGTCGGCTATCTCGATATGGTGCGCATGCTGTTCGGCTGGTGCGAACTCAGAACCGATTTTCGCAGCTTCCGCGCCGATCGCGTGCTGGCCGCCGATTTCCTCGACGAACGGCATGGCGAACGGCCGGCTCTACTGCGGGCGCGATGGTCGCGGTATATGGCCGAACGACGGGAGCGGCGGGCGGCCAGCTGCGCCCCATGAAAAAAGGCGCGGAAGCTTCCCTCCGCGCCCTCTTCATATTCGGATCGAATGAACGATCAGCTGTTCTGGCGAGCCTTGAGCGCTTCGCCCAGGATGTCGCCGAGCGATGCGCCCGAATCGGACGAACCGTACTGCGCGACAGCCTGCTTCTCTTCGGCGATCTGCATCGCCTTGATCGAGAAGGTCGGCTTCTTCGAACGATCGAAGCCCGTCACCATCGCGTCAAACTTCTGGCCGACCTGGAAACGCTCCGGACGCTGCTCGTCGCGGTCGCGGCCGAGGTCGTTGCGCTTGATGAAGCCGATCGCGCCGTCGTCGCCAACCTGCACGTCGAGCCCGCCGTCGGTAACCGCCATGACGGTGACCGTGACGACAGCGTTCTTGTTGACCTTCGGGCCCGCGCCTTCGCCGCCAGCCGGAGCCGACGAAACGCCGCCACGCTCGAGCTGCTTGATGCCGAGCGAGATACGCTCTTTCTCGGCGTCGATATCGAGCACGATCGCCTTGACGGTCTCACCCTTGTGATGCAGCGCCAGCGCTTCTTCGCCGGTCACGCCCCAGGCGATATCCGACATGTGGACCATGCCGTCGACATCGCCATCGAGCCCGATGAACAGGCCGAATTCGGTGGCGTTCTTGACTTCGCCCTCGACGGTCGAACCGATCGGATGCTGTTCGGCGAACGAATCCCACGGATTGTTGATCGCCTGCTTGAGGCCCAGCGAGATGCGACGCTTGTCAGCGTCGACCTCGAGGATGACCACATCGACTTCCTGCGAAGTGGAGACGATCTTGCCCGGATGGACGTTCTTCTTGGTCCAGGACATTTCGGAAACATGGACGAGGCCCTCGATGCCGGCTTCGAGCTCGACGAACGCACCATATTCGGTGATGTTCGTGACGCGGCCCGAGAATTTGCCACCGATCGGATATTTGACCGCGGCGCCTTCCCACGGATCGCTCTCGAGCTGCTTCATGCCGAGCGAGATGCGCTGCGTGTCCTTGTTGATGCGGATGATCTGCACCTTCACGACATCGCCGATGTTGATCATCTCGTTCGGATGGCCAACGCGCTTGTAGCTGAGATCGGTGACGTGCAGCAGGCCATCGATGCCGCCGAGATCGACGAACGCGCCGTAATCGGTGATGTTCTTGACGACACCCTCGATCACCTGGCCTTCGGCGAGCGACTGGATCAGGCCCGAACGCTGCTCGGCGCGGGTTTCTTCGAGAACGGCGCGACGCGAGACGACGATGTTGCCGCGGCGGCGATCCATCTTGAGGATCTGGAACGGCTGCGGGATATCCATCAGCGGGGTGACATCGCGCACGGGGCGGATATCGACCTGCGAGCCGGGGAGGAAGGCCACGGCGCCGTTGAGGTCGACGGTGAAGCCGCCCTTCACGCGGCCGAAGATCACGCCTTCGACGCGGGTGGACTGGCCGAATTCGGCTTCGAGCTTGTCCCAGGCGGCTTCGCGACGGGCGCGGTCGCGGCTGAGCATCGCTTCGCCATGAACATTTTCAACGCGATCGACATAGACTTCGACTTCGTCGCCAACCTTGAGATCGGCCTTCTGGCCGGGGGCAGCGAATTCGCGCAGCGCGACGCGACCTTCGGACTTCAGTCCGACGTCGATCACGGCCATGTCATTTTCGATTGCGGTAACGGTGCCCTTCACGACGCGGCCTTCGAAGCCTTCGTTTTCGCCGCCGAGGGTCTGATTCAGGAGGGCCGCGAAATCTTCGCGGGTTGGATTTGCCATAGTGGCCATAGACACAGTGTCTCTTTCTAACGGTTTTTCCGGCCATCCGGTTGGTTCCGGAGGTCTTAAGGCCAGAATGCCCCGCGAACCCCATGCCCGCGCAGCATCCATTGGATGATCGAATCGCGGACAGCCTGGTTCAAAACACGATAAGCGCGCCAAATCACCGGCAAACGCCGGATCTCTGACACGCCATGCCGGCGATCGCTATGTTTAGCGGTCTGCCACCTGGGCTTCCACGAGCGCAATCGCCCGCTGGACGGCCGCGTCTATACCCAGTTCGCTGGTGTCCAGCAAGTCCGCATCCTCCGCCTGCCGCAACGGCGCCGCGGCTCGGCCCGAATCGCGCTCGTCCCGCGCGAGTATATCGGCAAGGATGGCGTCAAAGCCCACATCCTGCCCCATCGACTGCATCTCACGAAAGCGCCGCTCGGCACGAACCCGGGACGATGCGGTCACGAACAATTTGGCGTCGGCATCGGGCGCAATCACCGTGCCGATGTCCCGGCCGTCGAGCACCGCACCGCCCGTCTGGGTCGCGAAATCGCGCTGCCGCTCGAGCAGTGCCTCGCGCACCTGCGGGTGCGCCGATACCAATGACGCCGCCTTGCCCGCCGCCTCGGTCTTGAGCGCAGGATCGTCGAGCAATGCCGCCGCGAAGTTGCAGCCGAGCAAGGCGTCCTCGGCATCGGCCGGATCCCCGCCGGCATGCATCACCGATACTGCGACCGCGCGGTACAACAAGCCGGTATCGAGATGCGGCAGGCTATAATGGCGCGCGAGCGCCTTGGCGATCGTGCCCTTGCCGGATGCAGCCGGTCCATCGACGGCAATGATCATGAAATGTCGCCCCCCAATCCCGTCATCAATTCGACGAATCCCGGAAAGCTTGTCGCAACCGGGGTCATATCGTCAATCTCGACCCGCGCTTTCGATACTAGCCCGGCGACCGCAAAGCTCATCGCGATGCGGTGGTCGAGTTTCGTGGCGATCGTCGCGCCGCCGGCCAGCGGCGCGCCGCCGGTGCCGTCGATGATCAGGCCGTCCTCAAGCTCTTCGACGCGCGCGCCGATCGCGCGGAGCCCCTCGGCCATCGTGGCCAGCCGGTCCGATTCCTTGACTCGCAACTCCTCCAGCCCGCGCGCGATAGTGCGGCCTTCGGCGAGCGCGGCGGCGACGAACAGGATCGGGAATTCGTCGACCATGCTCGGCACGCATTCGATCGGCACCTCGATGCCTTTCATCGCCGAGGCGCGGACGACGAGATCGGCAACCGGCTCGCCGCCGACCGTGCGGGCGTTCGCGAACTCGATGTCACCGCCCATCATCCGCAGCACATCGAACAAGGCGGCTCGCGTGGGATTGAGCCCGACATTGGTGATGGTGATCGCCGATCCGGGCACGAGCAATCCGGCCACCACCGGGAAGGCCGCCGAGGACGGATCGCCGGGCACGACGATATTCTGCGGCCTGAGTTCGGCCTCGCCACGAATCGAGATGACCCGCGTCGTGCCATCGAGTTCGACCGCCAGATCGGCGCCGAAACCGGACAGCATGCGTTCGCTATGATCGCGGGTCGGCACCGGTTCGATCACGCGGGTGATGCCCGGCGTGTTGAGCCCTGCCAGCAATATCGCCGACTTGACCTGCGCCGACGCCACCGGCAGCCGATATTCGATCGGCACCGCCGGCGCGATCCCGCGCAGCATCAGCGGCAGGCGCCCGCCGGGACTCGAGGTGAACTCCGCGCCCATCAGGCTGAGCGGTTCGATCACGCGGTTCATCGGCCGGCGCGACAGCGAAGCATCGCCGGTGAAAGCCGCAGTGATCGCGTGGCTGGCGACCAGCCCCATCAGCAGCCGGGTCGACGTGCCCGAATTGCCCATGTCCAGCGCCGCCTGCGGCTGCAGCAGCCCGCCGACGCCGACGCCATATATTCGCCAGCGGCCGTCGGCGGCGCGCTGGATATCGGCGCCCATCGCCCGCATCGCGGCAGCGGTAGCCAGCACATCCTCGCCCTCGAGCAGCCCCTCGACGACGGACTCGCCGACGGCCAGCGCCGACAGCATCAGCGACCGGTGCGAGATCGACTTGTCGCCGGGGACGGTAGCCGTACCGCTCAGCGCGGCGGGCGCGGTGAACGCCAGAGGTCGGGGAGAAGATATGTGCATCGGGCGCGGCTTTTGACAGCGGCGCCACGCTATGGCAAGGCGCGCGGCGTTTCGTGTTCCGGTCATCCGGCCGGCCCACGACCTTTCACTTGTTTTCTGGAGATTATCACCGTGGTGAAACCTGAATGGGGCACCAAGCGGACCTGCCCGAAATGCGGCACACGCTTTTACGACCTCGAAAAGGATAACCCCGTCACCTGCATCGAATGCGGTGCGGCCTGGGAGCCCGATCCGATTCTCAAGTCGAAGCAGCCGCTGCCATTCGACGCACCGAAGAAGGATCTGGAGATCGACAAGGTCGCCGATACCGACCTGTCCGACGACGATCTGGACATCGACGAGGATGCCGAGCAGAATCCGGACGACGATGTCGATCTGGGCGGCGACGACGATATCGGCGTGGCGACGACCGGCGACGACGACGACAATTGATATTTGCTGCCCGGCGCGGCGCTCCGCCGATTGCCGGGCAGGAAAAAAACAGCAAGATCGACAAAAGCACTCTTGCAGGCTGCCGCGCCCTGACCTAAAGCGCGGCCCTCGCTGCCGGTCCCACCCGGCAGCCGAATAGGTTCGGGGCCGTAGCTCAGCTGGGAGAGCGCTGCGATGGCATTGCAGAGGTCTGGGGTTCGATCCCCCACGGCTCCACCAATTCCCACGGACTGTTCATCCGAGTTCAGCCAATAGCGCCGGAATGACGGCTGCGCCTTTTCGCCGGCGCGGTGTTTCAACCGGATCGATCGCGCGCTCTGCCAGCCAACGGCGAGCGCCAACCAGCAGACATGTCCCATCAACGAAATCGCTCCGGCCGCAACCGGCCCGGCCTCTGCGCGTTAGGGCCGCATCACAAAGGAGAGCGAGATGAGAAGCAAGCTAGCGATGGGCGCCCTGGTTGCCCTGATTACCGGCCCGATCCTCCTGCCCGCGCCTGGAATCGCCCAGAGTTCGGATGGCTACAGGCGCGATTCGGATGATTACCGACATGATCGGGTTTATCGTAACCAGGGCGGCGATTATCGCCATCGCTGTGGCGGCGGAAATGGCGCGGTGGGTACCGTGGCCGGCGGCGTCGGCGGCGCGGTGATCGGAAACGCGTTGGGCGGCGGCACGCTGGGCACCGTGGCCGGTGGCCTCGGCGGAGCCCTGCTCGGCCGGCACCTCGACAAGGAAAATACCAAGTCGAAGAACAACTGCTGACACGACAGGAAGCGGGTAGCGGAGGCGCTGTGCGTTTTTGCTACCCGCCTCCTTCCTCCTGCTGCCACCGATTTCTTTCGCAGCGGACGATTTTCCCGCATTGCCGCTCGACGCAATCTATTATCGGCGGCGTCATGGATAATCCGCTATGCGCCCATGACGAAGGCATCGTTGCCAATCGTTCTGATCACCGACAGTGTCGGCTCGAGAATTCCGCACCTTTTCGTTTTCGGCGCCGGATCAGCTTCGGAAAGGCCGGGCACGAAATCGCGGCGCGGCGCCTACTTCGGCTGACGCCTTGTTGCGCTGATGAATGGATTTCGAGAGGATCATATGGAATATCGCCTTCTTGGCCGCAGCGGCCTTTATGTTTCCGCCTTGTCCTTCGGCACGATGACCTTTGGCGGCGGCATGTCCGGCGACGTCCAGCGCGACGATGCGCGCGTCATGGTCGATCTTTGTCTCGATGCCGGCGTCAACCTGTTCGACACCGCCGACGTCTATTCGGACGGGCGTTCCGAAGAGATATTGGGCGATGTGCTCAAAGGGCGTCGCCAGGATGTGCTGATCGCGACCAAGGCGTTCGGCAAGGTAGCGCCTGGGCCCAATGGCCAGGGCCTTTCGCGCAAGCATCTGATGGATGCCTTCGATGCCAGCCTCGAGCGGCTGGGCACCGACTATATCGATCTCTATCAGGTCCACAATTTCGACGCGCTGACACCGATGGACGAGATATTGCGTACGCTCGACGATCTCGTGCGCGCGGGCAAGGTCCGCTATATCGGCCATTCGAACTGGGCGGCCTGGCACCTCGCCAAGGCGGCTGGGATAGCCGAAAGGCGCAATTTCACACCCTTTGTCAGCCAGCAGATCCAATATTCGCTGCTCAAGCGCGATGCCGAATTCGAGATGCTGCCCGCCGGTGTCGATCAGGGCGTAGGCGCGCTGATCTGGAGCCCGCTCGCGCAAGGCTATCTGTCCGGTAAGTTCCGCAACGACGTAGCGGAGGTGACGCGGCTCGGCTCGGTCGGCCAAGTCAAATATTGGGACAATGACGATGCCCGCAATGTCCTGCAGACGCTGGAAGAGGTCGCCGCCGGCTATCCCGGCGCAAGCCTTTCACAGGTCGCGCTGAACTTCGTGCGCCGCCAGCCAGGCGTCAGCTCCGTCCTGATCGGCGCGCACAGGATCGACCAGCTCAAGGACAACCTTGCCGCCGCAACCTGGTCGCTGAGCGATGTTGATATGGCGAAACTCGATCGCGCCAGCCGCAAGGGCCTGCCCTATCCCGTTTCGCACCACCGCACTTATGGCCGAGGCCGCATCCCCGCGCTGCCGCTGCAACCGATTGCGGCAGACTGATCGTAAAGCTGGCCATGGCTAAAGCCGAAACTCAAAAAAGTTCCAAGTAATGATGCTATTTGTTCGAATAATATCTGGTTTCCATCTTTATTGAACGTGCGTAATGTCGTGCGATGAGCGGCATTTTGCATTCAACTACTCGGCCGGCGGCGGCAGATGTGTTCATTACCAGCACCCTGATGTCGCGGCCGCCGCGCCGCGCCGACGAACGTGGCGAGCGGCTCGCGCTTCAGGCCCTCGCGGCGCGGATGGCGAACAATCCGGCTGATGTGCTGCCCCATTTCGTCGACCTCGCCATGACGATGACCGATGCAATCGCGGCGGGATTAAGCCTCTATGACGAAGAGACTGCGCCCGACGTCTTCGAGTGGCGCCATCTGCGCGGCAGCCTCGCCCGGTTCGAACATGCCCAGACGCCGCGCAAACATAGTCCCTGCGGGGTGACGCTCGATTGCAATGGCCCGACGCTCGCAGCCTATCCCGAACGCGTCTATGAATGGATCAGCGATGCCGGGATCGTCGTCCCCGAAGTGTTGCTTGTCCCTCTTTATATCGGCGGCGCGCCGCTCGGCACCTTGTGGGTGGTCTCCGAAGAGGATGGCCATTTCGACAGCGGCGATGCCCGGATGATCGGCGAACTGGCAGGCTTCGTCGGCATCGCGCTGCGGATGGCACAAAATGAGGCTCGCCTCCGCCAAGCCCTCGAACAACAGGAAATCGTCGCCAAGGAGATGAGCCACCGCCTCAAGAATATCTTTGCCATGGCGGACGGGATGATCCGGATCAGCGCCCGTAGCGCCCAGACGCCGGCCGATATGGCGCAGGCCTTGTCCGGCCGGCTCCATGCCCTTGCCAACGCCCATTCGCTGGTGCGCCGCAAGGTCAGCGACATCGGTGCGGCAAGTTCGGCGACCGATCTTTCGGAGCTGATCCAGGCCATCGTGAAGGCACATGATCCGGCTGAAGGCGATGTCGCTTCGCGCTTCTCCATCAAAGGATTGCCGATCGATTGCGGTGATCATGCGAGCAACGGTATCGCCCTGGTGATTCACGAACTGGCGACCAACGCGGCCAAATATGGTGCGCTTTCTCAAAAGGACGGGCATGTCGCGATCCGGTGGCAGGCCGATGGCGACAGATTGTTCCTGTCGTGGGTTGAAACCGGTGGCCCACCCATCGACGGGGCTCCGAACCAGACCGGCTTTGGCACGACGCTGGCCGAACGGACCGTGCGCGGCCAGTTTCGCGGCACGGTCGACCGCGAGTGGCGCACGCAAGGGCTTGTCGTAACGATGACGCTGGCGCTCGACCGGGTCGGTGTTTGAGTGGCGCCGTAGCCTGGATCGAAGTCCGCTTCGATTGCATCGGCTCGACCGCCCCAGGCCATGGATTTAACGCGATTTCCGAGTCACCGGACGATGCCATCCGGTTCGAAGTCGCTTCAGGTCATCGCGGCTGTTTCGCCAGTATCTTCCAGCTGGCAAGGAAGAGCGCGGCGATGACCGGGCCGATCACGAGGCCGTTGAAACCGAGCACCTCGAGCCCGCCCAATGTCGATATCAGCACGACATAGTCGGGCATCCGCGCATCGCGACCGACGAGGATCGGGCGCAATATGTTGTCGACCATGCCGATCACGAACAGCCCGCACAGGATCAGCACGATCCCCTGCCACAGCGCGCCAGTCACCAGCAGGTAAATGGCGACGGGCACCCAGATCAGCCCCGTCCCGATCGCCGGGAACAGCGACAGGAAGCCCATCGCCACGCCCCACAGCAATGCCGCATGGATGCCCAGCGCCCAGAATATGATCCCGCCGATCACGCCCTGAACCGCCGCCACCACAAGACTGCCTTTGATCGTCGCACGAACGACGGTGATGAACTGATCGAAGAGCGCGGTGCGCCGATCGGCTTGAAGCGGGACGGCCTGTTCGATCCGTGCCGAAAGCGTCTTGCCGTCGCGCAGCAGGAAGAAGGTCACATAGAGCATCACGCCGAGCGCCACCACGAACCCGAAGGCGCTCTGGCCGAGACTGAAGGCCTGCGCGGTCAGTGATTGGAACCGGGCCGCAATCCCCGCGCTCAGTTTCGCCTGCACTGCCGCAAAGTCGCTCAGCCCCGAACGCTCCATCAATCCGGTCAGCCAGTGTGGCAGATGTGCCTGGAACCGGACGAAAAATGTGGCGGGATCGATCGCGCCACTCTGGATCCGGGCATAGACGTTGGTCGCTTCCTGCAGCAGCAGCGCCGCCAGGAACAAGGCCGGCAGCACGACCACGGTGATGATCACCAGCAGGGTCAGAAGGGCGGCAAGATTGCGTCGCCGTGGCATTGCGCGCAGCAGGCGATCGTTGAGTGGCGCAAACAGGATCGCGGCGACCACGCTCCAGAGAATCGCGCCGAACAACGGCAGTACGATCCACGCAAAGGCTGCGGACACGGCAAGAACGAAGATCAGGAAAGCAGGGTCTTGGATGCGGCGCACGGATACGTCCCGACAGGTTGTGACGGCGCGAGGGATCGCCCGTCATCGCTTCTGTCGCCAATCTTCACGGATCGGACGCCACATTCAAGGCCGCATCCCGGCGCAGTGCCGGCCCGACCAGCGCCTTCAACGTCTCGAGCAACACCAGCAACAGGCCGCCTGCTCCGCCCGCCACCGCAAGATCGATCCATCGCACCTGTTCGAAATGAAGCAGTATCTGGATGGGCGAGACCAGCAGAATCAACGCCGATATCGTCAGGATCGCCCCGAACACCCAGGTCAGCGCGCGGTTTTGCCGACCGAGCGCCTGCGCAATCGAGGTACTGAACGAGCGATTGACGAGGATCAGCGCGAGGATCGCCGCGATCAGCGCGAAGAAAGTCAAGGCGCGGATCTCCGGCTCCGGCATCCCGCGGTGGCTGGCGATCACGAACAAGCCACCAACCGTCACGAAGGCAAGGCCGCCCTGAAATATGCTCCACCCGATCATGGGCAGCGAAAAGAGCCGGGCCTGAGGTGGCCTTGGCTTGCGCCGCATAAGATCGCCCTCGTCACGTTCGGCTTCAAACACGAGCGCGCAGACCGGGTCGATCACCATTTCGAGCAGGGCGATATGGATCGGGCCGAACAGGATCGGCAGCCCGAGCACGAGCGGCAACAACGCCAACCCCGCGATCGGGACATGCACCGCGAAGATGAACGCCATCGCCTTGCGGATATTGTCGTAGATCCGGCGGCCAAGCCGCACCGCCTTCACGATCGAGCCGAAATCGTCATCGAGCAACACGATCGCCGCCGCCTCGCGCGCGACATCGGTACCGCGCTTGCCCATCGCGATGCCGATATGCGCAGCCTTGAGCGACGGCGCATCATTGACCCCGTCGCCGGTCATCGCGACGATTTCGCCATCGGCCTTGAACGCCGCGACGATCCGCAATTTCTGCTCGGGCATGATCCGCGCGAAGACGGTGACGGTCTTGAGGCGTTCGGCGAGCTGGGTATCGTCGAGCGCGGCCAGATCGGGGCCGGTCAGCACGTCGCCATCGATTATGCCGGCCTGCGCCGCGATCGAGCGGGCGGTGGCCGCATAGTCGCCAGTGATCATCACCACCCTGATGCCCGCGGCACGGCATTCGGCAACTGCGGCGGGCACGCTCGCGCGCAGGGGATCGGCCAGCCCGATCAGCCCGACGAGCGAGAAATCATGATCGTGCTGGCCGTCTGGCCATGCCGCGCCGGCCGCCACCGCCGCCGTCGCGACGCCGAGCACGCGCATGCCCTTTTCCGCCATCGCATCGACCGCCGCCGTCAGCCGTTCGATCTCCCCGGCCGGAAGGTGGCACAGCGCCGCGATCGCTTCTGGCGCGCCCTTGGCGGCAACGGTGCAGGCCCCCGCCCCTTCGGCGGGCTGCCAGATGTTGGACATCGCCAGCAATTCGGGGCGCAGGCCATAAGCATGGACCAGCGTCGGCTTAAGACGGCCGGCGTCCACCGCCGGGATGAGCCGCCCCGCACCATGAAACGCGATCTCCATCGGATCGACCGGGACCGGCGCGCTCGCCAGAATGCTCGTTTCTATCAATGGCTGGAACGGTGCGGCAAGATCGCCATCGGCGGTGATGGTCGCGCTCTCGCCCGAGGCCAGCCAGAGCTCGGCCACCGCCATGCGATTTTCGGTGAGCGTGCCGGTCTTGTCGGTACACAGGACCGTCGCCGATCCGAGCGTCTCGATCGCCGCCGCACGGCGCGTGAGCACACCCGCCTGCGCAATGCGCCACGCCCCCATCGCGAGGAAGATCGTCAGCACCACCGGAAACTCCTCCGGTAGCATCGACATGCCGATCGCGATGCCGGCCAGCACCGCGTCAAGCCATCCGCCCCGCAACATGCCGAACAGCAACACGACCAGCAGCGCCACGGCGCCACCGCCGATCCCGCACAGCCGAACGATCCGGGCGGTCTCCTGCCGAAGCCGTGGCGGCTCGGGATCGAGCGTGGCCAGCGACTGGCCGATCCGCCCGATCTCGCTCTGTGCGCCCGTGGCGATCACCCGCGCCAGCCCGGTGCCACGCGTGACCAGCGATCCGGAATAGACGATCGGCTGATCCTCGCCGCCAGGCCGCCGCTCAGCCGGCATCGCATCATCGGCGCGGACGCATTTGCGCACCGCCAGCGATTCGCCGGTCAGCAGCGATTCGTCCGCTTGCAGATCGTCGGCGGTCAGCAGCGACGCATCGGCCGCGACCCGATCGCCCTGCTCGAGCACCAGCAGATCGCCGCGCACGACCTCGCGCCCGGCAACGCGGATCCGCGCACCGTCGCGGATCACCAGCGCGCGCGGCGCGGAAAGATCGCGCAGCGCCTCGAGCACATGTTCGGTGCGGCTTTCCTGGATCACGGTCACGACGATCGAAAAAGTCGCGAAGGCGAGCAGGATCAGCGCCTCGGCAAGGCTACCGAGCAGCAGATAGGCAATCCCGCCGACGAGCAGCAGCGCGAGCATCGGTTCACGCAGAACTTCACCGGCAATGCGCAGCGACGAGCGCCGATCGGCCCGGGGCAGTTCGTTCGGCCCCTCGGCCGCGAGCAGGGCCAGCGCTTCGGCCGATGAAAGGCCGCTCAGGGGTGGATCGGACGCAATCCCGGTCGCAGCGATCGTCATGGCGGTCCTCTTGGGATGAGACGTCGTTGATAGCCGAGCGCGCGTAGCCGCGACGTAGGTAATAGCACGGGGATTTGCGTTATCGTGGGACGAGCCGTTCAATCCGTCTTACGGGGCCGCAATGGCCGGTCGCTTGGATCGGACTGCGGCAATTCTCCGACCATGGCGTGAAACGGGGCAAGCAACGCGCGATATGGGTCGATGCCAGGCCGTGCCTGTCGATTTTCCAGCCGATGGCATCCTCTAACCATGTCCGCGAGCATGCCTGAATGCCTGCTTCTCCCTTTTGGCGGACGGTTGGATATGCTTGATGCGTGGCAGCATATGCCCGCAAAAGGATCGCACTCCCTTGTCGAAGCCCAACTCCCAGTCCTCGTCGTTGAACCTCCAATGCACGGGCGAAGGCCGTTTCAGCCTTTTCCTCGACGCCCCGCTCTGTACGGGGGCCCGGGACGATCGCCACTTGTTCGGCGGCGTTGGAACCGCCGCCGCGATCATGGCGATGGAAGCGCTGTCGGGGCAGTCCGCGCTCTGGGTCTCCGCCCAGTTCCATTCCGTCGCGAAAGTCGGGCAAACACTGGAAGTCGCACAAAAATCGGTGCTCAAAGGCCGCTCTTCGGCCCAGTTTACATTGCATTCGCAGGTGGGCGGCAACACCGTGATGGAAGCTCTTGGCGCGACCGGCATCGCCATCCCGCTCGCCGACGACAGATCATGGTCCAGCCTGGACGGGATACCCGGGCCGAATGCCTCGCAACCGGTCGCTGCCCACCGCAACGCGGACGAAGATGTTCATGGGCGTTTCGAAGCACGGCAGGCGCGCGGGCGTTTCGGCAAATTTTCGCACGATCCTCGTACCACCGACGGGAAAGTGTTGGTTTGGTTTCGGCCCTTTTCGGGGACGATCGACCGCCCGACGCTTGCGATTATCGCCGATTTTCTTCCGGCCTGCACCACCAACGCGCTGGGCGTCCGCTCCGGCGGGCGCAGCATGGATAATCTCGTGCGCTTCATACGGCTGGTCCCCACCGAATGGGTGCTCGCGGAATATCATATCGTCGGCGTGGCCAACGGCGTGGGCCACGGCACGGCGACGCTCTACGCGGAAGACGGGACGCTGCTTGCGTTTGGATCGCAGAGCTTTCGCCTGTCGATAACGCCACGAGCGAGCGAGATTGCCGCCGGAGCCTAGATGAATTTCGGCTCCCGGCGTTCGCGGAAGGCCGCCACGCCTTCGGTCAGGTCCCCCCAACTGAAGGATTCGGTGGTCAAGGCCGCGGCATCGTCGACCGACTGGCCCAGCGTCGCGGCCAGCCCGAGGCGGAGCTGGCGCTTGATCGCGGCCATCGAGCGCGGCGAACGATGATCGGCAAGCGTGCGGGCATAATCGCGCGCGAATGCCGGGAAAGCATCGGCGTCACAGAGTTGCGAGACGAGGCCGACGCGAACCGCTTCTTCTCCTGCGATGGTACGCGCCGAGAGCAGCATGTCGGAGGCAAAACCCATCCCGACGATACGCGGCAGAAGGAACGCAATCGCCTGTTCCGCGGCCAGACCCATTTTTGCGAAGCTGGCGATGAAGCGCGCCTTGCTCGATCCCAATCGAACGTCGCAGGCCAGCGCCAGCGACAGCCCCGCGCCGGCGCAGGCGCCGTTGACCGCGGCAACGACCGGCTTGGAAATCGCGAGCGGCAAGGTGTAGCGCCGGCATAAAGCCGGCTCGACCTCCGGGAAAGCCGCGCCAAGATCGATCGAAGACCCGCGTTTCGCACCGCCGCCGGCCGTCACTTCCTCGATCCGCTCCATGCTGGCGCCCGCGCAGAACCCGTTACCGGCCCCGGTCAACAGGATTGCCCGAACCGTATCGTCTGTCCCCGCCTCCACCAGCGCCTCATCGAGCTCCTGGCCCATCTCGGCGTCGATCGCATTCAACCGCTCGGGTGCGTTCAGGGTTATGATCGCGAGATGACCTTCGCGTTCGAGCATTACTTGCATTGGGCGACCTCTTCCGTCGGTACTCCGGTCACTGGTGATCAAGCACCGTCACCGCGGCAACCACTTTCTGCATCGGCCGAAGCCAACCCTGTCCGTTAGAGGCGCCGGTCGGCTCGCTTCACTGCCTCGCTCGTAATGTCACGCCGATCACGCGTGGATCGCTGGGCGTGCCGACGATCAGGCCCGAATTGCCCGCCTGGATCGTCAGGTTCTGGATAAAGTCCTTGTCGAACAGGTTGCGCGCGAACAACGCCACTTCGATTGCCTTGTTGAGGCGCAGCCCGATGCTGCCGTTCACCACCGTATAGCCCTTGATGATCGTGTAGGCAGACGCGGTCGGATCGCCGAAGACTTTGCTGCGCGAACTGGAATCAACATGGAGGAGGATCGCCGCGTCAACACCGAACCCACCGATCGGATGGGCATAATCGGCGCCCAGGGTGACCGACCATTTCGGCAGCCCCGAAAGCGCCCGGCCACTGAGATTGCATGCAGCCGTACCTGAACCGATCAGTTCGATCGGGCAGGGACCGTTGGGATAGGAAACATATTTCCCGTCGGCATAAGCGACCGATCCGCGCAACTGGAACTCGCGCGTGATCTGCGCGGTCGCATCGGCCTCGACGCCCTTCACCCGCACCTTGGGGATGTTCGCCAGATAGGTACGCAGCGCCACCGCCGCGCCCGTATCGGTGACGTTGGTCTGGAAATCGCGCACCGTGGTGTAATAAGCGTCGACATTGAAGATCAGCCGGCGATCGAACAGCGCCGTCTTCAGTCCGATCTCATAGGCCGTATTCTTCTCCGGCTTCACCACCGCCGTGTTGAGCGCGGGCAGATTGGCATTGTCGAGCGGAAGCCCCGACATGTTGATGCCGCCTGATTTCGATCCGCGCGCATAGCTCGCATAGCCGAGCACCCCCTTCGTGAAGACGTAGGAGACGTTGGCGCGCCCGGTAAGATCTCCGTCCTTGTCGCGCGCGGCATATGTCTGGCCGCGCAGGATCGACAGCTGGCTGTTGCGCTGGACGGTGGTGACGGTCGCGGGGCCGCCAAAGGTGAAGGTGTCGTACGTCCCTTCCTTCTCCTCATAGGTGTAGCGCAGGCCGCCGGTCACGGTCAGCCCGTCGAGCGGCCGCCAATTGACCTCGCCGAACACGGCGTAGCTGTCCGAACGGAAGTCGGTATGGCCGTCCGTCCCGTACCCGTCGAGCAGATTGCCGGGAAGTGCGGCCGAAGGACCGCCTAGCAGCCAGTAGGTCGCGAGCGGGCCGTAGATCGAGATCGGCCGGCCGGTGATCTTCTGGCGGAAGAAATAGAGGCCCCCGACATAGCTGATCGGTCCGTCTCCGTTCGAGGCGAGGCGCAGTTCCTGGCTATACTGGTCCTGCCGCGACGGGATGTGCTGGGTCAGCTGGATCGGGATGCCGGTATAGTCGCGGTCGTTGGCCGCATCCCAGTTCCAGAAGCGCCACGCGCTGACCGACGTCAGGGTCGCGCGCCCCAGATTCCAGTCGGCGATCGCCGAAACGCCGCCCTCATTGGTCTTCACGCCAAGATCGGCGTCGATGTCGGTCAACCGATCATAAGGATTGAAACTGGGCGGCGTATAGGCACCGCCGGGCACATTCGCCGCCAGGGCCGCATATTGCCGCGCGGTCGTCTTGAGGGTGGGGGCGACCCGTACATAGACCTGCGTGCAGCACTCGCTTTCGAAATTAGCGAAGTCGGCGATCAGGCGGAGCTGGAAGGCATCGGACGGCTTGAACAGCAGCTGGCCGCGTATCGCCTGATTGCCCAGCGTGTTCTGGTCGCGGCCGGTCCTGACATTATGGATCACGCCGTCGCGCCGGGTGGAGAGGCCCGACAGGCGGAACGCCAGCGTATCGGTGATCGGGCCCGAAGCCGACGCCTTCACCTGCACGAAACGATCGCTGCCAAAGGACAATTCCTCACGTGCCTCGGGCGTGAAGCTGGGCAGCCGGGTGGTGACGTTGATTGCGCCCGCCGTACTGTTCTTGCCGAACAGCGTGCCCTGCGGGCCGCGCAACACCTCGATCTGATCGATGTCGGTGAAGTCGAAGGCGGCTGTAGCCGGGCGCGCATGATAGACTTGATCGACGTAGAAGCCGACGCCGGGCTCGAGCCCGTCGTTGGCCTGGCTGACCGCAACGACGCTGCTGCCAAGGCCGCGGATGGTGAAAGCCGTATTGCGGGGATTGGCCGAGCTGTAATTGAGGCTGGGTACCAGCTGGCTGAGCTGGCCGGTGTTGACTGTATAGGATCGGTTCAGCAGGTCCGCACGGACCACCGACAGCGCCGCGGGCACCGATTGCGCATCTTCCGCGCGGCGACGAGCGGTGACGATGATCAATGCCCCCCCCTTATCGTCAGAAGCCTGAACCGCCGCCGCATCATCCACGGCGGCGCTGTCGGCCGCCGCTGCAATCGCCACCGAAGGCACACAAAAAGCCAGCATGGCGACGCTCGTCAGCATCGCGCCAAGATATGAACGCATGAATTCCCCCACTTGCCGCGTTTGCGCGATCACCGAATCGATATATACCGTCGTATATAGAGCAATCGGCAATGAGCAAGGCTTGGGAACGGAACAGCGCAACGGCTGGCCCGACACCTTGAGTGTCGCAAAGGTGCCAATGGCCGCCTTCAAATCCCGTCAGTCTTTAAGGCGGCATCGGCAGAAGCCGCATAATCGCTCGCGACGCCGTGCTACGGCGGAAGTTGGTCGCGAGGCCGCCGTTCACGGAATGATGCAGGAACGGCGACAAAACCTCCGGTCCCCCTTCATCACCGTTCCAGATCTCACGCATTCGCAGGCATCGAATAACCGGGCCTGCCTGAGGACGACGTTCGTCCGATCCACTCTGCATGGGGCGGTCCTTCGGCCGTCAGGCGAGCGATCAATCTGCCAGCGACGCCCCCAGCAGATCGAGAAGCATGCCCGTGCCATGTTCGCGCGAACCGGCGTCGTCATAGCCATCGAGAAAGGCGCCCTGTTCGGTGATCGCCAGCCGGGTTTTCCCGCTCTCGGCCTTCAACTGCACGGTAGCAAGCGAGGCGGAGATCTTCTTGTCGTCGATGTGCATGAGGTAGCTGTACACCAGCCGTTCGTTGGGGATGACATCGTGATAGATGGCATCGAAATCGGAGACCACGCCGTTCGGCCAACGCCCTTTCAGGCGCTCACGCCCACCCGGGCGGACGTCCATCTCGCGTTCGAGCACATCCAATGCGCCGGGCCCGCCGCCGAACCATTTCTGCTTGGCGGCGTTATCGGTAAGCGCTTTCCAGACGCGGGCAACCGGCGAATCATAGCTGCGCTCCAAGTGGAAGGTCGCGTGGACGACCGAGCGCACTTCGATTCCGATCGCGCCACTCATGCGCATGACACATTCCTGCAGCTGGTCCAGCGCGCTGTTCCAACCCGCCTGCGCGCCATCGATCATCGGTGCGGCCACGTCCGGATCGAACACGACATAGGTCTGCGTCACATCGAGCCGGGTACCGGGGAATCCATCGGAAAAGTCGACCTCGGTATAGGCCCGGAACAGCTTGCGACCGGCCGCATCGCTGACATGCGCGTTGATCACGAGCCGGCTGTTCGGAATCAGCTCGACGAAGGTTCCGCGGGTCCAGTGCTCGACGCCTCCGGGCGAGCGCATGCAGACATCGAACCTGCCGCCGACGCGCAGATCGACCGTCGCCGCGGGCACGGTGTACGGCAAGGGCGCAAACCACTGGCTGACATGGTCGGCCGAGCCCCATGCACTGAACACCGTCTCGCGCCGGGCGTGGAGGGAGCGGGTGATCTGCAGCGGCTGCGGCTGAACGAAAGCGGGCATATCCGGGTCTTCATGCGATCGCATCATGATCGTCTCCTTCCGATTCCAGGGTCTTCAAATAGATGTCGAGGCGATCGAGCCGGCGTTCCCATTCCTGTCGGCGCGCATCGATCCATTGTTCGGCCTGGCTGAGCGCGCCGGCTTCGATCGTACAGGTCCGCACACGGCCGACCTTTTCCGAACGCACCAGCCCCGCCGCCTCGAGCACCGCGAGATGCTGCATCGCCGAAGGCAGCGACATCGGCAGCGGCCGGGCCAGCTCGCTGACCGGTGCCGGGCCGCGACTCAACCGTTCGACCATCGCGCGGCGGGCGGGATCGGCCAAAGCATGGAAGAGGCGATCGAGGCCGGGCGATTCGTTAAGCATGCACCTAACTATCTCGAAATCGATAGTTAGGCAATTACTTTAGTTTTCCGAATAACGATTTCCCCGTCAACGAGGGGATCGAAAAGCGCATCCCCAACCTCCAAAACTCGTTTCGTCGACGAAATACAACAGTTCGTCGCTGGACACATGCAACCCCGATGGGCATGTTCAGCCCAAGGGAGAATCCGATGCGTGCATGGTGGGCGGTGTTCGGAGGTGCGCTCGCGCTGCTGGCGCCACTCGCGGCTTTCGGCGGCAACGACACTGCGGTCACGCAGGCGCTGATCGGTCGTGACGGCGCGCGCATCACCCGCCTCACCTTGCGCTTCTCGGCACCCATCGTGCCGCTCGGCCGCTCCACTCCGCCCATCGCGATGGATTGCCCGGTGCCGGGAAACGGACATTGGGCTGACCCCACGACCTTCGTCTGGGAATTTGCAAGGCCGCTGCCCGCCGGCCTGTCCTGCGCGGCGAAGCTCGTCGACGATCTGAAGGATGCCGCCGGCGGCACGATATCCGGCACCCGGCGCTTTCCGATCGATAGCGGCGGGCCCGCTGTCCTCTCCGTGCTGCCGCGCGAGAACGGGTCGATCGAGGAGGATCAGAGCTTCATCATTGCCGCGAGCGGGGCGATCGATCGCGCATCCGTAACGACGGGCGCTTACTGCGCCGTCGAGGGACTTGGCGAACGCATCCCCGTCGACCTGATGCCCGCCGACACGGTGAGGCGCGTGCTGCCGGTGTCGTCGAGCGCATGGGAGCGGCGGGAATTTCTCGACGCTGCAGGAATTCCCAATCCGCTGCCCGCCAATGCGAAGGCACGCGCCGCCGCGCTGGCAAGCACGATCGCGATCAAATGTCACCGGCCGCTGCCGCCCGGCCGGCACGTCTCGATCGTGTGGGGCAAAACGATTCGCACGCCCGGCGGCCCCGCAGTGGGCAGCGATCACCGGCTCGATTTCTCGGTGCGCGAGGCGTTCAGCGCGAAAATGAGCTGCGAGCGCGCAAATGCCGCGGCCGGCTGCGATCCGATCTTGCCGATTACCGTCAGCTTCACCGCGCCGGTGGCGCGCGCCGCCGCACTCGGGCTACGGCTCGACCTTGGCGAGGGCAAGAGCGCGATGCCGACCGCCGACGGCAGTTCCGCCACAGTGCGCGAAATCACCTTCAAGCCCGCCTTCCCCGCCGCGGTCACCGCGCGGCTGACGATACCCGCGGGTCTCAAAGACGAGAGCGGGCGCCCGCTCGCCAATGCGCGGCGCTTTCCGCTCGATGTCGAGATCGCTGAGGCGCCGCCGCTGGTGAAGTTCGCGGCTCCCTTCGGGCTGATCGAGGCGCGCGAGGGCGGGATGCTGCCAGTCACAGTGCGCGGGGTTGAGCCACGGCTGGGCCAGGCGATCAAGGCAGTCGGCGGCGGCATGGCACGGATCGATGCCGGCGACGCCGCGATCGCCGACTGGATGCGCCGGGTGGCCAAATCGCAGGAATCCGATTTCCGGACCGAGAAGAAAAACGGGCAGGACGTCACCATCAACCATACCGGCGATCGGCCACTATTGGCCGCGAAGGACGCGGCGCGGCATTTGCAGCTCGCGCTTCCGGGCGGCGGGCGGCAGTTCGAGGTGGTCGGCATCCCGCTCGAAAAGCCCGGTTTCTATGTCGTCGAGCTGGCGAGCCCGTTGCTCGGGCGTGCGCTGCTCGGGCGGCCGGCGACGCGCTATGTCGCGTCGGCGGCGCTCGTCACCAATATGGCGGTCCATTTCAAATGGGGGCATGGCACGTCACTCGCATGGGTGACCTCACTCGACAGCGGTGCGCCGGTGGCGGGCGCAGCGGTGCGCGTGACCGACAGCTGCTCTGGCAAATTGCTCGCGTCTGCATCGACCGATTCCTCCGGGCGACTGCTGATCCGCGACCTGCCCGCGCCTTCGACGAGCAATGATTGCGCGCAGGAAACGGGTGAAAGCTCGCCGTTGATGGTCTCGGCGCGTAAGGATGGCGACCTGTCGTTCGTGCTGACGAGCTGGGGCGAAGGCATCAGGCCCTATGATTTCGACCTGCCTTATGGCTGGTCCGCGCCGCAGCCGATTTTCCACACGATCTTCGACCGCACCCTGCTGCGCGGCGGCGAGACGCTGCACATGACCCATGTCTATCGCCAGCCCGGCGTGTTCGGGTTCCGATCGGGCGGCGCGGCAAAAGGCGTGCTGACCTTGCGGCATCGCGGATCGGACATGAGCTTCGATCTGCCGCTGGCTTTGGGCCGCGACGGGCGCGGCGAGAGCGAATGGACTCCGCCCAAGGCCGCGCCCACCGGCGACTATGATCTTGTCTTCAAGACCGGCAAGGACGAGATCGCGACCGGCCAGTCGGTGCGGGTCGACGAATATCGGCTGCCGACGATGCGCGCGAGCGTGCGCGGGCCGAAGGAAGCCGCCGTGCGGCCGAAGCGGCTGCCGGTCGATCTCTATGTCGGCTATCTTTCCGGCGGTGGCGCGCCGCATATGCCGATCCGGCTGCGCACCGCCTGGATGGCGATAGCGACGAAGCCCGCCGGATGGGAGGACTGGACCTTCGGCGGCGCGGCGGTGCGCGCCGGCACGGTCCCGCTCGACGAAAATCAGAACGACCTGAAGGCGGCCCCGCTACCCGCCTCCGCCACCCTGCCCGCGACGCTCGATGCACATGGCGCGCTGCGCACCAATATCGACATGCCGGCTCTGCCCGACGAGGCAAAGCTGACGGTGGAGATGGATTATCAGGATGCCAACGGCCAGACGCTGACCGCATCGACCAACGTGCCCGTCTATCCCGCCGCCGTGCGGGTGGCGATCCGGCCCGACGGCTGGATGCAGCGCGCCGGCGCGATGCGGCTCAAGCTGGCCGCGCTAACGCCGGAGGGCCAGCCGGTTTCCGGCAAGCATATCTCGGTGGCGCTCTACACGCGCGAGATCGTCTCGGCGCGGCGGCGGTTGATCGGCGGCTTCTATGCCTATGACAATAGCGCCGTCACCAGGCAGATCGGCGCGCGCTGCGAGGGCACGACCGACGTGCGGGGCATGGCCGATTGTGCGATCGATCCCGGCGTATCGGGCGAGGTGATCGCGGTCGCGACCGCCCGCGACGTGCAGGGCAATGAATCGCGCGCCGTCACCAGCCTCTGGCTGGTCGGCGACGACGAATGGTGGTTCGGCGGCGACAATGGCGACCGGATGGACGTGATTCCCAACGCCAAATCCTATCGCGCCGGCGACATCGCTCATGTCCAGGTGCGAATGCCGTTCCGCAGCGCGACGGCTTTGGTCAGCGTCGAGCGCGAAGGCGTGCTATCCTCTTTCGTCACGACGATTTCCGGCAGAAATCCGGTGATCGACGTCAAGCTGCCCGGCACTTACGCGCCCGATGCCTATATCTCGGTGCTGGCGGTGCGCGGGCGGATCGCGGGGTGGCGGCTATGGCTCGCCGATTTCGCGCGGCGCTGGCACCTGCCCTTCTTCAGCCAGGACGGCGGCTATCCGACCGCATTGGTCGATCTCGCCAAGCCGAGCTACCGGCTCGGCATCGCCAAGGTCGCGGTCGGCTGGGAAACGCATCAGTTGAAGGTCGCCGTTAGCGCCGAGCGCAACCGTTACCGGATTCGCGATCATGCACGCGTGGCCGTGCAGGTGACGGGTCCGGGAGGTAAGCCCCCGGCATCGGCCGAGATCGCCTTCGCGGCGGTCGACGAAGCGCTGCTGCTGCTTTCGCCCAACGATAGCTGGGATATCTTGTCGGTGATGATGGGCGAGCGGCCATTGTCGGTGCTGACATCGACCGCGCAGATGCAGGTGGTCGGCAAGCGCCATTATGGGCGCAAGGCGGTAGCATCGGGCGGTGGTGGCGGCGGCGATCTGTCGTCGCTGACCCGATCCGATTTCCGGCCGATGCTGCTATGGCGCGGGCGGGTGCGGCTCGATGCACAGGGCCGCGCGACAGTCGACGTACCGCTCGCCGATGCGCTGAGTTCGTACAGGCTGGTCGCGGTGGCGACGGCGGGCGAGCAACTGTTCGGCACCGGCAGCACCAATATCCGCACGGTGCAGGATCTTACCATCTATCCCGGTGTGCCGCCCTTGGTGCGATCGGGTGACTTCTACAATGCGACCTTCACCCTGCGGAACGGCACCGATCGGCCGCTGACCGTCACCGCGAACGTTGCGCTGACGCCAACCGTCGCGCGCGGCGCGGCGTTGACCGTGACGATTCCGCCCGGCGGCGCGCGGCCGGTGACGTGGCGGCTGACCGCACCCGAGCATGTCGATCGCCTCCACTGGACGGTGACCGCGCGCTCGTCCGACGGCCGCGCGAAGGATGCGGTGGCCGTCGATCAGCAGATCGTGCCCGCCGTACCGGTCACGACCTGGGCGGCCAGCCTGCTGCGGATCGACGGCGATACGCGGCTGCCGGTGGCGGCGCCGATCGGCGCACTGCCGGGACGCGGTAGTGTGGATATCACCCTGATGGCATCGCCGGTGGCGCCGCTCGCCGGGGTGCGCGCCTATATGACGGCCTATCCTTATGGCTGCTTCGAGCAAAAGCTGTCGAAGGCGGTCGCGCTCGGCGATCGCGCGGCCTGGGCGAAGCAGATCGGCGAGTTGCCGACCTATGTCGCGGCGAACGGGCTTTTGCGCTACTGGCCCGAAGAGCGCCAGCCAGGATCGATCGCGCTGACCGCTTATGCGCTGTCGCTAACCGCCGATGCCCGCTTGCCATGGCCCGACGACGTCAAGGCGCGGCTGCTCGAAACCCTGGAAGGCGTGGTCGAGAGACGGATCACCGAGACATCGGCCTCGCCCGGCGATGCGCGCTTCCTGCGGATGGCCGCGCTGGCGGCGCTCGCGCGCAACGGCGCCGCAACGCTCGACATGCTGCCGCGCGTCGCGATGCCGCTCGCCGACATGCCGACCGAGGCGCTGGCCGACTGGATCGTCACGCTCGATCATGTCCCCGGCGCCGATCCGCGCCAGCGCGCAGCGGCCGAACAAGCCTTGCGCAGCCGCATCATCTATGAAGGCACCCGCCTCGACCTGACCGACGGCAAGACGGCGCCATGGTGGATGATGGTGAGCGATGACGAGATGGCGATCAAGGCGCTGCTCGCCGTCACCGGCAAGCCGGGCTGGCAGGATGAGGCGCCACGGATGATGGTGGGCGTCGCGTTGCGCCAGATGCACGGCCATTGGGATACGACGCCGGCCAATGCGTGGGGCACCGTCGCCGCGGCCCGCTTCACCGCGGCCTATCCGCCGGCGGCGATCGGCGGCACCACGAGCGCCCGGCTTGGTGCGCAGGTGGCGACGAGTATCGCTTTGCGCCCAACCATGCTGAGCCTGAAGCTGCCGCCCGCGCCAATGCCGCTGCTGCTGACGCATTCGGCGACGCCGGGGCCATGGGCATCGGTGGCCGTGCACGCCGCGGTACCGCTCAAGGCCGCGGACTTCGCCGGCTATCGGGTGAGCCGCCAGGTGTCATTCGTCCAGCGCCAGCGCGCCGACCGGATCAGCCGGGGCGACGTGCTCAAGATCCGGATCACCGTCGAGGCGCCGGTCGACCGGACCTGGGTGGTGGTCGAGGATCCGATCCCGGCGGGCGGCTCGATCATCGGCGCCGGCGGCGGCCAGTCGGCGTTGCTCGCCGGACAGAGCGGCAGCAGCGAGGAAGAGGATATGTCGGGGCCGTCCTATGTTGAGCAGGGTCTCGACGCATGGCGCGGCTATTTCGGCTGGATGCCGAAGGGCAAGACCACCGTCGAATATACGGTTCGGATGAACACGCCGGGCCGCTATCTGCTGCCGCCGACCCATGTCGAGGCGATGTATTCGCCCGAGATCCATGCGGCTTTGCCCAATGCGCCGGTGACGATCGTGCCATGATGGGGACAGGGGATTCAATTCCTCCCCGAGCTTGCTCGGGGAGGGGGACCGCCGAAGGCGGTGGTGGGGCAATCCCACCTCTCATCCTCTCCGTCCGAGATTGTTCAGCCGTCGCGCAAGCCTCTCCACCATCCTTCGGATGGTCCCCCTCCCCGAGCAAGCTCGGGGAGGAATTATGATGATCCCCCCCATCGCATGGCTGCGCCGCCGGCCCGTCGGTTGCCTGTTCGCGCTGCTGCTCGCCATCGGCATCGCCGGCCTGTGGACCCGCCCCCCGCCCATCCCCGACTTCGCGCAGACCCGCGCCGACTGGCGGCCGAGCGAGGCATGGCTGCGCGACCGGAACGGCCGGCTGCTCGATGCAACGCGAGTCGATTATTCGGTGCGCCGGCTCGACTGGGTGCCGCTCGCGCGCATCGCCCCCGACGTCCGGACATCGGTGATTGCCGCCGAGGACAAGCGCTTCGCCAGTCATAGCGGCGTCGACTGGATCGGCCTGCTGGGATCGGCGTGGGGCGAGTTGCGCGGCCGTCATGCGCGCGGCGCGAGCACCTTGACGATGCAGCTCGCCGGCTTCCTCGCGCCCGAACTCGGCGATCCGGGCACACGTGGGCTTCGCGCCAAGCTGCGCCAGATGCGTGCCGCGCAAGCGATCGAGGCGCGTTGGAGCAAGGACCAGATCCTCGAAGCCTATCTCAACCTTGCCGCCTTTCGCGGTGAGACGCAGGGGATCGGCGCAGCCGCGCGCGCGCTGTTCGGCAAGGCGCCCGATGCGCTCGACCGCAATGAGGCGTTGCTGCTCGCGGCCCTGCTGCCGTCACCGCAGGCCGATCCGGCGCAAGTCGCGCGGCGCGCCTGCCGGATCGGGCGTATCGCCGATTGCACGACGATCGCCGCGCTCGCCGACACGATGATCGCGCCCGAGACACGGCTGGCCGACGACCCCGGGCTCGCCCCGCACCTCGCTGCCAGCCTGCTGCGCAAACCCGGCGAGACGGTGAAGACCACGCTCGATATCCACATCCAGTCGCTCGCGCTGACCGCGCTCCGGCACCAATTGCTCGGTCTCGGCGCCGATCGCGCGCGCGACGGCGCGGTGATCGTCGTCGACAATGCGAGCGGCGATGTGCTCGCTTATGTCGGCGGTGCTGGCGGCGGATCGACCGCGTCCCATGTCGACAATGCCGCCGCCCCGCGCCAGGCCGGATCGAGCCTCAAACCCTTCCTCTACGCACAGGCAATCGAACGCGGGTTCATCACCCCCGCCTCGATCCTCGACGATGCACCGATCGAGCTCGATACTGCCTCGGGCCTCTATGTGCCCAAGGATTATGATCATGATTTCAAGGGGCCGGTCAGCGCCCGCTTTGCGCTCGCCGGGTCGCTCAACGTGCCGGCGGTGCGGGTGCTGCTGCTCGACGGGGTCGAGGATTTTCGCGATCGGCTGTGGGATCTCGGTTATCGCCGGCTGACCGAGGATGGCGAATATTATGGCTTCAGCCTTGCGCTCGGACCGGCCGAGGTGACCTTGCTGGAGCAGGCCGCCGCCTATCGCGCGCTGGCCGACGGCGGCCGCTATCGCCCGTTGCGCATCCGCGCCGACGACAAAAGCGTGCCGCCGCGGCCGGTGATCGATCCGGCCAGTGCGTGGATCACCGGCGACATCCTCTCCGATGCCGGCGCCCGCGCGGGCACGTTCGGGATCGATTCCGCGCTGCGCCTACCCTTCTGGAGCGCCGCCAAAACCGGCACGTCGAAGGCGATGCGCGACAATTGGTGCATTGGCTATAGCGATCGCTTCATTGTCGCCGTATGGGTCGGCAATGCCGAGGGTGACAGCATGCGCGACGTCTCGGGCACCAGCGGCGCGGCGCCGGTGTGGCGCGAGATCATGCTGGGCCTGCATCGCGACCGCGCGGGTTCCCCGCCCCTGCCCCCCGCCGGCATCGAACGCCGCCTCGTCCATTTCGCCAGCACAATCGAACCGCCACGCACCGAATTTTTCCGCGCCGGCACCGGCCAGGCGCTCGTCGCGCAGGCCCCGGCGACCGCGCGGCGGCCGCATATCGTCAGCCCGGTCGCGGGTAGCGTCTATGCACTCGATCCCGACATTCCGATCGATCACCAGAAGATCCGGCTCGCTGCAATCGGCGTCGCCAATGGCGAGCGGCTGCTGCTCGACCGGCACGACCTGGGAGCGGCGGATGTGGATCGGAGCGCGCTGCCGGGGCCGGGGGTGCACAGCTTGACCCTCGTGGATCGCGACGGGCGCACGCGGGATGAGGTGCGGTTCACTGTGCGGTGAAGAAACACAGGTTAATTCAACACCTTACCTCCACCCTCGCGAAGGCAAGGGTCATCACGCGCCTCCGCAGCGAGGCCCCGTCCTGTATAGAAGAAAAACACATTCTCTGATAAATTACGAATATCTATGAAAGAAATCTATGATACGAGACCATAACTGCAAATAGAAAAAAATGGATGGATGGGGATGCTGACCTTGGAATATGATGCTGAATTGAAGATCATTAAGGGCGTGAGCGCTGGTTTTTTGACTGTTGAAGATGTCGAAGATTACGCACAGAAACTCGCGCGACTTACCTGTCAGGCCCGGGAATCCGACGGCGTTGTAAGGTTGTGCCTCGATAGTCGAGAATCCCTTATCCAATCCCAAGAAGTGATGGCTGCATTTGCCTGCTTACCAAGCATGATATCGAGTCCGAGCGATCGCGTTGCTGTTGTGGTGAGTTCGAGCCTTGCGAAACTTCAAATGAAGCGCAATTTCAACTCCCAACACGAGAGGACCTTTACATCTGTGGAAACGGCCGTTGCCTGGCTCAGGTCGGATTGAAAAGTACGAACGAAATAAAGAAGAACGCAACTACCTTGGTGCGTTTCCTCTATAATGCACGCATCACTTGTGGACAGAGACATAGGCGGCTGCCTCCGCGAGGGCGACGGGGATCGAGCGCGCGATGCGTCGGCAGTTAGGCTATCCACCCACGCAGCAGCAACCCCGCCCCCAGCAGCAACATCGTCACCGCAACCACCGCATCGAGCACCCGCCACGCCATCGGCCGTTCGAACAGCGGCGCGAGCAGGCGCGCGCCATACCCCAGGCCGGTGAACCAGAGCGCGCTCGCTGTCGCCGCGCCGGCAACGAAGGCAATCTGCCCGTGCCCCGGCTGGCTCGCGCCGATCGAGCCCATCAGCAACACGGTATCGAGATAGACGTGCGGGTTGAGCAATGTGAACGCCGCGGTGCGCCCGATCGTGGTGGCGAGCGAGGGCGACAATCCGCCGCCGCCCAGCGCCATGCTGCCCGGATCGAGCGCCCGGCGCAGCGCGGACAGGCCGTACCAGAGCAGGAACGCCGCACCGCCGAGCAACAGGATATGGCTCAGCGCCGGCATGGCCCCCAGCACCGCGCCAAGCCCCGCGACACCGGCCGCAACGAGCAGCGCGTCGGCACAGGCGCAGAAGGCCACGACCGGCCCGACATGCTCGCGTCGCAGCCCCTGCCGCAGCACGAACATGTTCTGCGCGCCGATCGCGACGATCAGCGCGCCCGAGAGCGCAAAGCCGGTGGTGAAGGCGGGGATGGTCATTTCGATCATGCCATCCTCTTGCCGATCGGTTTCGACGTAGACCAGCTCAACTTTCTTATCCAAATGAAGTACAGCTTCATCATGCTCGATTATGCCGCCCTAGCCGCGCTCGCCGCCGTCATCCGCGAAGGCAGTTTCGAACGCGCCGCAAACACGCTCGGCGTGACGCCCTCCGCCGTCTCGCAACGCGTGCGCCTGCTCGAGGAAAGGCTGGGTGCGATCCTCGTCATCCGGCAACAGCCCTGCGTGGCCACCCCCACCGGCGAACGGCTGTGCGCGCATGTCGAGCGGGTCCGCCTGCTTGAGGCCGATGTCGTCGAAGACCTGCCCGCCCCCCGAACGGCTGCGCCGACGACGGTTCGCGTCGCGGTCAACGCCGACAGCCTCAACACATGGTTCCCGAAGGCCGCCGCCGACTTCGCCGAACGGAGTGGCGCGTTGCTCGACATCGTGCTCGACGACGAGGAACATACCGCCGAACGCCTGCGATCGGGCGACGTGCTCGCCGCGATCACCACCGATCCCGCTCCCGTCCAAGGTTGCCGAACCCTGCCACTCGGCACCGCCGTCTACGCCGCAACCGCCAGCCCGGCCTTCATGCGCCGCCATTTCGCCGATGGCATCGACGCCGCCGCGCTCGCCCGTGCCCCCGTGCTCGGGTTCGATCGCCGCGACCTGCTGCAGGCCCGCTGGGCGCGCGACGCGGCGGCGTCCCGCATCTTGCGGCCCCGACCCACTGGGTTCCGGCAACGCAAGGCTTTCTGGACACCGTGCTCGCCGGCCTCGGCTGGGGCATGCAGCCGCTGGCGCTGATCGGCGCGCACCTGGGGGACGGGCGGCTGGTGGAGTTGAAGCCGGGCCACCGGCTCACGGTTGCCCTGCACTGGCAATATGCGCGGCTCGAAGCGCGGTTACTTGCCGGCCTTACGGAGGCGGTTCGCCGTGCCGCAGCAGCAGCGCTGGTCGTGCCTTAAAATCGGCAACCCGCCCGCTTGCATCCATTGAGTCGGAGCGTAAAACTTGGCGGTCGAGGCAGCCTTGCTGAAATCTGTACGGGGGGTCTGGCGCATCTCGACAGGATCATTATCACTGCACTGCGATAAAAATTGTCGCGAACGGGCGGCGTGGGCTCCGCCTGAAGGCATGTAATGGGGGTTCTGCGTGACGGATTCGCCGGTAAAACTGATATCGACCAAGCGCTTTGGCGACGATCGCGGCTGGTTCACCGAAACCTACAACGAAGTTACCTGGGCAAAGTACGGCGTGGCCTGCCGGTTCGTGCAGGACAATCACAGCCTGTCGGCCTTTACCGGCACGATCCGCGGCATTCATTTCCAGACGCCCCCGCACGCGCAGGTCAAACTCGTCCGCTGCTCGCGCGGGCGGATCATCGATTATGCGGTGGATTTGCGGAAAGGTTCGCCGACCTATGGACAACATGTTTCGGCCGAACTCACCGCCGAAAATGGCCTGCAATTGTTCGTGCCCGTCGGCTTCGGCCATGCGTTCGTTACGCTCGAACCCGATACCGAGGTCCAATACAAGGTGTCGGACGTCTATGCTCCGCAATGCGATGGCGGCATACGCTGGGACTGTCCGGATATCGGCATAGACTGGCCCTTGCCTGCCAGTGGACCGACCTTATCCGACAAGGACGTCAAGCTCCCGACGCTTGCCGGCTTCGACAGCCCGTTCGTCTATGATGGCAATCCCCTGCTGCCTCTGTAAGAGAGGCGATGAAAATTTAGCGGAGCATAGTATCGATGCGTATCCTCGTAACCGGCGGAGCGGGCTTCATCGGATCGGCCCTGGTTCGGCACCTGATCGGTGAGACCGATCACGAGGTGCTCAATCTCGACAAACTCACCTATGCCGGCGTGCTGACCTCGCTCGCCCCGATCGACAACAGCCCGCGCTATCGCTTCGTCAAGGGCGACATCTGCGACGGGCCGCTGGTCGCGAAGCTGATGGCCGAGTTTCAGCCCGACGTGGTCGCGCATCTCGCCGCCGAGAGCCATGTCGATCGGTCGATCGACGGCCCGGGTGAATTCGTGCAGACCAATGTCGTCGGCACCTTCACGATGCTCCAGCAGACGCTCGGCTATTGGCAGGGGCTCGATGAAGTGAAGAAGGCGGCGTTCCGTTTCCACCATATCTCGACCGATGAGGTGTTCGGGTCGCTGGGCGAAACCGGCTTCTTCACCGAGACCACGGCTTATGATCCTCGCTCGCCTTATTCGGCGTCGAAGGCGGGATCGGATCATCTCGTGCGCGCGTGGGGCCATACTTACGGCCTGCCGGTGCTCGTCACCAATTGCTCGAACAATTATGGTCCCTATCATTTCCCGGAAAAGCTGATCCCTTTGATCATCATCCGCGCATTGGGCGGCGAGCCGCTGCCGGTCTATGGCGACGGCAGCAATGTCCGCGACTGGCTGTTCGTCGAGGATCATGCGCGTGCGCTGCGCACCGTATTCGAAACCGGCGTACCGGGCGAAACCTATAATGTCGGCGGCAATTCGGAGCGCAAGAATCTCGAGGTCGTCCATGCGATCTGCGCGGCCCTCGACGAGTTTTCGCCGCGCGCCGACGGCAAACTCTATAGCAGCCAGATCACCTTCGTCGCCGACCGGCCCGGCCATGATCACCGCTATGCGATCGACGCGTCGAAGATCCGCGCCGAACTCGGCTGGGAGCCACAGGAGACGTTCGAGCGCGGTATCGGCAAGACCGTCCGCTGGTATCTCGACAATCGGCAATGGTGGGGCGACATCCTCGCCGGCCGCTACGACACGAGCCGGCTGGGGCTGGCGAAAGCCGGCTGATGCGCGACATCCTCATCACCGGGGGCGCCGGACAGGTCGGGCTCGAACTGGCCCGGCAGGCGTGGCCCGAAAATGTCCGGCTGCATATCCCCACACGCGCCGAACTCGATCTTTCCTCCCCCGCCAGCGTGAAGGAGGCATTCGCGGCCTGCCGCTTCGCTGCCGTCATCAATCCGGCCGCCTATACCGCGGTCGACAAGGCCGAGGAGGAGACCGGCGAGGCTTTCCTCGCCAATGCGCAGGGCCCGGCCTGGCTGGCCGAAGCCACGCGCAAGGCCGGCATCCCGCTGATCCATGTTTCGACCGACTATGTGTTCGACGGCAGCAAGGCCGGCGCTTATGAGGAGAGCGATCCGGTCGCGCCGATCGGCACTTATGGCGCCTCCAAGCTGGCGGGCGAATATGCGGTGCGCCACGGCAACGCCCGATCGGTGGTGATGCGGACGGCGTGGGTCCTGAGCGCGCATCGCGGCAATTTCCTGAAGACGATGCTACGGGTGGGCGCAGTCAACCCGCAACTGCGCGTGGTCGCCGATCAGTTCGGCTGCCCGACCTCTGCCGCCGACATCGCGGCCGCCCTGAAGACGATCGCGCTGCGGATGATCGACGATCCGCAAGCCCCGACTGGCATCTATCATTTCGTCAACGGCGGCGAAGCGAGCTGGTGCGACCTTGCCTGCGAAATCTTCAGCCAGAGCGCCGCCGCCGGCGGGCCATCCGCTGCGGTGCTGGCAATCAGCACCGCGGAATATCCGACACCGGCGAAGCGGCCGGCCAATTCGCGCCTCGCCACAGCCAAGATCGGTGCCGATTACGGCATCGTCCCACGCGACTGGCGGCTGGCGATCAACGACATCATTACGGAACTCGTCGGCCCGGTGCCGGCATCGGGGACAATAGCATGAAGGGTATCATTTTGGCCGGCGGATCGGGGACGCGCCTGCATCCGATGACGCTTGTCACGTCGAAGCAGCTGATGCCTATCTACGACAAGCCGATGATCTATTATCCGCTGTCGACCCTGATGCTGGCCGGCATCCGCGAAGTGCTCATCATCTCCACGCCGCGCGACACGCCGAGCTTCCAGGCTTTGCTCGGCGATGGCTCGCAGTGGGGCATGCAGATCGAATATGCGGTGCAGCCGAGCCCCGACGGGCTGGCACAGGCCTATATCATCGGCGCCGATTTCGTGGGCGATTCACCCTCGGCGCTGATCCTGGGCGACAATATCTTCTACGGCCACGGATCGACCGACCTGTTTAAAAATGCGATCTCGCGCCCGACCGGGGCGACGGTGTTCGCTTATCATGTGACCGATCCCGAACGCTATGGCGTCGTCGAGTTCGACGAGAAGATGCGGGCGCTGTCAATCGAGGAGAAGCCGCCGCAGCCGCGATCGAATTGGGCGGTGACGGGTCTGTATTTCTACGACAGTCAGGTGGTGGAGATCGCGGCCAACCTCAAACCCAGCGCGCGCGGCGAATTGGAGATCACGGATGTGAACCGGATCTACCTGGAGCGGGGCGCGCTGTCGGTAGAGGTGATGGGACGCGGGTTTGCCTGGCTGGATACCGGTACTCCCGACAGCTTGATTGAGGCGGCGGAATTTGTGCGGACGCTGGAGAAACGCCAGGGATTCAAGATTGCATGTCCAGAAGAGGTGGCATTCGATCAGGGATTTATCGATGCGGCGCAGCTTGACAAACTGGCGGCGGCACTGGGCAAGAGTGCATATGGCACCTATCTCAAGCAAGCGATACTGCGCCGTTCATGAGGTCGTGGAAGTTTTCCCTTGGTTAAGAAGTAGGGAGGCCGCGCAATAATTCGCGCCCACTAGAGCCCTTCAGGGTTAGGTTGAGGCACCGGGATCGCATCGGGAAGCTTGCTGGGCAGAAGTCGCGCGCCGTGCGGGCTTGGTTGCCCCGTGCAAGCGTCACGACGCCCCCAGCCAGCTCCCAGATGCCCCCCCTTCGGGGCGGGTCGAATTTGGCCCATTGCCACGCTGCTCGTCGGTCACAATGCCGCGACATTGCTCCCTCATCAACCGCCTCTGATCGCCCCATCCGCAGACGGCCGGTGGTCTGCAGGACCTTTCGGCTATGGCCCGGCGGCGTGGACAAATCTCGCCAGAACGCCTAACGCTTGGGTTGCATACGCATGCATTTTTCCCACACTGTGGCGGCATGCGGTGCGTTTGTTTCTCCTTATAATTTGCAATGTCGAATAGTTGATTTTTCTAAATCTATTAGGATTTGTGCCGTGTCTACGATGTTATTTCAGTCAAGGGTGACAAGCTGTTTCATCTTTTCTGATCAAACTCCTCTAGTTTATATTCTGAATCCAAAAAGCGGCTGTTCGACCGTCCTTGGATATATGTGGCAGGTTGTCGACAATTTACGTGACACGCAGACGTTTTCCGGCGATCCCCATGGCGCCGGACCTTGGCAAAGAATTGCTGACATGCCCGCCGAATCCGTTGATGCAGTGGTGGCGCGGTCGACTTTTTCGATCGTCCGCAATCCCTTTGCCCGGGCCTTATCGGGTTACCTTTCCAAGATCGGCGAACGATCGCAGCAGGATCTGTTCGTCTGGCGCCAGTTCCAGGATCGTTTCGGCTTACCCGACAATGCGGTCCCCACATTCGATGAATATCTCGAAATGATCGAGCGCGAACCGGTTGAAATGATGGACCCTCACTGGAGCCCCCAATATTTTAATCTGCTGCAACCAGTGGCGCGCATTGACCATCTCTTCTACCTTGAAAACATGCTACCCGCGGTCGAATATTTGCAACAGCATCTATCCGGACGCATGATGCGATCTAATATCGGGTTTCGTGATGCGCGCACGCGTCTTGATCACTTTTACACACAATCGGCGATTGACCGCGTGAGTCATATTTACGCGATGGACTTCGAAATGCTGGGATATAGTCAAGACATCACCCTTCAACGAGCGGTCAAACCGATCGCCTCACTGGAAGGTCGCCCCGAGGGGCTGAGCCCTATGCTCAAGCATATGGCGACGAAAGACTGGCAGGAAAAGCTCGCTCATCTCGATCACTTCGAAAGATTGAACGGCGTTGACGCAGCCACCGCAATGGCCCGCTTTTGTTGCGGGGGCGAAGAGCAGTCCCGAATGCGGGCAGCGGAATCCGTTCTTCTGAGCAGCCCCAAGAACTGGCTTGTTTTGCGCGAGATCGCAGCGATGTTCACGGCGCATGGCCAGCATGAAAAGGCCGCGCGCTTTGCCGCGGCAGCGGAATCGGTGCACCAAGCAATTCGTTGGCGCAAGCACGAGATGGCCTCGTCAGGCGATCCGGGACCGGCAATCGACAGCCCGTGATCCGATTCATCCGAAAGGCTGCAATGCCAATTCGTAATGCGCTGTCACTGTGACATGTTTGAGTGAATTTCGCAGGCGATAGGCCGAGCTACACTTGCAATATGCTGGAATCGGTATCACGATGATAGAGTCCCAAAATCTGACGATTACTGAGAAAAACGCATTATCTTTTGAAGGTATTGTTGATGTTCCTGGTAACCTTCATATAAAATTATCCAGTATTTTGCCATTTCTCGTCAAAATTGGCGGAAGTCTGATAATAGACGAATATTGCTCTCTGCAATGCCCGATGTTGACCGTCGTCAACGACGGACTGACGGTTTATGGCTCGGCCACGCTGGAAAAATTAGTGTATGTGGGAAACCACTTATACGCTTATTCGAATGCCAGCGTCCGATGCGATGCCCTTGTTGCGATCGGTGGGGGTCTATTCATTTATCCCGAATCGAGACTTATAGCACCTGAGATCCACAATATTGGCGGCGGCCTCTCGATTAATTCAGATGTTGACTTACAAAAACTGATGCTTGTCGGAGGTGGACTGGTCATCAATGCGAAAACGCGGCTCGATAAACTTCATATGGTGGGAGATTATCTGTACGCATTCAGCCCAACGAGACTAGAAACGCTGACTAAAATCGCAGGGGATCTCGTCATCAATGCGGCCGCGGTACTGGAAGCGCCGGCCTTGATATCGGTGGGTGACAGGCTCGTTGTTTACGGTGTGACAAAACTCGACGGCCTTGAACGTATTGGAGGCGATCTGCACGCATCAGTGGATGTCCGGCTTCCGGCACTCACACGCTTAACCGGCAGATTGTTTTCGAGCGAAGGTGCCACCGTCGAAATGACTAGCCTCGCGCCCGCAGGGCAACCGCAAAATCCGATCCCTTCACTCGCTGACATTTCCTATGATGCCCCCCCCTCCCCGTGGACCGGAAAAAATTGGGCCGCCCTTGGCACATCCGTTACGATTTTCGGCGCATATACGCAGCCGCTCGCAGCGATGCTTGGGGCGACACTCAATAACCTCGCCGTGGGCGGCGGCTCGCTTTCGACGTCAGCGACCTCGGACCCGGGTGGAATATACGCGCAGATATCGAACATCCCGCTCGATGCGGATCTGGTGACGTTCGAGGCGGGAATGATTGATTTCCGAACCAACGCGACCCTCGGTGCGCTCTATGACACATCCATTGAAACATTTTACGGCGCGATTTACCGGAGCATCGCCGACACGCTGGCCGCAAATGCAAGGCGCACGATTATATTCCTTACGCCTTTCGGTACGACATCGTCGAACTTCGTCGGCCAATGGGATACCCAAAACGAAAATGGCGACAGACTTGAACAATTTGTCGCTGCGATCCACGAAGTTTGCGCCTGGTGCGGCGTGGCAGTCATCGATGCGGGACAAAGTGCCGGAATCGGTGGCCTCACTAGCAGCGTTTATCTGGCTGATGGCGTCCATCTCAATCCCGCGGGAGGTCTGAAACTCGCGCACTATATTTACGACCAACTGATTGGCTTGCGTCCGCATCCGACGTTGCCGGGCGACCGTTCGCCGGGCTTGGGGGAGTGGTCCCTCGCTATTCCGACGCAAGATGTATTGTCCGGCACAGGTTGTGATGGGATCACCATCGCACAGGATCAAGTCGATTTTACCCTGGCCGAAGGATTTTATTTTTCGGCCCTCTGGCTAACCGACGCGGACCAGAATGCGGTGGAGTTTACGTCCCTCCCCGCCTCCGGCAACAGCCTGTGGATATTGTTCGGATCAGGCGTAGCCGGCTGGATTGGTGCTGGTGACTTCGGCAATCTAGGCGCCCAGCGCATCGCGACCTTCGAGGCGGCCCACGGTTCCGTCAATTTCGGCAAACTGATCGATTCGGCGTTGAGTTTTGACGCGAACGAAGCCGGCATGCGGTGGCGCGTGGCGAGGTCAGGGAATATCGTTCACATTTTCCAGCATCGACGAACCGATGATCTGTGGGTGCAGGTAGGCAAGCCGATCGACCTGAACACGCAAGGTTTTGCTTCCGAATATCATACGGACGTCAAAATCGGGATTTTGGCCAACCAAGGCACTGTTGGCGCGTTCCTCGCCGGTACCTACGGGCCGTTGGAGCAACTGACCCCTTGAGAAACGCCGATCAAATCGGCGCCCCTCGCCCGACGAACGCAACCTCTCAGCAGTTTGCCATCAAAATCGCGCGATCGCTTCCTCATCGCAAACGATATCGAAGAGCGATTTCTTCTTCTCCGGCACCGCGATCAAATCCTCCGCAGAGTCGTTTGCGGGCACGTTCTCACCATTGCTCGTATATCGCCGCATGAACACACCCATGACGTGCGTAACGCCTTCCGGTTTCACTTCGCGCAGATCGTCCTCGAAATATGCACCGCGATTATAGGAGCCGGTGATGATCTCGAACGAAGGGAAATATTCGACATGCGCATATGCCTGCCGGGCCAGATCAGCGGCGGTGCGCAGGACAGCCTTGCTATAGGTTGTGGCGGTCAGCGCATGCTTATGTTCGAAGGTCGCGATCAGCGGCACCGGCGACACCGTCAAAATGATGCGGCATTTCGGATTAATGACCTGCAACATATCAATGACGGAAAAGAGATCCGCTTCAATTTCCTGGATAGAAAAATTGATGAACTCATAGCGTTCCGGATTGACCTCACCACCAGCAACGCCGGGCGCAAGCGGGAAGACGGCGCCGTCATATTTCGAGCGCCAGCCCTCGGTGAGGCCCAGGGTGAAGACGAAAAATTCCATGTCACGGATCATTGTCCTGACGGCATCAAGATGGCGCTCGCGTGATTCAACCAAGGCCGGGAGATCTGCGAACCCGTCCGGTTCGATCTGGGGCCGATAGGGATCCACCAGCCGTCCATCCGGCCTCGTCCAGAAGACATCGTCCGGCGTGAACGCGCCCTCAGCGCGCTGAATCAACTGCAGCAATTGCCTGACGGTGTAGATGTTGCCGAACCGTGCGGAATAGGTTCCGAAATTCTTGGCTCGGGCTTCCTCTTCCCCCATACCGGCAGGGGCTGATTCCGGCACATAATAATTGAATCCGCTTCGGGCCAGCGTCCGCGCTATGTGCTGCGCAAAGCAACTGCCGGCAGTCGCCAGCTTTTCGGTCGGCCGGATCGCGAAACGCGGCGCGACCACAGGGTCGAGTTCGGCGGCATTCACCGAAGCAACCGAGTTGCGCCAGAACTGCACCTTCGGCACCGTACTATAAGGATTTTTGGCCTTGATCTCCGTCGGCTGCGCCGCCGGGGCCACCAGCTTCTCGTCGAAATCCGCTGGCGAAAAATTCAGCGGATCGATGGTCGAAAGCTCGAATTTGTCTAGTTCCGCGTAAGTTTCGTTGATGAGGCGCGGCAGAAGCAAGGTGCCATGCGGCAATTTGAAGGCGTAATCGCCGCGCATTCCCACGCGTTCCGCCAACGACGGATAAACCGGCCAGACCGGCATATTCTTCATTGGATCCTGAAGCGACTCCTCAGCGTTCCAGCTAACAACCTCAAGTCCGACCTGCTCGAAAATTTTGCGAGTGAGATCGGCAAGAACGTTCAACTTGGGATGGTTGAACGAATACATGAACGAGCCCGTGGCCGTCCACGCCTCGAAAGCGGCAGTAAGCGGCATGCCAACGGCAACGCCTTCCGCCAGAAGGTCAGCCTTCGCAGCCGCCCACACATCATAATAGCCCAGACGGGAAAACACCTGGGGAGTGAACATCTCAAGGGCATCCTCGACGGATTTCCCCCGCAAGTAGCTATAGATAGCGATCGCCGAATGGTAAGTGAACATCGGGCCGCTGATCGCCTCGACTTCGCTCTTTCCCTTTGGGCATGCCCGCAAGTAGGTCATATCCGGGTGGTAGCCGTTAAAAGCGATAACCGGGAAATAGCAGATTTTTGATTCGGAACCGGCCGGCGCATGTCCACGGAAGAATTTCTGCGAGAAGATCAGATCATAGTCCGCCACAATCTGCGATGCGGGATGTGTTCCGTTCCAGACGTCCATTTCATTGATGAAGTCAACATGCAGTCCAGGGATCATGTTACGCGCGCATGCCGCGATGGTTTCACCCTGGCAATTGGCCAAAACTGCAATCTTCATCGTCATCCCTTACTTCACACACACCGACCGTCCCAAACCCGCGGCAACGCAGCATCGCACGCTTGGCACGAAACATCCAGACCGCGAGGACCGCGTAATGCGGCCTCCGCGGACGGCAAGCCCAGTGGGGTATGCCCTTTTACATGGTGGCCTCTGCGACGACCTGCAGCGCCGCCAGCCTTGCGATGTCGGCATCAACCATCTCGTTGATCATATCGACCAGCGAGGTTTCGGCCTTCCATCCCAGGACTTTCTGAGCCTTCGCAGGCTCGCCTAGGAGAACATCCACTTCGGATGGGCGGAACAGGTCAGGATCGATAATCAGATATTTGTCCATATCCATGCCGACACGTTCAAAGGCGATCCGGCACATGTCACGCACGGTGGTGGTAATGCCGGTGGCAACGACATAATCGTCGGGCACATCCTGCTGCAGCATCATCCACATCGCCTGCACATAATCGCGGGCATGGCCCCAATCGCGCTTGGCGTCGATGTTGCCAAGCCGCAGTTCCTTGGCCAGCCCGAGCTTGATCCGCGCTACGCCGTCGGTCACCTTGCGGGTTACGAACTCAATGCCGCGCAGCGGGCTTTCATGGTTGAACAGGATGCCAGAGGAAGCGTGCATGCCGAAACTCTCACGGTAATTTACGGTGATCCAATGCCCGTAGAGTTTTGCTACCGCATAAGGCGAGCGCGGATAGAAGGGCGTCGATTCCGACTGCCGCTCCTGCTGAATCAACCCGTACATCTCGGACGAAGATGCTTGATAGAAACGCGCATCGGGCTTGATCAGCCGGATCGCCTCGAGCACGTTGGTCACGCCGACCGCCGTAATGTTCGCGGTCAGGATCGGCTGCCGCCAGGAGGTCGCCACGAACGATTGCGCGGCGAGGTTATATACCTCATCGGGCTGAACTTCGGTGACGACACGAATCAGAGACGAGAGATCCGAAAGGTTCGCGTCATGGATCTTGACATCCCGCTGAATCCCCAACCAGCGCAACCGATGGTCGGCAACGCCGAAGTGGGATGATCGGCGGACGGCGCCGTGCACTTCGTAACCCTTCTTGAGCAGGAACTGGGCAAGGTAGGCGCCATCCTGGCCC
The DNA here is from genome assembly GCF_900101455.1 of Sphingomonas sp. YR710. Taxonomy (GTDB): domain Bacteria; phylum Pseudomonadota; class Alphaproteobacteria; order Sphingomonadales; family Sphingomonadaceae; genus Rhizorhabdus. Next base: position 276,119 of record NZ_FMZJ01000001.1, on the reverse strand, counting down.
GTCACTCCGGTTATCAAAGCACGCTTCGTCATTCTGCTTCCTGTCACTGCTTGCGAATTTGTCCTAATGCCCGGATCGCATATCGTGGCATGCCGCAATATGCCAGCCTTTGCGACCAAAACAGCGGCGGCGCCGGAAGTTTAGCTCCAAAAGCCAGTGAGCGCTAACGTAGGCTCCCTCGATAAGGCGTCGCGCGCGCCACATTTGCGATCGCGCGTCTAGATCGAAGACACTAGACGGCATTACTCCTTTCAGCCTAGGTGTTTCTACAGTCCCGCGTCCCTGCCCGGAGGAGCAGTTTGTTGCCGCCTGTCATTGATGCGCCCCCTCCCAGCAGCCAGAGGGATCGACCAGTTTTAGTCAATTCGGATTGTGCGTAAAGAGATGCTAAAATTTCGTTGGAAACACCTCTTCTCCGCCAAACGCAGCGCTATTCGTCGAGCTGACTCCGCGCGAGATCGCGGAAGACATGCTGAAGCGGCAGCCCTCTATAGGGCAATTATCGAGCGATGGGGTGTCAACTTCGGACTGCTGGTACAATGCGGGAACGCATTGAAAGATAGCGGTTCATATGCGGAAGCAGACCAAATCTATATGACGGCGATCAAAATCCGCCCGGACGATGCCGACGTCTTCCTTCAACGTGGGCATCTTCTGAAGCTTATGGGCGACTTTGCCGCCGCTGGGGATCTGTACCGGCAAGCAAGCGCGCTGGATCCTACTCTTGAGGTCGCTCGGACAGAACTCGCGGCAATAAGCGGCTGGCGCGAAATTCATCGGCCGAAATCGATGACCGAGGATACCGGGCCGCTAAAAATAGTTTTGAGGACAGATATTTCGATGTCGGCAAGTATTATTTTTCACAGGGCCATCAACCAATATCGGTGGCGCCGCGGATGAGGTTGCTTATCGACTTGCAAGGGGCGCAAACCGAAAGCCGTTACCGCGGCATCGGACGCCAAGCCCGCGCGCTAGCATTGAGTCTGATCGAAGCTGCAACAGCTCATGACGTGTACATCCTGCTTAACGCAGAGCTGAAAAATGGATTTCAAGAAATTTATCATGAATTTCTTCGAGTTTTGTCGGCCGACCGTATCAAGACTTTTTCGATTCCCGGCGAATTAAGAGAATTAGAGAGTAGAAATCTTTGGCGCATGCGGTGCGCCGAGCTTCTCCGCGAGGAGGCAATCGCCTCATTACATCCGGATGTCCTATATGTTACCTCTCTCTTCGAAGGCGTCGTAGATAACGCGGTCACATCTATCGGCTTGATGCAAACACCTTATGCAACCGCTGTTACCTTGTTCGATCTCATTCCGCTGACCGATCCGAAGACGTATCTCGCTGCAGACTTCATGCAAACATTTTATTATCGACGCTTACAATCGCTGAAACGCGCCGATCAGCTCGTCGCGATTTCGGAATATGCCAAATGTGAAGCCATGGAGTTGTTACAAATACCAGGGGATCGAATCGATGTCGCCCTGCTCGCCGCGGATCAATCATTCACCAAATCTGATCTATCACGACTTGAATCTAGCGAGCTGCGGCGCCGCTATGGACTGCCAGAATCCTTCATTTTTTACGTCGGCGCTATTGAACCAAGGAAAAATATTCCATTTATCATTGAGGCCTTTGGTAAACTCTCGCCGACGCAGCAAGGAAGCACGGCCTTAGTCTTTGGCGGCAAGTTGAGCGACGCCGAGCGCCTGCAACTTCAGACCGCGGCTGTACGGTTTGGTGTTGATCCCTCCCGCCTCATCCTGCCTGGGTTCGTTGCGGAAGCAGATCTCGCTCCATTGTATTCGCTGTGTAGCCTATTTGTTTTCCCATCTCTGCACGAAGGATTCGGGCTTCCGCCGCTGGAGGCAATGGCGTGCGGAGCCCCGGTGCTTGTTGCGCGTAACAGCAGTTTGCCAGAAGTGGTCGGGCGAGATGACCAATTGTTCGATACGTTCGATTCAAACGATCTCGCAGCGAAAATGGGCCGGGTTCTTACGGACAATGCGTATGCTGATGAACTCAGGGCAGCGGGCGTAGAACGGGCGTCGCGATTCTCATGGGCGGAGGCGGGGCGCAAAACGCTTAGCTCCCTCGAAAGGCTCTACGACCGCCATATCCAGAGTAAGCGAACTGGCTTGCTATTCAAAGCAAAGCCACGCCTCGCGTTCGTTTCCCCACTACCCTCAGATCGAAGCGGAATCGCAAACTACGGCAGCGAGTTACTGCGCGAACTAGGCTGCCACTATGAGATAGACTGCATCATTCATGGAACGGTCATTTCAGATCCATGGGTGACGGCGAATTTTGCGCTGCGCGATGTAGCTTACTTTCGCGCGAATGCTGATCACTACGATTATATTTTATATCAGATCGGTAATTCTGAATTTCACGCGCACATGCTTGAACTTCTCATAGAAATTCCTGGAGTGGTCATTCTTCACGACTTCTTTCTGAGCGGCGTTTTGGATTGGCTTGGAAACGTCGGCCATCGCTCAAAAGAATATTTCTTAAGGCAACTCTACCTGACGCACGGGCTGCCCGCGCTGGCCTATGTAAACGACGAGGGTCGCAGCGCTGCAGCCGAACGCTATCCCGCCAATCAGATCGTCTTCGCCAATGCGCAAGGCGTGATAGTTCATTCGAAATGGGCGGTTGCTCGCGCACGTGAGATTTACGGTGATGCAGTAAGCGCAAAGATGGTTCATATACCCCACCTTCGAGCCGTCAGGCCAAGGATGGATAAACTGGAGGCGCGGCGGCGGCTTGGAATTGATCCCAAGGCATTTATTGTGTCGACATTTGGCTTCGTTGCTGAAACGAAATGCGGCGACAACCTTATTGAAGCATGGGCACTCACTGCCGCAGCGCGTGCGGAACGCGCAGCACTCATATTCGTCGGGGATCATCCTACCGGCCCCTGGGGCGACGAATTCCGCGAGCTGGTGGAGTCACTGTCGGACACTTTATCCATTACGGTCACTGGCTACGCCGATATGGAGACTTACGAATCTCACCTAGCCGCCGCTGACGTGGCTATCCAGCTACGAAGGCAGACCCGAGGCGAAACGTCGGGCGCGATATTGGATTGCATGGCGTCGGGGCTGCCCGTTATCGTAAACGCGCATGGAACGTCCGCAGAAATCAATACGGATTCTCTCATTCAGCTTCCAGAGATTTTCACGTCACAGGAACTGGCTGATGCCATCGATCGCTTGTTCGGCGATTCCGAGTATCGACTGGCACTAGGTGACCGGGCCCGCGACGAACTGATCAACCACTATCATCCAGCTGTAGTCGGCAATTCAGTGCGTGAGGTGCTTGAAAACTTTGCGATCGATAGCGCCAGCGGGCGGCAGAAACGCCTGCTTCAGGCGATCGGCGATCTTTACGCACCCATGTCGCCCCACGAAGAGGACCTGATAAATCTCGCGGAGACAATCGCAAAAGCGACCGGCCGGATTGGGTTGAGGCGCATTTTTTATGACATCACTTTGCTTGCAGAAAGCGACTCTCATACAGGCATCGAGCGCGTGGTTCGAAGCTTTCTTGATCGACTTCTTAAGCAAGTGCCAGAAGGCTATACCGTAGAGCCCGTTCGCTTCGAGAATGGAAAACTCGTTTTTGCACGAAAATACGTTGCCGATAAGCTTGCCATCCCTGCCGATGTGTTGCCCGATTCTCCCATCGATTACGATGATGGTGATATTTACATTATGCTGGAATGGGCCGCAGGAATATTGCCTGGCATGGAAGAGTATTTGCAGGATTTTCGGAGAGTTGGAGGAAAAATTGTCATAGGCATTCACGATTTACTACCGTTCCAGATGCCTCACCGATTCCCAGAATTCATTCCGGGCATCGCACAGATGTGGTTCAAAACTGCGCTTGCGATAGCGGACCAATTCATTTGCGTATCGCGTTGCGTGGCAGAGGATGTGTTGCGGTTTGGTAATGCTCTGGTCCGATCCCGTCCGACCCATATCAATGTCGATTATTTCACTCTGGGCGCAGATATTTCCGCAAGCCTTCCAACCAAGGGCGTGTCCGATGGGGCGCTTGCACTGCTCGACAAGCTCAGCCTTAAGCCGACTTTCATCACTGTTGGAACTGTCGAGCCGCGTAAAGGTCACCCGTTGGTGCTCGATGCCTTTCACCAGCTCTGGGGCAGGGGGATCGACGCGAATCTCGTAATCGTTGGCAAACTAGGCTGGTCCATGGAAAAAGTCGCACAGTCGATCCACGATAGCCGGGAAAATGGAAAGCGGCTCCATTGGTTACAAGGTGTTAGCGACGAGTATCTTGAAGAGCTTTACAAGGCATCCACGGCGCTGATCGCGGCCTCCGAGGGCGAAGGTTTCGGCCTCCCTTTGATCGAAGGCGCGGCGCGTGGGCTCCCGTTGATCGTGCGAGACATTCCAGTGTTTCATGAGGTGGCTGGCGAGCACGCATATTACTTTGACGGCAACACGGGCGAGAAAGTAGCCGACGCAATCACGCGGTGGCTCGTGTTACATGAAGCGGGCTCAGCACCTTCGTCCTCAGGGCTCAAACCATTGCGCTGGGAGCAGTCAGTGGAGCAATTCATGCAGGCGATGTTTGGCACATCCCATTACGGGATAATTGATAGCAGAGCATCGCGACTGTCCTGATTCTGTTATTTTATGATATTAGGACATGGCATCAATCAATTCCCAATTAACCGGTAAGTACTGAGCAGGCTTTAATTGCGCAGCAGCGATGCGATATGACGCGCGTCGTTGGGATCGATAGAGAACCACCCTTGCCCGCCGCTGCCGGGCTCGTCATCGCCGAGCACGATATAAATTTCCTGTCCCCCGATCGCCGCAATCTGCGGCTGGATGAAGTTCACATTTCCCTTGCTTTGCAAAACTCCCACCCTTGTCCGAGGATGGCTGAATAGTGTGCCGTGCATGCCAGAACCGGCTTCGCCGAGCACCGTCCGCGCCGAAGCAAAAAGCGCGACCTGCTCCGGGAAGCTCACTTGCTCGGGAAACACGATCTCGAACCCCGCCTCCGCAACGATAGCTTCGATTTCTCTGCGATTGACGAGTTCACGCGCCCCACCCCACCCGCTGCGGGCCACGAAAATATCCCGAGTCGGTTCAACGGCAGGAGCGTAGGTCTCACGCAAGCGACGGTGAACATTCATGATGTCGGGATGAAGTTCCGACGCCAGTCGATCGAATGTCGGCAAAAGCATGTGATCGCAATCGACAATCGTGGAATTCACATCGATAAACTCACATTTATCGATCGGGATGCCTGCCGCCTCTATAACCTTTCCGTGCCACTCGGCCTCAAGCGCGCCGAACAGATATCGATCGACAGCGACGCCGCTGCGGTTCATTCGTTCGAACCTGGGAAACACGTCGACCAGCATATGGCCAAAGACCTGCCAGCCCAGCGAGATCATGTTCACCGTTGTGCCGGACAGGCGCACGCGCCGTTCCGGAATATGCGCCCCAACCACATCGCCATGCCGATCGTGGAAGATCGGCGAATTCCAAGGGCCGGGAAACGCCTCGGGTATCATCATCAGCGACGCACTCATCAGCATCGAATTGCCGCGGATGATCATCCCGTCGCCGATTACGCTCGCTTCCTTGATCGAGAAAATTCCGCGAGGGGAGATGGCGCCATTCGACCTGTGATAGACCTCCAGAAACTCTTGCGTGCCCGGACCGATCACGAGGCTCGGCACATGGCGCGCCAAATGAGACCCCTCAGACGTTTGAGTGAATTTGACCACCTTGGGCATTGATGTAACTGCATCCTCAAGGCGGACGATATTGTATATGACGGCAACCATTCTTGACTTCCCACTGACGTCGGCGGGCTCTGCCGCAGAAGCAGGCAGTCTGCAACCTCACACCCGTACGCCATCGCGATAACTATCTTCTTTCTCAACGCAAGCGATGAAGCCGACCGGCGACACCGATACGGCGCACTTAGAGACGATGCGCGCGATCAATGACGCGAAGCACATAGCGAGATGTCGCGACATGGAAGGACCATGGGGTGAGTATGGGGACGCCCCTCCTCGACTCACGGCCAATCCCGGCTTGCTTCACCGGCCAGGTGTCGCGCCAGCCCGCTGGCTTCCGTTCGGTCAAGATGCCGAACGAGCTTGAAGCGCTCCCATTTTTCCGCTTATGCCTTCCTTATCTTCCATGGAGAATGTGCGTGTGAGCAGGGTTTCGGTAATTCAAAGTCTTGTGGACTGTTTCGACCGGCCGAATTATCTCGAAGTCGGGGTCGAGGATGGGTTCACCTTTCACACTATCAAAGCAGCTCGAAAGATCGCGGTCGACCCCGTGTTTCGTTTCGAAATGCCGACCACTCCCATAACCGATAGTCTCGAATATCATCAGATACCGAGCGACGACTATTTCGGTGCGCGGAAAGCAACGGACCCCAAATTCGATGTCATTTTCCTTGATGGTTTGCACACGTTCGAGCAGATTTTGCGGGATACGTTGAATGCGGTCGAGTCCCTTGCTCCTAACGGCGTGATCGTGATCGATGATGTATGGCCGACCTCTTATGCGGCGTCGCTTCCCAGCACCGACGATATGCTTCGCGTCCGGGAGGCCAGTCCTGACGGCAGCGTCGCGTGGATGGGTGACGTTTATCGCGTGGTCATGTTCATCGACACATTCCTCCAGCCGTTCCGTTTCGCCTGTACGGACAAAGATCCATGGCAGATGGTGATGTGGCGCGGCCCGCGACCCGCGGTTGAGCAGCGGCAGGTCAGCGACATTGCGGAATTATCTTACGCGGAACTCCTTAAGCATAAGAGCGAGATGAACTTTCAGCCGCTGTCTCGGATAGTCGCTGATTATCGTGCGGATCATCACAACATCTGACAGTATGGCACCGCGCATCCATTCGCACGCTGCGGAACAACCGCGGCATTCCGACCACAATGTGTCCAGCCCAAGATATGCAGGTCATGAACCGGGGCCATCTATGCTGTGATCGCGATATTAGACTGAAATCCGATCGAGTTGAATCGTGGGGATTCCCAAGGGTGCTATAATCTGATTCATATGTGGACGCCCCTATGGCAAGGGCTTTTTGTCGAGCTGGGTTTGATCGGTTTCTTTCATATGTCCAGCCTGTTTGTGCGGCTTTTGGTTGTCGCTGGCCTTGATGGAAATCCGCCGGTGAGGTCCCTAATCAAGCTCGCGCGCATTTGAAGCGCAGTGAATCAGACGGGCTTTCCTCACCATTGGCTCGATCGTTACTCATCATCGACTGCCATTGCCAATTCGGGTGATTGTGTTTCGTCAGGCCGCCAGGTGGTATGGCCGGTAAGCTTCCTTGCGGGTCAGCACGACCCAGGCGATCCGGGCGAGCTTATTCGCGAGCGCGACTGAAACCACACGGAAGGGCTTCTTCTCGCTGAGCTTCCGGATCCAGTCGGCCATCGGGGTGGGCTTGTCCTTGATGTGTCGCATGACAGCAGTGGCACCGACGACCAGCAGCCTGCGCAGGTATCGATCGCCTTGCTTCGATATGCCAACCAGTCGGGTCTTGCCGCCCGTGGAATGTTGTTGCGGGGTCAGGCCCAGCCAAGCGGCAAATTGCCGGCCGGATTTGAACTGCTCCGGATCGGCGACAGTGGCGGCGATGGCGGTCGCGGTAATAACGCCAAGACCCGGGATCGCGGCGAGCTTCTGGCTGCCTCGCTTGCCGCATGCCAGACTGCGAGTTGCTGATCGAGTTGGGCCACCTCGGTATTGATTGCCATGATCTGCCGGATCAGGATCTCCAGCGCCGACCGGGCATACGATGGCAAGCTATCCTTTGCCAACGTCTGCTCAGCCAGCTTAGCCAGATTGGCGATACCGGGGTTCGCTACGTGGCCGAATTCCGCAAGGTGTGTTGATCGGCGTGCAAAAAGAGCCCTGTTAGCGGGGTGATCGGCGTCGAACAGGGACCCCTCATTCCGATGGTTTAGACAGCGGCCTGGCTTTGCAGGCGGCGAGATCGGCTGCGGATGACGCGGATCCACGATTTGCTGAAGCGCGAAGGCTTCGAAGGCTCCTACGATGCGGTTCGGCGCTACGTGGCGCGTTGGAAGGTCGCGCGACGGGACGATCCCGGTGACGGCGGGGTCGCCTTCATCCCGCTGCTATTCCGGCCCGGCGAAGCCTACCAGTTCGACTGGAGTCACGAGGACGTCGAGATCGCCGGCAAGCCGATGCGGGTGAAGGTCGCGCATATGCGGCTATGCGCTTCGCGGGCGGTCTATGTCCGCGTCTATCCTCGGGAGGGGCAGGAGATGCTGTTCGACGCCCATGCGCGGGCATTCGCCTTTTTCGGCGGGGTTCCGAGCCGAGGCATCTACGACAATATGAAGACGGCGGTGACGACGGTGTTCACCGGCAAGGAGCGGATCTTCAACCGGCGCTTCCTGATCATGACCGATCATTACGTGATCGAACCGACGGCCTGTTCACCGGCCGCGGGATGGGAGAAGGGCCAGGTCGAGCATCAGGTCCAGACGATCCGGGGACGGTTCTTCCAACCCCGGTTGCGGTTCGCCAGCTTTGAGGAGCTGAACGGTTGGCTGGAAGCAGAATGCCGGCGGTGGGCCGAGCTTCATGCCCATCCCGAACAAGGCGACCTGACCGTGGCGCAGGCGCTGGACGCGGAGCGGCCGTTTCTGCAACCGATATTGGCGCCGTTCGATGACTTCCACGAGAGCGAACATGCCGTGACAGGTACATGCCTGGTCAGCTTCGATCGCAACAAATATTCGGTGATGGCCAAGGCCGCCCGCCGCACGGTGCAGGTTCGCAGCTATGCTGACCGGATCGTCGTTCGCTGCGGTGAAGATATCGTCGCCGACCATGCTCGCCTCTTCGGGCGCAACCAGACAACACTTGATCCGTGGCATTATCTGCCCGTGCTTGCCCGCAAGCCCGGCGCGCTGAGGAATGGCGCGCCGTTCCAGGGCTGGGATTTGCCGCCAGCTTTGGCCCGGCTGCGGCGCAAGCTCGGGACCGGCGACGAGGCCGATCGCCGGCTCGTGCGCGTGCTGTGGGCCGTGCTGACCGATGGCCTGGAGACTGTCGAGGATGCGATCCGGGAAGCCCTCGATGCGGGCGCGGCCAGCGACGAGGTCATCCTCAATATCCTGTCGCGCAGGCGCGAACCGCCACAAACGCTTACGATCATCACATCCGAGGATCTGATTTTGAAGCATCCGCCGATCGCCGATTGCGACCGCTACGACCAGCTGCGAGATGTCCGTGCAGCGGCATGATATGATCGCCGCCATGGGCGGCCTTGGCCTCAAGGGCATGGCGGGCGCGTTCGATGATGCGGTCACCACCGGCCTGCAGCGCAATCGCACTGCCATGGAGATCCTGACAGACCTGCTGCGCGCCGAGATCGCGCATCGTCATGCCGCCTCGATCCGTTACCGGATGTCTGCGGCCAAGCTGCCGGCGGTGAAGGATATCGACACCTTCGCCTTCGATGGCACGCCGATCAACGAAGGACTGGTCCGGTCGCTTCACAGCGGTTCATTCCTACCGGGGCGACGCAACATCGTCCTGGTCGGTGGCACCGGCACGGGCAAGACCCATCTCGCCACCGCGATCACCGCCCATGTTATCCGCAACGGCGCACGTGGCCGCTACTTCAATACCGTCGATCTGGTTACCCGGCTTGAAGAGGAAGTCCGCATCGGCAAGCCCGGTTCGCTTGCCGCCCAGCTCTCGCGCCTGGATCTCATCGTGCTCGACGAACTCGGCTATCTGCCCTTCGCACGATCACGTGGTCAGCTGCTGTTCCACCTCGTCAGCAAACTCTACGAACGGACATCGGTGATCATCACCACCAATCTCGCGTTCGGCGAGTGGCCGACCGTCTTTGGCGATCCGAAGATGACCACCGCGCTGCTCGATCGCATCACTCATCATTGCGATATCATCGAGACCGGCAATGACAGCTGGCGGTTCAAAAACCGCAGCTGACCGCCCCGGGGTAGCCCCAGAGAAACGCCGAACGACTTTCCCAGCTTGCGCCTTCGGTCGGGCTACGCCCTCCCTGCGTCACAAGCTGGGAAAGTCGCGTATCCTCATCAAGGGGTCCCTATTCAACGCCGATCGGGGGTCCCGTTTGCGCGCCGATTGACAGTTCAAGCCAGACGAATGTTCCAATTACCTCCGGAACTCCGGATACGTGCAAATCTGATCGAATGTGAGTCTAGCCTTCAAGGCCGAGCGGTGATCTTGACGTGGCGCCACAGCAGGGCCTTTCCACGTCAAGATCACCGGGGGCTCTAGCCAATTTTTTCTAACCTAAGGGCCCTCTCGACGCGAAGCCCGGATAAACCATTTGCGATTATCCTGCACTGCATACCGAACGCCGTCTCGGCCTCTATCTGAAACTCGATCGAAACATCAACATATTCATGTAATGGTGTGTCGCTAGCCAATATATCTACCCGATTTATCATTGCATTATTCAAGAGCACGTCCATGATTCCGACTACGTCGTGCGGACCGACCAGATCTGAACGAGACACGCTCATAACTGCCTTATATTGGCCTTTAACGATGGGAGCATAAGGCCCATAGATTACGGCACCCTGATGCCCCTTGGTCGATGAGTAATATGATATCGCACCATCGGATTTGATTTCACTGAGTTCGCTATTGAAGCGATTCATACGTTCCGGCCAAGCCTTTTCCCAACAGACACGGATGAGTTCGCGCACTTTGGCCTCGTCGGGGTCACGACGTGCTTTACGTGCCTCGACCCACCAAAGGTAGGATTCATTCGCGTGCCTGTCGGAAATCGCGCAACGCTGCACCAACGACCAAGGACCAGCCCACAGATGATCCGGTTGATAGGACAGAAATTCGCCGCTTACGGGATCGCGAGTCAGATATATTCCCCGATTCACTACGACATCGAAACCCGCCGCGAATAAGATATCGGCAATCTCGTTCGGAGTGAATTCCACCATATGCTCTGGTTGAATGATGCACAGGGCTTCAGTGATAATTCTGTTTGGACTGTCAACGACAAGCAGCCCGCCGCTTTTTAATATTCGGCTTGCCTCCATCAGAAAATTCGTGACGTCATCTTCCCAAAGGTGCTCAATATTTTGCCCGGAAAAAACGATATCTGCGACATCGCTTTCCACGTCGCTCATATCGCCGGCGGTATTGGCGACCCATTCGGAATTTGGTGGCAAATCGTCGGGTTTGGGAAGATATAACTCAACCCCGATGTGGCGCGCCGGCCATCCACAATTGGTATGAACCCAATCGAAGTACCACAGACCGCTGGCACCAACGCTAACCATCGTCTTGCCGCGCGCGTCGATACCCCGCAGATAAGCCGTACGCGTATCATGCAAGACATGCTGTACGTCAATTTGTTCAAATCTCAATCGTTTAACTCCTCTTCGTTACAGCGACTCCACCAGAACGGCGGCAAATCTGCCACAGGAATAGTCCAATCTGGCTATCGCAATGCGCAAATGCGCAGCCTGCACGGATGCAACTCAAACCGTCCATCCTCGCAATCTCAATCGCAAACGCAATGGTTGAAGGATGAACGCCGATATACATGTTCTTATAATTTCTCGCCGCCCTAATCTTTCCTTCGGGGGCATCGATGATCAACCGTGACCCTAATGGCGGTATAGCGTCATCATCTCGAGAAGTATGTCTCGCACGGGCGTCGGCTCCGAGCGATCGTCGAGCAACGCGCGGAGTTTCAACGGACACCCCACCAACCGCCACACTTCGGATCTGCGAACGAGGCCGACTGCCTGCTCGATCTCAATTTCATAGCCTGCGATATCTTCCAGATCCTTAATCAGCGAGTATAGTGACGTCGCTACTCCCGTGCAAAGATTGACCTGCTCACCAAAGCTGCTCTCGCGCTCGATAAGCGAGACGATCTTCTCGGCGGATACCCGAACATCCATGAAGTCGCGAAGCACGTCCAGATTACCCAACTTGATCGTTCGCTCTCCCCTGGCGAAGGTCGATACAAGCTTCGGCACAAGAAACGACGGATTTTGTCCCGGTCCGATTATATTGAAAGGCCGAATCGTCGTATAAACGACCTCGTCGATATAATTTTCGACTAGTCTTTCGCAGGAAAATTTGCTGAAACCATAATGACTGACGGGCTGTGGCGCCAACGCCTCCGACAAAAACTCGGCGTCGCGATTACCGTAAACACCGGCCGTACTAAGAAATAATAGCCTAGTTTGCGCACCTGTCCGGCGAAGGGCCTCGAGCAAATTCTCGGTACCTATAACGTTTACTGAATAGTAGCGCAGGACATCCGCAGCAGTGACGGCGGCGATGCCAGCCGTGTGAATGACGACATCGGGTCGAAAGTTGTCAACGACTGCATCGATCTGCTCGAATTGCGCGATATCACATTCATAGATCGAGTCAGCTGACTGCTGTGTGGATACACCTGCCGCATCATATCCTTTAGCCCCAAGCTCCCTCATCAGGTGCTGTCCGATAAAGCCCGAAGATCCCGTTACGAGAACCTTCGTCACTTGTCCGCTCCGACCGCGTGTGGCTCGCCGTTCTGCTTTTCGACCATGATCCGGTGAGCATCGTACAGCTTATCGAGCATCATCTCCGTCGATGAAAGCCAGGTTCGCGCATCCCACTGCTCGGCAATTACCCGTTCACGGTTGAGCACTTCCTTGGGATTCCTCGCGTAATACGCCATTCGCTCGGCCCACCTGAAGGTATCCAGAGGGTCTATATATTCAACCAGATCCTGGCCTGTTTCGCGGAGTGGATCGACATCAGCCGTGAGGCAGAATTTCCCGTAACCCAGGCTTTCCGGGAGCGTCAGGCTCCATCCTTCATAGAAGCTTGGCAGCAAGGTGAATTCACACGCATGATACAGAATGCGGAGTTGCTCGTCGGTAGGGCTGAGCACCAGCAACTTGTCCTGAACACGCTCGTCATTGGCGATTGCCGCCAGCAGGTCATCGCTCAGCCAGCCATTTTTGCCGACAAATATCAGCTGCAATGGCTCTTCGAGCATCTCGTCCTCAAGCATTCGAAGATAAGCTTTGTAAAGGACTTCATGATTCTTGCGAGGCTGAATTGTCCCAACGGTTATCACAAAACGCTCCGTGATGCCGAGATCAGCCAACACCTTACGGCGCTGTCTCAGCGTTGGCGGAGCCCCCTGATCGGCCAAATCGAGTTCGGATCCAAACTCCAGATAATCGCTCGGAGGTGAGCGCCATCCCCGATCCTTCTGTATCTTAATGCCGTCCCTTTGCGCCGTCTTCCCACCATAGAGAATATGCTCGAACTCATTGGATATATGCTTCACGAACAACTCATATCCATCGACCGTCGATTGCACATGTGTGTGCGGCAGCAGAAATGGTGTGAAGTCATATAGAAGCTGTGACGTCATTACACGACGCGCTGGAGAAACCATGTCCGTGATCGCTTTTTCACTGTGCATCTGACCCGGTGTTACGAATCCGATACCGCAAAAGAGAACGATCGTGTTTTCAGGAATTTTGGTCAAATGGCGCACAGCGCCATCGATCGAATCCTGGGATGCAATCTGGAATCGGCTGCCGGTCCCTTCGGACTCAGCCTTATTCCAGAAATCATGGAAAAAATCGTAGGCAGCCGATAACTCTTCGGCGTCCCACAACCATGTCAGGTAATCAGTGGGTATTTCGAAGAAACGGCCATTATGATAAGCAAAAAATCGGCTGTCGGGTGCGATTTTCTTCAAGTAATGGGCATAAGTCAATTCCACCCTTACGATACCTTGCATTCCCCCACCCCAATTGAGGAAGGTAAGTGAAAGGTCCATCCAGATGACCGGCTTTTTCCAAGGCACATTCGAGCCAATAAGATCAACGAGCTGAGCCGAGGGCAAACATTGGTTGGCAAGGGCGGTGAGGGCTTCGTAAACGGCGTGCCCAGCATCTGTCCATGATGGCCTTGACCATTGCACCGCAATTTTCGCCTGCACATCATCGAGCAACCGGTCATCGCCCGCATATGACAATATCTTTTCCGTCCATGACCGAACATCGTCAAGCTCAACGAAATCGATCAGATCGTAGCCCGTTTCACGCAAATTTGGTGTGTCTGCGGCGAGGGCGAATTTGCCGAAAGCGAAACTCTTGCTCACCGAGGGGGCCCATCCAGGATATGCCCCCGCGAAAATCGTGAAGCGGCAGTTTCTGTACAGAACGGCTGTATCATCGTCAGACGGATCTACGATCAGAATGTGCCCCGCTACCCGCGGGTCTCGCAGCACCATGCTAGCAAGGTCACTCTCAAGTCCGATATCCCCCGATATGACTAACTGGGGTGTTTGATCAGGGTTCCGGGCAAGACACATCAGCATCACGCGATAAAGGAGACCATAATCGCTGCTCGCGTCAGCGGACACATCCGCCAACATGAAGGACCGGGTTATCCCGAGAGTAATCAGTCGTTCGGCGTCCCCGTCTTGAACGATCCCTTCCACGGGATCGATCCCCAGCCGAATGGGCTTCCCGGAAATGGCCGGCGTTTCTTCGGACTCGAGCTGGGTTTCAACATCTTTCTGCGCCGCCTCGCTGCCGTAAAGCAGGAAGTCGCAATGCTCCGTCGCCCAATCCAAGTAACGATGAACGACATCCCGGCTCTCCTCGCTAAAATACAGAGCCGTGTCGGCAACAAGGGGCATGATATCGTAAACGAGGAAGCTTACATAAATCTGGGGGCTGATACTTTTCAGCTTGGAGAAGCCTTCTTTCTTTCGATCTCCCTGCAATCCGGCCGATAATATCAGATCGCTCGACCCGTAAGGATGAAAAAACATGTCCGAATCCGGAACCGTCAATTCAATCGATCGAAGCGGGGACTCACGACCTTCGACCCTGCCGAAAAATACTTGGTATGCCTCACGAAGGTCCGCCGCGCCGAATAGCCATTGGAGTTGGTTTTCCGGGATTTCAGCAAACCCCGTATCGATGTAAATTGAGAAACGAAGCCAAGGATTGGCGACCCTCAGCGATCGGGCGAGTTCCAACTCCACCCTGACGGATTCCGAGAATGCTCCGCGGGCTTCAAACGCGCCCGTAAGATCAATCCACATCCTGGCAATCCCCGGGGCCACAACCGGTTCGAATGGCGGTATTGAGGGGATGCCCGATGCCCGCACCAACTCGATCATATGAGCGGATCCAGCTAAACCCTGATCGAACATCCACTGGGACAGTTCCGGCAGCCGCCAACCATACTTCCGGGCTTCTGGTGATGCCGCTATCCCGAATACGATTTCAGTTTTCGCAGCGCCGGATTGAAGAAGATCCTGAAAGTGCCGAAAACCCGGTGGATCTGATGGCCGCCCTAAGATTGAGACGTAGCAGCATTCAAGAAAATCGTCGTCGTCTTGATCAAACAGATCTGAAAGCCGTTCAGCAGGAAGCATTTCTACCATATCGTCCACATTATCCGGTTATCAGACAGGAGAGTTTACCGTCGCCAGCTCGTCTGGCAGTTCAAAACCGGCACCCTTCGTTCCTCGCCAAAGTTCAAAATCGAACGTCTTTACAGGTCCGAAGCCGGCGGAAGCCATCGCAAAATTGACATCCCTAGTCAAATGAACACGCCAGCGAACGGTGAGCCGAGCGAACGCACCATGCCGGTCCGACCGATAGCATGCTGCGACGCACACACACCGCCCAGCTAACGAGATGGAGAGAATAGCGGTTGCGAGGGTTGCAAGTCCGGGGTTCCGCAGGGTATGGTGGCTCGCTTTGGATTACAACGCAATGAAGATCCAGCCATTTCCCATCGGCAGTATCTTCATTTTAAAGGCTTTGGAACTGCATGAGTCGCCCGCCGTCGAGCTTCTATAACGACCTGACGGGTCAAATCCATGTGATTGGGGCTCTGGTAATACGGGAGCTTCACACCCGCTTCGGCCGCAACAATATCGGCTATTTGTGGATGATCGGCGAACCGCTTACGTTTGCAACGGTGATCGGCATCCTTCACTCTTTTCAAGGCGCCCACACCGGAAGCGACATAAACCCGGTGCCATTCGGTATCCTGGGATATACGGTTTTCATTATCTTTCGCGGGATCTTTTCGCGAGCCGACGCGATCCTCGAAGGAAATGCGGTGCTTTTGTACCACCGGATGATTTCGGTCCTGACGATGTCCATCGCCCGCACGATCATCGAAACAGCCGGCTGCTTCAGCGCGCTGGTGATCCTGCTCTCGGCATCGATCATTCTCGGATATGCCAATTTGCCCGCGCGGCCGCTCTATCTTTTTGCCGGTATCGCCTGGCTCGTTTGGCTCGCCTTCGGGCTGGGTATGATCGTAACCGCCTCCGTCTACGAGCGCCCCACATTAGGGCGGCTGATCCATCCGATCACCTATTTTACTATGCCGATTTCGGGCGCGTTCCTGATGATGGATTGGCTCTCCGGACCATTCAAAACGTTCATGGAATGGAATCCGATGGCGCTCATATTCGAATATGTTAGATATGGCATGTTCGAAAGCGCACCGGATACATATCTGGACGGCTCGTATATAACGGCCTGTTGCGCTATTGTGACATATATCGGCCTGATCGCGATCAAGAAGGCCCGGGAGCGTGTCCATCTTTCGTGAAGGCTCGCCCCGGCGACGGGATCAATTCATGTTCTGGAACGACAATGCACGGAATCATTAGGCCTCAGCCCGTTTACGAACCGCACGAAAAGCCCGGTGCTATGGCGTCTTTTGCCATATCGCTGCGCGCATGGGCAAAGCGCAACCGGGCCTTTTTGCTAATCGTCATCGTGCCGACACTTGTTACGGCGGCATATTATTACCTTGTCGCCGCCGATCAGTATCAATCCGAGGCCCATTTCGTGGTGCGAACGGCGGATTCCTCGCCGGGCCTCTCAAGTGGATTCGGGCAGTTTCTGGGAATGACCCCAGGCATTTCGCAAACCCGGAGTGATGCGTTAAGCGTCAACGACTATCTCGATTCCCAGGATGCGGTGCTGAATCTCAATCGCCGCGTGAACATCATCGATCGCTTCCGCCGCCCCGAGGCGGATATCGCGACACGGCTGCAGAGTGCGAATCCCACACCCGAAGCGTTACTGAAATATTATCGCAAACAGGTGTCAGTCCATTTCGACAGCGACAGCGGGATCACCAAATTGCAGGTGCGAACCTTTCGTCCCGCAGATTCTTACGCGATCATTAAGCAGCTGATGCTGATGGGTGAGCAGCGGGTCAACCTACTGAACCAACGCAGCCTGACCGACACGCTTTCCTCCGCTGGGCGTCAATTGGCTGATGCCGAAACCGCGCTTGCCGCCTTTCAGGTCCGTATGACGAGCTTCCGCCAGCAGCGGGGCGACATCGATCCGGAAGGCTCAGGCAGGGCGCAGATCGGACTCGTCAGCACGCTCTCGATCGCCCTGACCCAGGCGCGCGCGCAGCTTGCGAGCATGCAGGGGATCATCTCGCCTTCCAGCCCCCAATATGTCGCCACCGCGGCGCGCGTGCGGGCGTTGAGTGCGCAGGTTGCGGGCCAGTCCGGCAAGCTGGTGGTGGGCGGCGACGCGATTGCTGCAAATCTCGGTAATTATGAAGACCTTAAAGTTCGGCAAGAGTTCGCGGCGAAGCGTTATGAGGCCGCGGCCGCAAACCTGGAAAAGGCGCGCGACCAGGCATCCAAGCAGCAATTATATATCGTCCGCGTGGTCGAACCCAATTTGCCCGTGAAATCGCAATTCCCGGAACGCGGGCGGATCGTTCTCACCGTGTTTTTCTCCCTGCTGATCACTTATGCGATCGGCTGGCTGGTCATGGCCGGCGTCAAAGAACATTCGCTATAAGCTTGAGGATGCCTGCGGTGTTTACCGCAGGCATCTGTTCAATCTGGCCTTGGCGAAGCTCCGAAACCAGTTCCCCCCCGCCGCCCATCTGCGCTACCCCTGATCCGCCATGGATCTCTACCTCCCCATCGCCGGCCTGTCGGTGAACGTCTTCATGATGATCGGCCTCGGCGGGATTGTGGGGCTGCTGTCGGGGATGTTCGGGGTCGGCGGGGGGTTCCTGACGACGCCGCTCCTCATTTTCTACGGCATACCGCCCGCCGTCGCGGTCGCGTCCTCGGCCACACAGATCACCGGGGCCAGCGTATCCGGGGTGATGGCGCATGGTCGGCGTGACGGGGTCGACTATCATATGGGGGCGGTGCTCGTCGTCGGTGGGGCGCTGGGGGCGCTGGCGGGCGGCTTTGCCTTTCGGGTGCTGCAGGCGATGGGGCAGATCGATACGGTCGTCAGCCTGATGTATGTCGTGCTGCTCGGCGGGATCGGTGTGATCATGGCGCGCGAATCGATCGGCAGCATCATGGCGCAACGCCGCGGCGAGCGGCCGCGGGCGCAGGCCAAGCGGCACCATCCGCTGATCGCGGTGCTGCCGTTCCGGTGGCGTTTCTACAAATCGGGCCTCTATATCTCGCCGCTCGCGCCGTTGCTGCTCGGCTTCGCGACCGGCGTGATGACCGTGCTGATGGGGGTCGGCGGTGGCTTCATCCTGGTGCCGGCGATGATCTATCTGCTCGGCATGTCGACGCGCGTCGTGGTCGGCACCTCCTTGTTCCAGATCCTGTTCGTCACCGCCGCGACGACGATGGTACATGCGATGACCACCCATGCCGTGGATATCGTGCTCGCCGGCCTGCTGCTGATCGGTAGCGTCACCGGCGCGCAGATCGGCGCGCGGATGACCCAGCTGCTGAAGCCCGAATATCTGCGGTTGATCCTGGCCTTCATGGTGCTGGTGATCGCGTTTCGCATGGGGCTGGGGCTGACGTGGCGGCCGCCCGAGATCTTCACGGTGCAGCCGGCATGAGAGGATGGCTGGGGCTGCTATGTTTCACGCCGCTACTGATGGGAGCGGAAGCGCCCCGGCTTGTCCCGGATGTCTCGCAGAACAAGATCGACATCATCTACAGCTTCACCGGCGCCGAACTGCTGCTGTTCGGCGCGATCCTCTATCCCGGCGGCAAGGTGCCGAGCCGGCATCCCGAGATCGCGGTCGTGATCAAGGGACCGTCGGAGGCGGTGCTGATCCGCCAGAAGCGCAAGATCGCCGGCATGTGGATCAACGCCGCCAGCGCCGATTTCCGATCGGTGCCGTCCTTTTATGCCCTGGCCGCCTCCCGGCCGATCGCGCAGATCGTCAAGGATCGCACCGCCGTGATCTACGAACTGGGCATCGACAATCTCCAGCTTTCGCCCGCCAGCGGCGATCCCGCCGACGATCGCGCGTTCGAGGATGGCGTGGTCGATCTCAAGCGCCGGGGCGGCTATTATTCGGAAACCGCAAATGGCGTCGAGATTCGCGAAGGCGTGCTCTACCGCGCGCGCATCGCGATCCCCGCACGCGTGCCGGTCGGCAAATATACGGCCGAGACCTTCCTGATCGAAAATGGCCGGGTGGTGGCCGCCGCTACGCGCGACATCGACATCGCGAAATCGGGCTTCGAGGCCTATGTCGCGCGCTCGGCCGAACGCAATTCGTTCCTGTACGGGCTGGGTGCCGTCGCCTTGTCGCTGGTGCTCGGCTGGCTGGCCAGCGCCGCGTTCCGGCGGCTGTCGGAACGGTGAACGACAGGTAGTTTTCGGTTCACGCAACTTATCACGCGCCCGGTCCGTTCTGATGCCGCAACTAAAAAGACATCGAACGGAGTTCCCCATGCGCAAATTCATTCTCGCGGCCGCCCTCGTCGCCACCATCGCCCCCACCACCACCGTTTTCGCCGACCCTCCGCCATGGGCGCAGGCCAATGGTCGCCGCGATCATGATGACGGCGATCGTCGTCATGACGATGGAGACCGCCGCCACGATGACGGTGATCACGGAGGCGATCGCGATCGTCACCATGATCGCGATGACCGCCGCGGCAACGACCGTGCCGAATGGCGCGCTTACCAGCGATACGACTATAACCGCCCCGATCCGCGCTACGGCTATTATGATGCGTCGCGTTATTATCGCGCCGATCCCGGCTATGGCGAGCGCCGCCTCGGCCGTAACGACCGGATCTATCGCGGCCGCGACAATCGCTATTATTGCCGCCGCAGCGATGGCACGACCGGCCTGATCGTCGGCGCGGTGGCCGGCGGACTGCTGGGCAACGCCATTTCCGGCGGGCGTTCCGCCACGCTCGGCACCCTGTTGGGCGCTGGTGGCGGTGCGCTGCTCGGCCAGTCGATCGATCGCGGCAGCGTGCGCTGCCGTTGATCCCGAGCTGAGCTGAGCTGAGGGATAAGGCTCCGGAGCGTCCCGCGTTCCGGAGCCTTTTCGCGAGCGCTTGACCCCGGCCGCCCGGCGCGCCAATCCCGGCACGGACCTGGGGAGCGCGATGACGGACAGCACGAACACTCAATCGGCCTCGACGCCGCGCATCCTGATCGCCAGCCTGGTCGGCACCGCGGTCGAATTCTACGATTTCTATATCTATGCAACGGCAGCCTCTTTGGTGTTCGGGCCCCTCTTCTTCCCCAAATCGTCGGTATCCGCCCAGTTGATGCAATCCTACGCCACGCTTGGCCTCGCCTTTCTGGCGCGGCCGCTCGGGGCATGGCTGTTCGGGCATTTCGGCGATCGCATCGGCCGCAAATCGACGCTGGTCGCGTCGCTGCTGCTGATGGGCGGATCGACGACCTTAATCGCCTTCCTGCCGACCTATCAGATGGCCGGCTGGATCGCGCCTCTGCTGCTGTGCGTCCTGCGCGTCGGCCAGGGAATCGGCCTTGGCGGCGAGTGGGGCGGCGCGGCATTGCTCGCGGTCGAAAATGCCCCGCCGGGCTGGCGCGGACGATTCGGCATGTTCCCGCAGCTCGGCGCTCCGGTGGGCTTCATCGCGGCCAACGGCCTATTTCTGATCCTCGGTGTCACCCTGAGTTCGGCGCAATTCCTCGCCTGGGGCTGGCGCCTGCCGTTCATCGGTTCGGCCGCCCTCGTCGCGGTCGGCCTGTGGGTGCGGTTGAAGCTAACCGAGACGCCGGCGTTCAAGGCCGCGCTCGCCGAGGCCGAGCCGCCGAAAGTGCCGATCGCCGAACTGTTTCGCGATCATCTCTCGCCAACGATCGCCGGCACCTTCGCCGCGATCGCCTGTTTCGCGACCTATTATCTCGCGACCGCGTTCGCGCTCGGCTATGGAACCAAATCGCTCGGCTATCCGCAGGAAACCTTCCTGTCGATCCAGCTCGTCGCGATCCTGTTCATGGCCGGCGGCATCATGCTGGCGGGCTGGTGGTCCGATCTGTCGTCGGCGCGCAATGTGCTGATGGGTGGCTGCATCGGCACGATCGGCACCGGCTTCCTGCTCGGCCCGATGTTTCTGAGCGGCAGCCTGCTGCCGATCTTCCTGTGGTTGGCGCTGGCCTTGTTCATGATGGGCTTCGTCTATGGCCCGCTCGGCGCCTTCCTGCCCTCGCTGTTCCCGTCGCGGGTGCGCTACACCGGCGCATCGATGACCTTCAACATCGCAGGCATTTTGGGCGCGGCGCCGGTGCCGTTGGTTGCACAGTGGCTCGCCGATCGCGGCGGCCTTGCCTATGTCGGCTATTATCTGAGCGCCGCCACCGCGATCAGCCTGCTCGCGCTCTGGTGGACGCGGCATCATCGCGATAGGATCGCCTGATGTTTTTCGGCTTTCTCGATGAATTGCGCGCGGCCGGCATCAAGGCCAGCCTCAAGGAGCATCTGCTGCTGCTCGAGGCGCTGCACAGCGACGTGATCGATCGCACGCCGGAGGATTTCTATTATCTCGCCCGCGCCGTCTATGTGAAGGACGAAGGCCTGCTCGATCGCTTCGACAAGGTGTTCGCCAAGGTCTTCCGCGGGATCGAGAGCAGCTACTCGACCGAACAGGCCGAAATCCCCGCGGAATGGCTGAAGGCGGTCGCCGAAAAATTCCTCTCGCCCGAGGAGATGGAAAAGATCAAGGCGCTCGGCGACTGGGACGAGATCATGGAGACGCTCAAGAAGCGGCTCGAGGAGCAGCAGGGCCGTCATCAGGGCGGCAGCAAGTGGATCGGCACTGGCGGCACATCGCCTTATGGCAACAATGGCTATAACCCCGAAGGCGTCCGCATCGGCGGCAAGAGCAAGCACAATCGCGCGATCAAGGTGTGGGAACAGCGCGAGTTCAAGAATCTCGACAATGATGTCGAACTCGGCACGCGCAACATCAAGGTCGCCCTGCGCCGGCTGCGCCGCTTCGCCCGCGCCGGCGCCGCCGACGAACTCGATATCGATGCCACCATCGACGGCACCGCACGCAAGGGCTGGCTCGACGTGCAGATGCGGCCCGAGCGGCGCAATGCGATCAAGCTGTTGCTGTTCCTTGATATCGGCGGATCGATGGATTCGCATATCAAGCTGTGCGAGGAACTGTTCTCGGCGGCGACCGCCGAATTCAAGCATCTCGAATTCTTCTATTTCCACAATTGCGTCTATGAAAGCCTGTGGAAGGACAATCGCCGCCGCTTTGCCGAACGCACCCCCACCTGGGATACGCTCCATAAATTCGGCCATGATTACAAACTGATCTTCGTGGGCGATGCGGCGATGAGCCCCTATGAGATCACCCATCCCGGCGGATCGGTCGAACATTTCAACGAGGAAGCCGGCGCCGTCTGGATCCAGCGCATGACGAACATCTATGCGTCCGCGGCATGGCTCAACCCGGTGCCGAAGGAACAGTGGAAATATTCGCAATCGACCCAGTTGATCAGCGAACTGATGGGCGGGCGCATGTATCCGCTGACCTTGACGGGGCTCGACGACGCGATGCGCGCGCTGAGCCGGAAGAAGTGAGCGCAGGGCGGCCCATGACCGAACATATCATCGTCCTCAACGACGGCGGCATTCTGACCCTGATCCTGAACCGACCGGACAAGAAGAATGCGCTGACCGACGCGATGTACGCGGCGCTCGCCGATCAACTGGAGTCGGCGCAAAGCGACCCCGCGGTGCGCACGATCCTGATCCGCGGTGAAGGCGATATGTTCTGCGCCGGCAACGATCTTGGCGAATTCGCGGCCACGGCTTCGTCGGGTGGACCGGCCAATGTCATGCGCTTCCTGCGGACGCTGGCGGCGCTGGAAAAGCCGCTGGTGGCGGCGGTCCAGGGCCGCGCGGTCGGAATCGGGACGACGATGCTGCTGCATTGCGACCATGTCGTGCTGGCCGAGGATGCGGTCCTGTCGGCGCCGTTCGTCAGCCTCGCACTGGCGCCGGAGGCAGCGTCGAGCCTGCTGCTGCCCGGGCTGATCGGCCATGTCCGCGCGTTCGCGATGTTCGCACTCGGCGACGCGGTCGGCGCTCAGGATGCGCTCGCCTGGGGCCTTGCCAACAAAGTCGTGCCGCTTGCCGATCTGCATGCGACGGCGGATGCGGTTGCCCGGCGGCTCGTCCGCCAACCGCTCGGCGCCCTGATCGCCACCAAGAGGTTGATGCGCCCGCAACGCGCGATCACCGCGCATATGGAGGAGGAAATCACCCAGTTCCTCGCCCGCCTGGCGTCGGCCGAGGCGCAGGAGGCGTTCGCGGCCTTTGCCGAGCGCCGCGCACCGGATTTCAGCCGCTTTTCCTGATCCTATGGCCGCGCCATCAGGCAATCATATTCGAGCACGCCGCCATCTGCCGTGCGGTTGACGACGAACAGGTCCATCAGCCGGAAGCCCAGCGCCTCATAGCCAAGCAGCGCATCGGTATAATGGGTCATCCCGTCATAAAGCGGCTCGACCGATATTTCGGACTGCAGCAGCCGGACATGATCGAGCACCGCGCCAGCCCCGGCGATCACCTGCGGATCAAAGCCCTGCGTGTCCATCTTCAGGAAGATGCGCGGATCGGGCACCAGCCCGGACAGCAGCGGCCACAGGCTCTCCAGTCGCTTGACCTCGACCTGCTCGATCGTCGTCCGGGCATTTTGATTGCGGATCGCCAGGAAGGAACTGAGCACGGTTTCATCGGCCGCACCGCTCAGCACGACGTTGAAATCGGCGGCTCCATCCTCGGCGCCGAGCGCACAGCGCATCGCCAGCCAGCAAGGGTCGCCCTTGCGCTTTGCCTCGATCGCGCCGGTATTGCCCGCGATCGGCTCGAACGACACGATCTGGCCGCGATAGCCCGACATCCGCAAATGCTGCGACCAGAAGCCGCGGTTCGCACCGACATCGAGGACAAGATTGATGTCCAGCGTGCGGATGAGTTGCATCGTGCGCGCCTGCTGGTGAAACGCGCGGGCGGCGGCGAAGTCGGGGATGCGCAAGCCAGCCGCAACCGCGCGATAGCCGAGGCTGGTGAGCAGGCGTTTCATCGTTGGATCTTCCCCATGCGCCTAACAAATTTCGCGCGTCTCACGACACTTGCTGACGCTCTGTTCTATATGGCTGAGCACATCGTTCATCTGAGCGAGGCGAAGACGCCTTCCAACGCACAGTGTCCTGCAGCAGAGTCCGCCAAATGACAGCCTAGGGTGGAAACCGGGTCGTAGATTATTGATCGGCTTCAGTCCGTTTGACCTTCGGCAAGAGAGCCAATCCCATAAAACCGACGAGGGTAAGCAATCCCCCAACCGTGCCGTCATAACGGCCGAATAAGTGCCATTCTGCAAAGATATTAGCTGATGAAAACAGCCATAGCACAAGCCAAATACCAGCACTTACCCGCTCTACGGTATTCGGCGGCCGCGATGCCCATTCGTATGCTTTGCTCATCTTGCTCCATTAATAGCACTCAATGTCATGTCTGCAATGGGTCGATAAACGCCCTCCCACATTCGCCGCAGATCCCCGTCATTCCAGCGAAGGGAATCCCTCTCGGCTCACCGCTTGGAACAGGCATTGGGGGGATCCCAGCCTTCGCTGGGATGACGGAAAGGGGTGGAGAGCCCTCTCACGCCCGATGCACCACGCCACCGGTCAGCGGCACGGGCGCGCCGGTGGTGCCGGGGAAGCTGATCGGATGCCCGCCCAGCGCGCGCACCGCCATATAGGCAAAGCCCTCCGCCTCGGTCGCATCGCCATTCCAGCCGAGCACCTCGATCGGCTCGGCAGGCACCCCGCACGCGGCCGAGACCATATCCATCAACGTCCGGTTGTGGCGCCCGCCGCCGGCAACGATCAACCGGCGCGGCCGCTCCGGCAGATGGCCGAGCGCCAGCGCCACCGTCCGCGCGGTGAAGGCGGTCAGGGTCGCGGCGCCGTCGGCCGGCAAAAGCCCGCGCGCGGGCTGGATCGTGAAATCGGCGCGATCGAGCGACTTCGGCGGGGGCGCATCGAACCACGGATTATCGAGCATTGTCGCCAGCACCGTCTCATCGACCGCCCCGCGCGCCGCGAACATGCCGCCGGCGTCATAAGGCGATCCGGTCTCGGCCAGCATCCAATCGTCGATCAGGCTGTTGGCGGGCCCGGTATCGAACGCGATCACCGCGTGCTCGCCAGTCCCCATCCAGGTAATATTCGCGACCCCGCCAAGGTTGAGCACCGCCACCGGCGCACCGATCCCCGATGTCATCGCGCGGTGATAGACCGGCAGCAAGGGCGCGCCCTGCCCGCCCGCCGCGACATCGGCCGATCGCAGATCGTTGACGACGTGGATGCCCAGCGCATCGGCCATCGCGCGGCCGTCGCCGATTTGCCAGGTCCAGCCGCGATCGGGGCGGTGCGCGATCGTCTGGCCATGAAAGCCGACCACGCCGACCGCCTCTGCTGCCACGCCGGCATCGGTCAACAATTGACGCACCGACAAAATATGGCGCCGCGTCACCATCGCCTCTGCCTCAACGATCGTCTTCGCCTGACGCGGGCTTTCGAAGCTGAGCGCGAGCGCGGACGCCTCGCGCAGTTGATCGCGCGCCTGCACGCTGTACGGATCGCTGCGGAACGCGATCGGGCGGATGTAGCCGAGCCCGTCGGTCTCGATCAACGCGGCGTCGATGCCGTCCAGCGACGTGCCCGACATCAAACCCACCGCCAACATGCTACCCATCCGTCCAACCCCATGCTAAGCGCCCGCGCGTTATGACCGCACATAAATCCGATCTGCTGCGCCTTCTCACCGAGCGAGGCTATATCCATCAGGCGACCGACGCCAGCGCGCTGGATGCGCTCGCCGCGACATCGGTGGTGCCCGGCTATATCGGCTTCGACGCCACGGCTCCGTCGCTCCACGTCGGCAGCCTCGTCCAGATCATGCTCCTGCGCCGCATGCAGCAGACCGGCCACAAGCCGATCGTGCTGATGGGCGGCGGCACCAGCAAGATCGGCGATCCGAGCTTCAAGGACGAAGCCCGCAAGCTGCTGACCACCGATATGATCGCCGGCAATGTCGCCTCGATCCAGCGCATCTTCGATCGCTTCCTGACGTTCGGCGAGGGCCCGTCCGATGCGGTGATGGTCAACAATGCCGATTGGCTCGACAAGCTCGAATATATTCCGTTCCTGCGCGATGTCGGCCAGCACTTCTCGATCAACCGGATGCTGAGCTTCGATTCGGTCAAGCTGCGGCTCGATCGCGAGCAATCGCTGAGCTTCCTCGAATTCAATTACATGATCCTGCAAGCCTATGACTTCCTGGAGCTGTCGCGCCGCAACGGCTGCCGGCTGCAGATGGGCGGCTCCGATCAGTGGGGCAATATCGTCAACGGTATCGAGCTGGCGCGCCGGATCGACGGCACCGAAGTGTTCGGCGTCACCACGCCTTTGATCACGACGGCCGACGGCGGCAAGATGGGCAAGACGGTGTCGGGCGCGGTGTGGCTGCACGAGGATTCGCTGCCGGCTTATGATTACTGGCAGTTCTGGCGGAACACCCACGACAAGGATGTCGGCCGTTTCCTGCGGCTGTTCACCGATCTGCCGCTCGACGAGATCGCGCGGCTGGAGGCGCTGGGTGGCGCCGAGATCAACGAGGCCAAGAAGATCCTCGCCAATGCCGCGACCGCGATGTGCCGCGGCGCCGAGGCCGCCGAAGCCGCGGCCGAAACCGCGCGCAAGACCTTCGAGGAGGGCTCGGCCGGCGAGCAACTGCCGACGTTCAGCGTTCCCGAAGGATCGATCGGCATCGTCGACGCGCTCCTCAATCTCGGGCTGGTCGCATCGAAGGGCGAGGCCCGCCGGCTGATCAAGGGCGGCGGCGCGCGCATCGAAGGCGACAAGGTGGCCGACGAAAATGCGATCGTGACCGTCGGCGATGCGCCGGTGCGGCTGTCGGCAGGCAAGAAGGCGCACGGTGTGCTGGTGCGCTGAGGCGTGAAGAAATGTGCCGAAAGCCCCTCCCCTGAAGGGGAGGGGCTTTTATACCCTCACACGAGCGAAAGAGCGGCGACGGATCAGCCGCGACAGCCCCTGCCCTGCATCACGCCGCGCAGAAAGCCGCGCCGCGCATAGCCGACGGCGATCGCGGCTTCGCGGCGACGCTCGGCGGGCGCGGCGCCCGTGACTTCGCGAACCAGCCCGCGGAACGGAATGAATGAGTTGATCACGGTTTCGCCGCCTTCCTTCGCCAGCTTTCCCGCACGGTTTTCCTTATAGGCCTTGTGCGCTGTAAAATCGGGGCCGAGCACCTCATCGAGTTCCCGAACCGCGCCAGCGATCTGGCGGCAGCTCTTGAGCCCGCCCAGGCCGTAAGGATCTTCCGCCGCCTTCACCAGCAGCGGGGGGATCACCGTCTTCGATACGCCGACGTCGCGCGCGGGCTGGGTGATGATCGCACCGGCCTCCTTGCGCGTTTCCTCGAACCGGCTCGGATGCCCCGAATCGGCGCTTGTCTCGCTGTTCTGTGCGACGGCAGCCGCCGATATCAGCAGAAGCGCCGCCACCGCGCATCCGCGCTCCATCATTCCGATCAAACGTGTCACCTGTTTCTCCGCCTGTTCGTGCCCATGGGATCGGCCTGAGCCTTCCCCGTAACGATCCACCGGCGGTCCGGTTGCGATCCTCTATCGAGCGCTCATCATCGCCGTCGCCACCGCCTCTGCGACCTTGATCCCGTCAACCGCCGCCGAGAGAATACCGCCAGCATAACCTGCGCCTTCGCCAGCGGGAAAGAGGTTCGCCGTGTTGACGCTCTGATAATCCTTGCCGCGGGTGATGCGGATCGGCGACGAGGTGCGGGTCTCGACCCCGGTGAGCAGCACGTCGGGATGATCATAGCCGGGGATCTGGCGCCCGAAGACCGGCAACGCTTCGCGCATCGCCGTCACCACGAATTCGGGCAGGCAGCTCGCGAGATCGGTAAGATGCACGCCGGGCCGATAGGACGGAATCACCTCGCCCAGTTCGCTCGACGGCCGGCCGGCGAGAAAATCGCCAAGTTTCTGGCCCGGCGCCGCGTACGAAGAGCCGCCGGCGGCGAAGGCCAGCCGCTCCCAATGCCGCTGCAGCGCGATGCCGGCGAGCGGATGGCCGGGATAGTCGCGCGCCGGATCGATACCGACCACCAGCCCCGAATTGGCGTTGCGCTCGTTGCGCGAATATTGGCTCATGCCATTGGTGGCGACGCAGCCGACCTCGGACGTCGCGGCAACTACCGTGCCGCCTGGACACATGCAGAAGCTGTAGACAGTGCGCCCGTTGCTGCAATGGTGCGAAAGGCTGTAGGCGGCCGCCCCCAGATCGGGATGGCCGGCGCAGGCGCCGAAGCGCGCCGTGTCGATCCACGATTGCGGATGCTCGATCCGGACCCCGATCGAGAAGGGCTTTGCCTCGATATGAACGCCGCGATCGTGGAGCATATGGAAGGTATCGCGCGCGCTGTGGCCGATCGCGAGCACGACATGATCGGCCTCCAGATATTCGCCGGTGCTGAGATGCAGTCCGCGTATCCGGCGGCCACCGTCGGCAGCCGTTTCGACCGCGATATCGTCGACCCGGTGCTGGAACCGATATTCGCCGCCCAGCGCCTCGACCGCCGCGCGCATGCTTTCGACCATCGTCACCAACCGGAACGTGCCGATATGCGGGTGCGCCTCTGTCAATATTTCGGGCGGGGCGCCGGCCTTGACGAATTCGGCGAGCACCTTGCGCCCCAGATAGCGCGGATCCTTGATCTGGCTGTAGAGCTTGCCATCGGAGAAGGTACCGGCCCCGCCTTCACCGAACTGGACGTTGGATTCGGGATCGAGCACGCTCCGGCGCCACAGTCCCCACGTATCCTTGGTGCGCTCGCGCACCACCTTGCCGCGATCGAGGATGATCGGGCGGAACCCCATCTGCGCGAGGATCAGGCCGGCGAACAATCCGCACGGCCCGGTGCCGATCACCACCGGCCGCGGGCCGGCATAGTCGGCCGGCGCCTGCGCGACGAAGCGATAGGCCGTATCGGGGGCCGGCCGGACATGCGGGTTCCCGGCGGATCGCGCGAGCACGCCGGCTTCGTCGGCAACGTCGGCGTCGATCGAATAGACCATCTGGATCGCCGATTTCCGGCGCGCATCATTGCCGCGCCGCACGATCTCGAAACCCAGCAGGTCCTCGCGTGCGATGCCAAGGCGTTCGCAGATCGCAGCAGGCAGCGCCTCGGGCGCATGCCCGAGCGGCAGTTTCAGTTCGGTAAGGCGCAACATGGCAGGCTGTTTAGCGGGGAAGATCGCGCCGCGCTATCACGCTCGACCCGGGGATTGACGTCGACAGTCCACCGCAGCGGAATATCGACGTCAGACGCCGTATGGTCGCGATGCTAATTTACACGATGGCCATCGCCATGCGCTGAAATTCCGGGGCAACGAGCCCGTCAGCCCTATCCTTGAAATAGCGCTCGCTGGCCTGCTCCCGTGTCTGTTGCTCGATCTTGGTAAAGCCGGCTTCTCGCAGGAGATCGGTCATTTCCTGAGCTGATGGATGCGAATAGAGCTTCACGCCCCGGGTTGCCGCATGGGCGATCAGCGTTTCGCTCTGATCACCGCCATCGGTGTAGGTCAGCACGATTTCGGAACCTGGCGCACACTTGCCGGCCCATTTGAGCGTTTCCCTGATGGCGTCGAGCGTCAGATATTGCGTAACGCCCAGCCAAGAGATGAAGACCGGCCGGTCGGCGTCGAATCCCGCCGGCGCCAGCGCCTCGGCAATTGACATCGTTTCGAAATCGCATGGCGCGTAGCGAAGCTGTGGTGGCGATTTCAGTCCCAGCGATTCGATTCGCTCCCGCTTCCACTGCTGAAACACCGGATCATCAATTTCATAGACGGTGAGCGAACCGAGGCGGTCCGCCATGCGCAGCGCAAAAGTATCCAGGCCAGCGCCGAGGATCACATATTGTTCGACGCCGCGTTCGCGCGCCGCAGCAAGACGATCTTCGGTGACGCGGCTACGCACGACGCAAGTCGAGGCGTTGCTCGGCCCCATATTCTTGCAGAAGGCGATGGCATCCTGTTCAGCCATGCCGCTGATCGCCAGCGCCAACGAATCTTCGAAGATCTTCGGCTCGGACCCTGTCAGCGTATGGCCGGCGCGGATCGCGGCTGACTGGATCGCCGTGTTGTGGACACTGGTCAATTCGATTTGCTCAGACATTCGCATCTCCCGATTCCTGTCAGCCGGCGGCGCCATTTGGGCACATCGATTCTATTCGCGCTTCGGCAACGGATAGTTCATTTGTAGCCGGCTTCCCCGCGCCGTAAAGCCTTCAGAAGCGAACCCGCTAAGGTCCTGTAGGCATGGCGGCCTCCTACTCCTGCATAAGGTGCGGGCGGCCACACAGGATTCCGACGCGTAATGATTCAAAAACCGCTTATGCCTCCTGGATCGCGGATACTTTCCACGTGCTCCATGAACCCGACGGGCGAATGAAGGTCCACAATTCGGTGGCCTGGGTCGGGCGACCGGGGTCCCCGGTGAGGATCGCACCCGAATTGCGGTCGCGCATCACATCGATGCTTTCGTAGCGCATCGCGATCGTCGCATAATCTGAGCCGTCATCGTCGCGCCAGGCTTCGGACACTTCGGCGTCGAGCAGGCGTGTGCTGCTCACCTCGTTACGCCGCCCGTGCGTGGCGTTGTCGCTGAGCTCTTCGGCCAGATAGGACATGATTTCGGGCGTGGTGATCGTCCGCAGCCGTCCGTAATCCTCATGCCCGAACGCATCCTGCAACTCGATCAGCAGCCGCTCGAACGCCTCCTGATCGGCGCCCGTTAGCGAAATGTCGGCGCCCGAGGACGGAGCGCCCGGCCCCATGCTGAACGGCGACGGCGCGACATAAGGCTCCGCGGCATAGCTTGTCGGCCGCTCATAATAAGGCGGTTGCGTCGATCGTTTGCCGCGGAACAGCCGCAGCACGAACCAGATGACGCCGCCAAGGAGCGCCAGCTGGATCAGGGTCGCGAGCAGCCCCATGCCCGCACCGCCGCCCATGCCATAGCCGCCATAACCGCCGCCCCAGCCATGTTGTCCGAACAGCGAGCCGATCAGTCCGCCGGCCACGACACCGGTCAGCAGCCCGCTACCAAATCCGAAACGCGGGCGGGGATTATAGGCCGGCGCATAGCTGGGCTGATATTGCGGCGCCTGGTAGGTCGGCCGCGCCGTCATCGATCGCGCGACCGGCCCCGACGATGTCGGCGCCAGCCGGGTCGTCGTGGGCGAATAATAGGTGCGCGAACCCCGGCTGCCGAAGCTGCCGCCGCGGCGGGCATCGGCTGGTCCTGCCACCATCGTCATAACCAGCAGCGCCGCCAACACGCCGCGCCCAATCGCCATCGCCCGAGACATGTTTCAGAATCCCCGAATGAACCAGTGCCGCCTATGTAGGGATCGACGATACGCCCCTCAAGGTACCTCAGTCGCGGTCAGGTGCCCCTAGCGGAAAATATGGCCGAAACGGCCGCGCCTCCTCGACAGCGCGCCTGAACGATGGCCGGGTCAGCAGGCGCGAACGATAGGAACGGAGATTGGGATAGCCATCGATCTCATGGACCCAATCGGCATAGAATAAGGATGGCGCCGCCGCGCAATCGGCAAGCGTGAACGTGTCGCCCATCGCCCAGGTCTTTCCCGCGAGCCGCCGGTCGAGCCAGGCATAGGCCGTTTCGAGCGCCGCCTTCGCCTCTGCCAGCGCTATGTCCTTGCGCGCGTCGCCTGTGCGCAAGGCCTCGGCCACCGGCACCTGCATCACGTTCATGACATAGTGATCGAAGAAGCGGTCCATGAACCGCACGTCGAGCGCTTCGGCCGGATCATCCGGCAGCATCCGGACGGCTCCGCGATGATGCAGGTCGAGATATTCGATGATGATGCTCGACTCGGCAACCATCCGATCGCCGTCGACCAGCAGCGGAAACCGCTTGAGCGGCCATAAGCCCGCCCATTGCGCGACGATCTCGTCCGCGCCCGGCTCGATCACGCGGAATTCAAAGCTGATATCGTTCTCGTACAACGCGATCAGCGCCTTTTGGCAATATGATGAAAATGGGTGCCCGTAGAAGTTCAGCGGCATCATCCGTCCTTTTCCGATTCATCGTCCGCGAATCGCATTGCTGGCCCGCGCGTCGCGCAAGAAACCCGCATTGGGGGGCAATCGAAAGGAAATGTCGACAAATGCACATGAGCGTGCGCTGGATCACGCGATTGCAGCAAATCTTTCGGCTAATCCGGCGATATGGTGCAGGATTGCGTGTTCCCTTCCGAAATGGATGCATCTGGTCTATCGACCGAACCGCCGGTCGTGGCCTGCGGGGATAATTGACGGTGCAGAAGGACGAGCGACTTGCCGCCATTGCTGCGATGTTCGCCTGCGAGGAGGCCGTCGCCGCCCTGCTCGACAAGTCGATGGTGCCGCTTAACATTCCCCACAAGACGGTGCTCGCGCATCAGGGCGACCCATCCGATCAATGCTGGCTGCTGATCGACGGCGTCGTCCATATCCAGCTGCTCGGGCTCGATGGGCAGCGGGTCCAACTGGCCTATCATGGACCCGGTGAGTTTTTCGGCGCCTATCCGGCACCCACGACGCACCGCGCCGACATTGTCGCCAATGGCGATGTCCAGGCGCTGCGCATGCCCAGCGCGACGCTCGCCGCCCTTGCGAACAGTCACGCCGCGATCGGCGCCGGACTTGCGTTGCGGCTGGCCCGGCAGCTAGACATGTCGCTCGATCGCATGGCCGCGCGCAGCACCCTCTCCGCGCCGGGCCGCGTCCATGCCGAACTGATGCGGCTTGCCGGTCCCGACCACCGGATCGTTCCCCCGCCCAAGGTGACCGCTCTCGCGCTCAACGCGAATACATCGCGCGAGACCGCATCGCGCGCGATTAGCGCGCTCGAACGGCGCGGGGTGATCAGCCGATCGGATCGCCACATGACGATTGTCGCGCCGCGCATGCTCGAGGATATGGTGTATTGAATTCCGGAATGGCCGTTTGGGACGGAAGCGTAGCCGCGATCTCGCCAAAGGCACCGTATCCGTTTCTGAACTGGCGACCAACTCGACCCGTCTGGACCGGCTACCGTGCCCCTGCACGGCGACGTAACCGCCCATAAAAGGGCTTTCGAAACGCAAATGTTGTTGGCTTGGCCCGCCGCAGACATTCAGGATTGCGACGAAAAACCAACCATCCCGTCGATGGATAGAGTGCACCTATCGTGTCACAAGATCGACGGGTGGATCATCATTCATAGGCACGCCGATATCGATGGGAATGTTCATGAACATCGGCCCTTCGAGCGTTATCAGCCGCGGTGCGTCAAGATCGAATTCGGCGCGTTCGAGGGAAGTTTGGAGCGCGGTGAGAGTTGCAGCAGTCATGATCCAACGCTGCGGATCGCGCTTGGCTGCTATCGCCGCCAGCGCCAATCGCTCCATCCGCTTGGCCAGCACTGCATCAACCCGAGAATCGAACATTGGGGCCAACGGAGGCAGCCACCCCAAATCCAGGCACCCCACCCTCACCGGGTAACGTTCGGGTTAAGCCGATGTCGGCGGCATTGGAAAATACCCTTTCGATATAGCAAAACGCTTTGATAGCGCCCCCCACGATTTGGTCCGCGCACTCTCCGGCGGCGTCTAGTCGCGTCAGTCTTTCCCGAAATGCCGACCATATTGCGATGGTCGCCTTGCCATCGCCGTAGAAGTATTTTCCACCACGCGTCTTTGAGATTTTTAACTGCGTGGCCGCCCGGTTGAAGATCACCAGCCCGCCGAGCGCGGAACCTCGCATGACATATTCGCAGCCTAAGGCCTCTTGCACGTCGTGGAGAACGATTGGGGGAAAAGAACTGTCGTCGGCAAGAAGACCAAAAAAACGGAGATCATCTTGCAATCGCTCGATACGAACGCATGCTTGGCGTTCGGCTTCTTTGCCCCCTTTCCCGGCAATCAGCGTCAATCCTTGCCGAATTCCGGAAAAGGCACCATACATCATGGCGAGCGCCAGGACGTATGTGTTCACATCTCCGGCGGCTTTCGGCAGGTCGAACGCCTGTTCAACCCGCCGATGGGCGAAGCTGGTTTCCTGTTTCAGGCGCGAATGGAGCGTTGTCGCGCATTCATCAACGCCAAGTCTCTTCCCATTCAACATTTTAGGCAACAGGAACACGCCGAAGAACCTGATCGACGGCCCGGGCCAGATGGTCACGGTCATATGGTTTCTGGATGACGATTTCGCCGCCATTACGTTGCTCGAGCGCCAGTTCATCGCCATAGCCCGTCGCGAAGATGAATGGTGTTCCCGCAGCCGCAAGTTTTTTAGCCAGGTCGAAACTGGTACCCCTGCCGACGTTGATATCGAGCATGGCGAATTGGAAATGGTGTCGGGAAAGAAGCTCTTCCGCTTCACCGATCGTCGCCGCCAGGGCAACCTCCACCGCGCCGAGTTCACGGAGCATATCCTCCGCTTCCAGAGCGATGATCATATTATCCTCGACCAGCAATACGACGGCGCCGCTCAGAGTCTGAACTTGCACCTCGCCGATTTCCATCGAAAAGGCGCTTGTACTGGCGCCCACCGGCTGGACCAGATCGTCTGGTGCAATCACCACATGGTGGTGCGGGATGAAAAACTCCGCCTCGAGCCCCGCCGCGAGAAACCGTATCTGAGCTGTCCCCTGAAGGTCGAATGGTATCGTCCGCTCGGTGATAACCGAGCCGAAGCCGCGTCGTGCCGGTGCGACAACCACCGGTCCACCACGCTCCTTCCAGCGAATGTAGAGTCCTTCGCCATTGACCACGTCCAGGTTCACTTCGACGCTGCCAGTCGAAGAGAGCGCACCATATTTGCACGAGTTGCTGACCAGTTCGTGCACAACCAGCGCCACCGTTGAAATCGCCTGCGGCAGAAGGCGTATCCCGGACCCCGACAAACGCAGACGGCCAAGCGCCCCGTCATGCGCCGCGAACTCATCCTCGAACAATCCTGCCAGGCCAGCAGGTCCCCAACTTTGCCGGGTCACCCGATCATGCGCACGGGCCAGCGACTGGACTCGTCCGCTGAGAGATTCGACATAGGTCGCGACATCCGTCGCCAATTTTCCGGTCTTCTTGACGAGACTGCTGATCAGCCCGAGGATATTGCGAACCCGGTGGTTGAGTTCGGCAATCAGGAGTTCCTGCCGCTCCGACGCTCGCCTGCGTTCCTCGCTGGCACTATCGGAATACCGCAGAATCACTTCAATCAAGGCCTGGCGGATCGCCTCACCGATGCGCTGCTCGCGATCGGAAAAAGGCAGCGCCGTGCCGCGTACCAACTCGGAAAATGCCGCAAAACTCTTGCGTGGAGAGAGGCGAGAGCCATCGGCGGTGGGCTCGACGGGCTTGGCAGGATCACCACCCCACCGCACCTCGTTCAATCGTTCGCGGCGGAACAGCATGATATAATCGCGGGGGACCCGGGAAATCGGGATCGCCATCATGCCAGCGGCGCGATCCGCCGTCGTCCCACATGGTGCATGGATGGCCGACAGTTTATCGGTGACAAAAACGCGGCTGGGAGAGGCCGCATTCAAATGGTGGGCAAGGGCAGTCACCTGATCTTCCGGTGGCGTGGCACCGTGGAGATGTGCCGCTCCCGTACGATAGATCGCAACGCCATCGCAATCGATCATGTCGCGGGTCATGTCCTGCAGCCATTGCGCGTTTTCCATCAGTGTTTCGTCACCGGCGATCATCGTGATGACGCGATCGGCGAGCGCGCGCGCCCTCTGTTCGTCCTCGGCACTGCCGCGCCGCAAACGGCTTTCCAGCATCATCGAGTACATTGCGCCGAACAGCTCAGCCGTTGTTCGCATGACGAAGCTTGGGAGGCGTGGAGCCCGCGCGTGGCAGGCGATAAGCCCCCACAGCCGCTCCTCGACCACGATGGAAATCGACAGCGACGCACCGATTCCCATATTGCGCAGATATTCGATATGAACGGGCGAGACGGCGCGGCTGACCGACAGCGAAAGATCGAGCGGCGGTGTTACCGAATCGGCAGGCGGGAACAGCGCGACTGTGGGAGCGTCGACATCCGCAATTATCCTGAACGGATTGATCAGGTACAGCGCCCGCGCCTGCTGCGGGATGTCGGTCGCGGGATAATGCAGGCCCAGAAAGCTTTCCATGCCGCTGCGGGTCGCCTCGGCAATAACCTCTCCATTCCCATCGTGATCGAACCGATAGATCATGATCCGATCGAAACCGGTAATGGCCAGGACCTGCCGACTGGCATCGCGATGGAACCTGTCGATTGTCGGAGATCTGGCAAGGCGCGATGTCATGGCGCGGACCATGGACGCAGCCTCCATGCGTTCCGCCTTCTGCGATCGTTCGCCTTCGATGATCAGAAGATCGCCCTGGAAATGTATTGCGAGATCGACCGGCGGAGCGTTCGGGACAATCTTGACCTCGAACAGCCTCTCTCCACAGGTTGACGACATAATTGCCATGCGATTGCGGATGTCGTGCAACGCAGACTGCGTGATCCAATTATCAAAGCGGGAGCCCAGCAACCGAGCGGGATCTGCCTTTAAGAAGCCCTCGATATTTTCAGAGACTCGAACGATCGTCCAGTCGTTGGTGAGTGCGATCAGAAAGCCAAAGCTTTGAATTCGATCGAGCCGGGTTATCGGCTCCCGATCGCAGACGGTCAGATCAAGCGCGTTTTGGTCGATTTCAGACATGTTCCCTTTCAGCTCAACGCCGTTGCAATCGATAACTTAATGGAGAAATCCCCATCTGATCGCGAAAAACTCGCCGGAACTGCGAAGCCCCCGCGAAGCCCACCACCAACGCGATAGCCTCGATCGATAGATCGCTGGTGGTCAGAAGGTTGGCGGCGCGGGCGATGCGGCGCCTTTGGACGAAACCATGAGGATTCTCGCCCGTCGTCGCCTTGAACGCGCGGGAAAAATGGAATCGGCTAAGCCCGGCAACGGCAGCCATGTCGGACAATCCGATCGGCTTATGCAGTTGCGCTTCCACGAATTCTGTCACCGCCGTGACTTGTCGATCCGACAGCCGCCCCTGCGCGTCCGCCATGACGCCGAAAATCTCTAGCGAAGCGAGAAGGCACAGGCTTTCGGCATGCAGTTCATCAATTTCGGGTTCGCGAATCACCGCCTCGAGCTTTTTCAGCGTATCGCGAAGCGGTGCATTCCGCGCATAAGCGAACGGCCCAGGCTCGGCTCGCATATAACGAGCGCCCAGATCCTCGCGAATCACTTCGGGATCGAAGTACATCGCAACAAAGCTGTTCGACCGCTCTACCGGGTCAGACCATCCGCTAACTTCGCAACCTCTTGGTACGAAAGTGATCGTATCGCGCAGATCGAGAGTATTCCGGCGTGTCAGCCCGTCGATTTTCAGCTCCCCGTCGCGGAGTGCAATGTCATGAAGTGCAAGATAATGGCTGTCGCCGAGATTTCGGAATTCAAAGGGCGCGTCGCTAGTGAAGTCGACATACTCCGCTGAAAAGCCCCTCCAGTCGCGCGGCAACCGGGCCAAAGGCGGCGTCGGCGACGTAAACGCCAGCTCAAGGGAAATCCGCGACGGCATGGCACTTCGATAGCACTATTTTTGCGGCAACAGAACATTATTTGCTAAATTATCAGAGCTGCAGACTGGATCGGTTAAAGAATGAGAAGTCTTCCCCGGAGCCCCCGTCACCCTATGACGACGCGATGATACTCAGCGCGATGTCGCCCTGTGGCGTAGCGATGTGCCCGAAATTCTCACAGCGCAGGTCCGGCGCCTCGAGCGTCAGCGCGAGCGCGGTCGAGCGGGAGACAGAGATACTGCCCGGATGGACGGCGCCGGCGATATGCACCGCCTGTTCGGCGCGATCGCGCATCGGCATATCGGGATTGAACGCCATATAGGCGATGCCCAGCGGCATGTTCGTATCGCGACCGCTGGCCAGCGCGGCGCGCACCGCCGCGACCGGATCAGCAAAACTGGCGATCGTGTGGGATCCGAGCCGATCGACGCGCGCACCGGCCGCGGCGAGTTCAGCGGCGACGGCATGGCCGTAAGGGACAGCGACCAGTGCCTCGCGCGTGAAAGCAGGCAGCGCTCCAACTGCGCGGCGCGAGTCCCGATCGAGTGGGACGGCATGGATCGCCAGCCCCTGCCGCGTCCAGGCATCGTCGAGTCCGCGCCCCCTGAGCCGAGCACCATCGCCGATCCTCAGCGCCGACGCGCTGCTTTCCAGCACATGCGCGTGACGGATCGCCAGCCCCATCGCCATTTCGTCGCCCATGAAGATGCCCGCTTCGGACACCCGATCGAGATCACCGATCTCCTCGACAGTGCCGGCGGCGGCTAGCACCGCATCGAATCGCCCCTCCCATGCCGCGCCGAACTGCCCGACAGAATCCCGGCGGAACGCGCTGGTCAGCGATGGGAGGACGATGTGCAGATCGACGCCGCGGTCGAGCAGGATTTCGGCCACCATGATGTCGGCGCCAGCCGCAAGCGCCCCGAATGCAAAACCGGGCTTCACCGCGTCGATGGCGGCACCGATCCGCGCCGATGCCTCGCCAGCATCGGGCGCAACATGGATGATCCCGCTGAAATGGAGGCTGGACGGCGGTTGATAGGTGCGCAGCCAGTCCGTCGGCTCGCCCAGCTTCTCCAGAATCAGCCGGAAATGGCGCAAAGTCGAGGCATGGTCCTCCCACGCCTGCGGCGCACGCCGAACCGCCTCGGCCAAAGCGCCACGCGCATCGACGATCCTGCCCAGCAGCAACCAGGCTTCGGCGCGCGTGGCGCCGAGCCAGTAAGGCGTCTCGGCCTGGTATCCGCCGCTTTCCAGCATCGCCAACACACGGTGGGCAAGAGTCTCCGCCCGCGGGCGATCGTCGCTCAACAAAGCAATCGTCGCCGCGTTGATCAACGGATAGGTGGCCGGCGTGATCGTGGCTGAATCGAGATAGGCATCGCCCGCCGCCCGTAACAGCGCCGATCGCTCGCCCGCCGGAGCCTTGAGCGCGCGATCCTTTATCAAGCGTCCCTTGAGGCTGAGGATGTTGGCGTTTCGCCGTTCGCCTTCGAAGCCGCCGTCGGCGAACAGCTGCCATGCACGCTCGGTATCGCCCGAGCGCGCGTGACGCCTGATCGCCGCGAGCATCGCGTTGTTCACAGTATCATCCGTCCTGCCCTATCTCTCATGCAGCCCACTTTGCCAGCCACGCTCAGTCCCGGGGCGGCGGCGGATTCGTGATGTCAGGATCGATCGTCAGGCCGATCCAGCGCGGCGCCTTGGAGCCGCCTTGCAACAGATCCACATTGATGTTGAACGGGTGTTTCGTACCGACTTTTCCGCCCTTGTTGAAACAGGCGACGAACTTGACGCTCCTGTAGCGGTCGAGTTCCTTATCATAGTCGCCATATTCGAGACCTCCGTACAAATGGCCGAGGTCGTCATCCTTCATCGTGATACCGTCATGCTCTTTCGAAAAGAAGATCTGGTCACCGCGGAGCACGATTTTGACGTCGCTATGCTCCTTAATAGCGATATAATCTTTTCCGGTTTCCATATCCTCCATCACGAGAATGATGTCTCTGCCATCAGCCGTCAGGGTGACGCTGAAGTTCACTATCGCGTTCCGCGGCTCCACACCCGTCGGCGCCGCCAAAGACAAGGGATATTGTGCCATCTTCCTGTGCGTCATCATCAATTCTCCTTGCTAAGACCACGAAAGCTATCCGCGATACGTTGGCGCCAATGGCGCCAGTCCTGATTTTGTGGATCGGTGGCAATCAACAATGCATTCGCGTCGCGAGCTTCTCGAGCCGGCTGCCAGGCCGCCTGCTTGTCGCCAAGGTCGACGTACAACATCGCGATGGAATAACGGGACAGCATCCAGCTTTGCCGATAGCCGGCATTGATCGGGTCCGAGCGCAGCAGATCATCTACGATCCGCGCCTGCTCCTGCCGCTCGGCCAGCGCCTCGCGCATCCGGCCCGACGCGCGCAGCGCATCGGCCATCCACGCATGACGATTGGCCAGATCGTTGCGCACCTCCGCATCGGCGGGCCTGGCGGCAGCGACCTTCTTCATTGCCGACAGCGCGCCGCGACAGGCGCCAAGCACCTGTGCCATATTCGCCTTGCTGGAAAGTTCGAGCGAACACATATTGCCCTGCGCATAGCCATATTCGCGCAACGCCCGCACATCGTGCGGATCGATCGCGACGAGCCGGCGCGCCAGATCGAGATAGGCTTGAAAATGCGGGCGTGCCGCATCGTATCGACCGCGCTGATAATCGACATAGCCCAGGAAGAATTCGCTCTGCGCATGCGTGAAGATACGCTGCGCATCGTTCGGTTTTTCGGCCAGCAGCGCACGGGTCGTCCGGTGCGCCTCGCGATATTCATTCAGCGCCATATCGACAGCGCCCCGCCGCTGATCGTCCGCGCCCATCGCCTGTAATACACGGGCACGCCGTTCGAGCGAGCTGCTCGGCAGCCGGCCCAGATCGCCCTGCGCGCCATAATAAGCCAGCGCGCGCTCGTTGACCGATCCCAATATGTCGAGCCTGCCCACCCCCTGCAGCCGTGATCGCAAATCGGTGAGCATGAATTCGATCAGTCCTTCGGCCTGCTGGCGCTGGCGCTCCGCTTCGTTGCGCGCTTCGAGCGCAACGATCAGGAGCATCGCCAATATTAGCGTCGAAACGATCATTCCGAGCGTGATGGCCATCACACGCCGCAACTGTCTTTGCGCGTCGCGCTGGACGATCTCATCGAGCGCGACGCCGCTCAATCCTGCAACCAGCTTCAGCCGCGCGAGCTTGCCGTCGCCGCCTTTCCGAAAATCGGCTGCCACCGGTTCGCGCTTTCGTTCGGCCTCGCCATCATCGATCAGCGCCGCCGGAAACGCGTCTTCCGGGGCACCGCGCAGCAACGCCGCCAGCACCGGCCGATCGGGATGAGTCGCCCGAAAATGGCTGATCTCTTCTCCCACCCAGCGCGAACGCGCGGCATCGGGCGAACACAAGACGATCAGGCTGGCGGATTCGGCGAGCGCGGCCTTCACCGCATCGTCGAGGCTGCTCGACGCCGGCAATTCGTTACGATCGCGGAAGATCGGCGACAGCCGTCGCGGCACGGTCCCCTCCTCCGTGATCTGGCCGACAAGCCGCGCGGGAATGCGATAGGTTTCCAGCCAGCGATGGAGCCGGCGCGCCACCGTCTCATCGACATGGCTGTAGCTGATGAAAGCGCGATATCGCGCCGGCGGCCCCACGTCCGCCGCGGGATCGCCACCCTCCCCGAAATCGGTCGCGAGCTTCGCTGCACGCCCCATAGCCAGGCCCCCCTGGAGCAGCCTCGCCGCACCGGCGGGCGGGCTGCTCAGCCGGCCTCTCTGTGACGGATGTCTGGTGGCGCGTGCAAGCGGAGAATGACGGCCGGGCAGGCCTTTCACCATATCGTCTCCTAATCCACCCGCCAGCCCGCTCTCAATGCACGCACTCCCGCATCGGCACGGCCCCGCTCGCGGCAAGCTCCGTTCGAATATGGATCGCGGATCGCGCCAGCAGTTCGGCCAGCGCACTCGTCACAATGGCCGCCGCCGGGCTCGCGCGATTTTGATCAATCAGAAATTGCGCGCCGATCGCACCGTCCGCCACCTGCTGGCGGATCAGAAAGGTCACAGCATCGATAAACAGCCCCGATGCCGGCAGCCCGTCCGCAATCCACCGGTCCATCGATCGCGCCAACGCGGCCAGATCATAGCTGCGCACCGCCGATATGAGGTCCGCCGCGGCGACGATGTCGGCGTGGTGCGCGTTGGCTTCCAGCACACCGCGCCAGAATGGCGGCGCGGCT
The DNA here is from genome assembly GCF_900101455.1 of Sphingomonas sp. YR710. Classification (GTDB taxonomy): domain Bacteria; phylum Pseudomonadota; class Alphaproteobacteria; order Sphingomonadales; family Sphingomonadaceae; genus Rhizorhabdus. The sequence continues at coordinate 233,775 of NZ_FMZJ01000001.1, read as the reverse complement.
TGCGGCGATGGATCGGCGCCATCGGCCATCGACCCGGGCTTGCCGCGGCAATAAGGCGCCGCCCGTTCGGCCGCGCGTTCCGCATCCTGCGCCACCACCAGAGCATAGGCCCAATCCGCGTGGGACCTGTGGATGTTGCGCGACGGGAAGCGCACTTCGGTCGCACACAGCAATCCGAGCACATACATCGTATGATAGACGTGCGCCGCCTCATGCGCGGCGCGGGCATCGCCTTCGAGCGGCTCCACGTCCGCGGCCCGATAGCTGGGGCTGGGCAGAAAACCGATCCTGTCCCACGCAGCCCGGATCAGTGCCCAGGCAGCGTCGGTCGCGGGGCTCTGCGGCAGCCGCAGCATCCGTGCCATCATCAGCAGCTCACCCAGCAGGTCGAGATCCTCGGCCCCGATCTGCCACGCGATCGCGTCGTCGATCATCGCGATGACCGCATCGACCATCCAGCGGGGTGCCGCAACCTGGCCCAGATCGGTGGCGTAAGCGACCCAATGGGTCACCGCGTAGAGATCGCCACGATCCATCTCCAGCACATTGAGCGGTCGCGAAAAGATGGTGTCGCCGGTAAAGCGCCGCATGTCGGGCGGCGTCCCCTCGTCGAGCGCCCGCAACCATTCGCGTTCGGCCAGCCGGAAGCCCTGCACCTCGGCCTCACCCGCGCCAGCACCGTCGCACAACAAGCCTTCGAGCACCGGATCGCAATATCCGAGCTTTGCGAGCACGAGGTGCGGCAGCAGGATCGCATGCCGGTTCCTCCGGGACCGCATCAGCAGCGCCCGCGATCGGACCGAATGGACATGCGGAATCAGCGAGGCGGTCAAACTCGCGATATGGGGCCACAGCACGTCGGCGGGCACACGTGCCGCGGCGAGCAACAGCAACGCCGATTCCCCGATCAGTTTGTCGACATGGCCGCTGGTGCGATCCGCGGGCCAATGCGGCGAGAGCGCGGGGAGCCGATCGAGGAGATGGGCCGCATCCCGAAGGACGCGGCCCAAAGTTTCGATCATCCACTCTCGCGACGGATGATTAGAGCCCACCGGCGACACGGCCCGCGGCTTCCGCGATCCCCGCCTTCTGGGTCATCTCGTTAATCCCGCCGACGAGGCCGCCGACATGGATGAACACGAAATTCTCGTGGATCAGGATCGCCGGGCCTTCATCCGAAACCGGACCGCCGACCGACATGCCGCCCATGCCGGCCGGATGGACCAGCGAACGCAGCGAGGCATCGAGGTTGAGGAATTTGGCGTCGGAAAGCGCGGTCAGCGTCTTGGACGCCTGAACAGGAGTCGTTGGCATTGGAATTCTCCTTCCCTTAATGTTCAGCGGATGCCGGCGGCGTGGCCGGCAACGGCCCCGACCTGTTCGTTGATGCCGGCCTGCTGGCCGACCTTCGTGACGAACACGTAGCGCGGGCCAATGATGATGTCGGTCGGCAGCGAATTCGGGCTGGCCGAGCCAAGCACCGCAGGCTGAACAAGCGAGCGGATCGACGTATCGAGATTGACGACGCCTTGCTCGTGCAGATTGGCCATCAATTCATGGACATTTGACGGTAACGGCATGCTACTTACTCCTTACGCTTTACATGAACATATCCTGCGAACAATTCATCACCACCCATATTGAACCATTTCGGATACAATAGCTGGGCATTGGCGAATATGATCGAACATCGACTAGGCTCTTATTGTCACCACCTCTCCCGATGTCGATCCTGTTCTAGGCCCGATCGGACGCGATATCCGTGATCGCGCTCACGCCGAGCGATTTTTGAGAAGCGGGGCCTGGCTTGCTCAAAAGAACCCGTGCCGTCGACCGGTGCTTGCCCCTTGAAATAAAATTCGCTGCCCGCCATCTCCGCGGCAAGTTTCAACCCGGAGAGACCTTTCAAGCCCATGACAACCATCACCGAAGCTGCCCCCGAGACCCACGCGTTCGAAGCCGATGTCGCCAAGCTGCTCCACATGATGGTGCATTCGGTTTATTCGGACAAAAATGTCTTCCTGCGCGAACTGATCTCCAACGCCGCTGATGCATGCGAGAAGCTGCGTTATGAGGCGATCGCCGATCCGGCCCTGCTCGGCGACGATCCGCAGCCGCGGATCTCGCTGATCCTCGATCCCGACAATCGCAAACTGACGATCGAGGACAATGGTATCGGCATGACCACCGCCGACATGTCCGAGGCGCTCGGCACGATCGCGCGCTCGGGCACCAAGGCGTTCATGGACCGGATCGCCGCGAACAAGGAAGGCGAAGGCACGCAGTTGATCGGCCAGTTCGGCGTCGGCTTCTATTCGGCGTTCATGGTCGCCGAAAAGGTCGATGTCGTCTCGCGCCGCGCCGGATCGGACGAAGCCGCGATGTGGTCGTCGGACGGACTCGGCACCTATACGATCGCACCGGTCGAGGTCGCCGAAGCGCCGCCGCGCGGCACCCGCGTCGTCCTCCACCTGATGGAGGATGCGAAGGATTTCGCCGAGCGCTTCAAGGTCGAGCGGATTGTCAAGGCGCAGTCGGGCCACGTCCCCGTGCCGATCTCCATCCTTGAAAAGCCCGATGCCGAACCCGCCGAGATCGCCGATGGCGCCGCCCTCTGGACCAAGTCCAAGTCCGAGGTCAGCGAGGACGAATATACCGATTTCTATCGCAGCGTCGCCGGTCAGTTCGACAAGCCTGCGATCACGCTCCATTACCGTGCCGAGGGCCGGCAGGAATATTCGGTGCTCGCCTTCGTGCCCGGATCAAAGCCGTTCGACCTGTTCGATCCCGATCGCAAGGGCCGTATGAAGCTCTACGTCCGCCGAGTCTTCATCACCGATGAAGCCGACATCCTGCCCCGCTACCTTCGCTTCGTGCGCGGGCTGGTCGACTCGGCCGATCTGCCGCTCAACATGTCGCGCGAGATGATTCAGGAAAGCCCGATTCTGTCGGCGATCCAGAAGGGCGTCACCAACCGCGTCCTTTCCGAACTCGAAAAGCTCTCCGGCAACGATGTCGAAGCCTATACCGCGATTTGGGAAAATTTCGGGCCGGTCATCAAGGAAGGCCTGTACGAGGATTATGAGCGCCGCGAGAGCCTGCTGGGCCTCGCCCGTTTCCGGAGCACGGCCGGCGACGGCTGGCGCTCACTGAAAGACTATGTCGCGGGGATGAAGGAGAACCAGACGGCGATCTATTATGCCGTCGGCACCGATCTCGACCGGCTGAAAGCCTCGCCGCAGATCGAAGGCTATCGCGCCCGCGGCATCGAAGTGCTGCTGCTCGCCGATCAGGTCGACAGTTTCTGGGTCACCGCCGGCGTCGATCATGACGGCAAGCCGTTCAAATCGGTCACGCAGGGCGCCGCCGACCTCAGCCTGATCCCGCTCGCCGAGGGTGATGCGACGCCGTCAGTCGAAGCCAGCGAGCAGGTCACCAGCTTTATCGCCTTCGCCAAGGAGATTCTGGGCGAAGCGGTGTCCGACGTTCGTGCTTCCGACCGGCTGACCGAAAGCGCGGTCTGCCTGGTCGCCCCCGATCGCGGCATGGACCGCCAGCTCGAAAAGATCCTGGCGGCCGCCGGCCAGGCGCCGATGGCGGCGAAGCCCGTGCTCGAAGTCAATCCGCGCCACGGCCTGATCGTCAAACTCGCCGCGCTGGGCGAGGACGAAAAGACCTTCCGCGAAGATGCGGCGCATCTGCTGCTCGACGAAGCGCAGATTGCCGACGGCGAACACCCGCTCGATCCGCGCGCTTTCTCGGCACGATTGGGGCGACTGATCGAGCGGGCGCTGACGTAAAGCGTTTCCCCGAGCCGGAGCCCGAACTCGGGGAAACGTTTTAGCGCCGGGCAACCGGCGCTGGCGCCAGTTCAGGGTCTCGATAATCAATTTTGGCTTTTTCGCGGACGCTTTGGATCTGTGCCTGGCTTTCATGCAGCAAAGCGGCGGCGCGGACTGCGCGCGCCGCGGCAAGGTGCACGGCGGCCGGCGGTGTGGCAATTGGCTGGCGCGCGGTAATCACACCAACCGCGAGTTGATTGCCCTGCGGCAACAGGATCGGTTCGCCCGGCGGCGCAGCCTCAATCTGCGCGGCCAGATCGGGCGCCGTCGGACCGGTGTCGATCGCGCCCTCGCCGCGCGTGAAGGCGACGCCGATCGATTGCAGCGCCGCCGCCGCCGCGTCAAGCGAGTGCGTATCCTTGAGCACGTCGAGCTTGCGCCGGTCCTTGGGCGGATCGAACAGGATCTGATCGAACTTCAACTGCTCGCGCCTGCCGAACTGAAATGGGTGGCTGTCGATATATTGCTGGATGTCGCGCTCGTCCGGCAACGGCACCGTCACCGCAACATTATGACCGATCATCCCGGCGAGCAGATTCTCTTCACCGCGCCGAACCTCGCTTACATATTCGGGGGTCTTGTCGATCCCCATCTTATGCGCCTTCTGCACCATGAGCTCGCGATCGATCACCTGCTGCAACAGGATCCGCCGCAGTTGCTTGCGATCGACGTTGTCGGGGAGCTGAAGGCCGTCGAGCTCGGCATTCAGATCCTGGAACGAGATCTCATGCCCATTGACGATAGCGATCACCTGACCCTTGGGCTCATTATGGCAGCCCGACAGAAGCAGAGCGCAGATCACCGCGCCACCCCGAAAGCTTACTTTACCCCGCACTTCAAACCCTCTTGCTAATGATCTCCCCCGCCGGAGGAGCAGCCCCGCAATACCGATAGCGATTTTCGCGGCGGCGATCACGGCGTATTATCCGCTTGCTGCTTTGCGGCGACGATGGAGCAGATCCAGCAAACCTGTTGTCGGCAGATTTTACAATTTGCATTTCTTGGCAATCAAGGAGCACGATTAAACAATTGAAATATACAAATAATTTATAATGGCGCGAATATTGCTTAATATTCCGTAGACGGAACATATTCGGAAATGTGGCATGCTGTACGGTTGCTTTGCTTCGCGGAAATCCCGGCCTCTGCCGGTGGGTCGGACCGACAAACCTATCGCCCGGCGCAATCGTTTCGGCTATGCGTGGCATATATTCGGGGGGCAGAGAATGACGTCGATTCTTTCGGGCATGCATGATGTGAAGGCTCGTCGCGCCAGCGGCACGCTGAAAGCCGCCTTGCTGGGGATCGCGACGCTCATCGGCCTGGCTGCCACCGCACCGGCATTGGCGACCATCGATCCGGCGCACCAGTTCATCACCAATGGCGATTTCGAGCTTACCACCAACGGCATTGGCCAGCTCAACTACAATACCAATGCGGTGGGGTGGACCAATGCGAACGAGGCCGGCGGCGCCCCCGGCTACAACTTCATCTTCTCGGGCGCGACCGCGACGAGCACCGGCGCGAATGGCGATAGCGGCAACGTGACCTTGTGGGGGCCCGGCAGCGGCGTCAACAACGGGTTCGTCGCCAGCCCCACGGGCGGCAACTTCATAGGTGCCGACGGCGCCTATCAGGTGGCCCGGATCAGTCAGCAGATTTCCGGGCTCATCGTCGGCCAAAGCTATTCGCTGACCTTCAACTGGGCTGGCGCGCAGCAGAAGAATTTCGATGGCGCGACGACTGAATCGTGGAAGTTCGGCCTGACCGACGAAGGCCTGAGCAGTCAGACCGCTATCCTCAATGATGCCAGCCACGGTTTTACCGGCTGGCAGACCCAGACCTATAATTTCGTCGCCTCGAAAGCCAGCGACACGCTCTACTTCCTCGCCGCCGGCACACCGAGCGGGCAGCCGCCCTTCTCGCTGCTCGACAGCGTCTCGCTCACCGGCGCATTCGTGTCGGCCGCGCCGGAAGCGTCGACGTGGGAAATGCTGATCCTGGGCTTCGGCATCGTCGGCTTCAGCCTGCGCAAGCGCCGCCGCTCCGCGGTAGCCGCACTGCAGATCGCCTGATCTCATTACACCTGCGGGGGTGGCTAACGCCCGCCAAGGCTCCGGCCTTGGCGGGCGTTAGCTTGTTTCGGCAGACGCTCATTTTAGCGGATGCATCAGGCGCGCTTTGCTGCTCTAATTCGGCAACTCGCCTGATACGGAGCCGTTCATGCGCCCGAGCCGCACGCTTGCCCTCCTGCTGATCACCGCCGCAACCTGCATCGCGACGGCCGCCGCCCAGCCCCCCGCCAAACCCAAATATGGCCCTTGGGGCGTCGACTATGCGACGATGGACACATCGATAAAGCCGGGCGACGATTTCTTTGGCTTTGCCGAAGGCACCTGGCTCAAAACCTATCCGATCCCCGCCGACAAATCCTCGGCCGGCTATAATAGCGAGCTGCCCGATCTTTCCGAGCGCGAGGTGCGCGGGCTCGTCGAGGCGGCGGCGAAACAGCCGCACAACGATCCGATGGTCCAGCAAATCGTCGATTTCTACACCGCCTGGATGGACGAGGCCGGCATCGAGGCGCGCGGCACCAAGCCGCTGCAGCCCTGGCTCGCGCGGATCGCATCGGTCTCGACGCGCGCCCAACTCAACAATCTGATGGCGGAACCCGGCTACGCCAGCCCGATCGATATCGGCGTCGCGCCCGACGACAAGGATCCGTCCCATTATACGATCAACGCCGGCCAGGCCCGGCTCGGCCTGCCGACCCGCGATTATTATCTGCTGCCCGGCGCAAAATATGAGACGATTCGCAAGCAATATCGCGACTATATCGTCCGGATCCTGACGCTCGCGGGCATCGGCGATGCGCCCGCGAAGGCCGATCGCATCGTCGCGCTGGAGACGAAGCTCTCGCAGGACCAGTGGACACCCGAGCGCCGCCGCGATCCGCAGGCGACCTACAACCCGATGAGCCGCGCCGAACTCACCAGGCTCGCCCCCGAATTCGATTGGCCCGCGACGCTCGACCATGCCGGGCTCGGCGCGATGCCGACGGTGGTCGTGCGCGAAACCACCGCCGTCGCCGCTGCGGGCAAGAGGGTGGGCGATACCCCGATCGACACGTGGAAGGACTGGATCACCTTCCGCTTCGTCAGCGATCACGCGCAGTTCCTGCCAAAGGCATTCGACGACGCGCGCTTCGACTTTTACAGCCACAAGATGCGCGACGTGCCGCAGCAATCCGATCGCTGGAAACGCGGCATCCGCCTGATCAACGGCAGCCTCGGCGAGGCGGTGGGGCAGCTCTACGTCAAGGATCACTGGACGCCCGAGACCGACAAGCTCGCCAGCGAACTGATCGAGGATCTGCGCGCTGCCTATGCCGACAAGATCAACCATGCCGCCTGGATGGACGCGCCGACCCGCAAGGAAGCGCTCGCCAAGCTCGCCTCATTCGATCCGCGCATCGGCCACCCGAAGACATATATCGATTATTCCGCGATGATCGTCGACCGCGCCGATCCGCTGGCCAATGCGATGAATGCCGGCATCTTCGAATGGAAGCTCGATCTGTCGCGGATGACGAAGCCGGTCGATCGCGACCTGTGGTACATGACCCCGCAGGAAGTGAATGCCTATTACGACCCGACGATGAACCAGGTCACCTTCCCCGCCGCGATCCTGCAACCGCCCTTCTTCGACGCCGCCGCCGATCCGGCGGTCAATTACGGTGAGACGGGGGCTACGATCGGCCATGAAATGGGCCATGGCTTCGACGACGAAGGCCGCCAATATGACGCACAAGGGCGCCTGCGTGACTGGTGGACCAAACAATCGGCCGATCTCTACACCGCGCACGCGCAGAATCTGATCAAGCAGTTCGACGCTTATGAGCCGATCCCCGGTGTCCACATCAAGGGCCAGCTTACGCTCGGCGAAAATCTGGGCGACCTCGGCGGGCTCGAGGCGGCCTATGCCGCCTATCGTCGCTATGTGTCGCGCCATGGCGAGCCCCCGGTGATCGACGGCTATACGGGGGATCAGCGCTTCTTCCTCGCTTATGCGCAATCCTGGCAGGGCAAGCAGCGCGAGGGCGCGTTGCGCGCGCAACTCCTCTCCAACCCGCACAGCCCCGATGCCTATCGGGTGAACGGCATCGTGCGGAATATCGACGCCTGGTATGCGGCGTTCGGGGTGAAGCCGGGAGACAAGCTCTATCTGGCGCCGGCCGATCGGGTGCATGTGTGGTGATGCACACCCCAGAGCTCGTGCATGGCATGCCCTGCTGCCCAACCGTCATTCCCGCGAAAGCGGGAACCCACGGTTATGGGCGCTCCAACCTCATCGTGCCGCCGTCCATGGGTCCCCGCTTCCGCGGGGATGACGGTTTTTTTGGGGCGCTCCGCATCCGACATGTCTTTTTGAGCCTGATCGCTCTCACCCTCGCCCTCCCCGCCCACGCCGCCACCCGCTGCGCACCGGGCGAGAGCAAGCGCTCCGTCGCCGAACTCTTCATGGGCCTGAGCCGCCACCATAGCGACCCGCCGGTGACCGAGGAACAGTTCACCGACTTCCTCGACCGCGAGGTCAGCAGCCGCTTCCCCGACGGCATGACCCTGTACGACGCGCAGGGCCGCTGGCTGACCCAAGGCCATGTGATCCACGAACCGAGCAAGGTGATCCTGATCGTCCTGCCGGGGCGAGCCGACGACCGCAAACGCCTGTCGGACATCGCGGCGGCGTATAACAGCCGCTTCGATCAGGAGGCAGTGCTGATCACCGTTGGGGAGACGTGTGCGCTGTTCGAGAGCCGGCGGGGGAAGGTGGGCGGGGCCGACGTACGCTGACGGGTACGGTAGCCCTACTCCCCCTCCCCCGCGCTCCCCATCGACTGATCGATCAGCCCCGCCCGCATCATCAGCCAGAACAGGATGATCCCCGGCAGCGCGATCACGGTGGTGAACAGGTAGAAGTTCACATAGCCCATCGCCTCGATCATCGCGCCCGCTGTCGTACCCGTGACGAGCCGCCCGACCACACTCGCCGCCGCCGAGATCAAAGCATATTGCGCGGCGGTGAAGCGCAGGTCGCAGAGCGCGGAGAAATAGGCGACCACGGTGACGCCGCCGATGCCGCTCGAAATATTCTCGAAGCCGATCGCGCCCGCCATCGCCCAGTCGCTATGCCCGCTCGCCGCCAGCCCGGCGAAGCTCAGGTTGGAAACGCCCATCAGCACGAGGCTGATCAGCACCGATCGCTTCATCCCCAACCGCGAATACAGGAAGCCGCCGATGAAGATGCCGATCAGATAGGCCCAGAAGCCGAAGCCGACGTCGTAGATCGCGATCTCGTCATTGGTGTAGCCCAAGGAATCGAACAGCAGCCGGAAGGTGAGATTGGCGAGCGTATCGCCGATCTTGTGGAGCAGGATGAACAAAAGGACGAGCGCCGCGCCGCGGCGACGGAAGAATTCCATCAGCGGGCCGACGATCGAGGCGAACAATTCGGCTCCGGTCTTGCGCCCCGGTGGCTCGCGGTGCCGCTCGGGCTCGCCCATCACCAGCCCGGAGATCATCGCGGGCAGCGCGAAGGCCGCGCAGGCGATATAGGCGCCGTCCCAGCCGATCCGGCTGGCGAGCACCAGCGCGAGGCCGCCCGCGGTCGCCGATCCGATCCGCCAGCCATATTGCGACATGCCCGCGCCCACGCCGAGCTGCGACGCATCGAGCAGTTCGATCCGATAGGCATCGATCACGATATCGAAGGTCGATCCCGCGACGCCGACCAGGATCGCGGCCAGCGCCGTCGCCTTCAGGCTCGCATGCGGATCGACCAGCCCGAGATGAACGACCGCCGCGATCACCAGCGCGCCCGCCAGCAGCAGCCACGACACGCGCTGCCCGAGCCGGCCGATGATCGGCAGATGCACGCCATCGACCATCCACGCCCACAGGAATTTGAGATTATAGACGAGGAAGGCGAGGGTGAAGGCGGTCACGCTCTTCTTGTCGATCCCGTCCTGCGCGAGCCGCGTCGTCAGGGTCGCGCCGATCATCGCGTAGGGAAAGCCCGAGGATATGCCGAGGAACAAGGCGGCCAGCGGCGCCGGCGCGAAATAGGGTTTGATGCCGCCCCATAGATTGGCGGGAAAACCCTGACGATCCCGGACGGATGCGCCGTCCCCCGATGTGCTGTTCATGGGGCGCGACAATAGCGGCGATGGGGCGCGGCGGAAGGGGGTTTGGGAGGGCTGTTTTGTTAATGAGCTGAGCCGCCTTCTCATCGTCATTCCCGCGAAGGCGGGAACCCATATACTCTGTAGCCCGAGCCTCTCACAGCTCGGAGGTTATAGGTTCCCGCCTTCGCGGGAATGACGAATTGGGAAGCGCGCGCCCAATCGACACCGGCTAGTCCCCCCTTCCCACATCGGCTATCGCCCCCGCCATGACCGCCCCGCCCGCCACCATCAACCGCGCAATCTGGGCGATTGCGTTGCCGTCGATGGCGACCAACGTCGCGACCGCGTTGTTCGGGCTGGCCGACATATGGGTGATCGGGCGGCTCGGCGAGGCGGCGACGCAGGGGGCGGTCGAGATCGGCGCCAAGCTGATGATGTCGCTGCTGATGGTCTTCAATTTCCTGCGATCGGGCTCGGTGGCGCTGACCGCGCAGGCGGCGGGCCGGAGCGACGATGACGGCCAGGCGACCGTGCTCGTGCGTGCGCTCGCCGCCGCCTTGTTGATCGCACTCATTCTGCTCGCCGCGCGGCCATTGCTGGTCGGTATCGGGCTCGACATGCTCGGGGCCGGCGGCCGGGTCGCCGAACAGGCGAAGCTCTATGTCGACATCCGCTATTGGGGATCGCTGCCCTGGTTGCTCAATGCAGTGCTGACCGGCTGGCTGATCGGCCGCCGCCGGCTGCGCGCGATCCTGGCCATCGAGGTCGGCGCCAATATCGTCCATATCCTGCTCGATGCCGGGCTCGTACTCGGCGTGCATCTCGGCGTCGCGGGCGTGGCGATCGCGACCTTGTTATCGGAAAGCATCAAGTTCGTCGCGCTGGCGGCGATCGTCGCGCGCGAACCTCCGTTCCGCCGCGCGCTCGCGTTGGTTAAGCACCGTGCGACTTGGGCGCCACAGGCGATCGCCGAGCTGTTCCGGCTGAACCGCGATCTGTTCGGACGCACCCTGCTGCTGCTGACCGCGACGATCCTGCTCACGCGCAGCGGCGCGCAGCAGGGCGCGCCGATCCTCGCCGCCAATGCGATCCTATTCCAGATGTTCCTGCTGTCGGCGTTGATCCTCGACGGCTTCGAGAGTGCGGCACAGGTGCTGTGCGGCGAGGCGCGCGGCCGGCACGACCGCGCGGCCTTCGTCCGGGCGGCGCGATCGATCCTGCTGTGGGGCTGGGGCGGGGGCGCGGCGATCAGCCTCGCTTACGGGATGGGCGGCACGGCGCTCGCCGCGAGCTTCAGCGCCGATCCGGCGGTGATCGCGATGACGGCGCGCTATGTCGGATGGGCCGCCGGCCTGCCTTTGCTCGGGGTTGCATCCTATGTGTTCGACGGCGTCTTCATCGGTGCGACGTGGACGCGGGCCCTGCTGATCAGCATGGCGGCTGCGCTCGTCGTTTTTGTCGCGGCGCTGATGGTCTCGGCGCCGCTCGCCAATGACGGGCTGTGGCTGGCTTTCTCGATCTTCCTGATCGGGCGGGGCGGGGCACAGGCGATAATGCTGCCGCGGTTGATCCGCAGGAGCTTCGGCGCTCAATAGAGCGTCAGGCCCGGTGGTATCCGCTTTGGCGTGCCGCCGTGCAGCCTCGTCTCGACGGCCTCGATCGCCTGCTTGAGCGCGCGCTGCGTATAGGGCTTGGCCAGACAGCCGATCGCGAGTGAAGGCGCATCGATCGGGCAGGCCGCGGTCACGAACAGCAAGGGGATATCCGCCGCCATCGCCGCCCGCGCCACCTCCACGCCGCTGCTGCCGCGCGCGAGCGCCACGTCGGACAGGATCAGGTCGATCCCGCCCACCGCGATCGCCGCCATCGCTTTGGCCGCATCATCAGTCGTCACCACGACCGTATAGCCGATGTCGATCAGGAAGTGCTCATTGTCGAAAGCGACCAAAGGCTCGTCCTCGACGATGAGCAGCCGTTTGATCTTTCCCGCGCGCCGGCCGAACAGCATGGTATCTCCCTATTAAAACGCCACCCCGCCCTTGACCCGTTCCGGCTTTGGCCCGACGACAGGGAAACCCCAATCTGGAGACGCATGTGGCCAAGCGCCTCACCTGGTATATCCTGATCGCCATGCTCGTCGGAATCGTCGTGGGCATCACGCTGAACCGGACAATCGCCGATCCAGCAACGATTACCAACGTCACCGGCTATATTTCGATCCTTACCGATCTTTTCCTGCGGCTGATCAAGATGATCATCGCGCCACTGGTGTTCGCGACGCTGGTTTCGGGGATCGCCCATATGGGGGATACGACCGCGCTCGGCCGAATCGGGCTGCGATCGATCCTGTGGTTCATGAGCGCCAGCCTGGTGTCGCTGACTCTAGGCCTCGTCATGGTGAACCTGCTCGAGCCCGGCGTCGGCCTTGGCCTGCCGATCCCCGATGTGACCGCCGCGAGCGGCATCGAACGGGCGGGCTTCACGCTCAAGGATTTCGTCACCCATCTCGTGCCCAAGAGCTTCTTCGAGGCGATGGCGAATAACGAGATCTTGCAGATCGTGATCTTCTCGATCTTCACCGGCGTCGCAATGACGGCGATCGGCGAGAAGGCGGCGCCATTGCTCCGCGGCATCGAGGCACTGGCGCAGGTGATGCTTCAGATCACCGGCTATGTGATGCGGTTCGCGCCGTTTGCGGTGTTCGCGGCCGTCACCTCCGCGCTTGCGCAACAGGGGCCCGGCATCTTGTGGACCTTCGGCAAGTTCATGGGCGGCTTCTACCTGACCATGATCATCCTGTGGGGGCTTTTGCTCACGGTTTGCTTCCTGATCGTTGGCGGCCGATCGCGCCTGCTGGTCCGCTACATCCGCGAGCCGATCCTGCTGGCATTCACCACGGCGTCATCCGAAGCCGCCTTCCCGCGCACGCTGGAAGCGCTCGATCGTTTCGGCGTGCCGCGGCGGATCGCCAGCTTCGTGCTGCCGCTCGGCTATTCGTTCAACCTCGATGGCACGATGCTCTATTGCACCTTCGCCACGGTGTTCATAGCGCAGGCCTATGGCATCCATCTGTCGCTGGGCCAGCAGGTGACGATGCTGCTGGTGCTGATGGTAACGTCGAAGGGCGTCGCCGGCGTGCCGCGCGCCAGCCTGGTGGTGATCGCATCTACCCTCGCCTTCTTCAAGATTCCTGAGGCCGGCCTGCTGCTGATCCTCGCCGTCGACCATTTTCTCGACATGGGCCGTTCGGCGACCAACGTCGTCGGTAATGCCGTCGCCAGCGTCGTGGTGGCGAAATGGGAGGGCACGCTGCAGATGCTCGAACCGGCCGAGATCGAACCGCCGCACGCGCCCGCCCATACGCCGGAACATGGCCGAAAGGGGCTGCATCTCGATCCGTCGGAAAGCTGAGCCCCAACACTTCCGACTAGGCGGCCCTGCCGCCTTCGATCCCATCATTGCTGCCTGTATCGACCCTCGTGCCGATTGGCGAGCGCCGGCCTGCGCGCGTCTGAAATTTGCACCCAGTACCGCCCTTCAGTCCTAAGCCATATGCATGAATACCAACCTTCCTCCCACTCCCGGATCAGAAAATCCGATATGGATGCAAAAAATACGTAGCAATTACGTATCAATCCGATCTATCCACCGCCGGCCGTAACTGGCTTGCAGTGAGAGCAGAATATTGAATGCTCATGGAATACTAGGAGGGGTTCGAATGAAACATTTTCTTACAGTGGCGGTAGCAGCCGGAGTGGCCGCATTTGGCGCCACGGGCGCATCGGCGCTCGATCTCGCCAAGGGTTCCCCCAGCTGGACCGGCTTCTATGTCGGCGGCCAGCTTGGCTATAGCTGGCAGCCCCGCGACAGCGACGAGACGATCAGCTTCGATCGCAATCGCGATGGCACGTTCGGCGATGCTTTCCCCAATTTCTCGCCGGGTTTCTGCGGCGGTGTTCCCACCAGCCGGACGCCGAACACGGGCTGCAAAAAGGATAATGACGCCACGATCTGGAAGCTGCACGCGGGCTACGACTATCAGTTCGGCAGCAAAGCCAGCGGTCCTGTCGTCGGCGCGGTCGTCGAAGCCGGCAAGGCCTATCTTTATGACAGCGTGACCGCCTACAGCACGACCCCCGCAGTCTATCGCTTCAAGGCGAAGCTCAAGGAGAATGCCTCGATCCGCGCCCGCGCCGGCTATTCGCTCAGCACCGGCACCCTCGTCTATGGCACCGGCGGCGTTACCTATGGCAAGATCGAGAACAGCTTCACGACGACCAACGCGGTCAACACCTTCACGCCCAGCGACCCGACCAAGCATGCCTGGGGTTACAATTATGGCGGCGGCATCGAGCAGAAGGTCGGCCCGTTCTCGATCGGAGCACTCTATCTGTTCACTGCGCTTAAGAACGATGATTATCGGGTTGCCGTCACCGGTGGACCGGTCGGTGGCCCGTTCACCGTCATCAGCGGCACCGGCACCGATTTCCGCCGGAGCTTCTCGAAATTTGCTTATCATTCGATCGTGACGACGGTCAGCTACCGCTTCTGATCGCGGTAGAAGGGGAGTGTCCGCTACCCGCGGCGCTCCCCAATGTCCTGTTCAGCCCCGCGGCGCGCGTGCAGTGGTGATTTGCGCGCGTTGCGCGGCGGCATGCCATAATGTTCGGCGAATGCCCGCGAGAAATGCGACGGGCTGCCAAACCCGCAGGCGACCCCGATTTCGGTGATACCAAGGCTCGTCTCGCCCAGCAGCGCCATCGCGCGCATCAGCCTGATCCGTCGATAGGTCTCACTGATCGTTGCCCCCAGATGATGCGTGAACAGCCGCTCGAGCTGGCGCACCGACACATCCTCGCCCTGCGCCAGCACCTCGCGGGATAGAGGCTCGGCGATATGCGCCTCCATCAGCGAGAGCACCCGCACGACGCGCGGATTCCACACCCGATACCGCTCGCTGAGTGACATGCGCTGCGGCCCGCTGCCCTCGCGCGACTGCGTCCGGATATGCCATTCGCCCACCGCCGTACCCAAAGCGGCGCCGTGTTCGCGCGTGATCAGATCCACCGCCAGATCGAGCCCAGCGACACCGCCGGCACAGGTGATGTACCGCCCGTCGATCACATAAAGCGCCTGCTGGAGTAGCACATTGGGGAAGGCCTCGGCAAAAGCCGGCTGATGCTCCCAATGAATCGTCGCGCTGCGCCCGTTGAGCAGGCCGGCGCGGGCCAGCAGATAAGGCCCGCCCGACACCCCTGCTAGCGCAACACCATGCGCGGCCAACCGGCGCAGGCTGGCAAAGACCGCCTCATCATCGAACGCCGACGGATTGCCTGCGGCAAAGATGAACAAGGTATCGATCTCCGCCAGTGTGTGGAGATCGCCATTGACCGCGATCGCTGCGCCGTTCGAGGCCTCCGCGCCGGGCGCTCCGGTCGACAGATGCTGCCAGCTATAGAGCGCCTGCCCCGACAAAAGGTTGGCCGCGCGAAACGGCTCGACGATCGATGCGTAAGACATCATCGCGAAGCCGTCGATCAGCAGGAACCCAAGCCGGCGCGTCACACCTGCTTGAGATAATCGAAATAGGTGCCTTCGGGTGGACCATCAAGCGCCGCGATAAGCCTTTTGATCAGCGGTTGCGGCAGCAATTGCGCCGCTGCGCCATGCGCCTCGATCGTTTCCCAGCGCTCGATCAACAGGAAACGCCGCTCATTGCCACAGTCGCGCAGCAGGTCCAGGCCCAGTGCGCCCGGCTGGGCACGAAAGAAATCGGTGATCTCTGAAAGGACGGTCTCCAGCGCGGCATCATGCCCTTCAATGGCGTGCAACAGATAATGGCGAACGACGGTCATGCGGCTTCCTCTCGCTTTTGGGCCGCAAGCTTAACGCCCTTCGCCGCCGGCGATCAATGGGCAGCAGTCGGCGGCGGCGGCATCATTTGCGCCACCTCCTCGGCGGTAACCGGCTTGGTATATGTGTTGCCGAAATGGGTCCGGATATAGGTGACAACATTGGCGATCTGCGCCGGGCTCAACACATCGGTGAACCAGGGCATCGCCCCCTGCCCGCCTGCGACCATCATGATCGGGTAGGCCGATACCGCAAGCTTCTTGTTGTTCGCCAGCGCCGGAATCGTCGCCGCGCCGCTCGCGCCCTTGCCGTCGGCCATGTGGCATGCCTGACAGACGTTGCGATAGACCTGCTCGCCGGTCACCGGAATCGGCGGCTTGGTGCCGCCACCGCCCGGATCGTCGGCAAAGGCGGGTGCCGCGCCGAGCAACAGCGTCATCGCGGCCAGGCAGGATGTCGACAGTCGATTCATGATCATGCCTCCAGCGCGCGCTTGTGGAGCCGCGTGATCGCATCGATCGACGACAGCAACGCGCCCTCCATCCAGCATCCGACATAGGAGGCATGTTCGCCCGCCAGCACGATCCGGCCGTCCATGCCCACCAATGTCTGATAATGCTGCTTGCGGCTTTCCTCGGTCCAGCGCGCGCAGCAGCCAAGCGTCCACGGTACCCGGCTCCACGCCACCGACGCGCCCGTGGTGAATTCCTTGCGATATTGCGGATGGATCACCGACCCTTGCGCCAGCGCCGCCTCGATCCGTCCTTCCGGGGTCATGCCCGCAAGGTGATAGGCGCCCAGATCGCGCGCGAAGGCGCCAAGCAACACCGCCGGCCCATCCTGAAAGAAATGGTTGTTCGGATAGGAAACCAGCCCGATCTCCTGATTGGTGAAGCTGATCCCGCCATAGATCGACTCATCCTCCTCCCAGAAGCGCCGCTTGAATTCGAGGCCGATCTTCACCTGCCCCGAATAGGGCACCGCGCGGATCGCCGTCTGCATTTCGGGCGAGACCTGTGTGTCGATCTGGCTGAGTACCGACAAGGGAATCGTGCAGACGCACCAGTCGGCCTTGGCCTCGTTCGCCGTACCGGTGGCGATATCGGTGTAACTCACAGTCACGCCCTCAGCGCTTTGCGCGATCTTCGAGACCTTGGCATTGTGAGTAATGAGCTGCGACACCTGCCGCGCGAAGCCCTTGCCGATCATGTCCATGCCGCCAACCGGCTGGAACATCGTCGTCTGCATCTCATAATTCATGAAGAAGGACATGGTCGACCAGACTTGCGGATCGAGCACATCGTGGAAATCGAGGAGTTCGGAGGGAATCGGCGCACCGTTGACGCCGCCGCCGGGGGGGCGTTCATAACCGCGGTGACTCGAACTGCGCAGGCCTTTGACATAGGCCATATCGTGGTCGAGCATCCCCCAGGCGCGCAGGGCCTCAAGCAACCGTTCGCGATCCTCCTTCGACAGTTGGGCGTCGAGCGCCTTCATGTTGATCGACTTGGCGAGCAGTTCCGCGACATGCCCCTCGAAGTCCGCCGCCGCCGCCTTGTAACGCACCGGCTTCCCGCCGAACGCATCGGTGCTGTGGACATAGGCATTGTGGTTGAACTGGACAAACGGCTCGAGCGCGACGCCGAACGCCTTGCAATAATGGAGCAAGGTGCGGTGGTGATGCGGGATCCGCCACGGGCCGGGGTTCAGATAATTGCCGTCGGCAAAGCCCACCTTCTGGGTGGCGCCGCCCAGCTCGGTATAGGTATCGCCGCCGCGCAACGACCAGTTCCGACCGCCCGCCCGCGCCTGATATTCGAGCACGCGGACCTGATAGCCCGCCTTGGTCAATTCATAGGCCGCGAGCATCCCCGACAGCCCGGCGCCGAGCACGATCACCGATGCCCCATTGCGCGCGCCGGACAGATTCGGCGGCCCATGGAACTGCGTCTCGGCGGCATGGCCGAGCGCGGTCATCGCTTGGTACAGGGCCGCCATGCCGGCGGTCTTGCCGATGGCGGTCAATATCTGTCGTCGCGTCGGCGCGGAAAAACCGTCGATCATGTGCCGCAATCCTCTTAATGCTGCACATGCGTAAAGACCGCAAAACCGCCTCGTCAATCACTTTGTTTTCTTGATAAGAAAGGTAGCGGATCGAGCCGCGTCATCCGTCTTGATACCAATGCGGGGGCTTCATCGCCGCCCGAATTGCGCCGCTGCCAGCCGGCCAACCGACGCCAATATCGCTTCGCGCGCGTCGGCGCCAAGCGTCACCCCCGTCATATAGGCTGCAACGATCACCGGATCGCGGCCAGTCGGCCAGATGACCGCGATATCGTTGGTCGAGCCCCGACCCCCGGTTCCCGTCTTGTCACCGACGGCCCACCCTGCGGGCAGCCCCGCCCGCAACCGCGCCGCGCCGGTCCGGCATCCGATCAACCAGCGCGTCAGCAGCGCCCGCCCGTCGGCCGGCAAGGCGGAGCCGAGCGCGAGCTTGCGCAGGCTGCGCGCCATTGCGGCCGGTGTGGTCGTATCGCGCGGATCGCCAGCCCGCGCCTCGTTCAAGGCGGGTTCGATCCGGTCGAGTCGCGTTTCGCGATCGCCGATGCCACGCGCAAAGCGGGTGAGCGCCGTCGGGCCGCCCGAGGTCGTCAGCAGCACATTGGCGGCGGTGTTGTCGCTCATCGTAACGGCCGCTTCGCAGAGTGCTTCGATCGTCATCCCCGGATCGCCGACATATTTGCTGGTGACCGGTGCGTAGGAAAGGAGATCGGCCGTGCCGACCACGATCCGCCGGTCCAGCCGCTCCTCGCCGATCGCCACGCGGTGGAGAATGAGCGCCGCGAGCATCACCTTGAACGTGCTGCACATCGGGAAACGATCATCGAGCCGCCACCCGACCAGCCGGCCATTGCCGCAATCGAGCATCGCCACACCCAGCCGGCCTCCCGACTGCCGCTCAAGATCCGCCAGTTGCGTGGAAATATCGTTTGCCGGCAGGCGCCGCGTCATTGCGGGCTCGGCGAGCATCAGCGCACCGACGGCCATCATTTCCCGGCGGGAAAAGCGGCCGGCCGGAAACGAATGATGCGCTATATCCCGTTTCATAAACGCTCCCGATCTCCGGAAGCGTTTATGCCACAGCGTACCTCATGCACCAGAGGCGGTTCAGACCGCGGATCGTCCCGTCACGAAATGCACGATGATCACGATGATCGCGATCACGAGCAGAAGATGGATCAAGCCGCCCGCAACATGGAATGCGAAAAATCCGAGCAGCCACAAAACCAGCAACACGATCCCGATAATACCAAGCATGCGTCTATCCTCTTCCGGTCTGTCGAGCGCCACGAATTTCCTTCGGAATCCATGTGTTCGGCAGCCTAACGAGCCGATCGGCCCGCGGTTCCGGAGAGGCTTGGCGGATTATTCCGGCAGGAAATCGGGCACCGACAGATAGCGCTCGCCGGTATCGTAATTGAAACCGAGCACGCGGCTGCCGGCCGGCAATTCCTTGAGCTTCTGGGCAATCGCGGCCAAGGTCGCGCCCGAACTGATGCCAACCAGCATGCCCTCCTCACGGGCCGAACGGCGGGCATAATCCTTGGCGTCGGCCGGATCGACCTGGATCACGCCGTCGAGCAACTGGGTGTGGAGGTTGGCCGGCACGAAGCCCGCGCCAATGCCCTGGATCGGGTGCGGGCCGGGCTGGCCGCCCGAGATCACCGGGGACAAGGTCGGCTCGACCGCGAACACCTTCAGCCCCGGCCAGCGGCCCTTCAGAACCTGCGCGACGCCGGTGATATGCCCCCCGGTGCCGACGCCGGTGATCAGCGCATCGATCGGCGCATCCTGGAAATCGGCGAAGATCTCCTCGGCGGTCGTCCGCACATGGACCTCGATATTGGCGGGATTTTCGAACTGCTGCGGAATCCACGCACCCGGCGTTTCCGCCTGCAACTGCAACGCGCGCTCGATCGCGCCCTTCATGCCCTTTTCCCGCGGCGTGAGATCGAAGCTGGCACCATAAGCCAGCATCAGCCGGCGTCGCTCGATCGACATCGATTCGGGCATGACAAGCACGAGCTTGTAACCCTTTACCGCCGCCACCAGCGCGAGGCCGATGCCGGTATTGCCCGATGTCGGTTCGATAATCGTGCCGCCGGGCTTTAGCCTGCCCGACTTTTCGGCTTCCTCGATCATGGCGAGCGCGATACGATCCTTGATCGATCCGCCAGGATTGCTCCGCTCGGATTTGATCCAGACTTCGGCGTCGCCGAACAGGCGGTTGATCTTCACATGCGGCGTGTTGCCGATGGTTTCGAGAATCGAGGCTGCCTTGGTCATGCTGCTTTCTCCTGTCCTGAGACATCATCTAGCGTGTCGGGGGTCGCAAAACTACGGGCGCCGGGTATTTCGGGGAACAATCTGGCCCATATGATCGCCACGGCGATCGTACCGATGCCTCCACCCACCACCGCCCACACGGGGCCGATCGCCGCGGCCAGGAAGCCCGATTCAGCTTCACCGAGTTCGTTCGATCCCGAAACGAACAAGGTCGAAACAGCGCCGACCCGTCCCCGCATGTCATCGGGCGTATAGAGCTGGATCAGCGTGGAGCGCACGAATACCGAAACCATGTCCGCGGCACCGAGCAACGCCAGGCAGGCCAGCGACAAAGGGAACCAGCGCGACAGGCCGAACACCACCGTCGCCACGCCGAACAGCGCCACCGCGAACAGCAATTTGACGCCGACATTGGTCTTCAGCGGACGGTTGGAGAACCAGATCGCGGTCAGCGCCGATCCGAAGGCCGGCGCCGCACGCAAATGCCCGAGACCCGACACGCCGACATGCAATATGTCGCGCGCATAGATGGGCAGCATCGCCGTCGCGCCGCCCAGCAGCACGGCGAACAGATCGAGCGAGATCGCGCCGAGCACCAACTTGTTCTGTCGCAGATAGAGCATGCCGTCGATCATCTGCCGCAGCGGATGGCGCCGGCTGTCCAGCGCGATGCGCGGGATAGCCGGAATCGTCATCAGCAGGCTGAAGGTCAGGCCGAACGCGACCGTACTCGCGACGAACGGCAGGGCCGGCCCGATCGCATAGAGATAGCCGCCGATCGGCGGACCGAGCACCGCTCCCGATTGCCATGCGATCGAACTCAGCGCGATCGCGCGCGGCAGGATCGCGCGCGGCACCAGATTGGGCGACAGCGCCTGCAGTGCCGGCCCCGCAAAGGCGCGCGCAACGCCCAGCAGCGCCGCAATCGCGAACAAGGCCGGCAGGGTCGTCGTGTTCCGCCACGCCATGATCGCCAGCGCCGCCGCGCATCCCGCCTCCAGCAGCGCCGTCGATCGCGCTATCCAGCGCCGGTCGAGCCGGTCGGCGACCCAACCGGTGACGAAAATCAGCAGCAGCAGCGGCATGAATTGCGAAACGCCGATCAGGCCGAGCTGCAGGGCGGCCTTGGCCGGCGGCATCGTCCGGCGGGCGATATCGTAGGTCTCCCACCCGATAACCACGATCATGCCGTTCTGCGCGAGCGTGGAGGTCAGTCGCGCGCACCAATAATGGCGATAGGCCGCGATCGACAGCGGCGACACAGGCTTCGAGTTTGTCATCGCACCTTCTTCTGACGGATCGCCCCCCGACCCGGCAACCGCGCTTTTCCTTGACCGCCCCAAGCGATTTCTTCGGTCATGCGGCGAAGCCGGAAAGCCTAGATTTCGGGCAGGTCCTCGAATTCGACATGCAAGACGGGCGAACGCAGCAGCAGGATACTGCACGTCCCGGCGACCGCTGCGAGCACCGCCGCGATCACCGCAGACGCCGCCCCTGTCCCCAGCCCGGCCGCGAAGATGGTTGCAACGGCTGTCGCGCCCAGTGTTTGCCCGGCACCACGCGTAGTGGTGGTCACCGCGCCCGCCGCCGCGGTTCGCGCCATCGGCGCCGACGCGACGACCTGCCGCACCGTCGGCGAGAAGAACATGCCATAGCCCATTCCGCAGAGCATGATCCGCCAGATCAGATCGAAATGGCTCGGAGTCCCGGTCAGGAGGGCGAGGCTCACCAGCCCGCAGATCGCGATCACCATGCCAACGGCGCCGAGCAAAGCTGCCGGATAGCGATCGGAAAGCATCCCCGATAGCGGTGCGACCATCATCGTCACGATCGGCCATGGCGACAGTACCGCGCCCGATTCCGCGGGCGAAAAATGAAAGCCCTGCTGCACGCGAAACGGCAGCGTCAACGCAATGACCATCGACGACAGGTAGCCCACCAGCAGCGCGATAGACGACAGAGCGATATCGCGTTGCCGCAACAGATCTATCGGAAGCATCGGCCGTTCCTGCCCCAGTTCGCGCCGAACGAAAACGAAGCCGATGGCGACACCCAGCAATACCAAAGCCCCGGAGATCACTGGGGAGTCGCCGTGCACGCCGCTTTCCAGGCCGGTCACCACGAACCCGAAGGTCGCCGCGCAAAGCACCGAACCCGAAACGTCGAAGGGAATGTCGCGCACGACGGGGTCGGGCAGCGTCCGGCGCCCGATCAAAATCGAGAAGACACCAAATGGCACCAACACCACGAATAGCCAGGGCCAACTCGCGACCGACAGGATCGCGCCCCCAACGGTGGGCGCGAACGCGGCGAAGCTGGCGGCCATCACCGTGTTGAAACTCAATCCTCGTCCCAATTGCCTGCGGGGATAGATGCTGCGGATCAGCGCCGAGCTTACGCTGAGCACGCCGGCCGCCCCCACCGCCTGGAAACCGCGCACGAGCACCAGGAACGGCAAACTGCGGGCAAAGAAGCTGAGCATGGTCGCCGCCACGAAGATCATCAGGCCATATTGGTAGATGACCCGGTGACCGATGCGATCGCCCAAAGCCGATGCCGGCAGCATCGCCATCAGCAGCACGAGCTGATAGATCGTCACCACCAGCACCGCGGCCGACGGCGCCACGTGAAGATCGCGCGCGAGCGTGGGCAGCGCGATACTGATCATCGAACCGCTGATTGTCGTCAGGATCGTGCCAAGTGAGACAGCCGCGATTGCATACAGGCGGCGCGACTTCGGCAAGCCACGCTCCAGCTCGCTAGTCGCCGTCATGCAGGGCAGATCATGCGGTGAACCGTGTGGCGCAAGAACACCTCCGGTGATTGTCTGCACGCATCTCCGTCCCCTCCAGGCCACGTCCCAAAAGCCCAAAGCCCGAAAGGAGATCAAGCTCTTTATTTCGAGGCACTATATTTCGGGGACGCAATACTAAATTGAATTGACGCTCCTGTTGAATATTACGTCCCCAAATTATGAAGTTTTCCTTCTGGGGGCGGGCCGCGCCCGTTACAGTCCGCCGCATGGACTGTCCGGACATTCTCATGACCGCCCCGATGCTGCCCCCCGTGATCGCGGCGCTGGATGCGGAATTCGTTCTGCACCGGCTTTGGGAACAGGCCGATCCCGACGCCCACCTGCGCACGATAGGTCCGCGCATCCGCGGTCTCGCGACGAGCACGCTTGGCGGCCGGGTCGACGAGGCGCTGCTCGCCCGCCTTCCCGCGCTCGAAATCGTCGCGAGCTTCGGGGTCGGCTATGACAATGTCGATGCCATCGCCGCGGCCGCCCGGGGGATCGTCGTCACCAACACGCCGGGCGTGCTCGACGACGAGGTCGCCGACCTGACCATCGGGCTGCTGCTCGCCACCCTGCGGCAGATCCCGCAGGCGGACCGCTTCCTGCGCGAGGGACGCTGGCTTGCCGGCAATTTTCCGCTCTCACCAACCTTGCGCGGCCGGCGCGTCGGGATTCTCGGCCTGGGCAATATCGGCAAGGCGATCGCGCGGCGGCTCGAGGCGTTCGACGTGTCCGTCGCCTATCATGGCCGATCGCCCCAACCCGACGTGCGCTACCCGTGGCATCCGACACCCGTCGCGCTCGCCGCGGCAAGCGACGTCCTGATCGCGATCGTGCCGGGCGGTGCCGGCACACGGCACCTCGTCGACGCGCAAGTGCTCGCCGCTTTGGGGCCGAACGGGATACTGATCAACGTCGCGCGCGGCAGCGTAGTCGACGAGACCGCGCTGATCGCGGCGCTGCAATCGGGCACGATCCTCGCCGCCGGGCTCGACGTCTATGCCGACGAACCCCGCGTACCCGATGCGCTGCTGGCCATCCCGAATCTCGTGCTGCTGCCGCATATCGGCTCCGGCTCGGAATTTACGCGCGCCGCCATGGGGCAGCTCGTCGTCGATAATCTCGCGACATGGTTTTCGACGGGAAAGCCGATAACGCCCGTACCGGAAACCACAGCCTTATCGGGATTGACTCAATAGTTTGATATCAACATACCTTGCCTACCAGCCAGAACCGCAGGAGATGATGACATGACGACCGAGCTATCGGCCTTCCGCTGGGTGCCGCCCTTCGCCCAGGGCTATGTGCGCGACCTCCGGGTGCGCTGGGCGCTCGAAGAGGCCAGCATTCCCTATGAAGCGACGCTGGTAGATCGCACGATCCTGGCGTCGCCGGACTATCGCGAATGGCAGCCGTTCGGGCAGGTTCCCGCTTTTCGGGACGACGATGTCGAGATGTTCGAATCCGGCGCGATCGTGCTGCATATCGCCGAGCAATCCGATGCTTTGTGCCCCCGCGATCCCGCGGGCCGCGCGCGCATGATGAGTTGGGTGATCGCGGCGCTCAATTCGGTCGAGCCGCATGTCGAGAGCTATGCATGGCTCGATGTCATCCACGTCGGCGAGCCATGGGTCGAGGAACGGCGCCCGCAATTGCACGCGATGCTGAAGGGACGTCTCGAGGCGCTCGCTACATGGCTCGGCGACAGACCCTATCTGGTCGACGGGCGCTTCACCGCCGCCGACCTGATCATGACGACGGTACTGCGCGAATTGGTCGGTTGCGGGATGCTGGCCGATTATCCGACGCTCGACGCCTATCGCCAGCGCTGCGAAAGCCGCCCCGCATTTACGCGGGCGATGGAGGCGCAATTGCAGCCGTTCAGGGAAAACGCGCCGGCGTGAACAGTCACGGCAAGGTCACGAAGCTGTCGAGCACCCGCTTGCGCCCCGCCTGCTCGAAATCGATCTCCAGCTTGTTGCCCTCGATCTCCACCACCGCGCCATAGCCGAACTTGGTGTGGAACACGCGCACACCCAGCGCGATGTCCTTGCGCGGAGCCTGCGCGAAGCTGACCGCGGAGGCGCGCGCCTCGACCACCCGGCCCGGCACCTTGGCGACGCCACCGGCAGCGGTCGCGCGCTGCCAGCCGGGGCCGCGCCCGGTGCTGCGGCCGAGATGCGCGAACGGATCGGCGCGTTCGGACCATTGCGCGCGCCATAGCGATTCGCCGCCGGCCATCGTCGTCTCGGTCTCGATATGGGCGAGCGGCAGTTCGGAAACGAAGCGCGACGGAATCGACGAGGTCCACTGGCCGTAAACGCGCCGGTTCGCGGCATGGAAGATCGTGCAGCGCCGCCGCGCGCGGGTGATCGCGACATAAGCCAGCCGCCGTTCCTCCTCGAGGCTGGCGAGCCCGCCCTCGTCCATCGCGCGCTGCGACGGGAACACGCCTTCCTCCCATCCGGGCAGGAACAAGGTATCGAACTCAAGACCCTTGGCGGCGTGGATCGTCATGATCGTCACCTTCGCGCTTTCGGCGTCGGCGTCATTGTCCATGACGAGGCTGACATGCTCGAGGAAAGCCGGAAGATTCTCATAATCTTCCATCGCCCGCGCAAGCTCGTTCAGATTTTCGAGCCGCCCTTCGGCCTCGGTCGACTTCTCGTTCTGGAGCATCGCGACATAGCCCGATTCCTCGAGCACCTGCCGCGTGAGATCGGCATGGCCCATGTCGTTCGAGAGGTCGCGCCAGCGCGCGATATCGCCGACCAGATTGCCGAGCGCGCGGCGCGCCTGCGGGGTCAGCTCGTCGGTGCCGAGAATACGAGCGGCGGCGACGGTTAGCGGGATGTCCTCGGCGCGCGCGAGCATGTGGAGCTTGGCCATCGCCTTATCGCCAATGCCGCGCTTGGGCGTGTTGACGATCCGCTCGAACGCCAGGTCGTCGGCCGGTTGGGCAATCACCCGCAGATAGGCCAAAGCATCGCGGATCTCGGCGCGCTCGTAGAATCGGAAGCCGCCGACGATCCGGTAGGGCAGCCCGATCGCGATGAAGCGGTCCTCGAACTCGCGGGTCTGGAACTGCGCGCGGACCAGGATTGCCGCATCATCGAGCTTCCCGCCGCTGCGCTGATGCGCCTCGATCTCGTCGCCGATCCGGCGGGCCTCCTCGGGTCCGTCCCACACGCCGATCACGCGGACCTTCTCGCCCTCGGCCTCGTCGGTCCACAAGGTCTTGCCGAGCCGACCGCCATTATGCGCGATCACGCCCGAGGCGGCGGCAAGGATATGCGGGGTCGATCGGTAATTCTGTTCGAGCTTGATCACCGTCGCGCCGGGAAAATCGCGGTCGAAACGCAGGATATTCGCCACCTCGGCGCCGCGCCACGAATAGATCGACTGGTCATCGTCGCCGACGCAGCAGATATTCTTGCGCTCCTGCGCGATCAGCCGCAGCCACAGATATTGCGAGCTGTTGGTATCCTGATATTCGTCGACCAGCACATAGCGGAAGCGCTGCTGATACAGTTCGAGCACGTCGCGATGCGTCTTCAGGATCGTCAGCATGTGCAACAGCAGATCGCCGAAATCGCAGGCATTCACCGCGCGCAGCCGCGCCTGATATTGCGCGTAGAGCTCGCCCGCCTTGCCGTTCGCAAACAGTTCGGATTCGCCGGCGTCGATATCCGCGGGGTTGAGCCCCCTATTCTTCCAGCGATCGATTAGCCCCGCGAACTGGCGCGCGGGCCAGCGTTTCTCGTCGATGCTCGCGGCGGCGAGGATTTGCTTGAGCAGCCGGAGCTGATCGTCGGTATCGAGGATCGTGAAACTCGGCGTCAGGCCGACGAGCTCGGCGTGCCGGCGCAGCATCCGCGCGGCGATCGCATGGAAGGTGCCGAGCCACGGCATCCCCTCGACCGCCTCGCCCAGGATGCGGCCGATCCGCTCCTTCATCTCGCGCGCGGCCTTGTTGGTGAAGGTGACCGCAAGGATCTCCGACGGCCATGCCCGCCGCGTCGCGACCAGATGCGCGAGCCGCGCGGTCAGCGCCGCCGTCTTGCCGGTGCCGGCGCCGGCGAGCACTAGCACCGGCCCCTCGGTAGTCAGCACGGCCTCGCGCTGCGGAGCGTTCAGCCCGCGCAGATAAGCGGGTTCGGAAGATGCGATATCGCGAGTCACATGCGAACAAGTAGGGAACGACGCCGCGCGGGGCAAGCCAATGGTTATGCCGCGCGTCGCCCAGATCCCCATGCCTCAACCCGGCGTTGTGCCTTGGCTCAACGCTATATATGTTAATATATATCCATAACTCGAAAGGGAAAGCAGGATGCGTCATGCTCATGTTGCAATATTGGCTGGGATTGCATTGATGATGCCGCTGTCAGAAGTCCGGGCGCAGGCCGATGACCAGCGCTGTGCGGCCGGGCCGGCGACGTTGCCGGCCGAGCTTGCCGGTTGGACTTCGCGCCATCCGATCATGGCGGCCGGCGCGGCATCGGGCACCCGCGCCGCGCCGCTGGAAATCGAGACGGCCGCAGACGCGACGCTCAGGCCGACCAGCGAGATGCGCTACGTGACCAGCCCGGAAAAGCCCGGTGATGCGGCGAGCTATGGCGGCCTGTTCGCGTTCACCGTCCAACATGCCGGCACCTACCGCGTGGCACTTGGCGCCGGCGCCTGGATTGACGTGCTCAGCGGCACGAAAGCCATCGCCTCGACAGCGCATGGCCATGGCCCCGATTGTTCGGGCATCCGCAAGATTGTCGATTTCGCGCTGGAGCCTGGCTCCTATATCTTGCAGGTCGCGGGAAGCGGAAAGCCCGCCTTACCGCTGATGATCGCGCGGGCGCCCTGACGCTCCGGATGATTTGACTCGGCCATGCATGGGCTGTCCACGATGGCGGCCCTATCCTATATGCGCGGCTATGACCGTCAGAGGAGACTGCATGGACCGTGCAACCGAAGCCGCCATCAAGGCTGTCCTGCTGGGCCTGCACAGGTCCAAGGCGATCAGCACTGGCCAGATCGTTGCCGTCGCCGACGAACTGGCCTTTGCCGCCAGGAATATCGAGGGCGACGATCCACAGGCCGCGACCGAGATCTCCGATCTGGCAGAGTGGTTCCGCAAGGCGATCACGCCGAAGCCGGACAGCAAACGGGGGCTGCTCTCGCGATTCTAAGTTTTGGGGACGTAATAGCAATTACCGCGATATGAGTGTCACTTGTCGGTGAGTGTCCAGATCCCGTCCCAATTCGCGGGCGGGGGCGAGACCGAGAAGCGGCGGCAGCGTTCGATATACATGGCCGAGGGGCCGTCTTCGGGCATGATCGACAAAGCCGCCTTGAACGCAGCCTCGGCATCGTCCCACGCCTGAGCCCGATAGGCCGCGAATCCCGCCTGATAATGTTCGAGCATCCGGCCGAGGCCATTGTCGAGTTCGCCGATCCGATATTCGAGCGACTCATGGACCGCGACCGGGAAGTCCTTGCCCTTGACCCGGATCAGATCGATCTCGCGCATCAAGAGCGGTTTGGTCAGGCGCTGCTTGGTGAATTCGGAGAACAGGATCTTCGATCCATAATATTTGTTCGCGCCCTCGAGCCGTGAGGCGAGGTTCACGCTGTCGCCGATCACCGTATATTCCATGCGCTTGATCGAGCCGATATTGCCGACGATCACGTCGCCGGTGCTGACGCCGAGCCCGATATCGATCGGCTTCTGCCCGCCGGCCGTGCGCCGCATGTTGAGCGCGGCCAGTTCGACCAGCATCTGGTTGGCGGTGGCGATCGCATTGTCGGCATCGGTGGGGCCCGCGAACGGCGCGCCGAACAGGGCCATGATCGCGTCGCCGATATATTTGTCGAGGATCCCGCCATGCGCGAAGATCACGTCGACCATCTCGGTGAAGTAGCTGTTGAGCATCGCCACCGTCTCGCGCGCTCCGATTGCTTCGGCGATGGTAGTGAAGCCGCGCACGTCGGAAAACAGGATCGACACGGTCTGATCCTTGCCGATCAGCTCGCTCTCACCAGCCTCGAGCAGCTGTTCAGCGACCTCCTTCGACATATAACGCGCCATCGTTGACCGGACGCGCTTTTCGGAGGTGATGTCTTCGAGCACCAGCATCGAGCCGATCCGGTTGTCATTGGCGTCGATCAGCGGCGCGGCTGTGAGGTTGACCGATGCGCTCGTGGCATCGTCCCGCTTGATCTCGGTATCGACGACGAGATGCGATTCGAGATCGCTCGACGTGCGTTCGAGCTGCTCGGCCATCCATGCGTTGGCGGCGAACACATCGCGCGCCGCCTGCCCGGCGAGATCTTCCGATACGCCCAGTAAGGCGCGGGCGGCCTCGTTGGTGCGAACGATACGATTGTCGGCATCGAAGGTGATGACGCCGTTCGACGTACTCTTGAGGATGCTTTCGTTGTAATTCTTCATGCTCAGCACGTCATCGAACAGCCGGGCATTTTCGAGGCATACCGCGATCTGCGACGAGAAGGCGCGCAGCCGGGCCTCGTCCTTCGCAAGGAAATGATCGCCGCTGCGCTTGTTGAGCACCTGGCTCACGCCGATGCGGCCGCCATGCTTGTCGAGGATCGGCTGGCACAGAATCGATCGCGTCACGAAACCGGTCGCGCGATCGACCTCGGGGTTGAAGCGCGGATCCGAATAGGGATCGGTGATATTCTCTGGCTTGCCGGTGGTGAACACCGCGCCGGCAATGCCGCGATCGGCGGGGATGCGGATCTCGCGCACCAGATCGCCCTCGGCAAATAGCGAGAAGAGCTCGTGCGTCTTTTCGTCATAGATGAACAGGGTCGAGCGCTCTGCATTGAGCAATTCGGTGGTCGCGCGCATCACGCGGGCGATCAGTATCTCGAGCTGGAGTTCGCCGGCCAGATCATGGCTGACCGCGAGGATCAGTTGCTCCTCGCGCAGCGCCTCGAGCATCAGCTGGAAACCGCGGAAGATGTCGGCATATTCGTCGGTGGTGAGCAAGTCGACGCGCACGGCATCGAGGCTGCCGACCTCCACCTCACGCATCGCCTCGATCAACTGCCCCGCCGATCGCGACACTTCGAGCGCGGTCAGCAGCGCCATCATTACCGATCCGAGCATGCAGACCAAAGCGACGCCGGCGATCCAGATATAGAGCGGCATCATCTGCCCGGCGCTCAGATGGACGCCGTTCGCCGCGAACATCCGATCGACCTTGAACGCCATCGACACACCGAAGAAGGCGAGCGGCAGCGCGGTCACGAAGATCGCCAGATACAGCAATTTGCTCTTGAGCCGGATCGCGATCAGCCGCGACTGATATTCGGGCGCCAGCGCCCCGCCCAACGCATCGGACAAGCGCAGGATCGTCGGGACGATCTTCCGGCTGACGCCGAAATATTCGAAGATCGCGTGGGTGGGCGATGCGAAGAACATCGTCGTCATCGCAAAAGCCACGACCTGCCATGTCTGGAAACCCGCATTGACCGCGAGATTGGCGGCCGGCAACACGATGCAGACGAGCGCCGTCACCATCGGCCCATGCAGGAAGGTCACGCGCAGGAAGGAATAGAAGGGCAGGTTGAGCGCGGAGAGCATCGCTTCGGACGTCACCGTGGCGGGCGGCGTTTCGCCGCTGTCGAGGATCCGCAACGCCGCCTGGATCGGCCGAACATGCCGCCTGATCACATAGACGTCGGACAGGTTGTAGATCGCGACGACGATCGGCGTTTCGACGAACAGCACGCACCACTGGAAGAAATTGAATTCCAGCCCGAGCAGAACGAGCAGCATCGTCACCGACAACGCGGTGAAACAGCCCCCCTGATAGAGCCACACCAGCCGCCAGAACAATGCGCGCGCCGTATCCGGCCCATGCGCGCCCTTATCCCGAACGGCGATGGCGGGCAGGTCTTTCATGGCAGGTCGCGGGCCAGTTCCGGCACGCGCGCCAGTTCGGCGCCGACCATCGCCGCAAGATCGGCCAGCAGTTCGCGCTGTTCGTCGGTGATCAGGTGCGGGCGCGTATCGACGACGCACAATGTGCCGATCGGCTGCCCGCCCGGCGCATAGATCACCGCGCCCGCATAGAAGCGAACGTGCGGATCGGAGACAACCAGAGGATGTTCGCGGAAGCGCGCATCGAGCAACATATCGGAAATCACCAGCGTCGCCCGCGCGGCAACGGCATGCGCGCAGAAGCTCACCTCGCGAGGGGTCTGTTCGAGGCATGTGCCAAAACAGGATTTGAACCACTGACGGTCGGAATCGATCAGCGTGATCAGCGATATCGGCGCGTGGAGCAGCGCCGCCGCCAGCCGCGTGTGGCGATCGAAACGCTCTTCGGGTGGCGTATCCAGGATGTCGAGCGCATGCAGCGCCTCGATCCTTAGATCCTCGTCGACCGGCATCGGCGGACGCGCCCACAGCGGTTCGGTCCGCAACAGCCAGGTGCGAATGCGAGTGCGGGCATATTCAACCGACCAGGGCTCATCGAGCCGATCGACCGCATCTGGCGCGCCAGCCGCCTTGCCGCCGATCAGCATCAGCGGGAGATCGGGCGTGTGGATCCGCGCGAGCGCCTGATCGAGGCCCGCCAGCCCGGCCTCGGCGATCAGCATCGCGGGATGGCGCCGCGCCAGATCGATCGCTGCATTGGCGTCCGCCGCGTGGTGCAACAGGATGGGTTCGTTGACGACGGCGCGGCGGATCCGATCGATGATGCCGGCGTCCGATGCGATCAGCAGCAGCGATGGGGTCCCCACGACATTCCCGTCGCGGATCGCGCTGGCGGCATTCTTCGTCGTGGTGGGATGGCGATCGGGATCGCCCGAGGGCGTGAGATCGATCACCATGCCTTCGGCCGCAGCAAACAGATCCGGATCGCCTGCGATCATCCGTCCCCGCAGCGCAGCCATCATCGTGTCAACGGCATCGTCGTTGCGCAGCGGATCATGATGGGTAAGCGCCAGCTTGCGCGCGCGCGCCGTGCGGCCGATGGTCAGCGCATATTCGACGGTGCTGTGGCCCCAGCCGCGCTTGGCGTCATATTCGGGTGCCAGATATTGCGCGTCGTGGATAATCAGGTCGGCGTCCTGCATGAATTCGGCATGGGCCAGATCCTCGCCGGCGATCGTGTCATGGCCATGATCCTGGCCCAATGCCAGGTCGCGCGAATGCGGCTCATGATCGCAGGCATAGACCAGAGCAGCGCCACCGCATTCGATCCGGAACGCAAGGGTCAGCGCCGGATGATTCAGATAGCGCGTGTGAATCGTCATATCGTCGATCGCGAAGCTGCCTTCGCCGAGATTGTGATAGCGAACCTTGCCGCCGAACGCGTCGAGCGTCACCGGGAAATAGGTATATTCCATCTGCCCGGCGAGCGCCTCGCGCAGCGACTCGTCGAAGCCCTGCGGCGCGTAGAGATCCCATTCGTGGCCGGGCACGAAGAAGGGGGTGAAGAACGGTATGCCCTGGATATGATCCCAATGGGTGTGGCTGATCAGCATGTGACCACGCGACGGCCGCCCCTCGGCCATGATCGCCTGCGCCAGATCGTGCCCGCCCGTTCCGCAATCGATGATCAGCCGCGT
This sequence comes from Sphingomonas sp. YR710, assembly GCF_900101455.1. Taxonomy (GTDB): domain Bacteria; phylum Pseudomonadota; class Alphaproteobacteria; order Sphingomonadales; family Sphingomonadaceae; genus Rhizorhabdus. Next base: position 201,152 of record NZ_FMZJ01000001.1, on the reverse strand, counting down.
GCCACCGGCAGACGTGATCTCGACGCAGGACGTATTGCCCCCATAGCGGATCGTCGACGGCCCAGGCTTCGCCAGCGATCCTCGCGTCCCCCAGAAACGCACCTGCATGTTTCGATCTCCCCCTCCCGACGATGTGCATTCTTCGTCAAGCCTTTGTCCAGACTTGTCTGGTACGCATCCCGTGATCAGCATATCATATGATCAAATCGTAAAGAGGGGGATCTCGATGGGCAATTTCCGCAGCAAGGCCATCGTATGGCTGGGCCTTCCCTTTTGTGTGGCGCTCAGCGCCCCGGCGGGCGCCACGAGCTTCTATCTCAACGAGCAGTCGATCAAAGGCGCGGGTCGCGCCTTTTCGGGCGAAGCCGCCGATCAGGGCCCCGAATCCCTGTGGTGGAATCCGGCGGCGATTGCCGGCTCCGACCATATCAGCGCCGCGTTCGGGGCCGCGCTGATCGTGCCCCGCGCCAATGTCCGCGACAATGCGACGCTGATCACGCGCCCCGGCCAGCCGACGGCCCCCGTCGGCGGCGATCCCAATCCACATAACCCCGCCCGCACCGGCCTGCTGCCCTCGGGCGCGATCGCCGTGCCGATCACCGATCGTATCGCGGTCGGTCTGGCCTTTTCCTCACCGTTCAGCTTCACCACCGATTATCATTCGAACAGCTGGACCCGCTATATCGCCGATCGGACGCGTCTGCTGACGATCGACATCCAGCCATCGATCGGCATCAAGGTCACCGAGATGATCCGGGTCGGTGGTGCGCTCAACGTCGAATATTCCGATGCGACCCTCCAGAAGGAACTGCCCAACCTCTCGCCGGCGCTGCCCGACGGAACACAGGCGCTGAAGGGCGACGGCGTCGATTTCGGCTGGAGCGCAGGTGCCCAGCTCGTGACGCCACGCCTTACGGCCGGGATCAGCTACAAATCGGCGATCCGGCACACCTACCACGGCACGCTGGAGATTGCCGGACTGCTCGGCCCGCTGGCCGGCTCTAATGGCACCATCCATACCACCGCCAATTTCCGCACCCCGTGGCAGGCGATTGCCGGCGTCCGCTTCAAGGCTACCGATGCGGTGACGCTCAATCTGCAAGCGATCCGCTTCGGATGGAAGAAATTCGATCGGATCCGACTGTCTCTGCCGGCAGGCGCGTTCGTGCCCGAGGAGTATCGCAACACCTGGATGATTGCCGGCGGGGCCGACTGGGCGATCTCGCCCGACTGGACTTTGCGCGTCGGCGCCTATCGCGACGAGACGCCCACCCAGGACGGCCGCCGCGATCCGAACGTCCCCGATGCCAACCGCACCGCGGTCACCACCGGCGCGAGCCATCGCATATCCCGCACGATCACCATCGACGCCGCCGCCGAATATATCATCTTCGATCATTCGAGCGTCGATCGCCAGACGATCGCGTTCGAGGGCAGCCCGGTGGCGACCCCGGTCATCACCAACGGCCGACTGGCCAGCGCACATGCCATCGTCCTGGGATTGGGTGGGCGCTTCAGCTTCTAGGGCTCACCCGATCCGCGATTTGCGACGAGGACGATAGCATCCGAACAGCCCGGATTGTTCAGCCAGGAAAATCCGGTCGGCACCGCATTTGGTGAATATTGGTGACGTCCAGCGGTTCGGCACGGCCATCCGCATAGATCAGATAATCGCGCTGTTCCGCGACAGGCCGCTTCACGACATGGTCGATCAGCGCTGCCAGCACGCCTTCACGATGCTCCAATTCCGATGGCCTGTCGCGCCTTCCCCGCCGACGCACGAGAACGGCCGCCACATCCCAACGCAAATGCATCATACGCGACCTCCGACAAACTGCTGGATCGTCAAAAATGTTCGGTTAGAATGATTGCTGCAGCGCGATAGTAGCACTGTTGAATTGATTCGCATGTGTCGACTGATCTCGTTTGCCACACGCGTTGAAGTAACTCGAAGATAAGTAATGTTGCGTAGTTGGAGACGAAGCCATGCTTGCCGAGCTCCGGGATGCCCATGCGGAAATCGTCGCATGGATCGATGAGCTGGAACTATTGACCAGTTTCGAGATGCCCGATCGCGTTCAATTGACGGGCGTGCGGTGGCGATTGAGCCAGGCGAGCAGGCGGCGATCCGACATCATTGAAAGCAACGTTTACCGCGCTCTTCTGAGCGGCGCGGACGGCGCGGAACGCGAACAACTGCTGAAGCTGAAGGCTATCGGTGTCGAACTGCGGCAATATTCGGCACGGCATGTCAACGAATGGACGATCGAGAAGATCGTCGAAGACTGGCCGGGATATTGCCGCGCATCATTGGCGATGCGCAATTCGATGCGGGCCCGGATCGAAGAGGAGCGGCGCGTCCTCTACCCGCTGCTGTCCAGCTGACGTTGATCGTTCGGCATATTGCCGATGCCGTTCACAAGAGCGCCTCCGTCTCGCCGGCCCCTATGAGTCCATTGACATTCGCATAGCGAAAGGCCGAGCATCGCCCGACAAGTGGCGCAACGGGGCCAGAGGGAGGATCGGGAAAGACCGGGATATACCGGGTAGATGCAAGCGGGGGCATATGCGACGTGTGACGACGATCCGCGCTGAAATCCGTTCGAGGCGCTGAGTCTATGGCCGACCTCGCCATTCTGCCGGCTTCGTTCGCCGAGCCGCATGCCATAATGGTTCCCGGCGAACCGTTGCGCGGTATGAAGGCGGCCGCGCTGGTCGCCTCGCTGACCCTCGCCGTCCTGTCCTATCAGCTGAATGCGACCATGATCACGCCTGTCCTGCCGGCTCTGGCGGCGGAGCTGGGCGAGAGTATTGATCGTATCAGCTGGGTTTCATCGCTTTTCTTCCTGGCCGGGGGGATTGCCGGCGTAGTTCTCAGCCGGTGGAGCGATTTTATCGGGCGCCGACGCTGCCTCATCATGGTGCTCGTCCTTCTCGCTTGTGGCACCTTGCTGTGCATCGTCGCAACGAACCTGCCCGTGCTGTTGGTCGGCAGGGTCCTCCAGGGATGTACGAGCGCAGCATTCCAGCTCGCCTATATCCTGCTGCGGGAAGCCTTGCGAAAAGAGGCGTTCGGTCCGACGCTCGGCCTCCTCACCGCGATTTGCGGCGGGGCCGCCGGTATCGATGGTTATATCGGCGGACTGCTTGCCCAGAATTTCGGGGTCCGATCGGTCTTCGTGGCCGTCCTGCTGGTCGGGCTGGTCGCCCTTCCGGCAACCTTGCTGGTGGTGCCGCGCGACCGGCCCTGGAGCGATTCCGGTCGAATGGACTGGCCGGGTGCCGCGACATTGTCGATCGGCCTGATCAGCACGAGCTTCTTCGTCACGCAGGGCGCTGCTGCTGGATGGGCGAGTATCGGCGCGCTTGGCTGGCTCGGGGGCGCGGCAATCGCCATTCTCGCATTCTGGCGAGTCGAAGCGCGAGGCGAGACGCCGCTCATTGCCACCCGTCATCTCAGGTCGCGGCAGATCTGGCCGGTGCTGGCGACGACATTGCTGACTTTGGCCGGGATATTCCCCGTCATCAATTTCACGATCGTCCTGTTGAGTCAGGATGTGCGGGCCGGTTTCGGTTATGACAGCGCCACCGCAGCCTTGATCTTTCTCTCACCGGCGGCGTTCGTCGGTGTGCTTGCGGCGCCGTTCGCGGGCTGGCTAGGCGGGCATGCCGGGTGGATCAGAATCCTCCGCTACGGCCTGATCGCAAGCCTTGCCTTGCTCGTCACGATCGCGACGCAGATGGCACATCCGCTGATCGTGATGATGGCGATCGCAGCGCTCGGCCTCACCTATAACGGGCTGGCGTTGACCATGTTGAACGGTCTTGGCGTGTTGCTCTCGCCTGAAGACGCCCCGGCGGCATTGCCGGGCCTCAATGGCGCAGCCTTCGGCATCGGCGTCAATCTGGGTATAGCCGTCGTCGCCCCGTTCTGTGCCCTCGCAACGGGCGGGGGCTATCGTACGGCGCTCTGGATCGCCTGCGGGTTGACGGTCCTCGCTCTGGCTTCCAGCCTTTGTATGAAGCCGCTTGCTGGAGACGATATTTGAACGACGCCGCGCGACCATGGCCGGTCTATTTCGATTGCGACACCGGTATCGACGATTCGATGGCGCTCGCCTTCCTGCTGGCATCCCCTTGTATCGATCTCGTCGGCGTAGGCACGGTCAGCGGCAATGTCAGCGCCGCGCAGGCCGCCCGGAACACGCTCGATCTGTTGCATCTGGCCGGGCGCGATGACGTGCCGGTTGCGGTCGGCGCGCATGATCCGCTTGCCGGCACGTTCGCAGGCGGCGTGCCCTGGATCCACGGGCAAAACGGGATAGGCGAGGTGGCATTGCCGCCCGCACCGCGTCAGGCAGAACCATGCGACGCCGCCGACTTGCTGATCGATCTTGCCCGCAAGCATGGCGACACCCTTTCGATCGTGACTGTCGGGCCGACCACCAATATCGCGATGGCGCTGAAGCGCGATCCCGATCTGCCACGACGCATTCGTCGGGTGACGACGATGGGCGGCGCGGCGCTGGTTCCAGGCAATATCAGCGCGGTGGCCGAAGCCAATCTGGGCAATGACCCAGAAGCGGCGGCGGCGCTCATCGCAGCGGATTGGGACATCATGCTCGTGCCGCTCGATATCACGCTGGAAAACCGGCTTTACGATCGGGATCGCGAGGCGCTTCTCGCCGCGCCGAGCGCGCTGGTGCGCGCCATCGGCGCGATGCTGGACATCTATTTCGATTATTATGTCCCTCTCTACGGGGAGCGTAGCTGCGCCTTGCACGATCCGCTGGCGGCCGCCATCGCCACCGGCGACATCCGCGCGACCCGAGCGCCTGCCGTGGATATCGTCGTCGACACGACACGGGGCCCGGGAAGAGGGCAGACAATCTGCGATCTGCGCGGGCAGCGGCTGGGCCCTGTCGACCGGCCGGGAGTCCGCACGCGCGTGGCGCTGGAAACCAACCGGCCATTCGGCCCTATCCTCCTCGATCGCCTCATCGGCTTCGTCCCCGCGGCGGCGATCCGGTAACGGCGGCGCGGCAATGCTGCTGAATCTTCACACCCATCTCGAAGGTCGAGTCCGGCCGGCGACGGCCCGTGAGCTTGGCGCGATCCTCGGCCTGCCCGAGCCCGCGGGCGGCTGGGAGGAGGCGCTGCATCTGCCCTGCCCCTCCAACCTGACGGCCTATCTCGCGAAAGTAGGTTCGACCTATCCCTTCTTCGCGCGCGCCGACACGCTGGTCCGGATCGCGCGCGAAGCCGTCGAGGATGCGGCGGCCGACGGCGAGGATTATCTCGAACTGCGTTTCGGGCCGCTGAGCCATGTCGGCGGCGACATGGACCTGCTCGGCGTCATCGCCGCGGTCTGCGAAGGCATGCGGCAGGGATCGCAGGCGAGCGGCATGGCCTCGGGAGCGGTGGTCTGTTCGCTGCGGCTTCATGACGCGGAAGCTAACCAGCAGGTGGCACGCGCAGCCGCGCGCTTTGCCGGCAATGGTGTGGTCGGCTTCGATCTGGCCGGGGACGAGATTGTCTATCCCGATCTGCGCGTCCATGCCGGCGCATTCGCCATCGCACGCGCCGCCGGCCTGGGCCTGACCTGCCATGCGGCGGAAGCAGGCCCGGCCGCCGCCGCGATCGATGCGGTCGATCTGCTCGGCGTGACCCGGATCGGACATGGCACGCATATCGCCGACGATCCGGCCGTGCTGCGCGAGATCGCCGCACGCGGCATCGTCGTGGAAGCTTGCCCGACATCGAACTGGTACACGGGTGGGATAACCGACGTCGCCAGCCATCCGGCAGGCCATTTTCACCGCTGCGGTGTTCCGATCGTGCTCGGCGACGACAATCCGCGGCAGACCGGCTCGCCTCTGTCCGCCGAGCGAAACCTGCTGGCCGACATTCTGGGCTTCGATGAAGCCGCCCTCGCCGCGCTTGACCGAACGAGCGTGTCGGCGGGCTTCATGGAGACCGCCATACGCGACCAGCTTTCACAGCGGCTCGGCGTCAGGCCTTGAGTTCCGTCAAAAGCTGGGCCGGCGTGATCGGGATGTGACGGAGCCGGACGCCGACCGCGCGGAAGATGGCGTTGCCGATCGCCGGGCCTACCACCGTCGTGGCCGGCTCGCCGAGCCCAACCGGCGGTTGCGGGCTTTCGACGAAAGCGATGTCCATTTCGGGCACGTCTGCCATGCGCAATGGCATGTAGCTATTGAGATTGGTGTCCCTGACCTGGCCGTTCACGAATTCGGTCCCTTCGTGGAGCGCCATGCTCAGCCCCCACAGGGCGCTGCCCTGCACCTGCGCCAGCGCGCCGTCGGGATCGACGATCGTACCTGCATCGACCGCCAGCGTGAGCTTCTCCACGCGCACGACGCCGGTCTTGCGATCGACATGGACGCGCGCGACACAGGCCGTCCACGTCGGCATGTCGCGCTCCTGGCCAAAACTGGTCGCCAGTCCCAGTGCGGTATCTCCAGGCAGCTTGTCATCCCAGCCCGCCATCTGCGCCGCCCGCCGCACCACTTCGGCCTGCCGAAGCGCCCCGCCGACCGCGCTTGGCGAGCTGCCCGCATTGCGGCCCGCGCCGGTCAGCAGCTTCAACCGGAACGCTACGGGATCGGCTTTGATATGGTGCGCGGCTTCGTCGATGAAGCTTTCCAGCGCCCAGTTCGTCCAGCCCGGCCCGACCGAACGCAACCAACCCGGCCGGAATGTGGTATTGGCCATATCGTTGACGATCGCGCGGACCCGCTGGCGTCCAACGTCATACCAGTGATCCGCGCCCGAGATCGCGAACGGATCATATTTGTCGCCGGCCTTGTTCTTGGCGAGGACAGCCGGCGCGAGCGCCTGCGTCGGCCAGCCGGCGCAGGCATGATGCTCCATCGCCGTCACCTTGCCCGAACGATCGAACGCCATGCGCAGCCGCTGTGCGGATACAGACCGCGCCGAATCAAAGCGCGCATCGTCCTCGCGGGTCAGGATCATCTTGACCGGCTTGCCCAGCGCCTGCGCGGCGAGCGCAGCGGGCACTGCGTAATCGCCATTCAACCGGCGCCCAAAACCGCCCCCGAGCAGATAGGTCCGCATCACGATCTTGGCTTCCGGGATGCCGAGCGCCTTGGCGAGCGTCGGCAGGATCAGGCTCTGCCACTGATTGCCGGTATGGACTTCGAACACACCGCCCTTTTGGAATGCCAGTGCGTTCACCGGCTCCAGCTGGAAATGCAATACCGTGCCGGTCGTATAAGACGCGTCGAGCGTGCTGGCGGCGCCTGCCCCGAAATTGGCGGGGGAAGGGCCGTCCGATACGTCGAGATCGACTCCGCCATCAGTCCTGGCGATCAGTCCGGCGGCGTGATCGAGCAGCATCTTCTCGCTGACATCGGCGCCGGGTCCCGCGACCCAGCTCACCTCGATCAGGTCTGCCGCCTTGATGGCAGCAGGATAATTGTCGGCAATGGCCATCACCCAACCCGGCACGGTATCCGAAGGATCTTCGAGGATCAGGTAGCGCTGATAGCCCGCGACGTTCTTCGCGGCGCTGTCGTCGACCGACACGACCTTGGCACCGTTGCGCGTTGGCGGCAGCTTGGGGCGGGCATAGACCATCCCGGCCACCTTGGCGTCGATGCCATAGATGGCGGTGCCGTTGGTCTTCGCATCGATGTCCAACGCTGGCGTCGGTCGACCGATCAGCTGGCGGCGCGCGACGGATTTGATCGGTAGTTTGGCCAGCTCTTCGGCGGTGAACTGGCGCGCGACGGCCCCGCTTTTGGCAATGTCGCCGAACGATATCGATCGGCCACCGGCATGCACTGCTCCCCCTTTTGCGATGCAGCGATCGGGCGTCGTACCCATCAGCCTGGCGCCCGCCTCAATCAGCGCGATCCGTCCTGCTGCGCCGGCCTGGCTGAAAAGCGGGAAGGTTTGCCAGACCGACCAGCTGCCGCCGGTCACCATCAACCCCCATTTGGGATCGGTATCGACATGGACGATCCGGACCTTGGCCCAATCTGCCTCAAGCTCGTCGGCAAGGATGCGCGCAAGTCCGGTGCCGACATGCTGGCCCATTTCCGCGCGGATGATGTTGACCGTAACGATGCCCTTGCTGTCGATTGCGAACCACTGGGTCGGCGCGAACAGCGGCCCCGTCCCCGCGCCCGGGACATTGCCGGGGACGGCGGGGTCGATCGCCGCAATGACATGCGAAAAGCCGAACGCGATGACGCCCGCGCCGCCCGCCACCAGAAAGGCACGCCGCGACCAGGGCGTTGTTGGCTGATCGGGCGAGAACGGCCGGTTCATGACTTCGGCGCCATTGCAGCAGCGGCTTGCTTGATCGCCGCGCGGATCCGCGAATAGGTCATGCAGCGGCACAGATTACCCGTCATGACCGTGTCGATATCCTCATCGGTTGGGGCAGGGAAGTCGGCGAGCATCGCCGCCGCCTGCATGATCTGGCCGGATTGGCAATAACCGCATTGCGGCACCTGCAGCGCGCGCCACGCCTGTTGCAGCGGATGATCGCTCGCAGGATCGAGCCCCTCGATCGTCGTGATGTTCGCGCCCTCGACGGCGGCAATCGGCGTGATGCACGATCGGGTCGCGCGGCCGCCGACATGCACGGTGCACGCCCCGCACATACCGATGCCGCAGCCAAACTTCGTACCGGTCAACCCGACGACGTCACGGATCACCCAGAGCAGCGGGGTATCGTCATCGACTCGGGTGGTCACGGCCTTGCCGTTGACGGTGAAGTTGGTCATTGCTCCTGGCCCCTGCCTTCCGCGCGGATAGTCGCGACTTTCTGTTCCAGGTCGGTCCAGGCGGGCCTGGACGTCCGGGTGGCCCGCACATAATTCGCAATCCGGCCGACATCGGCATTGCTGAATCCGCGTGCAAAACCCGGCATGACGACGCCGGGAATGCCATCCGCCGCGTCGACGCCATACAGAATGACGCGGATCAGATTCCGCGGATCGTCCATGTTGACCGCACTGTTGAGCGCCAGGTCCGGTCGCAGCGGATTGGGCTCCTTACCGCTATTGTAGTGACATGACGCGCATGCAGCGGTGTAGAGCCGCGCGGCGGCATCATATTGAAGGCCGGTACCGCTCCGGTCGGTGGCGAGCGCTTGCCCGATCGCCGGGGCGCCGGCCGCGCTCTTGCCCGCCGCGCCGTTAAGGCTGGTGAGATAGGCCGCGACCGCTTTCAGATCGGCGGGCGGCAGCTTGCTGAGCCCATGCGAGACCGGTCCCATCGGGCCCGCCGCAACACCATGATAGCGGCTGACGCCAGTACCCAGATAGGCGACCAGCTCGTCTGCGCCCCACGGCACCGGAGACGGGTTGGCGCCCGTCAGCGGCGGCGCGATCCAGTGATCGACAAGCGCGCCCGCATAGGCCTTATCCTTGTTTTCCGCGCCCAGCGCGCCACGCGGTGTATGGCATGCGCTGCAATGGCTGATCCCCTCGACCAGATAGGCCCCGCGATTCCACGCCGCGTCCTTGCTGGCGTCGGGGGTGAAACGGCCAGGTTTGAAATAGAGCAGCTTCCAGCCCGCCTGCAGCAGGCGAAGATTGAGCGGGAAGGGAATGGTGTTCGATTTCGGCGGAGCTTTGATTGCCGGGCGCGTCATCAGAAATGCATAGAGATCCGCCACGTCGCCATCGGTTAATCTCGTGAAGTGATCATAGGGAAAGGCGGGAAAGAGATGCGATCCGTCGCGCGCGACGCCCTCGTGCATCGCGCGGCGGAAAGCCGCAAGCGACCAGGTGCCGATGCCCGTCTCGGAATCGGGGGTGATGTTGGTCGAATAGATCGTCCCGAACGGCGTCTTCATCGGATATCCGCCCGCCAGCACCGCGCCCCCTTTTGCCGTGTGGCAGGTCGCGCAATAACCAGCACTGGCGAGCACCTCGCCCCGGGCGATCTGCGCAGGGGCAAAGCTGGCGACCGCAGGACGCGCTATCGGCGCGATCGCCATGCGCCAGCCAAAAGCGACCATGCCGAGCAACCCGATCACGACAATCGCTGCGCCGCCGATGAGCCAGGGCCTCTTCACAACGCGGTTGCCTTCATCTGAAGTTCGATCCGATCGGGCTGATGGTTCGAACATTATCTGCCCCTTGGGCGACTACGTCCAGCCCGTGTCCGTCGCGATGACGGCGTACAGCGGCCCGGTTCGGGAAGGGGTATGAGAATAAGCCCCGACATTCGCGCGGTAGCATGGTGGGCTCGCCGGGATTCGAACCCGGGACCTACAGATTAAAAGTCCGTTGCTCTACCGACTGAGCTACGAGCCCGCACCACAAGGGCGCCTCCCTATTGGCCGCGGGCCGCGCGGTCAACCGGCTTGGGACGGAGCAATCGCGCATAAGCGTGTCGAACGGCGGCGGCGACGCGGCGATCGGGCCAGGTTGCCGCGATTTCGCGCAGCGGCCGAAGCACGAAATCGCGTCGATATAAATCCCTGTGCGGGATGATGAGCGCGTCACGCGCCGCCGGCTGTGTCCACCGGCCGCCTGACCACAGCAAGATATCAAGATCGACGACCCGATCCCCCCAGCGGCGGCCGCGGCGGCGGCCGAAATCGCTTTCGATCCGCTTGAGCAGTGTGAGCAAAGCCGGCGGCTCGAGACCGGTCTCGACGATCGCCGCGGCATTGGCAAACCTGCGGCGGGCCGGGCCGATCGGGGCGGTCGCAATGATCGACGACGTGACGAGAAGGCCCACGCCCGTTTTGGCCAGCGCCGCCAGCGCCGCACCGATCACCGCCTGCGGCGCGCCATGCCGGCCGTGCGGCCGATTCGATCCCAGCGCGATCGCATATCGATGAAGATGCATCCGGCCCCCTTATCGCCCGCGCCTGGCTAGTGCCACGAAAACTCAGTCCGAAGGGCACGTCACCAGCGGAAACGCCTCGTTCGGCCCCGGCTCGATCGATCTCGCGCCGCGCCATAGAATATGCGCTATGTCGGACGGCGTTGCCGTCACGCGGTGCCCCACCCAGGCTTTCAACAGCGAAAGGCTGCCACCGGCAACGTGTTGCGCCAACAAAGGATGATCGGAATCCGGCGGCGAAGGCCGGGCCGCGAACGCTTCACACAAGCCGAAAGCCAATGCCGCCTCGATCTTGCGGCCGGTGGCTCCGTCCAGCAGCCGGCAGGCAGCGCTGCGCTGCTGCCAGATATGTTCAACCCAGCGCCGAAGCTCATGTGACGGCTCAAGCGTGAAGGGCATTTCCGCGAGCGCCGCGATGAAGGGCCGCAAGTTCTCCAGCAACACGTCATCCTTGCCGGAAAAATGGTAGTAGAACGTCGAGCGGGCGACTTTGGCGGAACGGACAATCGCCTCCACACCAAAATCGCGATAGCGACGGCTGAGTGCCAGCCGGGCGAAGGCCGTTAGCAGGGCCCGCCGTGCAGTGGAGTCGGGCGGCACGGGCACGCCGGACGGCGCGGACAAACGAACATAGGTCATGCCTGCGGATCGGACATTCAGCGCGACTTGTCCATATCGCCCCCCTCGGACCGTTGGTACCTGGACGACGATCGAAGGAGGGGTAAGACCACCAATGTTCCAACCGATAGGCCGCAATGCCCGCACAGGCGCCATCGCTCTTGCTATATTTGCTCCCGCTCATTGCCTTGCCGGCCTGGCGGGCGCGATATTTGCCCCCGCCGCCTTTGCCTGCTGGCTGGGCATCAGTTTCGGCATCTTGTGCCTGTGTGATGAGCTGGGTGCGGCAAAGCCGCTCAACCGGGCCGGGCTCGTGCTGTTTGGTGCGGCCTTCAGCGCCCGCCTGCTGATGGTGGTGACCGTCGAGCCGGCCACCCATGTGCGGGCAGAACTGATCTTTGCATTTGCGACGATGGGAGCCTTGCTGCTCTGGTCAGTCGCACTGATGCATCGGCCTCGCGCGCCGCGCACTGTCGGGATCTTCGGCACGGCCATCGCAGGCTCGACGCTCGCGCTGATCCTGTCAGCGCATCTGCTCATGGGCAGTGCGACAATATGGGGGTTCGGTACGCTCTTTGCCGCGCTTTCCACCCCGACGATTGACACGCGCGGCGCCATGGCCGTCATCAACGCGATCCTGTCCCTGTGGGGCCTCGTCACAGCGGGTTTGCTGCGGGCGCATAGCCTGCGGGCCGCGCAGTGATGGCACTTGCCTCCCGGCTTGCGGCCCACCGACAAAGACGCGTAGGCCGCGGCGATGGATATCGCCTCCCCTTTGCCCGCTTACGAGCCGCCCCACGATTGCCCCTTATGCCCGCGACTGGCGGGGTTCCGTGACGAACAGCGCTCGGCGCATCCCGACTGGTATAACGCCCCCGTGCCGATCTTCGGCGATCCCGACGCATGGCTCGCCATCGCCGGCCTCGCGCCCGGTATGCAGGGCGCCAACCGCACCGGGCGGCCGTTTACGGGCGATCATGCCGGCATCCTCTTCTACGAAACGCTGACCCGGCACGGGCTCGCGGTTGGCAGCTACGAAGCCCGGCCCGATGACGGGCTGGCGCTCGACGGCGCGATCATCATCAATTCGGTGCGCTGCCTGCCACCGCAGAACAAGCCGACCCCGCTGGAAATCCGCACCTGCCGCCAGTTCCTGCAGCCACCGCTCCACGCGCTGCCGAACCTGCGCGTGGTGATCGCGCTGGGCGAGATCGCGCACCAGTCGGCAATCAAGGCGCTCGGCGGCAAATTGCCCAAATACCGCTTCGGCCATCTCGCCGAGCATCGGTTGCCATCGGGACTGACGCTGATCGATAGTTATCACTGCTCGCGCTACAATCAGAATACCGGGCGGCTGACAGCGGAGATGTTCGACGCGGTGTTTTTGCGAGCGATGGAATTCAAGCCTTGAACGCTCACTCCAGCGCCAGGGCCAGTTGCTCCACCGTCACCGCCGCCTCATCCCCGCCCAGCCCCGACAACGTCACGCCGAGCAGACGCACCCCCTGCTCCACCGGCTCCAGCGGCGCGAGCAACGACAAGGCGACCTCCAGAATCCGGCGTTCATCCGCGATCGCATAAGGCAGCGTCTTTGCGCGGGTGATCGTGCGGAAATCCGAATAGCGCAATTTGATCGAGACGGTGCGCCCGGCATGGCTGGTACGGTCGGCATGGCGGGCGACGATGCCCGCCGACTCCGCGAGCGCCGCGACCAGATCGTCATGCGCGGTCAGATCGCGGAAGAAGGTGTTTTCCGAACCGATCGACTTGCGGGTGCGATCGGGGCGGACCGCGCGATGGTCCATCGCGCGCGCAGCAAGATAATAATAGTCGCCCGATTTGCCGAATTGCTGCGACAGGAACTCCCGGCTGCAACGGCGCAGGTCAGCGCCATCATGGATGCCGAGCTTTTCCATCCGCTTCGCCGTCACCGGCCCCACGCCATGGAAGCGCCCGATCGGGATCTTCGCGATGAAATCGGGTCCCTGCGCCGGGCGCACGACGCACAGGCCATCGGGCTTGTTGTGGTCGGAGGCGAGTTTGGCGATGAATTTGTTGTAGGATACGCCGGCGGACGCGGTCAGGCCGGTTTCCGCCTTGATCCGTGCGCGGATCTCCTTGGCAATCTCGGTCGCCGATCCGATCCCACGATGATTCGCGGTCACGTCGAGATAGGCCTCGTCGAGCGACAGCGGCTCGATCAGGTCGGTATAATCGGCGAAGATCGCCTGGATCTGCCGCGATACGGCCCGATAGACCTCGAAGCGTGGCTTCACGAAGATCAGGTCCGCGCAGCGCCGGCGCGCGACGGAGGAGGCCATTGCCGATCGCACCCCATAGGCGCGAGCTTCATAGCTGGCCGCCGCCACGACACCCCGTTCGCGCGAACCGCCCACCGCCACCGGCTTGCCGCGCAGCACGGGATCGTCGCGCTGTTCGACCGAAGCGTAGAAGGCATCCATGTCGATATGGATGATCTTGCGCTCCTGAAGCGGAGTCTGAACCGGCATGATCTCGGGCTGTGCCATCGGAACAAAGCAGATACACCAACCAGTTGATCGGCACCAGCCAACGTCCGGCCGCCTTTCGTCGAAATGGCGGAACCCCGCTCGCCGTCCGGGTGTTTAACCCAGCGTATCTCAATGGAGGAAATGATGGCCACCACCACCCGCTCGCGGCCCGCCGGCGCCGCAAAAAGGACACCGCGCGCGAAAGCGGCACCCGCTTCGCCGACAGCGCTCCGCCGTGCAGCTTCGGTTCGTGACGATGCCACGGCTGCCGTTCGCAGCCTGGGCCGCCGCACCCGCTCTGCTGTTCGGTCGGTGCCCGTCAACGGCAAGACTATATCGATCGCGGTAACCGCGATCGCGACAGTCACCGCAGCTGGTGTAGCGCTGTTCCTCGGTCGGGACCGAATCGCGAAGGCGGCAGCCGTCAGTCGCGAAAAGTTGCGCCAGGCGGCAGATGATATTTCCATTGTTGCCCATGAGCAGATCGACAAGGCGCGCGATAACATTACCAAGTTGCGCACGCAGAAATCGGAGACCGCCACGTCCGAACTGCCCATGACGGTTGCGCTTTGACGCAAAACTCACGGTTTTTAGCGAAAAACGGTGGCGGGGCTTCGGTTCGCCACCGTTTTTTTTGGTCAGGCTGCGTTAATAAAATCGCTACCTAAGTAAAAACCGCAGTGAACCTTAAGTCGGTTTTAACCTTTTGCCTCCATAACGTTAATGGTTAATCACAGTGGTGAGCGAGGCCGCGGGGAAACGACATCGCTCTGACACATGGCAGGGGTTAGATATGCGGGTTTTGCTGATCGAGGATGATCCCACAACGGCGAAGAGCATCGAGCTGATGCTGGGATCCGAGGGTTTCAATGTCTATACAACCGATCTTGGCGAGGAAGGCCTCGATCTCGGTAAGCTCTATGATTACGATATCATCGCGCTCGATCTCAACTTGCCCGACATGCACGGATATGACGTGCTCAAGAAATTGCGCACCGCCAAGGTGCAGACGCCGGTGATGATCCTTTCCGGTATCGGCGAAATGGATTCCAAGGTTCGCGCGCTGGGCTTCGGCGCCGACGATTACGTCACCAAGCCTTTCCACCGCGAAGAACTGGTCGCCCGTATCCATGCGATCGTGCGCCGTTCGAAGGGCCACAGCCAGTCGGTGATCCGGACGGGCAAGATCGCCGTCAATCTGGATGCGAAGACCGTCGAGGTCGATACCGCGCGCGTGCATCTGACCGGCAAGGAATATGCGATGCTGGAGCTGCTGTCGCTCCGCAAAGGCACTACCCTCACCAAGGAAATGTTCCTCAACCATCTTTATGGCGGGATGGACGAGCCCGAACTCAAGATCATCGACGTCTTCATCTGCAAGCTGCGCAAGAAACTGAGTCTGGCCTGCGGCGGCGACAATTATATCGAGACAGTATGGGGCCGCGGCTACGTACTACGCGATCCGGAAGACATGGAAATTGCCCAGGTCGCGTGACGATCGCGCACGAACGGCGAGGACAACCAAAAGATTCGAAGGCTCGCGATCAGTTTCGCGGGCCTTTCGTTTTTATATTATCCAATAACTCGAACACTTTAGATGATCGGAACGAACGCCACGACCGGACGTTCGACCGGAGAGGGATTGCAACCGGCACAATCTGAATTACGATCTCTCGATAGTCCCTTGTGCAGCGCAACAAAGCGTTGCAACATTGGCCTCGTACACAAGAAAACATGCGGAGCTTATGCCGAAGACACCCGCTTTCGACGAGATCATGGGGACACCGGGAGATCCGGCGGGCAGGCCGGAATTTGCCGAACTTGCGAACTGGATCAAAACCACCCCGGCAGCCGAGCTCGATCGGCGTCAAAAGGCAGCGGAATCGGCATTCCGACAATTGGGCATCACCTTTGCCGTATATGGCGAAGACGAATCCGCCGAACGGATCATTCCCTTCGATATCGTGCCGCGCGTTTTCACCGATCGGGAATGGTCCAACCTTTCGGAAGGCCTGGTGCAACGGGTCCAGGCCATCAACGCATTCCTCGCTGACGTTTATGGCGCGCGAAAGATCATCAAGGACGGCATCGTTCCCGAAGAGCTGATCCTGGGCAATCCGCAATTTCGCCCGATGCTGGCCGGTGCCCGGCCACCGCATGACATCTTCGCGCATATTTGCGGGATCGATCTGGTGCGGACCGGCCCGGACGACTTCTGGGTACTTGAGGACAATGCCCGCACCCCGTCGGGCGTCTCCTATATGCTTGAAAATCGCGAAGCGATGCTTCGGCTATGCCCCGAACTGTTCGAGCAGTTCGCGGTCCGCCCGATCGATTCCTATCCCGATTCCCTGCTCGAAACCCTGCAGTCGGTGGCGCCGCGTCCATCGGGCAACAGCCCAGTCTGCGTACTCCTGACGCCCGGCCATTATAATTCCGCCTTTTACGAGCACAGTTTCCTCGCCGACTCGATGGGGATCGAGCTCGTCGAGGCCGCCGATCTTGAAGTCGATGACGATCAGGTCTGGATGGGCACGATCGAAGGGCGGGTGAAGGTCGACGTGATCTATCGCCGGATCGACGATGACTATATCGATCCGCTGGTATTCAAGCCGGATTCACTGCTCGGAGTACCCGGATTGATCGCCGCTTATATGGCTGGCAATGTCGCATTGGTGAACGCGCCGGGCACCGGCATCGCCGACGATAAGGCAATCTATAGCTATATGCCTGAAATCGTGAAATATTACTCTGGCGGTGACGCCAAGCTGCCCAATGTCGAAACCTATCGCTGCCGCGAGCCGCAGGCGCTGAAATACACGCTCGACAATCTGGAGAAGCTGGTCGTCAAACTTGTCGATGGATCCGGCGGCTATGGCATGCTCGTCGGCCCGACGGCATCCCGGCAGCAGATCGAGGATTTCCGCGCGGCCCTGATCGCCGAGCCGCAACGCTATATCGCACAGCCGACACTTGCGCTGTCGACCGTACCCACGCTCACCGAGCGCGGTGTGGCGCCGCGCCATGTCGACTTCCGGCCGTTTGTGCTGTCGGGGGCGAACGGTGTCACCATAACGCCAGGCGGCCTGACCCGCGTTGCGCTGCGCGAAGGATCGCTGGTCGTCAACAGCAGCCAGGGGGGCGGCACCAAGGACAGCCTGATCCTCGCCAATAGCAACAGAAGGGAGGGCTGATCGCATGCTTTCCCGTACCGCCAGCTCGCTCTACTGGATCGGCCGCTATGTCGAGCGTGCTGAATTCACCGCACGCCTGATAGAAGCAACCATCCGTCTCGATGCCCTCTCGCCCCGCCCCGCCGGCCAGGCCGCGTGGGATAGCGCCTTGCTTGTCGCATCCGCCGATTATGATTTCGATCTGACCGGCGAATCGCGCTCTCCGCTCAATATCAGCCGCTATCTGACGCTGGCGGCGAACAACCCGAACTCGATCCGATCCTGCCTTGATGCGGCGCGCAGCAATGCCAAGTCGGTGCGCACCGCGCTCAGCCGCGATGCCTGGGAGGCGATCAATCGCGCCTGGCTGGGCCTGCGCGGACGCGGCACCACCGGCAACAGCCAGGCGACCCTCGCGATCGTCGAAACTATCCGGGCCGAGACGCGCGGGTTTGAAGGCGCGTTGCACCGTATGCTGCGCAACGAAGCCTATAGCTTCATCGGGCTCGGCGCGGCGATCGAACGGGCCGACAATACGGCGCGCCTGATCGACGTGAAATATCACCTGCTGCTACCTGAGGGCGACCGGGTGGGCGGGCAGCTCGATCGCGATCAATGGACCACGATCCTGCACACGGTGTCGGCCGTCACCGCCTATCGCTGGCTCTATAGCGAAGGGCTGAAGCCCTGGTTGGTGGCGGAGCTGCTCGCGCTCAGGAAGGAGCTGCCACGCTCGCTCGCGGCATCGTCCGACGAGGCGGTTGCCCATCTCAACGCGATCGGCAAGCGCACCGGCCTTCAGGGCGAGGCCGACCGGCTCGCGCGACTGCGCCAGAGCACGCTCGATCGGATCTCGATCGATCAGATTTTCGCGCGGGGCCTGCACGAATGGCTGCAGGATTTCATTGACGAAAATGCCCGCATCCACCAAGCGATCGGCTCACAATTCCGGTTCGGCTAATGCAGCTCTTCATCCATCATCGCACGGAATATCGTTTTACGGAGCCGCAGGCGCGCGTGGTCCAGATGCTGCGCATGACACCGGACAACTGCCGCAGCCAGAACATCGTCCACTGGCGGATTGATATCGATTGCGACGCTCGGCTGAAGCCGTCGCGCGATGGTTTTGGCAACATCATTTCGATGCTGTATCTGCAAGGTCCGATCGAGCGCGTCGGGATCAGTGTGACGGGCGAAGTGCTGACCGAGGATCGCGCCGGCGTGATTTCGGGCGCGATGGAGCCGCTCCCGCCCGCCGTCTTCCTGCGCCCGACCGAGTTGACCGGCATCAATCCGGCGATCGTTGAGATCGCTGCGCCATTCGGCGACGGCCCGGCCGAGCCGCTGGAGCGGGCGCATCTGCTCAACACGACGATCCACGAACTGATCGCCTGCACCCCCCATCGCAGCACCGAGACCCGGTCCGCCGCCGATGTCATCCGGAGCGGGGCGGGTTGCAGCATGGATATCGCGCATGTCCTGATCGCCACCGCCCGTACCGCCGGTTTCCCCGCCCGTTTCGTCACCGGCTATATCTACAGCGACGATGACGGCATCGAGACCAGCCAGGCACCACAATTCTGGGCCGAATTATACGTGCCCGAATATGGCTGGATCGGCTTCGATGCAGTCAACGATCGATGCCCGCACGAAGCCTATGTCAGGGTCGCCCAGGGGCTCGACTATCGCGATGCCGCGCCGATTTCCGGCGCCCGCATCGGCGGCGGCCACGAAGTGTTGAGCGTTGGCGTCGACGTCTCGCTATCGGCGAGCCAAACGCAGGCGCAGGCATGAATTTGCCGCGTCGCGGTTCAGCGCCATTGCACAAGCACCGCCAAATCCGCATTTAGGAAAATATGCGGCGATCGATCACCGCGGGTGGACAGGTGAATTCGATGACGCTGGTACGGGGGCTCTGGAAACTGCTGGTCGGCGTCAAGGACGCGCTGGTCCTGCTGGCGATGCTGATCTTTTTCAGCCTGCTGTTCGTGGCGCTTTCGGTGAAGCCGAACAGCGTAACGCCGACATCGGGCGCGCTTGTCGTCGATCTCAGCGGGTCTTTGGTCGAGCAGCCCGCGGACGCCGATCCGCTCAGCCTGCTCTCGGGCAATGCCGGCGTCGCGCGCGAGCATCGCCTCCGCGACGTCGAACGCTCGCTCGAAACGGCGGCAATATCGAACAATGTAAAGGCCATCGTCCTCGATCTCGACGCCTTCACCGGCGGTAGCCAGGCGGCGGTCGCCGCCGCTGCCGCCGCGGTCGACAAGGCACGCGCAGCCGGCAAGCCGGTGCTGGCCTATGCCACCGGCTATAGCGACGACGGCTATCAGCTCGCATCCCATGCGACCGAAATCTGGTTGAACCCGCTCGGCGCGGTGCTGCTGACCGGGCCGGGCGGCGAACATCTCTATTATAAGGGCCTGCTCGACAAGCTTGGCGTGACGACCAAGATCTATCGGGTTGGTGAGTTCAAGTCGGCAGTCGAACCCTATATTCGCAGCGATCAATCCCCGGCAGCGCGGGCCGCCAATCAAGCGCTCGCCGATGCGCTGTGGGCGAGCTGGCGGAGCAACGTGCTGGCCGCACGCCCCAAGGCCCAGCTCGCGGACTATATCGCCCATCCGGATGCCGTCGCGCTCGCCGCCCATGGCAATATGGCCAACGCCGCCCTCAAGGCGAAACTTGTCGATCATCTCGGCGACCGCAATGCCTTCAACGCCCGCGTGGCTTCGCTCGCGGGCGATGCCGATGGCGGTGGCATCAACAAATATCGGGCGATACCACTCGATCGCTGGGCCGCCTCGCACCCCGAGAAGACCGGTGGCTCACCGATCGGCGTGCTCACCATCGCCGGCACGATCGTCGACGGCAAGGCACCCGCGGGCACCGCCGGCGGGGAAACGATTTCGGGGCTGCTGCTCGACGAACTGGCGCGCAACCGCATCAAGGCACTTGTCGTGCGCGTCGATTCGCCGGGCGGATCGGTGATGGCATCCGAACAGATCCGATCGGCGATCATGCAGGCGAAAGCCCGCAACCTGCCTGTGGTCGTCTCCATGGGCGGCGTAGCCGCGAGCGGGGGCTATTGGGTATCGACTCCCGCCGACAAGATCTTTGCCGATCCGGCAACCGTCACCGGTTCGATCGGCGTGTTCGGGATCATCCCGACCTTCCAGGGATCGCTCGCCAAATTGGGCCTCACGGCCGATGGCGTGAAGACGACACCGCTATCGGGCGAGCCCGACGTGCTGCGGGGAACGTCGCCGCAATTCGATATCATGCTGCAGGCATCGATCGAGGACATCTACGCCCGGTTCACCACCCTCGTCTCACAATCGCGCAAGCTGCCGATCGCCCGCGTGCGGCAGATTGCCGAGGGTCGCGTATGGGCAGCGAGCAGCGCGAAGCAACTCGGCCTGGTCGATGCCTATGGCTCGGTTGACGATGCCATTGCCGAGGCCGCGAAAATGGCCAAGGTCGATCCGGCCGGCGCAACCCCGCTCTATATCGAGAAACAACCCAGCGCCTGGAAACAGATGGTCAAGTCGTTCTTCACCCCCGATCGCAGCGCGGACGATCCGTCGGCGCGCGATCCGTGGAGCAGGATCGCCGCGAAGCCCGATCAGCTCTTGCTGCGCGCATTGGCCGACGCCCGATCGATCCTGGGCGGCCCCGCGATCCAGGTGCGATGCCTCGAATGCGAATCGAACGTGCCGCCCGCCACGCCTCGCGATATCAGCATCGAGCAGAGCTTGCTGGCGTGGCTGGCGCACTGATCGTCCGCGACGCGTCTCCCGCCGATGCGGCCGCTATTGCCGCGATCTATGCGCCTTATGTCCACGACACGGTGATCACGTTCGAGATCGATGCCCCGGATGCCGCCGAAATGCGGAACCGGATCGTCGAGACGAGCGCACGCTTTCCCTGGCTTGTCGCCGAGCAAGGCGGCGCGGTTTGCGGCTATGCTTATGCCACGTCGTTCCGGGCGCGGGCGGCCTATCGTTGGGTGGTGGAAACCACCGTCTATATCGCCGACGGTTTTCACCGGCGCGGTATCGGCCGGGCACTCTATGCCCCGCTGCTCGACCGGCTCGCGCGTCAGGGCTATCAGGCCGCGATCGGTGCCATAGCGCTGCCCAATGCCGGTTCGGTCGGGCTGCACGAGGCGATGGGGTTCGTGCATCAGGGTCTGTACCGGCAAGTCGGCTTCAAGCTCGACGGGTGGCACGATGTCGGCCTGTGGCAGCGTGATTTCGGGGAGCGCCCCGCCCGCCCGACGGAGCCGCTATAGCCGATCGCCCGGTCACCCCCTCAGGTGAAACGGCTCGTGCACATCTCCATGACCTTCACGGGGGCGCCAAGGCGCGTCATGCGCCCAAGCGCTTCGTCCTTCAGCAATTGGGTCTTCTCGACCTTTGAAGCACCCCGTTCCTTCAATCCGGCGCCGATCGGGGCGTCCAGCTTGCGATGCAGCTTGCTGTAGGTCGCAAGCGTCGTTTCACCTTTCGGATCGCTCGTCTGTACCGAACGGGTCAGGAAGTCGCCCAACGCATAGCAGCCGAGCTGGGCATCGAACTTCGACGCCGGCAATGCGATACCGGTGACCTTCTTGACCTCGGGAAAGGCCTGGTTGCACGGGCCCGCCAGCTTCTGCCACTTGCCGCCGGTGATATGCCCCTCGAGCTCGCTCATCCGGGCGATGACGGCTGCGGTTCGCTTGGCGGAAAGCCCCTTGTCATCGGTGCCCGCCAGCATCGCATAATGAATGATCTGCGTCTGCGCATCGAAACCCAGCCCGCCCGCGACCGATGGCGCGCTGGCGCGGGACGATGCGGCGCTGACGACCGCACACGTCGCTGCCCGATCCACCGGATTGTCGGGAAGCGCCAGCTTGTGCGGACCGCACGATGCCAGCAACAACATGCCCAGCGGAAGGGCGGCGGTGAACCTGTGACGCATACATACTCCCGATCTTATTCCCGGGATCTACGCATCATCGCCGCATAGGGTTCCGCGTCCGTCACGATCTGCACAAGCAAAAGGGCCCCCTCCCGCGCGGGAGGAGGCCCTTTTCCACCTTGCGGCGGGCGATATCGTCCGCCGGCGGATCACACCACGCCGTAAGCCAGCATGGCGTCCGCGACCTTCTTGAAGCCCGCGATGTTCGCGCCCTTCACATAGTCGATATGATCGGAACCGGCCGAGCCGCCATATTCGACGCAGCTCTTATGGATGCCCTGCATGATGTCGATGAGCATCTTCTGCAGATCCTCTTCCTTCCACGAGATGCGCGAGCTGTTCTGGCTCATCTCGAGGCCAGAGACCGCGACGCCGCCAGCATTGGCCGCCTTGCCCGGCGCGAACAGGATCTTCGCATCCTTGAACACATGCACGCCCTTGAGATCGGTCGGCATATTGGCGCCTTCGGACACCGCGAAGCAGCCATTCTTGATGAGCAGCTTGGCATCGTCGCCATTCAGCTCATTCTGCGTCGCGCACGGCATCGCGACATCGCACGGCACCGCCCATGGGCGCGCACCGCCGCCGTGGAACTGCGCACCGGTGAACTCCTTCACATATTCGGAGATGCGGCCGCGGCGCTTGTTCTTGAGTTCCTTGACCCAGTTCACCTTGTCCTGGGTGATGCCTTCCGGATCGTAGATATAGCCTTCGGAGTCGGAGAGGGTGAGCACCTTGCCGCCGAGCTGGTTGACCTTTTCGGCCGCGTGGGTGGCGACGTTGCCCGAGCCCGAGATCACGGCGTTGAGACCGACGAGATCCTTGCCCTTGGTCTTGAGCATTTCGAGCAGGAAGTAGGTCGCACCATAGCCGGTGGCTTCGGTGCGGATCAGCGAACCGCCCCACTCGAGCCCCTTGCCGGTCAGCACGCCAGTGAACTCGTTGGTGATGCGCTTATACTGGCCGAACATATAGCCGATTTCACGGCCACCGACGCCGATATCGCCGGCGGGGACGTCGACGTCCGCACCGATATGGCGATACAGCTCGGTCATGAAGCTCTGGCAGAAGCGCATGACTTCGTTCGAGCTCTTGCCCTTCGGATTGAAGTTCGAACCACCCTTGCCGCCGCCCATCGGCAGCCCGGTCAGCGCGTTCTTGAAAGTCTGTTCGAACGCGAGGAACTTGAGCACGCTTTCGGTCACCGACGGGTGGAAACGGATGCCGCCCTTGTACGGCCCGATCGAATTGTTGTTCTGGACGCGCCAGCCACGCTGAACGCGGATATTGCCCGCATCATCTTCCCAGCAGACGCGGAACGAGATCACGCGATCCGGCTCGGCGATGCGGCGCAGGATCTGATATTTGTGATACTGTTCCTTGTCGCCAATGAAGTCGTAAATGTCTTCGGCAACCTCGGTAACAGCCTGCACAAACTCGGGCTGACCCGGGTTACGCTTGCTCACGCCAGCAATGAATGTCGGCAAGTCGACATGATCGGAAACGGCCATATTCGTCATCCCCCGCATATTTTGTGATCTCAGCCACGCCCTGTGACTCGATCGATGGGATGCTAGCCATCCCGCGAATTGCACGGCTCGGCAAGCCCATTTCGTTACAGAAACTTCTCAGGCGAATAGCGGATAGGCAAAGCCTACCAACAAGATGATCGCAATCAGGATGAACAGCATCACCCAATGGTAGATCTTGCGGATTCCGATGATCAGTAGCGACAACCAGCCCGATACTTCGCGGCCGACGCGCGAAGCTCTGCTCCTTCGCCGTCGCCGTCTTCTGACTGGTTGATCCGATCTCGGCGCCATGCCCATATTCATGCATGAAAAGGCCGGAAAGCCAAGTGCAGCTTTCCGGCCTTCGGCAGGTCCGATAATATCGTCGTCGCAACCTTGACGAAATCAGGTGCCAAGTATCGCATTGATGGCCGCCGAAACCGCCTCCATTGATGCCATGCCATCGACCCGCGAGACCAGGCCGCGCGCCTCGTAGATCGGCAGGATCGGCGCCGTCTTGCCGCGATATTCGGCCATCCGCGTACGAACGGTTTCCTCATTATCGTCTGGCCGGCGCTTGAATTCGGTGCTGCCGCAACTGTCGCAGACGCCATCGACCTTCGGCGTCAGGAACGTATCATGATAGCCCGCGCCACATTTGGCGCAGGTGAAACGCCCCGTAATCCGCTCGACCAGCGCATCCTCATCGACTTCGAGTTCAATCACATGATCCAGCTTGCGATGACGATCGGCGAGCAGGCCATCGAGCGACAAGGCCTGCGCCTCGGTGCGCGGATAGCCGTCGAAGATCACCCCGGTGTCGATCGGCAGCGCATCGAGCGCCTCGCCGATGATGCCGGAAACGATATCGTCGGACACCAGTTCGCCGGCGTCCATCACGGCCTTCGCCTTGAGCCCGACGGGCGACCCGGCCTTGACCGCAGCCCGCAGCATATCGCCGGTCGAAAGCTGCACCATGCCGCGATCGGACACGAGTTTCGACGCCTGGGTTCCCTTCCCGGCGCCGGGCGGTCCCAGCAATATGATATTCAACGCCGCATTCCCCCCTTGAGCTTGGCCTTCTTGATCAGATCACCATATTGATGCGCGAGCAAATGGCTCTGAATCTGGGTGACGGTATCGATCGTTACGTTGACCACGATGAGAAGGCTAGTCCCACCGAGGTAGAATGGAATCTTCGCCTGCGCGAAGAGGAATTCCGGAACGAGACAGATGAATGTCAGATAGGCCGCGCCGAGTACGGTGATCCGGGTCAGCACATAATCGAGATAGTCGGCGGTCGTCTTGCCCGGCCGGATGCCGGGGATGAAGCCGCCATAACGTTTCAGATTATCCGCCGTCTCTTCCGGATTGAACACCACTGCGGTGTAGAAGAAGCAGAAGAAGATGATGCCACCGGCATAGAGCGCCATGTAGAGCGGCGTGCCGTGCTGCAGATACTGGTTCACGGCGATGATGAAATCGCCCCACATGCTCTCGCCAGCGATCCGCTTCCCCGCGAACTGGCTGATCGTCAACGGCATCAGCAGCAGCGACGAGGCGAAGATCGGCGGGATCACGTTGGCGGTGTTGATCTTGAGCGGCAGGTGGCTCTTGTCGGCCTGCATATGCCCGCGCGCGGTCTGGCGCTTCGGATACTGGATCAGCACCCGGCGCTGCGCGCGCTCCATGAACACGATGAACGCGACCATCCCGACGACGAGGATCAGCACGCCGATGATCAGGATCGGCGAGAGCGATCCGGTGCGGCCGCTCTCGAACACGTTGGCGAGCGCGGTCGGCAGCTGCGAGACGATACCGGCCATGATGATCAGCGACACGCCGTTGCCGATGCCGCGGCTGGTGATCTGCTCGCCCAGCCACATCAGGAACATCGTACCACCGATCAGCGAGATCACCGTTGTCACGCGGAACAGATAGGGGTCGACGATCACCGCTTCGAGCCCGGCGCTGGCGCCCCAGCTCTCCAGACCCACGGCGATGAAATAGCCCTGGATCGCGGTTAGCAGCACCGTGCCATAACGCGTGTACTGGTTGAGCTTCTTGCGGCCGCTTTCGCCTTCCTTCTTGATCGCCGCGAGCGTCGGCGACAGCGACGTCGCGAGCTGGATCACGATCGAAGCGGTGATGTACGGCATCACGCCAAGCGCGATCAGCGACATACGGGTCAGCGCGCCACCCGAGAAGGTGTTGAAGAAATCGAGCACGCCGCCCTTGGTCGTATCGAACAAGGTCTGCAGCGCGCGGGGATCGAGGCCCGGCAGCGGCACATGGCTGAGCAGACGGAAGACGATCAGCGCGCCGAGCGTGAACCACAGGCGCTTCTTGAGATCGCTCGCCTTCGCGAATTGCGACAGGCTGATATTGGCGGCCATTTGTTCAGCGGCGGATGCCATGAGATATTAGACCCCGAAAATGGAAACGGCGGGGGAGCGTTTGTCGCCCCTCCGCCGCCTCATATAGTGTGTGATCCGGCCTTGTCTAAGACCGAATGCAAGGCGGCTCAGGCTTTCGCCGCGGCCTTCTTGGCGTCCTTGTCGGCGGCCTTCGCCTTCTGGACGACGCGATGCTTCGCCTTGTGCTTGTCGGCAGCGGCGATCACTTCGATCACCTCGACCGATCCACCAGCGGCTTCGATCGCGGCCTTCGCGCCGGCGGAAACGCCGGACACGTTGAACGAGAGCTTCGCGGTCAGCGCGCCCTTGCCCAGGATGCGCACGCCGTCCTTGCCACCACGGGCAACGCCGGCTGCCTTGAGCGCGGCATGATCGATCACGCCGTCGGTTGCCAGCGAACCGGCATCGACCAGCTTCTGGATCGCGCCGAGATTCACCTCGGCAAAGTCCTTGGCGAAGATATTGTTGAAGCCGCGCTTCGGGATCCGCATGTGGAGCGGCATCTGACCGCCCTCGAAGCCGTTGATCGAGACGCCACCGCGGCTCTTCTGGCCCTTCTGGCCGCGCCCTGCGGTCTTGCCCAGGCCGGAGCCGATGCCGCGCCCGACGCGGACCCGGCTCTTGCGGGCGCCTGCATTATCGCGGAGATCGTTCAGTTTCATGTTGTGCACTCGCTTTCGCTATGTTCGCGCTGAAATGAAATGTCCCTCCCCCGCGGACGGGAGAGGGATATCGAGATGGAGCGACGTAGCGCGAAGATCGCGTACGTCAACCCCAACTCCCCCACTTGCCAGGCAAGAGGGGTTTTAGTCGGGGTTAGCCCTCGACCTTTACCATATGATGCACCTTCTTGATCATCCCGCGGACCTCGGGGGTATCCTCGAGTTCACGGGTGCGGTGCATCTTGTTCAGGCCGAGGCCGATCAGCGTCGCGCGCTGGTTCGGCGTGCGGCGGATCGGCGAACCGGTCTGCGTTACCTTGATGGTGGCCATCGTCGATTACTCCGCAATCGCCGCCGCTTCGGCTTCGGCAACCGGGGCAGCAGCACCGCCACGACCCAACAGGTCGGCGATCCTCTTGCCACGGCGCTGAGCGACCGACTTCGGCGAGGTCTGTTCCGTGAGCGCTTCGAACGTCGCACGGATCATGTTGTAGGGATTGTTGGTGCCGACCGACTTGGTCACGACATCATGCACGCCCAGGCTTTCGAAGATGGCGCGCATCGGGCCACCCGCGATGATGCCCGTGCCCGACGGGGCAGCGCGCAGATAGACGCGACCGGCGCCGAAATGGCCCATGCCGTCATGGTGCAGGGTCCGGCCCTCACGGAGCGGAACGCGAACCATCGCCTTCTTGGCAGCAGCCGTCGCCTTCGAAATGGCTTCCGGCACTTCGCGCGCCTTGCCATGACCGAAGCCGACCCGGCCCTTGCCGTCGCCGACGACGACGAGTGCCGCAAAGCCGAAGCGCTTGCCGCCCTTTACCGTCTTCGAGACGCGGTTGATGTGGACGAGCTTTTCGATCAGCTCTTCGCCCTGCGGCTCGTCCTTGCCACCCTTGCGGTCGTCACGACGGCCACGATTGTTGCCGTCACGACCACGGCCACCGCCGCGGTTGTCACCGCCGCCCGGGCCACGACCACGTCCGCCGCGCGGACCGCGGCCACCTTCCGGCGGAGCGGAAGATGCTGCGACGACGTCGGAGCCGCCGCCCTGGATTTCGGTTTCGTCAGCCATTTAAAACTCCAATCCGCCTTCGCGGGCCGCATCGGCCAGTGCCTTGACGCGACCATGGAACAGGAAGCCACCGCGATCGAACACCACCTTGGTGATGCCCGCTGCAACGGCGCGCTCGGCAACCTTCTTGCCGACCGAGGCAGCCGCCTCGGCGGTCGCGCCGGTCTGCTCGCGCAGATCCTTGTCGAGCGACGAAGCGGCGGCCACCGTGCGGCCGGCCTGATCGTCGATGACCTGCGCATAGATGTGACGACCCGAGCGATGGATCGACAGGCGGGGCCGCATATTGCCCTTGGCACGGAGCGCGGTGCGAACGCGCTGACGGCGGCGATCGAAAAGTGAAAGCTTGGCCATGTTACTTCTTCTTCCCTTCCTTGCGGAAGATGAACTCGCCGGCATATTTGATGCCCTTGCCCTTATAGGGCTCCGGCTTGCGCCAGCGGCGAATTTCGGCGGCGACCTGGCCGACCTTCTGCTTGTCGATGCCCGTGATGTGCACGGTCGTCTGATCCGGCGTCTTGATCTCGATCCCTTCCGGGATCACGAAATCGACGTCGTGGCTGTAGCCGAGCTGCAGCTTCAGGTTCTTGCCCTGGCTGTTCGCGCGATAGCCGACACCCGTGATGTTCAAGGTCTTCGTGAAGCCCTCGGTCACGCCCGTCACCAGGTTCTGCACCAACGTGCGCTGCATGCCCCAGAAGGAGCGCGCCCGCTTGGTCTCGTTGGCCGGGAGGACCTGGATCTGGCCGTCCTCGACGGCATAGGTCACTTCCTCTTCGAGGCCGAGGGTCAGAGTGCCCTTGGGGCCCTTGACCGACAACACACGACCATCGATCGCGGCGGTGACGCCTGCCGGAATGGCAACCGGCTTCTTACCAATGCGGCTCATCAGAAGACCTCCGCGAGAACCTCGCCGCCGACATTCTGCTCGCGCGCTTCCGCGTCGGACAGAACACCCTTGGGCGTGGAGACAATGGTGATGCCCAGGCCATTACGGACGCGCGGCAATTCCTTCGAACCGGAATAGACGCGACGGCCAGGCTTGGAGACACGGGCGACATGCTGGATCGCAGGCTGCCCTTCGAAATATTTCAGCTCGATGCGCAGGCCATCATGGCCGGCAACGTCTTCCGCGCTATAGCCACGGATGTAGCCTTCGCGCTGGAGCACGTCGAGGACACGGGCGCGCAGCTTGGAAGCGGGGGAAACCACGCTGTCCTTGCGGGCACGCTGCCCGTTGCGGATGCGGGTGAGCAAATCACCCAGGGGATCGGTCAGAGCCATGTTCTTCTATCCTTACCAGCTCGACTTCGTAACGCCGGGGATCAGGCCCTTGTTGGCCAGATCACGCAGCTGAATACGGCACAGCCGGAACTTGCGGTAATAAGCGCGGGGACGGCCCGTGAGCTCGCAACGGTTGCGGACCCGGGTCGGGTTCGCATTCCGGGGCAGCTCGGCCATCTTGAGGCGAGCGATCAACCGCTCGGTCTCGTCCTTGCTCCGATCGTTCGCAACCGCCTTGAGGCGTGCATATTTACCCGCATAAGCCTTGACCAGCTTCTTGCGCTTTTCGTTCTTGTTGATCGAACTCAGTTTCGCCATGACTTAAGTTCTTCCTTTCGCAGGAAGCAGGGGCCGATCAGGCCGCCTGCTTCTGATCCTGATTTTCCACCGGGAACGGGAAGCCGAACAGACGCAGCAGCTCGCGCGCTTCGTCGTCGGTCTTCGCCGTGGTCGCGATGATCACATCCATGCCGCGGACATTATCCACCTTGTCGTAGCTGATTTCCGGGAAGATCAGCTGTTCCTTGAGGCCGGTGGCATAGTTGCCGCGGCCATCGAACGACTTGGGGTTGAGTCCACGGAAATCGCGCACGCGGGGAAGCGCGACCGTCACGAAGCGATCGAGGAATTCGTACATCCGCTCGCGGCGCAGCGTCACCTTCGCACCGATCGGCATGCCTTCGCGCAGCTTGAACTGTGCGATCGACTTCTTAGCCTTGGTGACGACGGCCTTCTGACCGGCAATCGCCGTCATTTCGGCGGCGGCCTGCTCGACCTTCTTCTTGTCCTGCGTCGCTTCACCCACGCCCATGTTCAGGACGATCTTGGTGATCTTCGGGACTTCCATCGCGTTCTTATAACCGAACTTCTCGGTCATCGCTGCGACGACGGTGTCGTCATACAGCTTCTTGAAGCGCGGAATGTAGGCATCAGCCATTGATCGTCTCCCCGGACTTGACGGCCACGCGGACCTTCTTGCCGTCCTTGGTCTCGAAACGAACGCGGGTCGCCTGACCGGTCTTCGGATCGGCGATCGCGACGTTCGACACATGCAGCGGCGCTTCGAAACGCTCGAGGCCACCCTGCGGGTTGGCCTGCGATGCCTTGCGATGGCGCGTGGCGATGTTCACGCCCGACACGATCACCTTGGAGTCCTTCGGGAACGCCTTGGTGACTTCGCCGGTCTTGCCCTTGTCCTTGCCGGACAGGATGACGACCTTGTCGCCCTTCTTGATCTTCAGCGCGGACATTTCACAGCACCTCTGGCGCGAGCGAGATGATCTTCATGTGGTTCTTCGCGCGAAGCTCGCGAACCACAGGGCCAAAAATGCGGGTGCCGATCGGCTCGCCGCTATTCTTGTTGATCAGCACGGCAGCATTGCCGTCGAAACGGATCGTCGATCCGTCGGCGCGATGGATGTCCTTGGCGGTGCGGACGATGACGGCACGATGCACGTCACCCTTCTTCACCTTGCCGCGCGGTGCAGCTTCCTTGATCGAGACGACGATAACGTCGCCCACGGTCGCGAAACGGCGCTTGGAACCACCCAGCACCTTGATGCACTGCACCCTCTTTGCGCCGCTGTTGTCAGCGACCTCGAGGTTCGTCTGCATCTGGATCATTGTTCAGACCCTTCCAAATCAGGCGTGGGTGGACGTCGCGTGTGTATCCACACGGTCGACGACCTTCCACGACTTCAGTTTCGAAATCGGCGCGCATTCTTCAATGCGAACCGTCTCACCCTCACGAAAGGCATTCGCCTCGTCATGAGCGTGGTACTTCTTCGAACGCTTGATGATCTTGCCGTACAGCGCGTGCTTCACGCGCCGTTCGACCTTCACCACAACGGTCTTGTCGGTCTTGTCGGAGACCACCGTACCCGTCAGCACGCGCTTCGGCATGGCTGGTGCTCCTTACTTGGCAGCCGCAGCGGAGCGCTGCGTCTGCAATGTCTTGATCTGCGCGATCGTGCGACGCACGACACGCACCCGCGACGGCTTCTCGAGCTGGTTGGTCGCAGCCTGGAAGCGCAGGTTGAACTGCTCGCGCTTCAGCTCGCCCAGATCAGCCGAAAGCTGGTCGTCGGTCTTTGCTGTGAGATCAGCGATCTTCGCCATCTTACTGTTCCTCGTACACGGACTCGCCGAAGCGAGCGACGACCTTGGTCTTGATCGGCAGCTTCTCCATCGCACGCTCGAAAGCGACACGGGCGATGGGACCAGGCACGCCATCCAGTTCGAACAGGATGCGGCCGGGCTTGACGCGGGCAGCCCAGAATTCCGGTGAACCCTTACCCGAGCCCATGCGGACTTCGGCAGGCTTCGACGAAACCGGAACGTCCGGGAAGATCCGGATCCACAAGCGCCCCTGGCGCTTGATGTGACGGGTGATCGCGCGGCGAGCCGCCTCGATCTGACGCGCCGTGATGCGATCCGGCTCCAGAGCCTTCAGGCCGAAGGCGCCGAAGTTGAGCGTCGCACCGCCGGGGGCGTTGCCGTGAATGCGGCCCTTATGGGCCTTGCGGAATTTAGTGCGCTTTGGTTGCAGCATTTTTTATCGCCTTCTGACACCGATTGTCCGGTCGATCAGGCGACGCTGATAAGGGGGAACCCCTTATCGCGCCGGCCGGACCCCCGACGTCTGAGCTTCCATCATCAACCGATCCTGAGCGAGCGGATCATGGCCCAGGATCTCACCTTTGAAGATCCAGACCTTGATACCGCACACACCATAAGCGGTGTGGGCTTCGGCTTCGGCATAATCGACATTCGCGCGGAGCGTGTGCAGCGGCACCCGACCCTCACGATACCATTCGGTGCGCGCGATCTCTGCACCGCCGAGACGGCCGGCGCAGGTGATCCGGATGCCTTCGGCACCCAGACGCAGCGCGGCCTGCACGGCGCGCTTCATCGCGCGGCGGAAAGCGATACGACGCTCGAGCTGATCGGCGACGCCCTGTGCGACGAGCTTCGAATCGATTTCCGGCTTGCGGATCTCGACGATGTTCAGCGACACGTCCGACGAGGTCATCTTGCCGAGCGCACGGCGCAGCTTTTCGATGTCCGCGCCCTTCTTGCCGATGATCACGCCGGGGCGTGCGGCATAGATCGCGATGCGGCACAGCTTGGCCGGACGCTCGATCACGACCTTCGAGATCGCGGCCTGCGGGATCGTCTTCATGATGTACTTGCGGATCCGGAGATCCTCGAGCAGCAGACGACCATAGTCCGCGCCTTCGGCGTACCAGCGGCTGTCCCACGTGCGGTTGATCTGCAGCCGCATGCCGATGGGGTTTGACTTCTGACCCATATTATTCAGCCTCTTCCTGCTGCTCGCGCACGACCACGCGAAGACGCGCGAACGGCTTGATGATGCGGGTCGACTTGCCGCGACCGCGGGTGGCGAAGCGCTTCATAACGATCGACTTGCCGACCGAAGCTTCCTTCACGACCAGCGCATCCACATCGAGATTGTGGTTGTTTTCGGCGTTGGCGATCGCCGAGGCGAGCACCTTGCGAACGTCGATGGCCATGCCCTTCTTCGAGAAGGCCAGGATGTTGAGCGCGTCGCCGGCCTTGCGGCCACGGATCAGCGCGGCCACCAGATTGAGCTTCTGCGGGCTGCCGCGGACGGTGGTGGCGACCGCAAGGGCCTCCTTCTCACCAACCTTGCGGGGGGATGCTGGCTTCGACATCAGCGCTTACCCTTCTTGTCGGCAGCGTGGCCGGGGAAGTAGCGCGTCGGCGCGAATTCACCCAGCTTGTGGCCAACCATGTCCTCGTTCACCGAAACGGGAACGAACTTGCGACCGTTATGCACGCTGAACGTGAGTCCAACGAACTGCGGCAATATGGTCGAACGACGCGACCAAGTCTTGATCGGGGCGCGAGCGCCGCTGTCCTGAGCGCCTTCCGCCTTCCGAAGAAGGTGAAGATCGACGAACGGACCTTTCCAGACGGAACGGGCCATGGATTACCTCTTCTTCTTCGCGTGACGCGAACGGATGATGAACTTGTCGGTCGACTTGTTGGAACGCGTACGCGCACCCTTCGTCGGCTTGCCCCAAGGCGTAACCGGATGACGGCCGCCCGAGGTCCGGCCTTCACCACCGCCGTGCGGATGGTCGACCGGGTTCTTGGCAACGCCGCGGGTCAGCGGGCGGATGCCCAGCCAACGATTGCGGCCGGCCTTGGCAAGGTTCTGGTTGGCGTTGTCCGGGTTGGACACCGCACCGACCGTGCACATGCAATCCGAGCGGATATAGCGCTGCTCACCCGAATTCAGGCGAACCATCACCATGCCCTTGTCGCGACCGACGACCTGCACATAGGTGCCTGCCGCACGGGCGATCTGGCCGCCCTTGCCGGGCTTCATCTCGACATTGTGGACGATCGTGCCGACCGGAGCCTGGCCGATTTCCATCGCATTGCCGGGCTTGGTGTCGGTCTTCTTGGCCGCAATGACCTCGTCGCCAACAGCAAGACGCTGCGGTGCAATGATGTACGACAGTTCGCCGTCCGGATATTTCACCAGCGCAATGAAAGCCGAGCGATTGGGATCATATTCCAGATGCTCGACGGTCGCAGGAACATCCCATTTACGACGCTTGAAGTCGATGATGCGATAGCTCTGCTTGTGACCGCCGGCGATGCCGCGCGCTGTCGCGTGGCCCATATTGTTGCGGCCGCCCGACTTGTGCTTGCCTACGGTCAGCGCCTTGACGGGCTTACCCTTCCAGAGGCTCGACTTGTCGACGAGGATCAGGCCGCGGCGTGCCGGGCTGGTCGGATTATAATGTTTGAGTGCCATGGTGCCCCGAGCCTCAAATACCGGTGGTGACGTCGATGGACTGGCCGGCGGCCAGCGTCACGATCGCCTTCTTGATGTCGGACCGCTTGTAGGGCTTGCCCTTCCAAAGCTTGCTCTTGCCCTTGGCGACGATCGTATTCACGCCCGTCACCTTGACATTGAACAGTGCCTCGACAGCGGCCTTGATCTCCGGCTTGCTCGCATCGCTCGCAACCTGGAAAACAACGGCGTTATGCTCCGAAAGCAACGTCGACTTCTCGGTGATGTGGGGCTTGAGCACCACATCATAGTGGCGGTTGTCCACCACGGCTTCCTGCTTCTTAGCCATTGAAGCGCGCCTCCAGCTTTTCGACCGCGGCGCGCGTGAGCACCAGCGTTTCATGCTTCAGAATGTCGTAGACGTTCGCGCCGACCGCCGGGAGAACGTTGACCTTCGGGATATTCGACGATGCCAGCGCGAAGCCGGCATTGACCTCATCGCCATCGATCACGAGCGTGGTGTTGCCGAAGCCCAGCTTGGCGATCTGTGCGATCAGCGCCTTGGTCTTGGCATCCTTGAGCTCGAGCGTGTCGAGGATGATCAGCGTGCCGTCCTTGACCTTCGACGAGAGCGCCATCTTCAGGCCGAGCGCACGAACCTTCTTGTTCAGCGACGGATTGAAATCGCGAACGCGCGGGCCATGGGCCTTGCCGCCGCCGATGAAGATCGGGGCGCGGCGATCGCCGTGGCGAGCCGTACCGCCGCCCTTCTGGCGACCGAACTTCTTGCCGGTGCGGGCAACATCCGAACGCTCACGGGCTCCGCGGGCGGTGCCGCGACGCTTTTCGAGCTGCCAGGTAACGACACGGTGCAGGATGTCGGCGCGGGGCTCGATACCGAATACGGCATCGTTGAGCTCCAGATCGCCAGCTTCCGCTGCGTCGAGGGTCTGAACTTGGATTTTCATGATCAGCCCTCCTGGCCTTCGGTCGCTTCCGGAGCGACGTCGGCCGGAGCCTCGGTCACGGGAGCGTTGGTGTTGGCGGCGCGCAGGCCGGCGGGATAAGGCGCATCGGCCGGACGGGCGATCTTCACCGAGTCCTTGACGAGCAACCAGCCCCCCTTCGATCCGGGCACGGAGCCCTTCACGTAGAGAATGCCGCGCTCGGCGTCGGTCTGGACGATCTCGAGGTTCTGCTGGGTGCGCTGCTTGTCACCCATGTGGCCGGCCATCTTCTTGTTCTTGAAGACCTTGCCCGGATCCTGACGCTGACCGGTCGAACCGAGCGAACGGTGCGAGACCGAGACGCCGTGGGTTGCGCGCAGACCGCCGAAGCCCCAGCGCTTCATACCGCCCTGGAAGCCCTTGCCCTGCGTATGGCCAGAGATGTCGACGAACTGGCCTGCGACATAATGGTCGGCGGTGATTTCCGCGCCCACGTCAAGCAAGCCATCTTCCGACACGCGGAATTCGGCGACATAGGCCTTAGGCTCCACTTCGGCCTTGCCGAAATGGCCGCGCTCCGGCTTCGTAAGATTTTTGGCCTTGGCCGTGCCGGCGCCGAGCTGAACCGCGACATAACCATCACGATCCGCTTCCTTGCGGGCAACAACCTGAACCTTTTCCAACACCAGAACGGTTACCGGCACATGCCGACCATCGTCCTGGAACAGACGGGTCATCCCCATCTTCTTCGCGATCACGCCAGTGCGCATGATCTGCTCCCTTCATCCAGAGGCTCGCGTTAGCGGCGAGCGTGCCCAATAAAGAAGGCCCCGGTCGTAAAACCGAAGCCTCCAGCCCAAGTCGATTTGCCCCCGCCCGGGCTGGATATCCGCATCGCTGCGAAAAGGCGGGGACTCAGCAACGGCAACGCCGTTCGGTATCCCTTATCAGGTGTCGCTTCGGATCAGTTTCGTTGGAGAAACGCCTGAAACGACACACGCGAGAGCGACTCGCTCCCGCGTGGAGGTGGCCTCTTAGGCCAGTTTGATCTCAACATCAACACCCGCTGCGAGATCGAGCTTCATCAGCGCGTCGACGGTCTGCGGGGTGGGCTGAACGATGTCCAGCAGGCGCTTGTAGGTGCGCACTTCGAACTGCTCGCGCGACTTCTTATCGATGTGCGGGCCACGGTTGACCGTGAACTTCTCGATGCGGGTGGGCAACGGGATCGGACCACGGATGAGGGCGCCGGTGCGGCGGGCGGTGTCTGCGATGTCGCCAGTGGCCTGATCAAGTACGCGATGATCGAAAGCCTTCAGACGAATACGAATATTCTGCGTTTCCATGGTTCCACCGATGCGAAAGAGCCGAGCCTTCCAAAGACAAGGCGGCCAGATCGGCCGCCTTCGCCTTCGTCGAGGCAAAAAATCTGTAGGTAAAGCACACCGCCCGGCTCCCTCAGGGAACCGGGCGGTGCAGCCCTATATTACTTGGTGATCGCGCTGACAACCCCTGCACCGACGGTGCGGCCGCCTTCACGGATCGAGAAGCGCAGGCCCTCTTCCATGGCGATCGGGGCGATGAGCTTGACGCCGAGCTGAACGTTGTCGCCAGGCATGACCATCTCGGTGCCCTCAGGCAGCTCGACGGTGCCGGTGACATCGGTCGTGCGGAAGTAGAACTGCGGACGATAGTTCGCAAAGAACGGCGTGTGACGG
Organism: Sphingomonas sp. YR710; assembly: GCF_900101455.1. Taxonomy (GTDB): domain Bacteria; phylum Pseudomonadota; class Alphaproteobacteria; order Sphingomonadales; family Sphingomonadaceae; genus Rhizorhabdus. The sequence continues at coordinate 164,635 of NZ_FMZJ01000001.1, read as the reverse complement.
CCGCCCTCTTCCTTCGACAGGACGTACACTTCCGAGGAGAAGTCGGTGTGCGGCTTGATCGAGCCCGGCTTGCAGAGAACCTGACCACGCTCAACGTCGTCACGGCCAACGCCGCGGAGCAGCGCACCGATGTTGTCGCCCGCCTGGCCGCTGTCGAGCAGCTTGCGGAACATTTCCACGCCGGTCACGACCGTCTTGCGGGTATCCTTGATGCCGACGATCTCGACTTCCTCGCCAACCTTGACGACGCCGGTCTCGACGCGGCCGGTGACCACCGTGCCGCGGCCCGAGATCGAGAACACGTCTTCGATCGGCATCAGGAACGGACGATCGAGCGGACGCTCCGGCTGCGGGATATATTCGTCGACGGCAGCCATCAGGCGGAGAACGGCGTCATGGCCGATCTCGGGCTGCTTGTCTTCGAGCGCGCAGACGGCCGAACCCTGGATGACGGGGATGTCATCGCCCGGGAAGTCGTAGGACGACAGCAGCTCGCGGATTTCGAGCTCGACGAGCTCGAGGATCTCGGCGTCGTCGACCAGATCGACCTTGTTCATGAACACGACGAGCGCGGGAACACCAACCTGACGGGCGAGCAGGATGTGCTCGCGGGTCTGCGGCATCGGGCCGTCGGTCGCGGAGACGACGAGGATGCCGCCGTCCATCTGCGCCGCACCGGTGATCATGTTCTTCACATAATCGGCGTGGCCCGGGCAATCGACGTGCGCATAGTGGCGCGCGGTCGTCTCATACTCGACGTGGGCGGTCGAGATGGTGATGCCACGCTCGCGCTCCTCGGGAGCCTTGTCGATGTTGGCATAGGACGTGAAAGTCGCGCCGCCGGTTTCCGCCAGAACCTTGGTGATGGCAGCCGTGAGCGACGTCTTGCCATGGTCAACGTGGCCGATGGTGCCGATATTGCAGTGCGGCTTGGTCCGCTCGAACTTAGCTTTAGCCATTTTTGCCTCTTCTTCTCGAATCAAATGCCGAGCGCGCCGCCCGATGCGGACGCGCTCATAGTTACAATTTTTGGATTATGCCAGCTTTGCCTTGACCTCTTCGGCCACATTTGCCGGAACTTCTTCGTAATGCGAGAACTGCATCGTGTACTGGGCCCGGCCCTGGGTAAACGAACGCAGCTGGTTCACATATCCGAACATGTTCGCCAGCGGCACCATCGCCTCGACAACCTGTGCGTTGCCGCGGGTATCGGTGCCCTGGATCTGGCCACGGCGGCTGTTCATGTCGCCGATCACGTCACCCAGATAATCCTCAGGCGTCACGACCTCGACCTTCATGATCGGCTCGAGCAGCTTGATGCCGGACTTCTGCGCCGCTTCGCGCATGCCGCCACGGCCCGTGATTTCGAATGCCAGCGCCGATGAGTCGACGTCATGGTAGGCGCCGTCATAGAGGGTCGCGGTGAAGTCGATGATCGGGAAGCCGATCAGTGAGCCCGACGCCGCGATCTCGCGGATGCCCTTTTCGACCGACGGGATATATTCCTTCGGAATATTGCCGCCCTTGACCTCATCCTTGAAGATGACGCCCTGGCCGCGCTCGCCGGGTTCGACGGTGAACTTGATGCGGCCGAACTGGCCCGAGCCGCCCGACTGCTTCTTGTGGGTGTAATCGACATCGACCTTGCGGCCGATCGATTCGCGATAGGCCACCTGCGGCGCACCGATGTTCGCCTCGACCTTGAATTCGCGCTTCATGCGATCGACGAGAATTTCGAGGTGGAGTTCGCCCATGCCCTTGATGATGGTCTGGCCGCTCTCATTGTCCGAAGACACGCGGAACGACGGATCCTCGCGGGCGAGACGATTGAGCGCGACGCCCATCTTCTCCTGGTCGGCCTTGGTCTTCGGTTCCACCGACAGTTCGATCACGGGCTCGGGGAATTCCATCCGCTCGAGGATGATCGGGGCGTTCAGCGCGCAAAGCGTGTCACCGGTCGTGGTATCCTTGAGGCCCGCGAGCGCGACGATGTCGCCTGCGAACGCTTCCTGGATGTCCTCGCGGCTGTTCGCATGCATCAGCAGCATGCGGCCAACCTTTTCCTTCTTGTCCTTGACCGAGTTCAGGACGACCGAAGCGGTATCCATCTTGCCCGAATAGATGCGGGCGAAGGTCAGGGTGCCGACGAACGGATCGTTCATGATCTTGAAAGCGAGTGCCGACATCGGCGCGTCGTCGCGCGGAGGGCGCGAGTCCGGGGTCTCGCCGTCAAGCTTTAGACCTTCGACGTCCTTGATGTCGAGCGGCGACGGCAGATAGTCGACAACGCCGTCGAGCAAAGGCTGCACGCCCTTGTTCTTGAACGCCGAACCGCACAGCACCGGCACGAACGAGAAGTTGAGCGTGCCCTTGCGGATCAGCGCCTTCAGGGTGGCGGTGTCGGGGATGGTGCCTTCGAGATAGGCCTCCATCACGGCATCGTCCTGCTCGACCGCCATTTCGATCAGCTCGGAACGGGCAACCGCAGCGGCCTCGGCGAGATCGTCGGGGATTGCCGAATATTCGAACTTCGCACCCAGCGATTCTTCGAGCCAGATGATCGCGCGATCCTCGACCAGATCGACGAGGCCCTTGAAGCCGCCTTCGATACCGATCGGCAGATACAGCACGGCAGGACGCGCGCCGAGGCGATCCTTGATCATCTGCACGCAGCGTTCGAAGCTCGCGCCGGTGCGATCGAGCTTGTTGACGAAGCACATGCGGGGCACGTGATATTTCTCGGCCTGGCGCCACACGGTCTCGGACTGCGGCTCGACGCCGGCAACGCCGTCGAAGCAGGCGACCGCACCGTCGAGCACGCGCAGCGAACGCTCGACTTCGATCGTGAAGTCGACGTGGCCGGGGGTATCGATGATGTTGATCCGGTGATCGTTCCAGAAGCACGTCGTGGCAGCCGACGTGATCGTGATCCCGCGCTCCTGCTCCTGCTCCATCCAGTCCATCGTGGCGGTGCCCTCATGGACTTCGCCGATCTTGTAGGACTTGCCGGTATAATAAAGGATGCGCTCGGTGGTCGTCGTCTTGCCGGCATCGATGTGGGCCATGATGCCGATGTTGCGATATTTGTCGAGCGGATGGCTGCGGGCCATGATCTTGAACTCCGATGCCGGGAGACGGGCCTGATGCCCGCTCCCGGCGATATGGGGACTATCTGTGACGCTTTAAAGCGCCGCCGTTACCAGCGGTAATGCGAGAAAGCGCGGTTCGCTTCGGCCATGCGATGCGTGTCTTCACGCTTCTTGACCGCGTTGCCGCGATTGTTCGCCGCATCCATCAGCTCGCCCGAAAGGCGGGCCGCCATGGTGCTTTCCGAACGCGAGCGCGCAGCCGAGATCAGCCAGCGGATCGCGAGCGCCTGCGAACGATCGGGGCGAACCTCGACCGGCACCTGATAGGTCGCACCACCGACGCGGCGGCTGCGGACCTCAATGCCCGGCTTCACGTTGTTGAGCGCGTCATGGAACACGCCGATCGGCTCGCGCTTGGCGCGGGCTTCGACGGTTTCGAGCGCACCGTAAACGATGCCTTCTGCAGTGGACTTCTTACCGTCGAGCATGACGGAGTTCATGAACTTCGAGAGAATGACATCTCCGAATTTCGGATCGGGGAGAATTTCGCGCTTCTCCGGGCGACGACGACGTGCCATTTTCTTCTATCCTTACTTCGGACGCTTCGCGCCGTACTTCGAACGGCTCTGCTTGCGGTCCTTGACGCCCTGTGTGTCGAGCACGCCGCGGAGTACGTGGTAACGCACACCGGGAAGATCGCGCACACGGCCGCCGCGGATCAGGACCACCGAGTGCTCCTGAAGATTGTGGCCCTCGCCCGGAATGTAGCTGATCACTTCGCGGCTGTTGGTCAGGCGAACCTTCGCAACCTTGCGCAAAGCCGAGTTCGGCTTTTTCGGGGTCGTCGTATAGACCCGGGTGCAAACGCCGCGCTTCTGCGGGTTCGCCTCCATGGCGGGAACTTTCGAGCGCTCTTTCTGCGGCTCGCGACCCTTGCGGATCAGCTGATTGATCGTTGGCATGAAGCCCTTCACCTCTAAGGAGTTACTTTACTGGTGCCCGAAATACGCCTTTTCGCATGCCCGGAAACCGGACCAGCGGAAATGCACAAAGACCCCGGCGGTCGAAACCGACCTCCCGGGCCCTAACACGCATCAGCAATGTTCAAGCTCAGCCCAAAGGCGCAAACCGCCTCTGAGCAGGGCGCGCCTATAGGACAGGAGTCGGAACGGGTCAACGGGGAGTCTTGGAGGAACCTGAAGGAGACGCGGCAGTTTCCCGAGGACAACGAGAAATCCGAAAATGCCCTGCCTGATCGTCATACTGGCACTTCTTTCGATCGCTACGAGCGCCCACGCCGCCAGCTTCGATTGCACAAAGCCCCTCCGGCAGGACGAACGCACGATCTGCCATACCATGCGTCTCAACGACCGCGATGTCCGGATGGGGACGCTCTATGCGCTCGACCTGCGCTTTGTGCCGATGGGTGGCAGGGAAATATTGCGGCGCGACCAAGCGAAGTGGCTCGAGAGCCGGCGATTCTGCCGGGCAAACATCGCCTGCCTCAGTCCCGCCTACGAGGGGCGGATGGCCGACCTGCGGCAGATCATCGACATGCGAGTCTATCCGCATGGGCCGTTTTGAAGGCTCGCCCCACGGAGCCAACCTGCCAGGAATCGCGCTTCTCAGAGGTTTCCGGCATTCCGCGATGACCGCTGCTCCGCTGCATTATCGCTGCCACAAGCGGGCGCCATCGGAAAATGTGCGTGTTCGTTCGAAATAAGTGTACATCTATGTACACTTATTCTAGGTTGACCCAATATCGGAGACGATCATGAAGTCTCCGAAGAACGGATCGCTACGGAGATGGACATGGAAAAACTCACAATCGTTTCGGTCGATGGCCATGCGCAGATGCCGCCCGAGGCCTGGCCGAAGTTTCTCGACAAGCGCTATCACGATCATCTCCCTGCGCTGATCAAGGAAAATGCCAGCTACACGAAGATCAGCGGGCACTTCCTCGGACGTCTGCACAATTCAGACCTCTACGACATCTATGATACCGACCACGCGCTGCGCAATGGCGGCATTATGGGCGTCTGGAATTGCAAGACGCGCATCCAGGAAATGGACCGCGAAGGCATCGCCGGCGAATTCGTCTACAGCGGTGACCCGCGCGCTTCGGGGCTGTTCTATCAGTCTTCGAACTGGACGACCACGATGGAGCTCTGCCAGGCGGGCGTGAAGGCCTACAACCGCTGGCTGCTCGACGAATTCGGCTCCGAGTCCGACCGCCTCTTCCTCATCGGCATCATCGGCTCGGCGCCCTGGCGCGATGTCGATGAGATGATCGTCGAACTCGATTGGCTGGCCGATCATGGCTTCAAAGCCACCTCGGTGCCCGGCTTTACCGCCTATCCCGGCCAGCCACCGTTGTTCGACAAATATTGGGATCCGTTCTGGGCCCGCTGCCAGGAGCGCGATATCACATTGTGGATGCACGCCGGCCAGGGCGAAGGTCAGGGCGAACTGGGCTCGATCTTCCAGCGCATTGGCGACCAGATCGACGAGGAAACAGGCGATGTCGGCACGGCGGTCGACAAACTCGCCAAGGAATTCTTCAAGGGCAAAATCTTCTCCAGCATCAAGCCGCGCCGCGCGATGTGGCAGATGATGATGGGCGGTGTCTTCGATCGTTTCCCCAAACTGCGGCTGATGTTGAGCGAGATCTATGGCGACTGGCTCGGGCCGACGTTCAAATATCTCGACGAACAATTCGAGCAGAACCGCGCCAGCCTGCCCGCCAGACTGAAACCGAGCGAATATTACAAGGCGAACTGCATGAACGGGCTGTCGTTCATCCGCCGCTGCGAAGTCGACCTTCGGCATGATCTGGGCGTCGAGCGGCTCGCCTTCGGGCGCGACTATCCGCATGGCGAGGGCACCTGGCCCAACACGATCCCGTGGCTCCGCGACGCACTCGGCGGCGTTCCGAAGGATGAGGCAATCGGCATCATGGGCGGCAATGCCATGCGCTTCCTGAAACTCGACAAGGCCCGGCTCGACGCGATCGCGCAGCGTATCGGCCCGTCGATGGACGCGGTCTTCGGCGAGCATCCCCCGCTCCCCGACAAGCTGATCGCCCACTTTAACAGCCGCGCCCAATATCTGGGCGCACCCGAGTGCGAAACGCGCATCCCCGAAATAGACCGCGCAATGAAGGAAGATCTCTGGCGCGCCAAGGCGTTCGCCTGACTGTTTCCCCGGACAGACGGAACCATCAGCGCGGTTGAAGGAAGAGCAGAGCATCGCCCGTTAAATAATCTCAAGGCGGTGCACGCATGATGTTAAGCCCAGCAGCCCTCAACAGGAGGGCTGCTGGGTTTTTTTCAGGACCCGCGACGCTGCCCCTAGGAGTGGAGGAGCGATGAGGGTCGAAGGGCCTCGGATAGATGCCATTGCTCGTGCCTCGATGCTAAAATCACATGTGCAACGGCACCTTGGCAGAGCGCAGACTGCTAAAAAATACCGATTAGGAGAAAGGCTATGCCGGGCAGACTTGCCGGAAAGGTCGCTGTCGTCACCGGGGCGACGGCCGGGATCGGCCTCGGTATCGCAAAGCGCTTTGTCAAGGAAGGCGCCACCGTCATCTTCAATGCACGCCGCGCTGATCGGGGGACGGCCGCCCAGCAGCAACTGCGCCAGCTGGCCCAGGGGGGCGAAGTGCATTTCGTCCAGGCCGATGTCAGCGTGCGGGAGCAGGTTGAGGCCGTAATCGATCGCGCGCTGAACGGCTTTGGCCGCGTCGATGCGCTGGTGAACAATGCCCAGCGTTTGGTAACGGTCAAGCCGATCATGGTGAAGCCCGATGAGGATTACCAGAACGCACTGGACGGCGGATTTTTCGCGTCGAAATGGGCGATGCAGCGCGCTTTTCCTGCCATGCGCGATCAAGGCGGCGGCAGCGTGGTCAACATGACCTCGGGCTGGGCCTGGCAGGCCCCGGTCAACGCCAGCGACTATGCCGCCACGAAAGCAGCGATCGAGGCGCTGACGCGCAGCGCAGCCAACGAATGGGGACGCTACAACATCAACGTCAACGTGATCGCGCCCTACGCGAAATCGAAAAGTTGGGACAAATACGCAGCGGCGAACCCGGACGCGGCAAGGCTTTCCCAGGCCAGCAACCCGCTCAAGCGGGCAGGCGATCCGGAGTTCGATCTTGGCAACCTGGCGCTCGGCCTTGTGACCGAGGAAGCCCGGTTCATCACGGGGCAGACCTTCGATGGAAGCGGCGGCGCGTTCTATCTTCGCAGGACGCATTCTTCGACGGAAGCCTGGACCGGCAAGATGTGATTCCACGCCCTTAACCCGCGAAGACGACATTTCCTTGATGGAGCGAACGCTATGAACCGCTTGCAGGGCAAAAAGGCTCTTATCATCGGAGAAGATCCGATAACGTTCGCCATTGCGGCACGCTACGCTGCCGAAGGAGCTTCCGTCACCCTGCTCGGCGAAGGGCCGATCCTGGCGGCGGCACTGCTGGACAATGTCGTGACCGTCGCGATCGCCGGCGCCGACGGCGAAGCAGTCGGCGCGACGATCGCCAGTGCGGCGGGCGCTTCGCTCGACATCCTGGTTCTGGGCGGCACCGACCTTCCCGAGGAAACAGACTGGGTGCCCGTATCCCGGCTCACTGTCGAACGGTTGCGCGGGCTCGAGGATCGGCTTGTCGTGCGCGCGCTGATCGCGCTTCAGGCTTGCGAGACGGCGCTGCGCGCTGGTGGCAACTCCAGCATCATCTTCCTCTATTCCCCGGCCGGAACCTATTCCGAGGGGGGCTGGGCCGATCATACCATTGCCTATCACGCCCGCCACGGGCTCATGCGCGCCGTGGCGGCGGAATGGGGGCCGGTCCGTGCCAATATGCTCGTCCCCTTCGCCGATACGCGCGGCTTCCAGGCATTCCGCCGGCGTAATCCCGAACAGGTCGATTTCCGCGTCTCGGTCACGGGAATGAAGCGCGTGGGCGATCCGGTGCGCGACATCGGCGGTGCGGCGGTGTTTCTCGGCTGCGACGATACGCAATATGTGACCGGCATGATGGTCTATGCCGACGGGGGAGCGCATATGACGATACCGACCATCGAAACGCAGATGGCGGCCGCATCATGAGCGGCACGATCTGGAACTTCGCCGGAAAAACTGCGCTGGTTTCGGGTGGCGCGACCGGCATCGGCGAAGCGATCGTGCGCAAGCTTGCCGCCGCCGGAGCGCTTGTGGTGTTTTCCGATCTGAACGAAGCCGCAGGCGGGGTACTGGAACGCGAATTGCGGGAACGCGGCGCCCATATCCGTTTTGTGGTCAGCGATGCGACCGACGAGTCGCAGGTCGAGGCCCTCGTGGCCAATGCCCTGTCGGTCGGCGGGGCGCTCGACATGGCGATCAACAATGTCGGCGGCATCGCCAAGCGCGCCGGCGATCACGGCAGGATCAGGCTCCATGAAACCAGCCTCGAGGCCTGGCGCGCGACGGTCGATCTGAATCTGACAAGCTGCTTTCTCGGAATGAAGCATCAGATTCCGGTGATGGTAGCGGCCGGCGGCGGCGCGATCGTCAATCTCACCTCGCTTGCCGGGATGCGCTACTCCGATGGCGCAAGCCCTGCCTATGCCGCCGCCAAAGCAGGGGTGATCCACCTTACCCGTTATGCTGCCGTCATGCATGCCACCGACCGCGTACGGGTAAACGTGGTCGCACCCGGGCTGACGGCGACCAAGGCGATGCTTGCCAACATGCCTGACGACGAAACGCGAAGGATGCGCGCCGCACGCCTGCCGATGAAGCGCATGATCGATCCCGCTGAAATTGCCGATGCCTGCCTGTGGGCCTGCTCGGAAGCGGCTACCGGCGTGACCGGCCTGACGATTCCGGTCGATGGCGGGACTGCGGCGCTTTAGAATGATTTCGAGCCAGGCTTAACCACTGGAGACTGCAAGAAGCCCCGCAAATTATCCCCCAGGGACGCCCTTCACTCCGGCCAGGGAACCCGAGAGGAGCTCCCAGTGTCGGTAGTCGAGCGAGATATAGCCCCGCGTGACAAGTTCATCGCTATCCAGCCGCACGCGTACCGCCTGTTCGTCCACGTCTTGGTGGAAAAGCGCAATGCCCATCACCGATGGACCGTTTAGGCGGCCGGCGCTGATCAGCAGTCCATCGTCGAGGAGAGACTGATAAATGGCATGATGCTGCTCCGCCATTGCCGACGTGGTGGGCAAGGGGCTCACCCAATTTGGCCCTGGCAGATTGATGACCACCAAATGGGTTTCGCGCGGTTCGGTGCTTGCATCCATAACCCAGTCTCCCCTTCCCTATCGCTGGCGCGCCGTAGGCACATTGCTGGCAATTGCGAAGTTTCGGCACTGTGGCAACGTCCTTAAGTCAGACGGCGGTCATTTCCGTTTCGCCGTCCGTCCGAAGCTAGGTCGTGAACCCATAAAACGAGACCGCTATTTCGATGCGCTAACGCTCGTGAGCTGTTCGATGAGAACGGTTCTGGTGGCATCGCCTAGGTAGCGCTTCTCATGGGGGCTTAGGCTTACGCGTCCGACCAGCCGCACCGTAAACGTTCCCCAAGGCGGCTCAGGCTTCCGCCAACCCACTGCTTTTCGGGCTGCGGTGTCCAATCGCGCACATCTGTCCTGAACGCATTTGATCGACGCCCCATCGCCGTCCTGAAGCAATTTGCCCGTTGCGTCCTGACACTGCTCAAACCGACTATTCTCGAAGTTGGTGAACCAAGTGCAGGTAAGGGTTCGTCGTGGCCCGAAAGCCTCTCCTTCAAAGGTAATGCTCTGCTGGCCAACGGGAACCGATGACGCCAGAGCAAAGACAGCCAGTTGCCACATACGAGCACCATACCCTCGCGTTCTACTTCCGCAATCGCATCAACTCCCTTTCATGGCCTGCAAAATTCTGATTCAGCGGTGGCATGAGCCGATATGACCTGACTGATTTCGAGTGGCGCGTGATCGAGCCTCTTCTCCCCAACAAGCCGCGAGGTGTCCCGCGCGTTGATGATCGCCGCGTGCTGAACGGCATCTTCTGGGTGCTGCGTTCCGGCGCGCCATGGCGCGACCTCCCGGAGCGCTATGGGCCACGCACCACCTGCTACAACCGCTTCGTGCGGTGGCGCAAAGCTGGCGTCTGGGACCGGATGATGGACGCCATCACCACCGCTCATGACGGTGACATCCAAATGATCGACAGCACTTCCATCCGGGCGCACCAACAGGCTGCGACGGCAAAAAGGGGGATCGAGATCATTGTCTCGGTCGATCACGCGGCGGGCTCACGACTAAAATCCATGCCGTCGTCGATGCGCAAGGTCTGCCGATCCGGCTCGGCCTGACCGCTGGGCAGGCACATGATGGCCAGGCCGCCGACGAACTGCTCAACCATCTTGGGCCGCACATGATCGTGCTCGCTGACAAGGCCTACGATGCGGACCGGATCCGCACGCTAATCGAGGAACAGGGCGCCACGCCCAACATTCCGGCCAAATCCAATCGAAAATGGAAGCCTTGTTTCAGCAGACGGCTGTATCGAGAGCGCAACCTAATCGAGCGGTTCTTTTCGAAGTTGAAGCACTTCCGCCGTGTCGCCACCCGTTACGACAAGCTCGCAGCCAATTTCCTCGCCATGGTTCAACTCGCCTCAATGCGGCTCTGGCTCCGCGCTTATGAGTCTACGGCCTAGCTCAGGCCGCTCGCCTCGGCCGCAATCCATGCAAGATAATCGTTCGATCCACCGGTGATCGGCAGGACGATCACCTCCGGAACCGCATAGCTGTGGACCTCGCAAATGCGGCGCTCCACGGCGGCCGCACGCCCCGCCAATGTCTTGATGTGGAGCACCAATTCCTCGGCCCGCTCAACCCGGTCCTCCCAGCGATAAATGCTCGTCGCCGGCAATATCTGCCCGCACGCTGCCAGCCCTTCCCCCACCAGCACCATCGCGACGCGCTCCGCATCTTCGCGCGATACGGTGGATGTGATGATCAGAACGGCGTCGGTCATGCGTCTGGCGGGCTCGCAACGGGTTTCGCCTGCGGCTTGATATAGATCGCGCGGATTGCCGGCCAGCGCGCGCGCAACTCGGTTTCGGCCTCGGCGATCATCGCCTCGATCCGGCCGACCGGCACCGCATCGACGAAATCGACCGACAGGCCGAGGAAGATATTTTCGGGCCCGATATGAATCGTCGTGATCTCGTTGACCCCGCTCACCTCGGGCCGGCCATCAATCGCGGCATGAACCGCCGCCACGATCGCGGGATCGGCCGCTTCGCCGATGAGCAGATCCTTCGATTCGCGCGCAAGCACATAGGCCACTGCCGCCAGCGCGAGCCCGATCACGATCGAGGCGACCCCGTCCCAGCGCGGATCATGGGTCAGCAGACTGATCGAGATGCCGATCGCCGCCACTACCAGGCCGAACATCGCGGCCGAATCTTCGAACAGCACGATGAACGTCGGCGGATCCTTCGAGCGCTTGATCGCGCGCCACCAACCGAGATCGCCCTTCACACTGGCAAAGGCGCGCACCGCAACCAGCCAGCTGCCGCCTTCGAGCAGGAACGAAATGGCCAATACGACATAGTTGATCAGAGGTGCCCGCATCGGTTCGGGCGAACGGATGTGGAGCACCCCTTCATAGATCGACAGCAGCGCGCCGGTCGAGAAGATGAGCAGAGCGACAACGAAGCTCCAGAAATAGAGTTCGCGGCCATAGCCCAGCGGGTGTCGCGTATCCGCCGGCCGCATCGATCGCCTCTGCCCGTAGAGCAACAATATCTGGTTGGTGCTGTCGACGACCGAGTGAAAGCCTTCCGTCAACATTGCCGACGATCCCGAGACCGCCGCTGCCACGAACTTGGCCGCCGCTATGCCCAGGTTCGCAGCCAAGGCCGCGTAGAGCGTCGTCTTGTTGCCCGAATCCTGCTGATTGTCGTCGGCCATGGTCCCCACTTCGGTGTATCGCCGGCCGAATGATGCAGCGCAAACAGTTCCGGCGCACACCCTGCCACGTTTTTCGGGCGGGCCGTCAAAATTCAATCGCGCAGAACCCGATTTGTTCCTAGCCTTTGGCATCTATATTTCTGCCCGGACCGCCCGCACTGATGGATCGGTTTGGCGCGAAGGCCGTTGAGCGTGGACCTGTTCAGGAGGTCCGTATGTTCGACAATCGCGCAGGGCTCGAAGCAAAATCCCCCAATGTCTGGGCCAGGAAGACGAGGTCGCGCGGCATGTCGCTCGCCCGATGGGCCGCGGCCCTGCCGATATTGGCCGTCCTCGCGATTGCGCGGGGGCCCGGCCCCGCCAGCGCGCAGGACACGGTGCTCGCAGCCCCGCCCGCAGTACTGGCTGGCCGCTGGTCTCCAGCAAGCGCGCAGGCGCTTCTGAGCGTGATTGACGCATCCCGTGCCGAGGGCCTGAACCCCGCCGACTATTCGGCCGACGCCCTCCGTGTCGCGATCGCCTCTGGCCAGCGCGGCCCCGTTCTCGATGCGACCGCCGACAGCGCGGCAATGAAGATCGCACATGATTACGCCGACGGGCACATCGACGATAAAGCCAGCTTCGACTGGCACATCGCGCCTTCAATGGATGATGCCGCGCTCAACGCGGGCCTCGCCAAGGCGCTCGCCGAAAACAGTGTCGATCTCTGGCTGCAGAGCCTGCTGCCCGACAATGACCAGTATCGCGCGCTCAAGGCGGCCTATGCCCTGACCGAACCCGGCGACGCCGCCACCCGAGAAACGCTCCGCACCAATATGGAGCGCTGGCGCTGGATGCCGCGCAAGCTGGGCGATCATTATCTCTATGTGAACATCCCGACCTACCGGTTGCAGGACATGCAGGATGGGATCGAGCAGGCGGCGTACAATGTCGTGGTCGGCGCCCCCGAAACGCCGACCCCGCAGCTCGCGCTCCAGGCGCAATCGATCGTGGTCAATCCAAGCTGGAATCTGCCGCCGACGGTGCTGAAGGAGGGCAAGATCCGTCCGGGCGCGGCAGCGACCGCCAAGGGCTACAGCTTCACCCGCCGGGCGGATGGCAGCCTCGCGATCCGGCAAGCCCCCGGCCCGCAAAATGCGCTGGGGCGAATCAAGTTCGACATGCCCAATCCCTGGTCGATCTATCTGCACGATACGCCAAGCAAATGGGCCTTCGCCAAGAGCAACCGCGCGCTCAGCCATGGCTGTGTGCGCGTCCAGAATATCGACCAACTCGCCGCATCGATAAAGGATGAAGGCGCAGTCGACAGCGCGCTTGCCGAACGGACCACGAAGACATTGCAACTGGAAAAGAGCCTGCCGGTCTATATCGTCTATTTCACAGCGCAGGCCGATGCCGATGGCAAGGTTCGCTATCTCGACGATCCCTATCGGCGTGATCCGCAAATGAAAGCCAAGTTGAACACACCCCTTCGAATGGCCGCGCGTTGACCCGAAGCGCCAGTCCGTGTCGGGGTCAAGACGAACGACATAGACTGAGGGAACAAAGGTTCACTCGGTGATCGAATTGGTTAACTGTCTCTGCTACTGCTGATATCCAGGCAATGATATCAGCGGGTTGGGCGATTAGTGCAAAATTTGATCGACACGCCGGTCTCACGGCGCGGATTGTTGGGTGCAGGTCTTCTCGGTAGCATGGCATTGGCAAGCGGTGGAAAGGCTATAGCAGCCTCCATCGGCCAGCCCGTGCTGCGCCCTGAAGTGCGGGCAAGAGCGCTGGCCGCGATGAGCCGGCATGTCGACCGGGTCAAGGTCCGCGACGTGATCGGCATCGCCGATTTCGACGCAGCATCGAACGCGCCGCGCTTTCATCTGCTCGACGTCGCCTCGGGGCGGGTCAACAGTCTGCTGGTCGCGCATGGCCGTGGATCGGATCCGTCGCACACCGGCTGGCTCCAGCGCTTCTCGAACGACATGGGTTCCGCTGCGTCCTGCTCGGGCGCCTTCGTGACGGCGGAGGAATATGTCGGCAATCATGGCCGCTCGCGCCGGATCGACGGGCTCGATCCCACCAACAGCAATGCGCGCGGCCGCGCCGTCGTGATCCACGGCGCCTGGTATGTGTCGCCCGAAATGGTGCGTGATCATGGCAAATTGGGCCGCAGCGAGGGCTGCTTCGCTTTTTCGGAGCAGGATCTGGTGCAGGTGATGGCGCGGATGGGCGCCGGGCGGCTGATCTATTCGGACAAGATCGATCGCACTTGAATCGAGTCGAACCGTGCATCGAACGAGTCAAAGGGAGCATAACGATCAGACTTATCGCTGTGGAAAGCCCGCAAATGGGTATAGATTCATCGCCAGATAACAAGGGGATAGACGATGCCTATCGGACTCTCCATGTGGCGTAGGATCGGTTCCGCACTGTGCGTCGGCTTCTGCCTGTCGCTGGCATCGCTCGCCTCCGCCGCCAGCCCGCTCGGCCCCGCCCGCTTCGCTGCGGTGCTGATGAATCCCGATACCAACGAAATATTGTTCGAGGAACAGGGCACCGCGATCCGTCACCCGGCCTCGATCACCAAGGTGATGACGCTCTATCTCGTGTTCGATGCGCTGGATTCGGGGCGACTGAAGCTTTCCGACGACATCGTCATCTCGCGCCACGCCGCCGCGCAAAAGCCGTCGCGCCTCGGCTTGGCGCCCGGCCGCAGCATCAGCGTCGAGGATGCGATCCAGGTCGTCGCGGTCAAGTCCGCCAATGACATCGCCGTCGCGCTCGCCGAAAAGATCGGCGGCACCGAATCCAATTTTGCGCGGCTGATGACCTTGAAGGCGCGGGCACTCGGCATGCGGCAGACGATGTTCGCCAATGCCAGCGGCCTGCCCGATCCGGCGCACTTTACATCGGCCCGCGACATTGCGATTCTGTCGGCCGCTTTGCTGCGATACCATGCCGATCGCTACCATGTTTTCAGCGAACAGAGCTTCGCTTATGGCGGCCAGCGCATGGCCAATCACAATCACCTGCTGGGCAATGTCGTTGGGCTCGACGGGATCAAAACCGGCTTCACCGTCGACAGCGGCTTTACCCTGACGGCTTCCGCCATGCGCGACGGCAAGCGTCTGATCGCCGTCGTGCTCGGCGCGCCCACGAGCTTCTCGCGCAACCGCGACATCATCGCGATGCTCGATGCCGGCTTTACCGCGCTGAAACTGCGCGCCAGCGGCATGGCCGGCAGCCTGCCGGCGATCCTGCAATCCAATGGCTTCGCATTGAACCGCACCGAACGCCCAATGCCAGGCATGGCGATCCGGCCCGTCGAAGAGGGCGACAGCGAGTAATCGTCGCCCCCGCCCAACCTGTCTGCCAGCTTACAGGAGCATTCAGGGAGCAGACCGAATCGAGGGCCTATTATTCCTTGGCTTCACTATTGAGGCAAAGGAGAGTTCGACATGAAGATTTCACACATGTTGGCTGCAGCCGGC
Source organism: Sphingomonas sp. YR710 (assembly GCF_900101455.1). Lineage (GTDB taxonomy): Bacteria > Pseudomonadota > Alphaproteobacteria > Sphingomonadales > Sphingomonadaceae > Rhizorhabdus. Next base: position 149,105 of record NZ_FMZJ01000001.1, on the reverse strand, counting down.
CTCGCCGTTGCGGCACTTGGCGCCAGTACGGGCGCGAATGCCCAGAATTATTACGGTGGCGACCGTTCACATGACGGTTATCGCGACCATGATTCCCGACGCTATGATCGCCACGACCGCTACGATCATGACCGACGCTCGTACGGCCGCCACCATCGTTCGTATCGCCACGAGCGCTGCCATACCGAATGGCACCATCATCACCGCGTCGAGGTGTGTCGCTGAACCTGCCTGAGCCTTCTCCCGCTTGCGGGAGAAGGCTTTCATTCAATAATGAATCACCCGGCCATAGGCCATCAGCACGCTCTCATGCATCATTTCGCTGAGCGTCGGATGCGGGAAGACGGTTTCGATCAGTTCGGCCTCGGTCGTCTCGAGCGTGCGACCGATCGTATAGCCCTGGATCAGTTCGGTGACTTCGGCGCCCACCATATGCGCGCCCAAAAGCTCGCCGGTCGCTTCGTCGAACACGGTCTTGACGAAGCCTTCGGCCTCGCCCAGCGCGATCGCCTTGCCATTGCCGATGAACGGGAATTTGCCGACCTTGACCTTGTAGCCGGCCTCCTTCGCCTTCGCCTCTGTCATGCCGACCGATGCGACCTGCGGGTGGCAATAGGTGCAGCCTGGGATATTGCCCCGGTTCATCGGATGCGGGTGCCCGCCGGCGATGAGTTCGGCGGCGATAATGCCCTCATGGCTGGCCTTGTGCGCAAGCCACGGCCCGTCGGCGACGTCGCCGATCGCGTAGATGCCCTCCACATTCGTGCGGCAAAATTCGTCGGTCTTGATATGACCGCGCTTGTCGGGTTCGACGCCGAGCGCCTCGAGCCCGATATTCTCGACATTGGGCACGATGCCGACCGCGACGATGACATGGCTATAGTCCTCGGTCGTGACCGTGCCGTCCTTCGCCTTGATTTCCGCGGTGATACCCGTCGCGCTGGCGGTGATCTTCTGGACGCCGGTCGACGCGCGGATCTTCATGCCCTGCTTGGTCAGCGCCTTGGTCATGAACTCGCTGATTTCGACATCCTCGACCGGGAGGATCCGGTCGAGCATTTCGACGACATTCACCTCGGCGCCCATATCGTTGTAGAAGCTCGCAAACTCGATGCCGATCGCACCCGATCCGATCACCAGCAGCTTCGTCGGCATTTCGGGCGGCGTCATCGCGGTGCGATAGGTCCAGATGCGCTGGCCATCGGCCTTGGCGAAGGGCAGGTCGCGGGCGCGAGCGCCGGTCGCGATGATGATATTCTTCGCTTCGAGCTCGCTGGTCTTGCCGTCCTTCTCGACCGACAATTTGCCCTTCGCGGTGATCTTGCCGTCGCCGAAATAGACGGTGATCTTGTTCTTCCGCATCAGGCCGGTGACGCCCTGGTTGAGCTGCTTGGCGACATCGCGCGAACGCTTGATCACCTTCTCCAGATCGAAGGCCGGCTTTTCGACCGACAGGCCGTAATTGGCCGCGTTCTTCATATAATGGAAGATTTCGGAGGTGCGCAGTAGCGCCTTGGTGGGGATGCAACCCCAGTTCAGACAGATCCCGCCCAGATTGTCGCGTTCGACGATCGCCGTCTTGAGCCCGAGCTGCGCAGCCCGGATCGCCGCGACATAGCCGCCGGGGCCCGAGCCGAGGATGATGAGATCGAATGTGTCAGCCATGATAATGTCCCGCGTCTCGAAATAGGGTTCAGGCGGTCGCAACCGCCATTGGTGGAACGCTTCGCGGCTGACGGTCCTCGCCAATCGCCACGAATGTGAAATCCGCCTTGGTCACGCGATAGGAGCGATCGTCGTGCCGGGTGCGGCGCCAGGCCTCGACCGCGACCTTCATTGATGTGGTGCCGACGCTGACCAACGTCGCAAACACCGACACCTCATCGCCTACCACCACCGGGCGGAGAAAGGTCATCCCGTCGACCGCGATGGTGACCGCCCTGCCCTTCGAATAGCGCGCGGCCACCGATCCCGCCGCCGAGTCCATCAGGCTCATCAGCCAGCCGCCAAAGATATCGCCATAAGGATTCGTGTCGGCTGGCATCGCGATCACGCGAACCGCCGGTTCCGCCGTGGGCGGCGGCTCATCGCGCGCCATCAGGCAAGCATGCCCAGCGGACTTTCGACAAGCCGCTTGAACGCCGCCATCAGCTGCGCGCCGACCGCGCCGTCGATCGCCCGGTGATCGAAGCTGCCGGTCGCCGACATCACCGTGGCCACCGAAAGCTGGTCGTTGACGATATAAGGCCGCTTCTCGCCCGATCCGACCGCCATGATCATGCCCTGCGGCGGATTGATGACTGCGGTGAAATGCTTGATGCCGAACATGCCCATGTTGGAAATCGAGGCGGTACCGCCCTGATATTCGGACGGCAGCAGCTTGCCCGCCTTGGCGCGCGCGGCGAGATCCTTCGCCTCGGTCGCGATCTGCGCCATGGTCTTGGTATCGGCCGACGTCACGATCGGCGTAATCAGCCCGCCCGGGATCGCCACCGCCACCGAAATATCGGCGCGCTTATATTTGATCAGATTGTCGCCCGCGAACGAGACGTTGCAATCGGGCACCTCGATCAGCGCCAGCGCCAGCGCCTTGATCAGCATGTCGTTGACCGACAGCTTGACGCCGCGCTTGTCCAGCGCGGCGTTCAACTCCCCCCGCAGCTTGAGAAGCGCGTCGAGCTGGATATCGACGGTCAGATAGATATGCGGGCTCTGCTGCATCGATTCGGTGAGCCGCCGCGCGATGATCTTGCGCATCCCGGACAACCGCACCGTATCGGACGGAATGCCCTCGGCCGCCGGGGCGGGTTGAGGCGCCGACGTCTTGGCAGGCGCCGGAGCGGGCGTTGGAGCGGCAGCAACCGGTGCGGGGGCCGGCGTCGCTGCCGGAGCAGCGGGCGCAGGCGCCGCCGCCGCCGGAGCCGGTGCAGCAGCGCGCGGCGCGGCAGTGTCCAGATCCGCCTTCACAATCCGCCCGCCCGGGCCCGAGCCGCTGAGCGACGCGATATCGATGCCTTGCGACGTGGCAATGCGGCGCGCCAGCGGGCTCGCCTTGACGCGCTCGCCCGACGCGGCGGGAGCAGGGGTAGCCGCAACCGGCGCGGGACTTGTCGTGGCAGTCACTTCTGGTTCCTTCTTTTGTACGGGCGCCGGTGCAGCCTCGGCCTTCGGCGCCGGCTCGGCGGCGGGGCGGGCGGGGGCCGCATCCTCATCTTCGCCCTGGATCAGCGCGATGACCGCGCCGACCTTTACGCCTTCGGTTCCTGCGGGAACGACGATCTTGGCGATGATCCCCTCGTCGACCGCCTCGAATTCCATCGTCGCCTTGTCGGTCTCGATCTCGGCAAGGAGATCGCCGGACTTCACGGCATCGCCCTCCTTGACCAGCCATTTGGCCAGGTTTCCCTGCTCCATTGTTGGCGAAAGCGCGGGCATCTTCAGTTCGATCGGCATGTATTTCCGGGCCCCAGATCTATGGGTTGAAGCCCGCTTGTCTTCTTCGCTCCCCTTGTTCAGGTCAAGGCCCCATCGGCAACCGGCGCCCGATCCACGACTTGCACAACAGTCGCAATCGGCGCACCGTCCGCAGCGAATTTGCAGGGGCGAAGCGACAGGTGCGGACTTATCTGGTTGTCATAGACGAGACCGACGAAGCGCGCATCGCGCTGCGTTTCGCCGCGCGCCGCGCCGCGAAAACGGGCGGCGCGGTCGAGATATTGGCGCTTGTCGCGCAGGCCGAGTTCGTCCAGTGGGGCGCCGTCCAGGCGGCGATGGAGGAAGAGGCACGGCTGCGCGCCGAGGCGCTCGTCGCCCAGGCCGCCGGCAGCCTGATCGAGGAGACAGGGCTGCGCCCGTCGATCACGGTGCGCCAGGGCGATCCGATCGCCGCGGTCAAGGCCGTCCTCCACGAGCAACCCGAAATTGCCGCACTGGTGCTCGGTGCGGCGGCTTCGGGAACCCCCGGCAAGCTGATCGCCCATTTTGCCGGAGCCGAAGCCGGGCAGCTCCCCTGCCCGCTGATGGTCATTCCCGGTTCGTTGAGCGACGAAGCCCTCGACCGGTTAAGCTGAGCCATGAATCGCATTCTGCCTGCCCTTGCCATGTTGTCTGCCGCGACGGCGACGGCAGCGCCCCCGCCGGCGGCAAGCCCGCCTCTGTTGCATGCGACGATCGCAAAGCTGGTCGGCTTCGGGACCCGGCACAGCCTCTCCTCGCCGATCGACCCGGCTCGCGGCATCGGCGCGGCGCGGAACTGGACGGCGGCGCGTCTGGCGGAAATCGCCCGGGACTGCGGCGGCTGCCTGACGATCGAGAAGGTCGCCGATCGCTTCACCGGCCCGCGATCGCCCGACGGCGTGGAAATCGTCGACGTGCTCGGCGTGCAGAAGGGGACGGGCGATCCCGATCGCGTGATCATCCTCTCGGCCCATATCGACAGCCGCGTCACCGATCCGATGAATTTCACCAGCGACGCGCCCGGCGCCAACGATGACGGCTCGGGCGTGGCGCTGGTGATCGAAGCGGCCCGGATCCTGTCGCGCGAACCGCACCGCGCCACCATCGTCTTCGCGATTCTGTCCGGCGAGGAACAGGGCCTCTACGGCGGGCAATTGCTCGCCCGCACGGCGAGGGCCCGTGGCTGGCAGGTCGCCGCGCAGCTCAACAACGATATCGTCGGCAACAGCCATGGCAGCGGCGGCGATCATGTCGACAATCGCGTGCGCGTATTCAGCGAAGGCATCCGCGCGTCGGAAACCCTCGACGAAGCCAGAACCCGGCGGGCGATCGGCGGCGAGGATGACGGCCCTTCGCGGGCGCTGGCCAAATTTGTCGATCGCATCGGGACAAGCGGACATGGGGGGCTGGAAGTCGTCGCAATCCGCCGGCCCGATCGGTTCGGCCGCGGCGGCGATCATCTCCCTGCGCTCGATCTTGGCTTTCCCGCCGTCCGGATCACCGAGGCCAGCGAAAATTACGATCGACAGCATCAGGATGTGCGCGTCGAGGGCACGCGCCGTTATGGCGATACGATCGATGGGGTCGACTTCCCTTATCTCGCGAAAGTCACCAATCTGAACGTCGCTGTTGCGCGCGCGCTGGCGCAGGCCCCCGCGGCGCCGGCTGCGGCCACGATCACCGGCGCGGTAACAGCGGACACGACGGTGAACTGGGCGCCGGTGCCGGGCGCGACCGGCTACCGTATCCATTGGCGGCGCGCCGATGGCACCATCTGGACCAACCGGCGCGATGTCACATCCGGCCCGATCGTGATGAAGAACGTCAATATCGACGATAATTTCTTCGGCGTATCGAGTTTGGGTGCCGATGGCGCGGAAAGCCTGATCACGTTCGCGGGCGCCGCGCCGCGCAAGTAGAAGCGGTCCCGCGCGCGCCACGGATGACAATTCCCGTTACGTATAGTTGCGAATCCTGCCCGGTCAGCGGCGGCCTTATGCACAAGCCGCAGCCGATGCTCCGATATCGATCGGACGGCCATTCTGGGATCGTCGACCATGCAGCGTGGGAAGGTGATGGCTATCGCAATCGTCGCCGCCGCGACATCGTTTCAGCCGGCATCGGCGGCATCGGTGAGCATCATTCCGTCGACCGATGCCACCTATACCGGCATACCGGCCGAAATACCGGACAAGGGCGCCAATGTCTGCGTCGATCAACTCGTCGAAAACCCGCTCCGGCTGAATGCGCATCCGCCCAAAAGCGCGCATCGCCCGCACCGCGTACATCGCCCCCATGCGCGACGTCTTTCCTCTTCGCGCCGCAGGACGATCCGCCCCGTCCACCGGCCGACGGTGCAGGAAATGGTCGGCGAGCCACAACATATCCTGCACTGCGTTTTCCTGCCCCCGCCCCAGCCCGCGATCGAGTCGTTTCCCGTCACCTTCGCCAGGGCGATGAGCGCGGTGCGGCCCGACAACTTCGACAACTGGTTCCAGACGGTGATCCGTCCGCGTTCACGCTCCCCCTTCGCCGCCCCGCTCGCGATATTCGCCAGTGCGGCGCCCGAGCCGACCGGCTGGATGCTGATGATCGGCGGCTTCCTGCTGATCGGGGCGATGATGCGTTGGCGGCGCAGAGGCCGTGGGCTCGCCCCGCCGGCGTCCGAGTCGTGACAATGATCCAGCTATGCGAATCGCACCCGTAAACCGGCCCTCTTTCCCGGTGCCCGCGCGAATATTTTTGAAGAGGCGCGGTCGCCGCCATATGCGCGCCCGTGGCGCCGGCCACGAAACGATCGATTGCGTCGACGGGTTTGGGGCAGAACAAGCCCGATGTGTCAGCTGCGGCTTACAAATCATGTGACGACACATTTGGGGTATTTCGCCTTATTCTGACGAACCCGCGCGTTCGGCGTGTTTTTACCTGTCGGTATATTTTACAAGACGCGAGTCACTACTCGACCTTGGGCCTGGCCGGAACTCACACCGACCATCGGGCTCGCCTTTTCGCCAAAATTGTGCGATACGACACAGAGGATTTGGTGGAAAACTGTATTCGCACTTTGGCGACTACACGGGCGGGGCGTTGGGGGGCTTAGCGATGAACTCGATCAGGTTGATATTTGCTGCGGCGCTGGCCGCACTTGGCGCGATGAGCCCGGCTATGAGCGCCGTGACGCTGAGCGCAGCCAATGTCGGCGATCAGTTCAACGTCAATTATACCGGCCTGGTCGGCGGTGTTTCGACCACCAACGTCACCGCATTTCAGAGCCTGACCTTTGCCGGAATCACCGGTGGTGGCACCACGTATAATTTCAACTACACGCTCACCAACAATTCGATCTATGATTCCCGCCTGAGCTCGTTCGCCTTCAACCTGGCGTCGGCGGGGACGATTTCATCGATAAGTGCGACCGGTAGCTATCCTTATGCCGACCAGAATGCCAATTATCCCGAGGGCATCGGCAATGTCGAAATCTGCTTCACCGAAGTCAGCAACGGCGGCTGCACGGGCAATGGTGCGGGGCTGACCTCCAACCCCGATCAGGTGGGCACCGGCACCTTCGCGCTGACATTGACGCAGGCAATGGCTTCGATCTCGCTCGACGATTTCGCGGTGCGCTTCCAGGCGATCAACCCGACGGTCAACGGATCGAGTTCGGGCGTCGGCGTCGGCGCACTCACCGACCTTGGCAACGGAGGCGGGGTGGTATCTGCCGCGCCTGAGCCGATGACCTGGGCGATGATGATCGGTGGTTTCATGCTGGTTGGCGGAGCGCTTCGCCGTCGCGGCGGGGTGCCGACCGTCGCCCGCCTTCAGGCGCTCTGATCGCGCGCGTTAGCGCGGGGAGCCGATGCGCAAGCGTAACTTAAGTTAACAGGTTTATGCCTGTAACACTGGCGTCGAAAGCCCGGTCGGCGCCCACTTTATAGCGTATTTCGGGCTAGTCAGGATAGTTAAGCTCACGAAAGTGCATCAAGCAATCTTCAGTTTTTCTTGATGCATTGCACCGGATAGGCTTTCAACTCGCGCAGCGGGTGCTTTTTCGGACAAATTTTCCTGATTTTCTGCGTTTTTCCTTTGCCGATATCCCCCATTGCCATATCGTCCCCTGCATCATCCGCATGGATGCGTTGGGGACGGTCATGACATTGGGAAAAGCCATATCGGCGCCGCTGCTGGCGCTTCTCGCCTTCGCCCCTTCGCTGGCGGGCGCCGCACTCGTGCAAGTGACCAACTATACGACATCAAAGGATGGCGGCAGCTCCGCAAAGGATGGCGTCATCGTCACCGGCGAAAAGGCCGGCTCCGGCTATGACTTCGTATATTCGGGCAAGGCCGACAGCCTCGAAGGCGCGACGGTCAATGCATATGCCGATGTGCACTTTGCCGGCCTGTCCGATGATGGCCTGAGCTATGCCTTCTCTTATGCATTCCGAAATGCTTCGGATTATCAGGGCAGCCTGACGACCTTCGGGCTCAACCTGTTCGATACGGAGACGGGAATCGCACTGACCGAAAAGGAGGATTTCACCTTTACCGGTTTTGGTGACGAGGCGCTGCCAGGCACCAGCGATGTCGAAATCTGCCTGCTGGCCGGAGACAAGGGATGCAGCGGGAATGGCCTCGCCAGCGGTGAGGGCAGCGAAGGAAAATTCGCGATCAGCTTCACCAAAGCGCGCGACAGTTTCGTGCTCGGCGGCTTTTCGGTCTATTTCGACAGCCAATCGCTGGAGGAAAAGAAGAAGCAGGCCGAAGCCGCGCAGGCCCAGGGCACCCAAACCGGCGCGTCTGGCGGCAGCGGCGGCAGTGTCAGCGATCTTGGCGGCGCCGTTTCCGCCGCGCCCGAGCCGATGACGTGGGCGATGATGATCGTCGGCTTCCTGGCCGTCGGTGGCGCGCTCCGCCGCCGACCGGGGCTTCGCGCGAGCGCCGTCTGACGGGCACGCTATAGCGTCCGGCAGAAGCATCGTGCAAAAGCGGTGTCATGACGCTGACGCCGCTTTTTCTGCTGATCTGCTCGAACATCTTCATGACGATCGCCTGGTACGGCCATCTGAAATTCACCGATACGCGCCTGTGGATCGTGATCCTCGCCTCCTGGGGCATCGCGCTGATCGAATATTGCTTCGCCATCCCCGCCAATCGGATCGGCTACACCCATGGCTGGTCGGCCGGGCAGTTGAAGGTCACGCAGGAGATCGTGACCTTGGTGGTGTTCGCGCTGTTCGCCACTTTGGTGCTCAAGGAACCGCTCGGGCTGCGCCATCTCGGCGCCTTCGCCTGCATCGTCGGTGCGGCCGCTTTCATGTTCGTCGGACGAAGTTGACGATGCGAAACGAAGGGTGATTGCGCAGCCCGCCTCTCCTTCCCATATCGCCCCCTGCAAACATGTAGGATGACGATGAGCGAAGTTCCAAAATGGCATGGCACCACGATCCTGTCGGTGCGCAAGGGCGGCAAGGTGATCGTCGCCGGCGACGGGCAGGTATCGATGGGCAATACGATCATGAAGCCCAATGCCCGCAAGGTGCGCCGGCTGGGCGACGGATCGGTGATCGGCGGCTTCGCCGGCGCCACCGCCGATGCCTTTACGCTGTTCGAGCGGCTCGAGGGCAAGCTCGAGCGGCATAACGGCCAGCTGATGCGCGCGGCAGTGGAGCTGGCAAAGGACTGGCGGACCGACAAATATCTGCGCAACCTCGAGGCGATGATGATCGTCGCCGACAAGGATGTGACCTTGATCCTGACCGGCAATGGCGACGTGCTGGAACCGGTCGGCGGCGTCGCTGCGATCGGATCGGGCGGTAACTTCGCGCTCGCCGCGGCCCGCGCACTTGTCGATTATGAGGCGGATGCCGAGACGATCTGCCGCAAGGCGCTCGGCATTGCCGCGGACGTGTGCGTGTTCACCAACAACAACCTGACCGTCGAAGTGCTCGAAAGCGCGACCTAACCTTCTTTCTCCCCTCCCTTCCAGGGAGGGGTAAGGGGGTGGGTGCGAGCGACGCAGTCGCGAGCCTCCGCCTTCACCGCAAAATGCTCCCTCAGCGGCATCGAGCCGCTTCGATCGCCACCCACCCCCTTCCCCTCCCTTAAAGGGAGGGGTGATTAGAGAACCCATGAACGAAAACCTCACCCCCAAAGCCATCGTCGCCGCGCTCGACGCCCATATCGTCGGCCAGGCCGATGCGAAGCGCGCCGTCGCGGTCGCCCTCCGCAACCGCTGGCGCCGGCAGCGCCTGCCCGAGAACCTGCGCGACGAGGTCACGCCGAAGAACATCCTGATGATCGGGCCCACCGGCTGCGGCAAGACCGAGATCAGCCGGCGGCTCGCCAAACTCGCCGACGCGCCCTTCGTCAAGGTGGAGGCGACCAAGTTCACCGAGGTCGGCTATGTCGGCCGCGACGTCGAGCAGATCGCCCGCGATCTGGTCGAGGAAGCCGTGCGGCTCGAGAAGGAGCGCCGCCGCGCCGCGGTCAAGGACAAGGCCGAGGAGGCCGCGATGGCGCGTCTGCTCGATGCCCTCGTCGGCAAGGATGCCAGCGAAGCCACCCGCACAGCCTTCCGCCAGCGTTTCCAGGATCATCACCTCGACGACAAGGAAATCGAGATCGAGGTCGAGGATTCGGGCGGCACGCAGATGGAGATCCCCGGCATGGGCGGCCAGATCGGCATGATCAACCTCGGCGACATGATGGGCAAGGCATTCGGGCAGGGCCGTACGAAAAAGCGCAAGCTGCCGGTACGCACCGCATGGACCAAATTGGTCGACGAGGAAGCCGACAAAAGGCTCGATCAGGATGAGGTGAACCGCTCCGCGCTCGCCGATGCCGAGGCCAATGGCATCGTCTTCCTCGACGAGATCGACAAGATCGCGGTCAGCGACGTGCGCGGCGGTTCGGTCAGCCGTGAAGGCGTGCAGCGCGATTTGCTGCCGCTGATCGAGGGCACCACGGTCGCAACCAAATATGGGCCGCTCAAGACCGACCATATCCTGTTCATCGCCTCGGGCGCCTTCCACGTCGCCAAGCCGTCGGATCTGCTGCCCGAACTGCAGGGCCGCCTGCCGATCCGGGTGGAGTTGAAGGCGCTGACCGAGGCCGATTTCGTCCGCATCCTCTCCGACACGCGCGCGAGCCTGACCGAACAATATCGCGCGCTGATCGGCACCGAGGGCGTCGAAATCAGCTTCACCGACGACGGCATCGCTGCGATCGCCCGCATCGCCGCCGAGGTGAACGAGAGCCTCGAAAATATCGGCGCGCGCCGCCTCTCGACGGTGATGGAGAAATTGCTCGAGGAGGTGAGCTTCGAGGCCGAGGATCGGCAGGGCACGTCGCTGGTGGTCGATGCCGCTTATGTCAACGCGCAACTGGCCGAGGTCGCGCGGAACCGGGATCTGAGCAAATATGTGCTGTAGGGTGATGTGGCTGAAATCAGCCGGTCCCGGCACCCCTCGCTTGTTCCCATAGGCGCCAAGATAAGAAATTGTGCAGTCATTGCATAGTATCAGGTGCCCCACCCCCAAACCGTCATTCCCGCGAAAGCGGGAACCCACGGTAAAGGCACGCTGGAATCAGGAGGTGCCGCCGTCCATGGGTCCCCGCTTTCGCGGGGATGACGATAAAGGGGAGCCAGAAGCTCAACAGATATGCTATCTCAATAGGAAGCGGGATGACGGGTTGGGGCTGAGTTCACCCCCGCCGCTCACCCTTCTGTCGGCCGAGCCGCCGGCACGTACCGCCCGATAAAGCGCGCCGCCTCATCAAGCGCGCGGCGGCTCTCCGGGATCGGCATCACCGGCCAGACGTGCGGCATGCCCACATAGCGATGGACCACCACATCGGGATTGCGCTCCTCCAGACGCAGCACATCCGAATCCAGGATATCGCGCGTCCCGCTGAAAACCAAAGTCGGCGGCAGGCCCCGATGATCGCCGAATAGCGGGCTGATCCGCGGATCGTCGACGGCGCGGCCCTGCGCCCACAACCGCCCCATCTCGCGCCCGCCCGCGATCGTCAGTATCGGATCGTGCTGCTCGATTTCGGGTTGATCGGCACCGGTCAGGCCGACATCGAGCCAGGGCGAGAACAATATCAGCGCGGCGGGCAACGGCGCTCCGGCATCGCGCAATTCCTGCGCGAGAATCAGCGCGAGCCCACCGCCGGCCGAATCCCCGAACACCACGACATTGCCCGCCCCACTCTCCGCCACCAGCGCGTCATAAGCGTGTCTCACGGCATCGCGCGCCGCATCAGGGCCATGCTCCGGCGAAAGCGGATAGAGCGGCACGACCATCTCCCCGCTTACCCGCTGCAGCAGTCCCGCAGCGAAGCTCAACTGCGCCGGGTGGAGATCGAGGATATAGCCGCCGCCATGCAGATAAAGGAGGCGGAGCGGTCGCGCCGTGCCCTTCGAGACCAGCCGATACCGACGATATCCGCCGCGCCCCTCGTCATGAAAGGCGATCCGCCGCAGCAGACGCCGCGTTGGCCTGCCCGCCCCGCGCGCGCGATCCTTCACGATCGCCCGCGCGATCGCTTCCAGCGTGCCGAAACCGGACGCCATGCTGGAAATGATCTTCAGCAGGACCAGCGCCCTGATGCTGATGCCGGACCGTCTCGCCCGAAGGACGAGCAGGGCTCCCGCAGCGGCGACGGCAGCGAGGAGCGCGGCGAACAGGACAAGTCTTCCCGGCATGATCGATCTTCATCCTTGCTCTGGCACGTGCCCGGGCGTCGGGCGGAACGGTCTGCTTTCTTGGGGGCTGGGGTCGGCGGCGAACGAGCATGCAATCTTTAACGGAAATCATCACAATCGACAGAACCAAAGCCAGCCCGACAACCCAGACGAGACTCCGGTTCGGCGTTCATCGCCTCGCGGCGAACACTGCCTCCTTCGCCCGACGGTTCGCCGCGGTGGCATCGATCATACTTCAGCCGGGAGAGCATAAGCCTGCATATTCACCATCGATCGGCGCGTCTCACACCGCTCCAATCATCCCACTTATCCCGAAGCGACATAAAATCCGACAAACGAAACGCGCATATCGGATAAGGAAATGTCGCTCTCAGATAAGCGCCATATCTCCATCCCTCCACCCGACAGCCTCCATCCGCGCAACCATCTCGACAACCCCCGCCCCTTCCGCCACACATCGCGCCATGCTTCACAAGATCATCGCCGCCCTCGCCGTCTGGATCATCGCGGTCATTTCGGGGGGTGGGTATCTCGGCATCGTCGTCCTGATGGCGATCGAGAGTGCGTGCATTCCGCTGCCGTCCGAAATCATCATGCCGTTCTCCGGCTATCTCGTCTCGACCGGCCGGTTCGATCTCTATCTGGTCGCCACGGCCGGCGCGATCGGGTGCAATGTCGGATCGATCGCCGGCTATGAGATGGGCCGGCATGGCGGGCGGCCGCTGATCGAACGGTGGGGGAAATATGTGCTGATGAGCCACCGCGAACTGGAGCTTGCGGAGCGGTTCTTCGCGCGCTGGGGCAGCATCACCGTGCTCGTCTGCCGGCTGCTGCCGGCGATTCGATCGTTCATCGCCTTTCCGGCCGGCATGGCGCGGATGCCGCTGCTGCGCTTCCATATCTATACGTTCGTCGGCTCCTGGCCGTGGTGCTTCGCCCTCGCCTGGGTGGGCATGAAGCTCGGCGACCGCTGGGCCACCGATCCGCGGCTGGCCGGGATCCTGCACAAGGCCGATTTCGTGATCGTCGGTGCGGTGGTGGCGGGAGCGATATGCTTCGTGTGGCACAAGCTTGCGGGGTCCCGCAAAGCCCCGCGCGCATGAACCCGATCTACGCCAACATGCCGACGACGATCTTCGAGACGATGTCGGCGCTCGCGCGCGAAACCGGGGCAATCAATCTCGGCCAGGGCTTTCCCGACGCGCCAGGGCCCGAGGATGTCCGCCGCGCCGCCGCCGATGCGTTACTGAACCGATCGAACCAATATCCGCCGATGACCGGCCTGCCCGAACTGCGCCGGGCGATCGCCGATCATTACCGCCTGCATCAGCAGATCGCGCTCGACTGGGCGAGCGAGGTGGTCGTCACCTCGGGTGCGACCGAGGCGATCGCGGCGACGATTCTCGCTGTGGTGAGCCCGGGCGACGAGGTGGTGCTGATCGAGCCGCTCTACGATGCCTATCTGCCGATGGTGCTGCGCGCAGGCGGCGTGCCGCGGCTGATCCGGCTCGAGCCGCCGGCATGGACGCTCGACATAGCCGCATTGGATGCCGCGTTCGGGCCGAAGACGAAGCTGATCATCCTCAACAATCCGGTCAACCCCACCGGCACGATGCTGCCCGCCGAAACGCTGGCGGCGATCGCCGAGCGCTGCATCGCGCATGACGTGATCGCGATGTGTGACGAGGTGTGGGAGCATATCCGCTTCGGCTGCGACCATCGATCCTTGTTCGCGGTGCCCGGCATGCGCGAGCGGACGGTGAAGATCGGATCGGCAGGCAAGATTTTCGCGCTGACCGGGTGGAAAGTCGGCTGGGTGCTCGCCAACGCCCCGATCGCGAAGCAGGTTGCCAAGGCACACCAGTTCCTGACCTTCACCACACCCCCCAATTTGCAGTGGGCGGTGGCCGAAGGGCTGGGCAAGGATGCGAGCTGGTTCGACGACATGCGCGCCGGCTTTGCGGCATCGCGGGCGCGGCTGATCGCGGGGCTGGAGGGCGCGGGCTATACCGTGCTGCCATCGGAGGCGACGTGGTTCGTGTCGATCGATCTGCCGGCATCCGGGATCGCGCTGGATGACGTGACGTTCGCGGATCGCATGGCACGCGAAGGCGGAGTCGTGACGATCCCGGTGTCGGCTTTCTATGCCGAGGCGCCCGTCAGGACGATCGTGCGGCTATGCTATGCGAAGGACGATGCGACCTTGGATGAGGCGATCGCGCGGTTGGCGCGGATGCGGGCCTTATTCCCCTCGCCCCCTTTAGGGGGAGAGGGAGGAGCCGCGTAGCGGCGGAGGGAGAGGGGGCAGCGCGGGAGGCTCGCTCGCGAACCTCTTCCCCACTGCCCCCTCTCCCCGGCCCTCTCCCCCTAAAGGGGGCGAGGGAGTTTCGTTACCGCGCGCCGAACTTCCGTACGGCGCCCTTATGCGCACCCGGCGCGCCCTTGGGGCGGCTGAAGTGGCGCTTCGGCTCACCCGAACGCTCGCCGCCGCCATCATGGCGCCGACCGCGATCGCCGCCGGGACGGGCGCCTTCGTGGGTCGAGACGACCAGCTTTGGCAGCTTGGCCTTCTCAGCGAGGAAGTTCTCGGGCAGGCCGATTACCTCGAGCTTCACCTTGGTGAGCTTTTCGATCGCCTTGAGATAGGGCCGCTCGTCATCGGCAACGAACGCCATCGCGATGCCGGTGGCGCCGGCGCGCGCGGTGCGGCCGATGCGGTGGACATATTGCTCGGCGACGTTGGGCAGTTCGAAGTTGAAGACATGGCTGATCCCGCCGACGTCGATGCCGCGCGCGGCGATGTCGGTGGCGACCAGGATCTTGATGTCGCCCTTGCGGAACAGCGCCAATGCCCGCTCGCGCTGCGGCTGGCTCTTATTGCCATGGATCGCCTCGGCTTCGATGCCGGCGGCGCGCAGATTCTTCACGACGCGATCGGCGCCATGCTTGGTGCGGGTGAAGACCAATGCGCGATCGATCGGCTCCGAACGGATGCGCAAGGTGAGCAGCGCCTGCTTTTCGGCCTGGTTGCAGAAGGTCGCGAACTGCTCGACCCGCTCGGCGGTGGTCGATTGCGGCGCGACCGATACCTTGATCGGATCGGTCAGGAAGCGATCCCCCAGTTCGGCGATCGCCTTCGGCATGGTGGCCGAGAAGAACAAGGACTGGCGCTTCTTCGGCAGCATCGCATCGATGCGCTTGAGCGCGTGGATGAAGCCCAGATCGAGCATCTGATCGGCCTCATCGAGCACGAAGATCTCGACATATTTCAGGCTCAGCGCGCGCTGATCGATCAGATCGAGCAGGCGGCCCGGGGTGGCGACGAGGATGTCGACGCCCTGCTGCAGCTCGCGGATCTGCCGGTTGATCGGCACGCCGCCGAACACGGTGGCGACCTTCAGGCGCAGGAACTTGCCATATTGAACGAAGCTCTCGGCGATCTGGCTGGCCAGCTCGCGGGTCGGCGAGAGGACGAGCATGCGGCAGCCCTGCGGCGGACGATGTTTGATGTTTTCGGTGAGATAATGGAGCGACGGCAGCGCGAACGCCGCGGTCTTGCCGGTGCCGGTCTGCGCGATGCCGCACAGATCGCGGCCCTGCATCAGCGGCGGGATGGCCTGCGCCTGGATTGGCGTAGGAATGTCATAGCCCTTGGCGGCAAGCGCCCTCTGAATGGGCTCGATGAGTCCAAGGTCGGAAAATTTGGTCACAGATGATCTTTCGCAAAATATTGCGGGCGCACGAACAGGCGTTCATGCGACAGCGGGTTCACATGACGACCCGCGTGAATTGGGAAGCCTCAGCTTGGGGTGCGTCCATGAGGTCCGAGCCGGCCTGCCCTGTGGAGTGGGCCAGGAGATCACGCTGCTCGAAGACAATGCTGCAAAACAGCATCGACGCGCTGCAGCATATGCCCCATGATCGCACCAATTACAAGCGGAGCTGTCGGATGATACGCAAAATCGGCCTTTTCTGTGCGATCGCATCGCTTTGCACGCCGGCTTTCGCCGGTTTGAGTGCGCCGGAGAAGGCTATGGCGACCACCGTCGAGGCTGAAACCTCGCGATCGATCGCGCTGCTCGAGAAGCTGGTGAACATTAATTCGGGTACGGCGAATCTGGCCGGCGTCACCCGGATCGGCGAGCTGATGCGCGCCGAACTGGAACCCCTGGGCTTCACGGTGCGCTGGGTGCCGATGGCCGCCGCCGGGCGGGCGGGCCATATCATCGCGGTGCATGAAGGTGCGAAGGGCATGAAGCGGCTGCTGCTGATCGGCCATCTCGATACGGTGTTCGAGCCGGATAGCCCGTTCCAGCATTTTACCGTCAAGGGATCGAAGGCCGAGGGGCCGGGCGCAGGCGACGACAAAGGCGGGATGATCGTCATGCTCTCCGCCTTGCGTGCGATGAAGGCGGCGGGAACGCTCGCCAAAGCCAATATCGAAGTGGTGCTGACCGGCGACGAGGAGAATGTCGGCGATCCGATCGCGATCGCCCGCGCCGATCTGATCGCCGCCGGCAAGCGCGCCGATGTGGCGCTCGATTATGAAGGACTCGTTCGCGACAATGGCCGCGATATGGGATCGGTCGCGCGACGCAGCGCGTCCTCCTGGATCGTCAGGGCGACCGGCAAGACCGGCCATTCGAGCGGAATTTTCGGCGCAAACGCCGGCTATGGCGCGATCTACGAACTAGCCCGGATCATCGACAGCTTCCGGCGCGAACTGCCCGAGACCAACCTCACCTACAATGTCGGTCTGATCGCCGGCGGCGCGACCGAACAGACCGATGCCGAAGGCATCCGCGCCAGCGCGACCGGCAAGTCCAATATCATACCGCCGGTCGCCGAGGCGCGCGGCGATATGCGTACCCTGTCCGACCAGCAGACCCAGCGGGTGCGCACGAAGATGGCAGCGATCATTGCTGCGCATCTGCCGGGAACCTCGGCCGAGCTCTCCTTCCCGAAGGACGGCTATCCGGCGATGGCGCCTACCCCGGGCAACCAGGCGATCCTCGACGCGCTGAACGGCGTCAACCGCGACCTCGGCCTGGCGGTCATGCCGCCGCTCGATCCGCTCAAGCGCGGCGCGGGCGACATCAGCTTCGTCGCGAAGGATGTCGACAGCTTCGCCGGCATGGGGCCCTATAGCGAGGGCGATCATGCGCCAGGCGAGACGATCGATCTCGATTCGATCCCGCTGCAGGCGAAACGATCGGCGATATTGATGTCGCGGCTCGCGGCGGAGCGCAGCGCCCGGCGGTAATGACGGGCTTGACCGCCATCGCCATAGTCCCCCAAGCGATCTGGGCAGCATGTAACCGGAAAAATGGTTCGGAGAAGCCACGATGGATAATAAGATCATCCCTGCCGCCACGTTGATCCTGCTGCGCGACACCGGTGGACCGGCGCCCGAATTGCTGATGGTCGAGCGTGGCCAGCATCTGGCTTTTGCGGGCGGGGCGATGGTCTTTCCGGGCGGCCGGATCGAGGAGGACGATGCCGCGATCGCATCGGACCGGACCATATTGCACGATGGCCCCGCAGTCGAACCCGACGACATGGTCGCCCGAATCGCCGCCATTCGCGAAACCATCGAGGAAGTCGGCATCGCGCCCGCCGTCGACGGACTCACCGAACCGGCGATGACGCGCGAGTTGCGATCCGCGCTCGCCGCCGGCCGCTCGTTCCACGAGCTGATCCGGGCCATGAAGCTACGGCTGGATCCGCACCGGCTGCATCCGTTCGCCCGCTGGCTGCCCAAGCACCGGATCCAACGCACGTTCGACACCCGATTCTATATCGCGCAGGCGCCGGATGATGCCGATGCCGTCGCCGACGGTACCGAAAGCAGCAGTTGCCACTGGGATACCGCCGCCGGCCACCTTGCGCTCGCCGACGCCGGAACCCGCAGCCTGATCTTCCCCACCCGCCGCAATCTCGAACGCATCGGGCTTTCGACGAGCTTCGACGACGCGGTCGCCTTTTCGCGGCGCTACGCCATCGAAACGATCACGCCGTGGCGCGAATATCAGGAGGACGAGCAAAAGCTCTGCATTCCCGATCATCTTGGCTACCCGGTAACCAGCCAGACCTTCGCAAGGGTCAGGCGCGAATAAGGCCTTCGATCACCCGCGCGCCGGGATAAGCGACATAGAGCGTGCTGCCGGCATCGATCTCGATGGCCGACTCGCCTTCGATGATCACGGCATCGCCGAGTTCGACGGCGCGGCCATCGGCAATCACCCGACCCGCCACCGGCAACAGCCATATGGGCGCGACTCCGGGCGCTATCGCGAAACGGCCCGCCATCGTCCACCTTTCGAGAACGAAAGCCGCATTTTCCGACATGATCAGCCGATCTTTCCCGGCCGGGCGGGGCGGGCTTATGCCGACATAGGGGCCTGGCGTCGACACGGCGATACCGTCATCGACGTGGAGCTCGCGGGCGCTGCCATAATCGTACAAGCGATAGGTGAGATCGAGATTCTGCTGAACCTCGAGTACGACGAGCCCGGCTCCGATCGCGTGGACGGTTCCGGCCGGGGAATAAATGACGTCACCGGCCTTCACCGGCCGCCAATCGACCAGATGCTCGATCGCTCCATCATGCACCGACCGGCGGAAGGTTTCGGCATCAATGGCCTTCGTCAGTCCCAGCCCGATCGTAGCGCCTGCATCGGCGGCAAGCACCACCCAGGCTTCATCCTTGCCGCGGGCAAAGCCCCGGGCCTGCGCCTGGGCGTCGTTCGGGTGCACCTGCACCGACAGTTTCTGGCTGGTGAAAAGATATTTGATCAGCAGGTCGCGCTGGGGGTCGGCCGCATCTTCGAACCAGATTTCGCCCGTGGGCTCCTGATCCGCCGGTTGATCGGCGAATAAGGGAGCAAGGTCATGCCGTCCCCACGGCTTGTTCACGCGGTGGGTCGTCAGCGCGATGACCGCCAAGATTCCATCTCCCAATATTGCCCGCACCGAACGACAATGACCGGTGCGAGTTCCGCCTCATGCGAAATTTGGGAGCCATGATGCAATCGCTGAAATGACCCAAATGATGAAATATTGGGTCAGTTCGGCAGGCGCATCTCAACCTTTTCGACCCATTCGGGGAAGAATGCCGGCTCGCGGTTCGACCAGCCCGGCGCCGTGGCCGCCGCTTCGCTGATCGATTGCAACAGGATGCGCCTTTTCTCGGGATGAAGGTGCGGCAAGGCCGCCGCCGCGCAAAATGCGCCGGGCAACCACGGGCGGACATTGGCACCTATCAGCCGCTCGTAAAGAAAGCGGTACGAACCGAAGCTGTTGAGCCGATCCTGGCCAAGATCGAAGGCAGAAACCGTAATCAGCGGCGCCATGAAAGGCTCCACCGAGTCGAGCCCGCTATCGTCAGGCACGATGTCGCGGATGTGATCGAGCCGCGCATAGACGCGCGACTGCGCCATGATGCTGGCGGATTCAACGACGTCGCGGGACCACCGCGCCAGGGCATCTTCCCGGACGAGCCCGATGTCGAGCGATCTTCGGATATAGCGTTGCGTCGAGGCGGGAAAGCTGGCGAACTCTTTCATTTCCGCCAGGGTCATCGCGCCGTCTGCAGGTCTCATGTGCGTACCCATACCAACACCCCTTTCAGGAAGCCTTGGGAAGGATCTTGCGCCTGATTGTCTTTCCAGACGCTTAAGCCCTCAGAAGGCCTCTGTTAAGGAACGGAGCATTTTTTTTGCTGCGTTGCAACAAGCGATTGCATTTACAGCACTTGCCCGCCTCCCACCCGCAAGAAAGTTGTGGAAAACTCGCCACGCCTGTCTCATCGCTCAAAAGCCCATCGGCTAGGCTCAACCTCGCGTCTTGTACCGCCGCCGCAGCGCCAGAACGTAGATGATCAGCGCGGTCGCGGCGAACAGGAACCACTGCGCCGCATAGGCCCGATGATTGTTGGGAATCTCTGCTATCGATGGCGCGACGCTGGGCTCCAGCCCGCTCACCGGCCGATCGAGGACAATCAACAGGGGAACAGCTGATCCCGCACGATCACCGAAGATCCGACCGGCCAGAACCGTGTCGGGAATCAGTCGGCCGGCGGCTTCTATCTTCAATCCGCTGCGGGGGTCGGGCTTCCCACTGTTGATCGCGCTCCACCCGATATCGGCCATGATCGAGCGCCCATCATCCAACTGGCACCCCGCGATATTGCGAAAGCCCGTTTGCCCTGCGGCGTTCGCTCCGCCCAGTTGTAATATTGGCGTGACGATCCGGCATCCGAGCCGGGTTTTCCGGAACGACAGATCATCGATCGTCATATCGACCGGAAGCCCGTTGAGCGCCGATGCCTGGGCCCCCGCCTCATAACGGACCAGCAGCCCTTCCTTCCAGTGCGCGCGGCGGATCTGCCAGAATCCGAGCCCGACCATGGTCAGCACGGCCAGCAGAACGACGAGCGACGCAAAGATGGGAACCCGACGCATCAGTCCCGATCCGCTATCCGGCCCTCGCGGGCGGCGTTACGAAACTCGAGTGCGATCAGGACGCCCTTTGCTATCCGCAGCGATCCGACCGTCAGCGCGATCGTCAGCGGGATCCACAGCATCATATGCACCCACCAGGGCGGCGACAGCTTGAGATCGGTGACGATCGCCAGCACGCTGACGATCGCGCCGATGATCAAAATCAGGAAGGCCGCGGCACCATCCCCGACGTTGAACGAAGAATAGTCCAGCGCACATTCTCGGCACGATGGCGCAAAGTGTAAAAAGCCATCGAACAGGCCGGGTGCGCCACAGCGCGGACACAACCCCTTGACCGCTGCTTCGATCGGCGCAGGCGCCATATATGGATCGGTCATTGCGGCCCTTTCCAGAAATGCGGGAGGGCGCGGCCGCGGGGGATGGTCTTCATCCCGCCGCCACCGCGCCCTCCGAAATGCCTGCCCGTTGTAGGATCAGCCGGCGTGAACCGGCGCGCCCCAACCACCCCAGACATAGACGACGACGAAGAGGAACAGCCATACGACGTCGACGAAGTGCCAGTACCAGGCGGCTGCTTCGAAGCCGAAATGCTGCTTCGGCGTGAATTCGCCCTTATAGGCCCGGATCAGGTTCACGATCAGGAAGATCGTACCGACCAGCACGTGGAAGCCGTGGAACCCTGTCGCCATGAAGAAGGCCGACGTATAGTTCAGCCCCTTGAAGGCGAACGGAGCGTGCGCATATTCATACGCCTGAATGCTCGTGAACGTCATGCCGAGCAGGATCGTGAGCCAAAGCCCTTTCTTCAGCCCCTCCCGATCGCCATGGATCAGCGCATGATGCGCCCAAGTGATGGTCGTACCCGAACAGAGCAGGATCAGCGTGTTGAGCAGCGGAAAATGGAACGCGTCGATGACTTCCAGCCCCTTGGGCGGCCAGATTCCCTCACCATGAACGATCGAACTGGCACCCGCGACGATCGATGTTGTGCCGTTGATCACTTCGACCGGCGCCGGGAATAGCGAGAAATCGAACCACGACCAGAACCAGCCGACGAAGAACATCACTTCCGATGCGATGAACAGGATCATGCCGTAGCGCAGGTGCAGCGACACGACCGGCGTATGATCGCCGGCATGCGCTTCCTTGATCACATCGGACCACCAGAAAAACATCGTGGCGAGTACGCCGAGCAGGCCGAGGAAGAACACCTCGCCGCCATAGGCCGCCTTGTGCATCCACATGATGCCGCCTGCGGCCATCGTCAGCGCCGAGAAGGCCCCCATGAGAGGCCAAGGACTCGGCGGCAAAATATGATAATCGTGGCTCTTCGCTCCGGCCATTTTTCGCGCCCCTGGTGGTCGTTTGTTGCCTGAAAATGTTCGTTGAAACGTGCCTTAGCCGCCTGTCGCGCCGGAATCCACACCGGATTTGGCCCGAAAGAAGGTGTAGGATAATGTGATTTCGTTCAGATCCCTGGCGTCCTTGTCTTTCAGGAGCGCCGGATCGACATAATAGACGACGGGCATACGCACCGTCTCGCCCGGCTTCAGCGTCTGGCTGGTGAAGCAGAAGCACTGAATCTTGGTAAAATATTGCCCGACATTTTCGGGCGACACATTGAACGCCGCGGTTCCTGTGATCGCATGATCCGACATGTTCGTGGCCGTAAAAAAGGCCATTTCACGAGCGCCGATCGCTACCCGCGAGACCTTGACCTCGGGTTCGAATTTCCACGGCAAGGATGGCGACACATTGGCGTCGAAACGCACATTGATGATCTTGCCAACAACCGCGCCGGGAGCCTGCCCGCCTTCGTTCCGCTGCGTCGTTCCGCCGAAACCCGTCGCCTGACAGAACATCCGGTAAAGCGGCGATGATGCATAGCCGAGTCCGAGCATGGCTGCGGCCACGGAGCAGGTGATCACGCCTACGCGGCGGTTGCGGCCCGAAGGTGCGGCAAGCGTTGTCATGACATCTTCGCGATCGAGATCGCATAGACCAGGATCACGAAGGCTCCGATGATGAGTGCCGTCACGATCGAGCGCGAGCGCTGCCGGCGGCGAACTTCGGCTTGTTCCTGCGGAGTCAGCATCGTCATGCAATCACCATCTTGTCGGCCACCATCAGCCCGAACATCGCGAACAGATAGAGCATCGAATATGTGAACAGCTGCCGCTCCGGCTTCATCCGGGACGGATCGCTCTCACGACGCAACCCGACCCGCACCGCGAGCCCAAGGAATATCGCCGACAGGACCGAAGCGCCTACGCCATAGATCGCGCCCGTCAGGCCGAGCGGCCACGGCATCACGGCCGCGATCGCCATGGGTACGGTGTACAGCATGACCTGAATACGGGTCGCCGGAATACCGGCCACGACGGGCATCATCGGCACACCGGCATTCGCATAGTCCGACTTGATGAACAGCGACAGCGACCAGAAATGCGGAGGCGTCCACAGGAAGACGAAAGCGAACATCAGCAGCGGCAACGTATCGAGCCGGCCCGTCGCCGCGGCCCAGCCGATCAGCACCGGGAAGGCTCCCGCCGCACCGCCGATCACGATATTCTGCGGCGTCCGGCGCTTCAGCCATACGGTATAGATCAGCACATAGAACAGGATCGACCCGAGCAACAATGCCGCAGCCAGAACATTGATCGCGAGGCCCATCAGGATCACCGAAAAGCTCCCGAGCCCGACGCCGAAATGCAGTGCCGACTGGCGATCCATCCGGCCCGCCGGCAACGGGCGATTCGCCGTCCTGCGCATGTTCGCGTCGAGATCCGCTTCATACCATTGGTTGAGCGCGCCGGCCGCACCGGCGCCCAGCGCAATGCACAGCACGGCGGTAAAACCCAATACCGGATTGATCGTCGTCGGTGCCGCGAGCAGGCCGCACAGACCTGTGAACACCACCAGCGACAAGACCCGGGGCTTTGTCAACGCCACGAAATCACGCCACTCGGCGGGGATCGGGGCTGCGGGGGAAAGGGCCTTACTCGCCATTGTTACTCTTGCTTCCTAACCGATGCCGCCGCCTCGACGAAAGCGTCGAAGCGGCGGCACAGGGATTCGTCCGGACTGGCTGCCGATCAATCGATCTTCGGCAGCTGTTCGAACTGGTGATATGGCGGCGGGCTGGACAGCGTCCATTCCAGGGTCGTGGCGCCCTCGCCCCAATAATTGCCTTCGACCTTCTTGCCGGCGAACAGCGTCCAGAAGACGTTGACGAAGAAAAAGATCATGCTGAAGGCCATGATTTCATAGCCGTGGGTGGCGACGCCATTCCACTTGGCGAACGCATCCGGATAATCCGGGATACGACGCGGCATGCCATCCAGACCCAGGAAGTGCATCGGGAAGAACATCACGTTCACACCGATGAAGAAGAACCAGAAGTGGAGCTGACCCAGCACCTCATTATACTGGCGGCCGCACATCTTGCCGATCCAGTAATAGAAACCGCAGAACAGCGAGAAGACCGCGCCGAGCGACAGCACATAATGGAAGTGCGCGACGACGTAATAGGTGTCCTGGAAATAGTTATCAACGCCGCCGTTCGCGAGCACGACGCCGGTGACGCCGCCAACCGTGAACATGAAGATGAAGCCGATCGCCCAGAGCATCGGGGTCTTGAAGCTGATCGAACCACCCCACATCGTGGCGATCCACGAGAAGATCTTGATGCCGGTAGGCACCGCGATCACCATCGTCGCCGCGGTGAAATACATCTTCGTGTCGACCGACAGCCCGGTGGTGTACATGTGGTGCGCCCACACGACGAAGCCGACGACGCCGATCGCGACCATGGCGTAGGCCATGCCGAGATAGCCGAACACGGGCTTCTTCGAGAAGGTCGAGATCACCTGGCTGATGATACCGAAGCCCGGCAGGATCATGATGTACACTTCGGGGTGTCCGAAGAACCAGAACAGATGCTGATACAGGATCGGATCGCCACCGCCGGCCGCATCGTAGAAAGTCGTGCCGAAGTTACGATCGGTGAGCAGCATCGTGATCGCGGCGGCGAGAACCGGCAGCGACAGCAGCAGCAGGAAGGCGGTGACGAGCACCGACCACACGAACAGCGGCATCTTGTGCAGGGTCATGCCCGGCGCGCGCATGTTGAAGATCGTGGTAATGAAATTGACCGCGCCCAGGATCGACGACGCACCCGCGAGGTGCAGCGACAGGATCGCCATATCGACCGCCGGCCCCGCCGAACCGCTCGTCGAGAGCGGGGCATAGACCGTCCAGCCGGTACCCGCACCATTTCCGGTACCGCCGCCGACGAAGGTCGAGCCAAGCAGCAGGCTGAACGCCGGGATGAGCAGCCAGAAGCTGATATTGTTCATCCGCGGGAACGCCATATCGGGCGCGCCAATCATGATCGGCACAAACCAGTTACCGAAGCCACCGATGATCGCCGGCATGACCATGAAGAACACCATGATCAGGCCGTGCGCGGTGATCAGTACGTTCCACATGTGCAGCGACGTATCGAAATCAGGCGCGCCGCCCATAAGCTTCGTCCAGGCGCCCAGATACTGGATGCCCGGCGCTGCGAGTTCGGCCCGCATAAGGCCGGAAATGCCGCCGCCGACGATACCCGCGAAAATCGCGAAGATCAGATAGAGCGTGCCAATGTCCTTGTGGTTGGTGGACATGAACCAGCGCGCGAAGAAGGCCGGCTTGTGATCGGCATCGTGGTGGTGGGCATGATCGTCATGCCCCTGAAATTGCGATGGAGATGCTGTGATATCGGTCATCTGATGGGCCTTCAGTTCTGCGTCGCAGGCTGGGACGTAACAGGCGGAGTTGCGGCCGGCGCGGCAGGCGCTGCAGCCGGGGTGGCGGCGGGCGCTTCGGCTGCAGGAGCCGCTGCGGCCGGAGCCACCTCACCCGGCATTTTGCCGCCCTTCGACTTCACCCATTCGGCGAATCTGGCCGGCGGCACGACTTCGACGGCGATCGGCATGAAGCCATGGCGCGCGCCGCACAGTTCGGAACACTGGCCATAATAGACGCCGGGACGATCGACCTTGAACCAGGTTTCGTTCAGGCGACCGGGTACCGCGTCCATCTTGATCCAGAAAGCGGGCACCGCGAAGCTGTGGATCACGTCGTTCGACGTGGTAATCACCTTGACGACCTTGCCGGCCGGAACGACCAGCCGCTCGTCGACAGCCAACATGCGAGGCTCGCCGCGCTTCTTGGCTTCGGCATCAGGAAGCATGTTCGAAACCAGTTCGAAATCGCCATTGTCCGGATATTGATAGGTCCAGTACCACTGGTTGCCTATCACCTTGATGGTCACGTCAGGCTTCGGCTGCGCATATTGATGCGCGAGCAGACGAATGGACGGCACAGCGATGAACAGCAGGATCAGCACCGGCGCCAGCGTCCAGATGATCTCGATGAGCGTATTGTGCGACGTACGCGACGGATTTGGATTCGCAGCGGCCCGGTAGCGAATCACCACCCAGATCAGCAGCAGCAGCACGAACAGCGAAACCACGGTTATCAGCGGCAGCAGCAGATCGTTGTGAAACCACTTCGCACCGCGACCGAGATCTGTGACCTGCGGCTGCAGACCCAGCGATCCCGGGATCGGCTGACCGATGCCAGCTTCCGGCTTGAGGTGCTCGAACGCAGGCGCAGCAGGCGTTTGCGCCGTCGCGGCAGCAGCAGCAGCCGGCGCCGGAGCGGGGGCGGCGTCTTGTGCAAAAGCTGCCGACGCGGGCGCCAGCGCCAGCGTAACAGCCATAATCATCGTCTTCAGCGTATTCATCTTACCCCCGTAAAGCGCGGCGAAACCCACGACTTCCTGTTATCGGGCCCGTCAAATCGAGC
This sequence comes from Sphingomonas sp. YR710, assembly GCF_900101455.1. Lineage (GTDB taxonomy): Bacteria > Pseudomonadota > Alphaproteobacteria > Sphingomonadales > Sphingomonadaceae > Rhizorhabdus. The sequence continues at coordinate 122,624 of NZ_FMZJ01000001.1, read as the reverse complement.
GCCTTATAGGCGCGCGCTTCCGGCGTCTCAAGCACTGGATCGCGCGGAATGCAAGCAGTTGAAGCGATAATCTCGACGGCCTATCTGAACGGGTGCTGCAAAGCGGCAGCGTGGACCGAAGGGGATATCATGACCGACGACGAGGTGCTGGCCGAATTTCGGGCGGCAGAAGCTTTGCTGGAGGGACATTTCATCCTCTCTTCGGGCCTGCGCAGCCCACGTTATCTGCAATGCGCGCGGGTGCTGATGAACCCGGCGCGCGCCGCGCGGCTGGCCGATGCGCTGGCGGCCCGCATTCCCGAAGATATTCGCTCGCAGATCGAAGCGGTCGTCTCCCCGGCGATGGGCGGCGTGATCGCGGGGCATGAAATCGGCCGTGCGCTGGGCGTCGACGCGATGTTCGTCGAGCGCCCCGAGGGTGTTTTCGGCCTCCGCCGCGGCTTCCGCCTGATCCCAGGTCAGAAAATCCTGTTGATGGAAGATGTCGTGACGACGGGCCTCTCATCCCGTGAAGCGATCAAGGCCGTCGAGGAAGCGGGCGGCAAAGTGATCGCCGCTGCATCGCTGGTCGACCGGTCGAACGGAACCGCCGATCTCGGCGTGCCCTTCTTCCCGCTGATCCGAATCGACGTGCCTGCATATGCCGCGGATGCCCTGCCCGCCGATCTGGCGGCGATCCCGGCGATTAAGCCGGGCAGCAGAGCGATGACCGCGTGAGCGACCTGCGCCTCGGGGTCAATATCGATCATGTCGCCACCATCCGGAACGCTCGCGGCGGAGCGCACCCGGACCCGGTGCGCGCGGCAATCATGGCTGCACAGGCCGGCGCCGACGGCATCACTGCACATCTGCGCGAAGACAGGCGTCATATTACGGACTCCGATATCGACCGGTTGATGGCAGAGATCGATCTGCCGTTGAATCTGGAAATGGCGGCAACCGACGAGATGCTCGCCATCGCGCTGGCGCACCGCCCCCATGCCGCGTGCATCGTTCCCGAACGGCGCGAGGAGCGCACCACCGAGGGCGGCCTCGACGCCGCCGGGCAGTTCGATCATCTGGCGCCGATCGTCGCCCGCCTCAGCGATGCCGGCATTCGTGTCAGCCTGTTCATCGAGGCCAATCCGCGACAGATCGAGGCCGCGCTGCGCCTGCGCGCGCCGGTGATCGAGTTCCATACCGGGGCCTATGCGCATGCCGCGGGTGCGGCACGTGCCGCCGAACTGCGCCGGATCGCCGAAGGCGCCGCGCTGGCCGCGCGCAACGGAATCGAGCCGCATGCCGGCCACGGCCTGACATATGACAATGTCGTGCCGATCGCCGCGATCCCTCAGATGGCCGAGCTCAATATCGGGCATTTCCTGATCGGTGAGGCCATTTATGTGGGGTTGGACGCGAGCGTACGGCGGATGCGCGATCTGATGGATGCGGCACGGTGATCAGACGCTGGGGAACGGACGTTATTTTCCGCGACCAACAGCATTCTGCTCGACCAACTTCTGTCCATCTTCGACCAACGGCGCGGAACTTCTCCGCAAATGGAATAGATTGAGGTTCACACCAACCGTCTCTTGAAACCAGCGCAATACATTAAGGCCAGCCCCATGATCATCGGTATTGGTTCCGATCTCTGCAACATCGAACGGATTCAGGGCTCGCTCGATCGATTCGGCGATCGCTTCACCAATCGCGTATTCACCGACGTCGAACGGGCCAAGGCCGAAAAGCGCCCTTTCACCCGCGCCGGCACCTATGCGAAGCGGTTCGCCGCCAAGGAAGCCTATTCGAAAGCGGTCGGGACCGGCTTCAAGGCCGGTGTGTTCATGCGCGATATCGGCGTCGTCAACGCCCCATCGGGGGCACCAACGCTGCTTTTGACCGGCGGCGCCAAGCGGAGGCTTGACGCGATCACGCCGCCGGGCCACGCGGTGGACGTACATTTGACGATGACAGACGATCACCCCTGGGCGCAGGCTTTCGTCATCCTGTTCGCGCGCCCGATTTGAGGAGAGGATCGCGTGAGCGATCAGCCTGCCCCCATGACCAGCCCCATCGACATCGAAGATCCGAAGCCTGCTACGGCGAAGCCAGCCACCGATTGGTGGGCAGAGTTGCGCGGTATCATATGGCTGGTGCTTGCCGTCCTCGGCTTCCACAGCCTGATCGCCAAGCCCTTCTATATTCCGTCCGAATCGATGATGCCGACGCTGATCACCGGCGATCGGCTGGTCGTCACCAAATATAGCTATGGCTGGTCCTATGTGTCGCCGAGCTTCCATATCCTGCCCTTCATCAGGGGGCGGCTGTTCGGCCGGCTGCCCGAGCGCGGCGATATCGTCATCCTGAAGCCGCCCGCCGCCGACACCGATTATATCAAGCGCGTGATCGGCCTGCCCGGCGACCGGCTCGAAGTGCGTGGCGGCACGGTGATCCTGAACGGGGTGCCCGTGAAGCGCGTGCCAATGTCTCCGGCGATGATCAAGGTCGATCAGAACGTACCCTGCCTCAGCCCCGACGAGGCGCAATATCGCACGACCGGACCCGACGGAGTCCTCTATTGCGCGCTGCCGCGCGAGCGCGAAACATTGCCGAACGGGCGCAGCTACGACACGCTCGACCTCGTCCAGAATTCACCCGTCGACGATTATCCGGCCATCACCATTCCGCCCGACCACATTTTCGTAATGGGCGATAATCGCGATGAATCGGCCGACAGCCGCGTGGATATCGCCGCCAACGGACTGGGCGGACCGATCCCGTTCGAAAATCTTGGCGGACGGGCCGAGTTCATTACCTTCTCGCTCGATGGAACATCCCAGATCTGGAACCCGTTGAGCTGGTTTACCGCCTTACGCGGTGGCCGGGCTGGCACCAGCCTGCATCCGGCTCGAAACGGAGACTGACATGACGGAGCCCGGACGTATGGAACAACCGGGCCCGTCCGACAGTCGATCCGAAACCACTTCATACGAACTGCACCGCGCCGCCGTCTGGCTCGGATTGGCGGTCGCGATCGCCCTGCTGTGGATGCTCGTCCAGCCGCTGTTGCTGATCGTCGGCGGGCTGGTGTTTGCGTCGATGCTCGATGGTGGGACCCGGCTGCTGGGCAGGATATTACCGATCGCGCGCGGCTGGCGGCTGATGATGGTCTGCCTGGCCGTCGTCGCCTTCTTTGCCTGGACATTCTATTTCGCCGGATCGCAGATCGCTGGGCAGGCCGAAGCGCTGCGAACCGTGGTCGCGGCGCAGCTCAGCAAGCTGTTCGACTGGGCACATGCGATGGGCCTCATCCCGAAGAGCGGCGGCGGGCAAGCGATCGCCAACGAGATCATGGGCTCATTCGATCGGCTGACGTCGTGGGTGGGCAGCGCGCTGGGCGCGGTTTCCAGCCTTGCCATGATCATCGTGCTCGGCGTGTTCATTTCGGCTGAGCCGCGGCTGTACGAGCGCGGCATCGCGTGGCTGCTGCCGCTTGAAAAGCGCGCCGGCTTCTATCGCACGACCGATCGCATGGGCTTCACCCTGCGCCGGCTGATGGCCGGCCGCCTGCTCGGCATGGCGGTCGAAGGCGTCGGCGTCGGTGTGGCCCTGTCGATCGTCGGCGTGCCGATGGCCGCCCTGCTCGGCGTCCTGACCGGCATATTGGCGTTCCTTCCGAATATCGGATCGATCATATCAGGCGTGCTGATCATCCTGGTCGGTTTCAGCGCCGGCTTTGAGACGGGAATCTGGGCCGTGGCGATCTATGTCGCCGTCCAGATGATCGATGGCTACCTCATCGTTCCCGCCGTGGCGCGGCGATCGGTGGATCTGCCGCCTGCGCTGATTCTCGGTACACAGCTCTTGCTGGGGTCGCTGCTGGGCATCATGGGGCTCGCTTTGGCCGACCCGATCGTCGCAATGATCAAAGTCTTTCTCGAGGAAAGGTCGAAAGCGGTAGCCACATAACGGACCTCAGCCATTGTCGGCGAAACGTCGCTGTCGTGAACAAAAAAAAGGCCGCATCGCTGCGGCCTTTTTCCTTTAATCGGAAGCTGGGATTTACATCCCGCCGCCATGCCCTCCGCCCATACCGCCCATCGCCTGCGGCGGAGCGATCTCATGAAGGGTAACGTCGAAGATCGTCACGGCATTAGGCGGAATCTTGCCGCCTGCACCATGTTCACCGAAGGCAAGCTGGGGCGGCATCCAGAAGCGATATTTCGCCCCCTTGCTCATCAGCTGCAGGCCTTCGCTCCAGCCGGGGATCATGCCGCCCGAAACGGGAAGCGGCGCCGGGCCGCCTTGTTTCGCACTCGAATCGAACGAGTCACCATTCACCAGCTTGCCGTCATAATCGACGAGCACGATGTCGTTGGGGCCAGGCTTGGGGCCGCTGCCCTCTTCCAGCACCTTATATTGCAGGCCGGACGCGGTCGTGATCACACCGCTGCGCTGGCCATTCGCCTTCAGGAAATCTTCGGGCGATTGTGCCATCGCCACCTGGCCGCGCGTACCGAGATAAGCGGTGCCGACGCCGGCCGCGAGAATGATTGCGACTCCAGCCCAAAGCTTCACGAGCGATCCCTTCGCGATCGGGCGGAGGGGAACGGCGGTCACTTCCGACATAAGCGGGCTCGCAATCTGACGCTGAAGAGAAAGGCTTGTCCGCCGCCTTTGCGCGGCGGAAGAAAGGCGGTCTTACCGAACGCCGTCGCGTTCCATCCGCTTGCGCTCAAGCTTGCGGGCGCGGCGGATCGCAGCAGCACGCTCGCGCGCGCGCTTTTCCGACGGCTTCTCGTAATGACGGCGCAGCTTCATCTCGCGATACACGCCTTCGCGCTGCAGCTTCTTCTTGAGCGCGCGGAGGGCCTGATCGACATTATTGTCGCGAACGATGATCTGCATATAAAAAACAATCTCCAAAATTGCCCGTAAGCGAGCCACTTACGCCGCCGATCCGACGAACGTCTTCCAGCCTTCACGAACAACAAAAGCATAACGCCGCGGAGGTGAGTCCACGTCGAGAAGCGCCGCCCCTAACAGCGCACCAACGATTCTTCAAGCCTGAGCCGCCCTTTTCATGCGCTTTCATGCGGCAGCTATCGCAAAAGGCCATCCTTGCTTATGCTGTCTGCATGACTCGGTTCACCGTCAACGGCCAGCCCGTGCACTACCGGATGGATCCGGCCACGCCCTTGCTATGGGCCTTGCGTGATGCATCGAACCTTACCGGGACCAAATATGGCTGCGGCGCGGGCCTGTGCGGCGCCTGCACCGTCCATATCGATGGCCAGGCAGTACGATCTTGCCAGGTGCCGATCGGATCGATCGAGGGCAGCTTCGTCACCACGATCGAGGCCTTGTCGCGCGATCGCAGCCATGCCGTCCAACAAGCCTGGGTCGCCGAGAATCTTCCGCAGTGCGGCTATTGCCAATCGGGCATGATCATGGCGGCCGCGGCGCTGATCGAGCATAACCATGCGCCTACCGACTCCGAAATCGACGCAGCGATGACGAACATCTGCCGTTGCGGCACCTATCCGCGTATCCGCCGCGCCGTCCAGCGCGCCGGACGTGTGCTATCGGGGGTGGAGACGATTGCAGCCGCGCCGCCGCCCGGTATCGAACCTGCCGACGCGGCGGCGGCCGTGCCGGCGCTGACCGTTCCCAAGGCGGCCCCGCCTTCGCTCTGATACTTTCAATTTGCTGACAATCCAGTTCAGCCCATACTCAGTCGACGAAGCCGATAACGGCATGGAAGCTGGCATCGCGCCGGCTGATAATGGAGAGTTTCCCGATGCGTACCATGTCCACAAGGATGGTTGGTTTGCTGCTCGCCGCCACGGCCGTGACTCCGATCGCGGCCCAGGCCCAGTCAAACGACCAGAACAATGCCGAGCGCCGCCACAATGGCGGGGAGGGATGGCGCGATCGCAGGGGAGGCGACGAAGGCCGCGGGCAGCAGCAGGCTGCGCCACAACCTTCGCCCCAAGCTGCGCCCCAGCCCGTTGCCCCTCGCGCCGTGGCACCGACGGTATCACCCGCGGCCCAGCCAGACCGCCGGGCATGGCAAAATGGCGGCCGTGAAGCGCAGGTCGAGCACCGGAATGGTCGGCAGGACCGGCAAGACGACCGACGTGACGACCGGCACGATTGGCAGGACAATCGCCACGATGCCCGCGGCAATGCACAGGTAGAGCGTCGTGATGACCGTCGCGACGAACGTGTCGAACGGCGCGACGACCGACGCGATGATCGCCGCGATTGGAACGGCAGGGCCGGAAACGACGCCCGCCGCGACTGGAACCGCGATTGGCGCAGCGACCGACGCTATGGCTGGCAGGACTATCGCAGCAGCAACCGCTATACGTTTCGCGTGCCCCGCTATGTCGCACCGCGCGGCTACGGCTATAACTATCGCCGCTGGTCGCCCGGCTACCGGATCGACCCCTGGTACTATAGCCAGAGTTATTGGATCAGCGATCCCTGGGATTATCGCCTGCCGCCGGCCTGGGGCGATTATCGCTGGGTGCGCTATTATGATGACGTGCTGCTCATCGACATCCGAACCGGCCTGATCGAGGATATCATCTACGATTTCTTCTGGAACTGACCTTCCCGAACATTCCGGCACAGGCCCGGCGACTCCCAAGTCGCCGGGCTTTCTTTTTGCCCGCGTCCAAAGCTTTCATTTCGCTGACCACCTCATTCCCCGCGGGTTCAGGCGATCCGTGCGAATCAGGAACCTGCTGGCTGCCCAATCTTTACGGCCGGCACGGGTTTCGTATGAGAGGAGTAAAATCATGCGCAAGATGATCATTATGGGGCTGATGGCCGCCGTCGCCATACCGTCGATCGCGTCAGCCCAGTCGGCCGGCGAGTTGCGCCACGACGATAGGCAAATCCAGCGGGAACGGCACGAACTGCAGGATGCCAGGCGCTACGGCACGCCACAGGACGTGCGCGAAGAACGCCACGACCTTCGGGAAGCCCGGCAGGAAAAGCGTGAGGACTGGCGCGACTATCGTGAGGCTCACCGCGACATTTATCGCCGGCCGGCCTGGGTGGGTCCGCGTGGCCATGCCTACCGCCCGGTGGTCGTCGGCTACCGCTTCGCGCCCGAATATTACAGCGGCCGTTATGTGATCGCCAATCCATGGCGCTATCGCCTGCCGCCAGCCGCCGGCTGGAACCGCTGGGTGCGCTACGGGAACGATGTCGTTCTGGTCAACGTCCGCACCGGCCGCGTGATCGAGGTTCATTCCGGCTTCTTCTGGTAAGCAGCGATCCCGGCCCCGGCATCCAATGTGCCGGGGCCGCTTGCTTAAGGTGTGTTAGCAGAATAGGTCAGAAGGCATCTCGACAACAGGATGCCTTCCATGTCCCGACCTTCCCTGCTGCTCAGCGCCGCTTTTTGCGCTGTAATGTCCCCCGCCCTTCCCGCGGCCACCCCGGTTTCAGCCCCGATCGAAAGCGCGGAGGACAAAGCGTTGCTGCAACTGTTTCACGACAGCGACGAGGCTTCGCTGAAGCGCAATCCGATCAGCGCGATGTTTCGCGGCGACCTGCGCTATGCGGACCGTCTCGGCGATTATATATCCGACGCCTATTTCGATGGCGAGCGCAAGGCGGGCGAAGCCGATCTCGCCGGACTGTCTAAGATCGAGCGGTCCAGGCTCAATCCCACCGATCAAATCGCGTATGACGTCTTCAAATGGCAGACTGAGCTAGGCCTGAAGGGTCTCCAGCCCGATCTGCTGGTGCTGAGCGCGGTGCGGCCGATCGACCATTTCAGCGGCTTCCACACCTTCTATCCCGGCTTCGCATCGGGTCAGGGCGCCGCGCCGTTCAAGACGCTCGCCGACTATGAGAATAACCTGAAACGCCATCGCGAATATATCGCGATGCTCGATGCCGCGATCGGACGCTTTCGCCAGGGCATGAAGATGGGCGTGGTCCAGCCGAAGCTGGTGGTCAACAATGTCATCGACCAGCTCAACCTGCAGCTCCAGCAGGGCATCGAAGGTTCGACCTTTTACGGCCCTGTCCTCCAATTTCCGAAGGACATCGCACCCGCCGATCAGGCTCGGCTGAAGGTTGAATATACGGCGATGATCCGCGACGGCATCGTCCCCGCCTATATCCGGCTGCGTGACTTCCTGAAGAACGACTATCTGCCGGTTGCCCGCGACAGCGTCGGCCTGGGCGGGATGAAGGGCGGCGACAGGCTCTACGAATATCTGATCGAGCAGAACACGACCCTGCCGCTCAAGGCCGAGGACGTCCATCAACTCGGGCTGCGCGAGGTCGCACGAATCACCGACGAGATGGAAAAGATCCGGGTGCAGGTGGGATTCAAAGGCACGCTGGGCGAGTTCTTCGAATATATTCGCGCCGCCCCCCGGTTCAAACCACCCAGCAAGGAATGGTTGCGCGATGCCTATGTCGCGATCGGCAAGCGGATCGACGCCCGCATTCCCGAACAATTCGCACTGGTGCCCAAAAGCCCGCTCGAAATTCGCCCCGTCGAACCCTATCGCGAGAAGACGGAAGCCGGCGGCAGCTATCAGCAGGGAACGCCTGACGGCTCACGGCCGGGCGTCTTTTATTATAACAGCTATGATCTGCCATCGCGCACCACCCCGGGCATGGAAACATTGTTCCTCCACGAGGCGGTCCCCGGACATCATTTCCAGATCAGCCTCGCGCAGGAAAATGCCGCTTTGCCGGCTTTCATGCGATTCGGCGGCAACACCGCCTATGTCGAGGGCTGGGCGCTCTATGCCGAGACGCTGTGGAAGGATCTGGGCATGGAAACCGATCCCTATCAGCGCTTCGGCGGACTGGATGATGAAATGCTGCGCGCGATGCGGCTCGTCGTCGATACCGGCATCCACGCCAAAGGCTGGAGCCGCGACCAGGCGATCGCCTACATGCTGGGCCATAGCGGCATGGGCAAGACGGATGCCACTGCCGAGGTGGAGCGCTATATCGCCATCCCCGGTCAGGCGCTGGCCTACAAGATCGGCGCGCTCACCATCCTGAAGGAAAAGGCCAAGGCGAAAGCCGAACTTGGCGCCAGCTTCGATCCCCGCGCCTTCCATGCACAGGTGCTGGACACCGGCGCATTGCCGATGATCGTGCTCGAGGAAAAGATCGATTCATGGATCAAGACGCAGAAGGGCAAGTAAACATCCGCCCTGGGGCCGCGCCGTTACACGCAACGGCGCGGCCGGTATGTCGCGGTATAGCGCGACATGCCAGTCCAAGGGGGAAGGACCGTCCAATCAACGCTGGTTGGCGGTTATGTTTCCGCCGAAACAAAAAAGATCAGGCCAGCGCCTCGGCGATCAGTTTGCGGCTGTTTTCGACCCCGTAGAGCGCGATGAAGCTGCCCATACGCGGCCCCTGCTCGGCACCCAGCAGAGTCTCGTACAAGGCCTTGAACCAGTCACGCAGGGTTTCGAAGCCATAGGCCTCTTCCTTGCCGATCGCGTAGACCTCGTTCTGGATATCCTCGGCCGATGCGTCGGCGGGCATCGCCGCCAGCCGCGCGTCGAGATCCTTAAGCGCCGCCGCCTCATTGACGGTCGGTGCCCGGCGCCTGAGCGTCGGCGCGACGAAATCGCGGTGATAGGCGAGCGCATAGCCGATCAGCCGGTCGAGCTCGGGATATTCGTCGGCAGTGGCATCGGGAAGGTAATTGGCCAGATAGCCCCAAACCTGCCCCTTCGAGGCATCGCCCATCACGCCGACAAGGTTTAGCAGCAGCCCGAACGTCACCGGCAGTTCGCCCTGCGGCAATTGGCCGTTATGGATGTGGTGGACCGGATTGCCGAGCTTCTGCTCGATCGGCTGCGCGGCATAGTTGCCGCGGAACTGCCAATATTCGTCAACCGCGCGCGGGATCACGCCCATATGGAGCTGCTTGGCCTTCTTCGGCTCGCGATAGGCGTAAAAGGCCAGGCTTTCCTCGGGGCCATAGGTCAACCACTGGTCGAGGCTGAGGCCATTGCCCTTCGACTTCGAGATCTTCTCGCCCTTTTCGTCGAGGAACATCTCGTAATTGAAGCCTTCAGGCGGCCGTGCACCAAGCACGCGGGTGATCTTCGACGACTGCTGGACCGAATCGATCAGATCCTTGCCCGACATCTCGTAGTCGACGCCGAGCGCGACCCAGCGCATCGCCCAGTCGACCTTCCACTGCAGCTTCGCACCGCCGCCGAGAATCGACTGCTCGATCACGTCGCCATCGTCGGTAAAGCGCACCAGCCCGGCCTCGACATCGACAACCTCGACCGGCACCTGCAGCACGATCCCACTCTTCGGGCTGATCGGCAGCACCGGCGAATAGGTCGCCTGCCGTTCCTTGCGCAGCGTCGGCAGCATTACGGCCATGATCGCATCATAATGGCGCAGGATCGCCTTGAGCGCTTCATCGAACTGGCCCGACTGATACCCCTCGGTCGCCGATCGGAAATCATATTCGAAGCCGAAGCGATCGAGAAATTGCCGCAGCATCGCATTATTATGATGCGCGAAACTTTCGAATTTCCCGAACGGATCGGGCACCTGCGTCAAAGGCTTGCCGAGATATTCGGTCAGCATCGCCTGGTTCGGCACATTGTCCGGCACCTTGCGCAGCCCATCCATATCGTCGCTGAACGCGATCAACCGGGTCGGCAGATCGGACAGTGCTTCATAGGCATGGCGCACCATCGTCGTGCGCAGCACTTCGTTGAACGTGCCGATATGCGGCAGGCCCGACGGGCCATAGCCGGTCTCGAACAGCACATAGCCTTTCTCCGGCGCGCCTTTCTCATAGCGCTTGAGCAGCTTGCGCGCCTCTTCATAGGGCCAGGCCTTGGAGGTGAGAGCTGCGGCGCGCAGATCGGCGGGAGAATATGACTGTTCCATGGTGGCGCCCCTTTAGGGGCGATTCGCCCGCGCGCCAACTCCCCAGCGCTGGCTCAGCCCGCTGTCCGGGGGCGGCAGTCTCGCGCCGACAGCGGCGCTGGCGCATTTGCCATCAGGTGCAGCCGTGGCATCAATGTCACCAGTCGCCGGACATAGGCGTCGGTAAATACCGTCGCGCAGGCCCGGCTGACATGCGAGCCCTCCGGGATCACCAGCCCCTGCGCAGCAGGCAGATCGTCGATATGAATGCCTGCACTATGGCTCGTCGTCAGCAGGGCATCCCAGCCCCTCGCTTTCGGAATGCGTTTCTCCTCATTCGCGCGGATTTCGGGGATCGAGGGCGGGCGCACGAAAATCACATCGCCGCCCCGCGCCCTGATCGTGTCGACGGCGGCACGCGTCTTCGCCTGTGTCATCGCTATGATCGCGGGCTTCACCGGGGGCCCGCGAAAGCCGCCCCAGGCCGCGAGCGCATGCTGGCGGAGACGTTCATCCTGCTCGATCCGCGGCCACATGAACGTCTGGCGATCGCCGAAAGACTGACCGATCTTCCAAACATCGTTGTAGGGCCCCTCAACTCCCGCTCGCCAGTTCGGATCTGTCCGGGCGACGAGGGTGCTCAGCCGATATTCGGTTTCGAGGAAAGCGAGATGCTGCGCCAGAAAACGATGGATCACGAACGAGCCACGCTTGGCCGGCGACTCCCAATGACCGAGATCGAGCGCCTGCTTCATGAACCCGATCTTGTCGCGAAAATAGGATGTGTCGGCCATGCCGACGATCACCAGCCCCTTGAATTTGGGATCGGCGGCGAGATCCTCGAGCACCGGCCGGCCGTTCGTTCCCGGCAACGCGAGTTGCAGCGGCCGAACGCCGGTGAGCTGCTGAAAGCGGGAGAGATCGGTATCGAACAGGATCCGCGAATCGCCCACGATCGCCACCTTGATCGGCTCACTGTCGATCCGGCGGCGCTGCTCCGCCCAGGCCGAGGCATTGTCGCCAAGATCGCCAGGGGTAAGGCCCAACTGGCGCATCCGCACTTCCCATAGGCTGGTAAGAATCGCGACGATCAGGAAGGCTGCCAGCGAAATCGCCCGCCACGGGCGATCCGGTATGTCGCGCTCCGGCACCGGTTGCGCGACGCCAGGGCGATCCGACGCGGTCAACCGAAGGCCCGGCGACAAAGCGTGGCGCGGGCCCGCCGCCGATCCGACGTCAGAACTGGAAATAGATGAAGGCATCGCCTGCCCCATGTTCTGCGACCACAGAGAATCCCATGACCGCCAGGATGCCGGTAACCACTACCGGGTGGGTGCGCGCGACCACGGCTTCGAGCGTGCGGTTGCGCATGAGCCAGTGCGCGCACAGGATGCCGCCCACGATCACGCCGGTCGTCGCCAGATAGATCGCCGCCAGCAACGGCACCGGATGGGCGTTCAGGCCCGCCATGCCGGTAATGACGATACTGGCCTTAGCAAAGGTCTTCGCCCGGAAGAATACCCAGGCGATATCGACCAGAAGGAAGGTAATCAGGCCCAGCCCCGCGATCGCAGCGGGGCCCGGCCGATAATCGCGGAACAGCTTCCGCAGCAGGCGCTCGATCGCAAGATAAACGCCATGCAGTCCGCCCCAGAACACGAAGGTCCAGCTGGCGCCATGCCACAGCCCGCCGATCAGCATCGTCGACATCAGCGAAACATAGGTACGAAGTTCACCATGCCGATTGCCGCCCAGCGGAATGTAAACATAGTCGCGCAGCCACGACGACAAGGAGATGTGCCAGCGACGCCAAAAATCCGAGAAGCCAATCGACGCATATGGGAAGCGAAAATTGTCGGGCATCGCGAAGCCCAGGCACAAGGCGACACCGATCGCAGTCGTCGAATAACCTGCGAAATCGCAGAAGATCTGGCCGCTGAAGGCGATCGTCGCCATCCACGAATCGAGCATGCCCGGCGTCTTGTCCGCATCATAGACCGCCTCGACGACGGGGCCGAGAAAGCCATCCGCGAGCACCACCTTCTGGAACAGGCCGAGCGTCATCAGCGCCAGCCCGAACCGCAGTTGATCGCCGCTGGCCTTACGCGGCGTGGCGAACTGCGGAACCAGTTCGGTCGGCCGCATGATCGGCCCCGCCACAAGGTGCGGGAAGAAGGTTACGAACAGCGCATAATCGAGGAAATTCCGGGCGGGCGCGGCACGGCGCAGATAGACGTCCAGCGTGTAGGACATCGTCGCGAACGTGTAGAAGGAAATGCCGATCGGCAGGACGATATCATATTTGGGGGGGCTGTAGTGCAGCCCCACCGCCAGCGCGATCGACGAGAAGCTGTCGACCAGGAACTGGCCATATTTGAAATAGCCGAGCATGCCGACGTTCGCGATGACCGAAATCAGCATCCAAAGCCGCCGGTGCCATTGGTCCTTCGCGGTGACGAGCGCGCGGGCGGCGAACCAGTCGACCACCGTGGACACCCACAGCAGGATGACGAACGGCGGATTCCATGCCGCATAGAAGATATAGCTGGCGATCAGCAGATTGATCTTCTTCGCGTTCCACGGGAGCGGCAGGCTGTGGAGCCCGAGCACGATCGCGAAAAATGCGACGAAGATGAGCGAGTTGAATATCATCCCCGGCGACGCCGTATCGAACCGACATCGCAACCGCAGAGACTGAGTTCAGCAGATCGTATCTTGACCAATGATGCCCCCCGACACTGCTTGACAGTATCGGAATGGGATCAATGTGCATATGCACATTTTTACCGTCGGATCCTTGTCCTCCGGCCGGTCGAGGGCCGACCGGCTTACACTGACGAACTCAGCCCAGAACCAGAGCGAAAGCGCCGATCTGCGCCAGAATGGCGAAACCAAGCCCCAGAATGATGTGCTTGACGTCAAGAATGTTGCTCATGTGGACCTCCAATGTTGTGCTCATCCGTACCCGGCCTGCGGCCTGCGGCGAGCTGCCGTTGCCATGGGCCCCACATGGACATCGGCGAATCGCGGACAAGGGCGATTGCGTAACGGGGCCGGGCTGCTTGAATGGCCTTGAAAAATCGACATAGTGGCGGTTCGCGCTTCGCGAACCGGAAGAGAGTTTGCGTGAAACGGATAAGACGCGCGCTGCTGGAAATCTGGGCCGTCCTGATGATGTCGGCGGTCTTCGGGTTTCTGGGGCCGTTCGGAACGTATCTGATGGGCGATTTTCTGATGCGCGCCGGGCACTGGCTCGGCGTGCTGGGTGCGGCCTATATGTTCATGCGACCCGCGATCATCTTCTGGCGGTGGCTGGCAAAGGCGACGGGGCTGCCGCGGGGACCGCTGGTCTTCTGGGGGCTGATCGCCTCCAGCTTCCCCATGACTTACATCTGGCGGGTGGCCGGGCAGGACGAAATTCGGCTTCAGGTCGGCTCGGGGCTATTCCCGCTCGCTCTGCTGTTTGCGCTGATGAACCTGGGCATAGTGTGGTGGGCAAAACGTGCCGACGATCAGCTGCTGAACTATTATGACGCCGCCCGTCCGTCGCGCGGAGACGGGGCGCCAGCTCTTCCGCCAAAGTACAATCCCGATCGCGGATCGCGCCAGAATGGCGGCAACGAAGCGGCATCGCAAACATCGCAGCGGCCACGCCTCTATGCCCGCCTCAGCCCCCGTTTCGAAGGCGACATCCTGGCGTTGGAGAGCGAGGATCATTATGTGCGCGTCCATGGCCACAAGCAAAGCGAGTTGCTGCTGCTGCGACTACGGGACGCAATTGCCGAAATGGACGACAGCCCCGGCGAGCAGACACACCGGAGCTGGTGGATCGCAAGCAATGCCGTAGCCGGCGTGAACGGCGCGGGCCGCAATCGCGAGATCCGGCTGGTGAACGGCACCTGCGCACCGGTGGCCCGTGATTCGGTTGATCGGCTGCAGCGAACGGGGTTCCTCCCGGTCTGAAGTCGGCCCCCTTCTGAAGCCGGAAACATTCCGCGCTAGATCGGTGCGAAGCTCGGGCATCTCTACATAAGACGTGACAGCCGCTGCGTCTGTGTCCAATCTCAGAAGTTCGAACTATCGACATTGAGGACATCATGAAGGTCACGAAGGATTCGGCCTCCGCCCGCCCACCTGGCGCTTCGGAGCGGATATTGCGGGCGCTGGCCGCCGAATTTCCACGACTCCACAATCGTCAGTCGTTTCTGGAAAGCAAGTCGCTGCTGGAATGGTTTCAAAAGGGCGATCAGCAAGGACTGACCGATCATGAACGCCAGGCTGTGGCGAAGGCGCTGACCCGGCTGATCAACGATGACAGCATCTCGGAAATCCTCTGGCCGGCCGGCCATGCGGAAAAGGTCGATCTGCCCGAACAAGGCATGATCGCCGTATCGGTCGATCTGGGGTCGCTGCGCGAGGAGCGGCTGGGCTGGGAGCAAAGTCGCGACGGGCCTGAACCCACGCAGGAACGCATCGTCACGGAGATCGTCAGCCGCTCGCGCAAGTGGATCGACGAGAATCTCGACATGGGTAAGCTACCGCTGCTGCTCACCAACGCCAGCATCATTCACGGATCGAATGCCTTCGATATCCTGATCAGCGCATCCTACCGCAATCCCTACAATCTGCTGCGTTACACGCGCGAGGTCGTCCAGGTTATCAACCATGTCGCCGGCACGCACACGATGCTGGTGGCGCAAAGCTACGGCTTTCCCAATTTCGGCACGTCCGAATGATGCCCGCGATATCCCGTTGATCCGCGATAAGGCGGGCGGCGGCTCGGTCAACTTCGCCGTTCCTCTCCCTGCCCTCCTGGCTTACACTTAGTCTAGATGATGGCCCCCATCCTTCCCTATCCAGCGCTGTACGCGACGCACGGCGGCGTCTGGATCGCGTCAGCCGATGGTGAGGTCCGCGGAATAGGACGGCGCGAGGCGGTTGTGCGCGCAGCCGAGACGCCGATGATCGTGCTGAATGCCGAAGTGACCGCCAACCGGCTCGGCCATGGCGAATTTTCGGGGCTCGACCTGCTCGAGCTGTTTGCCTTCGTCCACCCTGCCCGCTTTGCGGTCCCGACGCCGGCCGGGATCGCGCGGGTGCTGGGGCTGGAAGCGCCACGCAACGACGCGCAGGCTGCCGCCTTCCTGATCGTTGCAGCGCGCGCGCTGCTCAATCGCATGGCCGCATCGCAGGAGTGGGCGGAGCGCGATGGCGCATGGAATGTTGCACAGTCGCTGGGCCGGCTGCGCTGGCCCTGGGCGCATGCGGTGGGGCATCTCCTGCGCGAGCCCGCGCGAAGCGAGCGCACCCTGTTCGCGCGACTGCCCGAATGGGATGAGGCCCCTGCCCGGCCACAGCCGCGCAACGTGATGCTAGGCGAGATCGAGACAACCGATCGGCTGACGACGATCGTGGGGTCGAATGCCGAACCCCGCGAGGGTCAGAAGCATTATGCCGTCGCCAGCGCCCGCGCCTTCGATCCGCGGTTGGCCGAGGGGCGCCCCAATCTGGTGCTGGCCGAGGCGGGCACCGGGATCGGCAAGACATTGGGTTATCTCGCGCCCGCCTCGCTCTGGGCAGAACAGGCGCAGGGCAATGTCTGGATATCGACATATACCAAGGCGCTGCAACGCCAGCTCGATCAGGAGACCCGGCGCATCTACCCCGATCCGGCAATCCGGCGAGAAAAGGTCGTGGTTCGCAAGGGGCGCGAAAACTATCTCTGCCTGCTCAATCTTGAAGACGCCTTGCAGGGCGGGTTCCAGAATCGTGCGGCCATCCTGGCGCAATTGATCGGCCGTTGGGCCGCCTATAGCCGCGACGGCGATATGGTGGGCGGCGATCTGCCCGGCTGGCTGCCTACCCTGTTCCGCAGGGCCGGATCGACGGCGCTCACCGATCGCCGCGGCGAATGTGTCTATGCGGGCTGCCCCCATTACCGGAAATGCTTCATCGAACGCGCCGCACGCGCGTCCGAAGGCGCCGATATCGTCATCGCCAATCATGCATTGGTGATGATTCTGGCCCAACGCCGCGCCGATGAGGGACATCCGCTCAGCCGAATCATCTTCGACGAGGGCCATCACCTGTTCGACGCCGCCGATTCGACCTTTGCGGCGGCGCTGACAGGCCAGGAAACAATCGAGCTGCGACGGTGGATCATCGGGCCCGAAGCCAAGTCGCGCGGGCGTCGACGCGGACTATCTGCGCGCCTGTCCGATGTTGCATCCTATGATGAAGAAGGCGCGCTGGCGATCGAGGCCGCATCGATGGCGGCCACATTGTTGCCCGGCGATGGCTGGCTTGGACGCCTGGCCGAGGGCCTGCCGCTGGGCCCGATCGAGAAGATGCTCGCCGCCGCCCGCGCCACCGTTTACGCGCGGGCCAGCGCCCAGGACGCCGGCTATGGCCTCGAGACCGATGTCGGCGAGCCCGATCCCGCGCTGATCGATGCGGCGCATCCGGCGATCGAAGCGCTGGAGGCGCTGATGCGACCGATGGCGCGGTTGCGGCAACGATTGGTCGCGGTGATGGAGGATGGCCCCGATTGGCTGGATGGGCAGGCACGCG
This sequence comes from Sphingomonas sp. YR710, assembly GCF_900101455.1. Taxonomy (GTDB): domain Bacteria; phylum Pseudomonadota; class Alphaproteobacteria; order Sphingomonadales; family Sphingomonadaceae; genus Rhizorhabdus. Next base: position 105,176 of record NZ_FMZJ01000001.1, on the reverse strand, counting down.
CGCGAATCGAGGGCGCAATTTCCGGCCTTACCCATCGCGCCCAACTGATCGGCGTTTGGGTTTCGATGCTGGCGCGGCTGGGCGGGCCCGGCGATCCCGACTTCGTCGACTGGCTCGCAGTCGATCGGCGCGAGGGCCGCGAATATGATATCGGTCTGCATCGCCATTGGCTCGACCCTGCGGTACCGCTCGCCGATACGGTGCTCAAACCCGCACACGGCGTACTTGTGACCTCCGCCACCCTGCGCGACGGCGAGGACTGGTCGATCGCCGAAGCCCGAAGCGGTGCGACCGCGCTCGGCTACCGGCCGCGCCATATCGCGGTGCCAAGCCCGTTCGACTATGCAAGCAGCGCCGAGGTGCTGATCGTGACCGACTTCAAGCGCGGCGATATCGCACAGCTCGGCCAGGCCTATAGCCGGCTGATCGCAGCGGCCGGAGGCGGCACATTGGGCCTGTTCACCGCGATCTCGCGGTTGAAGGCCGTTCATGCGCGGATTGCGGACCGGCTCGCCCGCGATGGGCTGCCGCTTTATACCCAGCATGTCGATCCGATCGACACAGGTACTTTGGTCGATATTTTCCGCGACGAACCGAAAGCTTCGCTGCTTGGCACCGATGCGCTGCGTGACGGCGTCGACGTGCCGGGCGATTCGCTGCGGCTCGTGGTGATGGAAGGCGTTCCCTGGCCCCGACCGACCGTATTGCACGCTGCGCGGCGGGCGGCGGGTGGCGGCAGCCTGTATGATGATGCGATCGTCCGCGCGCGATTGCGGCAGGCATTCGGCCGCCTGATCCGGAGTGCGGGCGACAAGGGCCATTTCGTGCTGCTGGGCGCGGCAACGCCAAGCCGCCTCCTGAATGCCTTTCCGGAGGGCGTGCTGGTGCGGCGCGTAACGCTCGACGAGGCGGTGGCCCGGATCGGTGGCACCGAAATTGCGCAAGACCACGGCTTTCTTCCGACCGATGTTTCGGGCATCACCTGAATGATGAAGCGGAAGACGGCGGTGGGCAGATGGTAGTTGGGGGCGTCGGGCGCAGATGAAAACACTGGTGCTGCTTCGCCATGCCAAATCAGGATGGAACGATCCGGTCGCGCGCGATTTCGATCGCCCGCTGAATGCCAAGGGGCGCCGCGCCGCGCAGCGAATCGGCGAATATCTGCGCAGCGAGCATCTGCCCTTCGATCATATTATCGCCTCGCCGGCCGTCAGGGTCGTCGAGACCCTTGAAAATATGGCGGAAGGCATCGGTACGACGCTCAACCCCGCATGGGACAAAAGGCTGTATCTCGCCTCGGCCGGCGCGCTGCTCGACGTCGTGAACGAGAGCGACGACAGCTATGAAAGCGTCCTGATCGCCGGGCATAATCCCGGGCTCGAGGATCTGGTGCTGATGCTGGTGCCGGATAGCGAAGGCGACGAGGCGCGCGATCAGGTCGAAGAGAAATTCCCGACCGCCAGCATCGCGCAGATCCAGTTCCCCGTCGACCATTGGGAAGATATCCGCCCCGGCAGCGGCGAACTTGCCCTGTTCATGCGCCCCCGCGATCTCGACCCCGCTCTGGGGCCCGATCAGGAATAAGCTGACGACAATCCCGAAGAAGCCGATTCGCTTCAACGAAGGCGTTAAGCCTATTCCATGTCCGTTGCGAGCGCACCGATCAGCGAGTCGCGAATCGCCTTGAGTTCGGCCCGCACGACTGGCGGTATGTTGGGCTGGTTCACGACGAGCACCGGCGCCGGCGCGATCGGCTGGGGTGTGGATGCCGTAGCAGCCTCGACGCCCCCCGCCCCGCCCTTTTGCGACAACAGCTTCTGAACGCCCCGGATCGTATAACCCTGTTCGTTCAGCAGACTATGGATCCGCCGCACGAGGGCGGCATCTGAAGGGCGATAATAGCGGCGGTTTCCCGCCCGCTGCAACGGACGAAGCTGCGGGAAACGGGTTTCCCAATATCGCAGGATATGTTGCTGGATTCCAAGCTCGGCCGAGAGTTCGCCGATCGTTCGAAACGCATCCTCCGCCTTTTCGCCGCCTGAAACCATCAGTTCTCCACCTTATTCGCCGGCGACGATCCGGTCGCGCAACATCTGGCTGGCCCGGAAGGTCAATACGCGCCGTGGCGCAATCGGCACTTCGACACCCGTCTTGGGATTGCGGCCTACGCGCTCTCCCTTCTCGCGCAGAACGAAGCTGCCAAAGCCGGAGATCTTGACATTTTCACCGGTAGCCAACGCCGCGCAGAGATGTTCGAGCACCTGTTCGACGATGGAAGCTGATTCTGCCCGCGAAAGCCCTATTTCGCGATGGACCTGCTCGGATAGATCCGCGCGGGTCAACGTCCCGTTCTCCAACGCCATTACTGTCCCCCAACCCTAGCGAGTAGATGGTACCTTATCGGCGACTCGCGATTACGCAAAGCACGATCTAATAAGGGTTTCAGTAACGTACTGCGGCTGCGGCCCATGTAAAGCCGCCACCCATCGCTTCGAGCACAAGAAGGTCGCCCGGCTTGATCCGGCCATCGCGCACGGCCACGTCGAGCGCAAGCGGCACCGAAGCAGCCGACGTGTTGGCGTGCTGATCGACGGTGATGATGATCTTTTCCGGGGCGAGCCCCAGCTTGCGGGCCGTTGCATCCAGAATCCGGCGATTGGCCTGATGGGGGACGATCCAATCGACATCCGCAACCGAAAGCCCTGCCGCTTCAATGACTTCATTCGTCACCTTAGCAAGGTTGGTAACCGCGTGGCGGAAAACTTCCTGCCCCTTCATTCGCAATTTTCCGACGGTTCCGGTCGTGGACGGGCCGCCGTCGACATAAAGCAGCTCATTGTGGCGACCATCGGCGTGGAGGCGTGTTGCCAGCACACCACGTTCGCCATCCTGCGCCTGCAGCACGACTGCGCCCGCACCATCGCCAAACAGAACGCAGGTCGTGCGATCATCCCAGTCGAGGATGCGGCTGAATGTTTCGGCTCCGATCACGACCGCCACATCGGCGGTACCGGCGCGAATCATGCTTTCGGCCACGGACAGCGCGTAGAGAAAGCCCGAGCAAACCGCCTGGACGTCAAACGCAACGCAATCGTTTATGCCGAGCGCGGCCTGAACCTTGGTCGCAGAGGCCGGAAATGTCTGGTCCGGCGTCGCGGTGGCCAAAATGATCAGCCCCACCGCAGACGGCGCAATGCCGGCGGCGTCCAGCGCCTTGCGCGCGGCTTCGGTAGCGAGTGACGCCGTAGTCTCCCCCTCGCCGGCAATATAGCGCGCCTCGATACCGGTTCGCGCGATAATCCATTCGTCGGACGTATCGACGGTTTCGGCCAGTTCGGTATTGGTCACCCGCCGAGCCGGCAGAGCCGATCCAGTGCCAATGATGACAGCGCGCCGCATCGGCCCCCCTTTATTGGATTCGGTCATGCAACGGCTTGCGGTAGCGCTGCACGCGAACGGAAATTGTCGAGATCTTCGGTGATTCGGCGGGTGATATCGTTGCTTGCGATCCGGGTCGCGACGCCAATGGCATTGGCGGTCCCGATAGCATCGGCTCCGCCATGGCTTTTGACGACAAGCCCGTTCAGGCCGAGAAACACCGCGCCATTATGATTGTTTGGGTCAAGATGTTCGCGCAGCAAGGTGAAAGCCGGACGAGACAGCAGGAAGCCTGCCTTCGAACGCAGCGAACTCGAAAATGCGCGCCGGAGCAGGTCGGTGATGAAGCGTGCGGTGCCTTCGATCGATTTCAGCGCGATATTGCCGGAAAATCCGTCGGTCACCACGACATCGACCTCACCGCGGCCGAGCCGATCGGCCTCGATGAAGCCTTCGAACGTCCAGTCGCCGCTATCCTGTGCGCGCAGCGCCGCAGCAGCCTCCTTCAGTTCGCCCGTGCCTTTCAATTCTTCGGTACCGATATTCAGCAATCGCACGCGCGGGCAGGCAACACCCGCGGCCGCCCGCGAATAAGCGGCGCCCATCACGGCGAATTCCACAAGGTTGCGGGCATCGCACTCGGTATTGGCGCCCAGATCGAGCATCACCAGATCATTATCGCCCAGCGTCGGCATCAGGGCCGCGAGCGCCGGCCGATCGATGCCATGCATCGTCCGCAAGCTGAGCTTGGCCATCGCCATCATCGCGCCGGTATTACCGGCGGACATCGCCGCTGACGCCTCGCCTTCCTTAACGGCAAGGATGGCGCGCCCCATCGATGAGGTCTTGGTTCGGCGGATGGCCTGGCTTGGTTTGTCCTCGCCAGTGATCACGTCGTCGCAATGCACCACATCCGATCCTGCGAGGATCGGATGCTTCGCCATTTCCGCCCGTATCGCGACCTCATCGCCGAACAGCGTGAACTGGACGGACTCGCCGCGCGTAAGCGCAAGCGCAGCGCCGGCGATCGTTGTCGCCGGTCCGCCATCACCGCCCATCGCATCCAGAGCGATTCGCGGCGCCTGTCCCACCATCATGTCCCCGCTGGTCTTGATCAGGCCTCGACGGAGATGATTTCGCGACCGTTATAGTGGCCGCAGGCGCTGCACAGATTGTGCGGACGCTTCAGCTCGCCGCAATTCGGGCATTCCTGAAACGATTCAACCGACAGCGAATCGTGGCTACGACGCATGTTGCGCTTGGAAGGCGAAGTTTTTCTCTTGGGGACGGCCATGTCGGCACCTGTTCCTAACTGAATAAAATAAGCGACGAGGCCCCAGTCGCCAGATACCGACAGCCAGAATTGGCCGCGGACCTGAGCGGCCGGGCTCGTCGCGAGCGCGCGACCTATAGCGATTTCGTCCCGCGTTGCAAGTATCGCTGCAAGCTGCCACCTTAGCGACCGGATAGCGGACTGAGGCGGGCTTTCGGCGTGGCTGATACCGACATTATCCGCGGAGGGGAACAGCGATGACGATATTACCTGTTACACTCACGATCACCGGCGCCGCAGCCATAGTCAATTTCTGGCTGGCCGTCCGCTGCGCCGCGCTGCGCGTGAAGGGGAAGATTCTGATCGGCGACGGCGGCGACATCCGCCTTACGGCCCGCATGCGCGCGCATTCCAACTATGTCGAATATACGCCGTTCGTGCTCATATTGATGGGGCTGATCGAACTGGCGACCGGCACGCACACCTGGCTTTGGGTAGCAGGCATACTTTATATACTGGCGCGCATCTGCCACGCCTTCGGCCTCGATCGCGGAACGGCCAACATCTTGCGCGGGATCGGCGTGCTGGTGACCTTCATCGTCATGCTCGGGCTGGCCGGCTACGCCTTATGGCTGCCTTATGTTTTTCGCGATGGCGCGATCGCCATCACGCATTGAGCGGCAGTAATTTCTCCCCGAACTTGCTCGGGGAGAAATTGTCTATTCCGCCGCCAGTGCCCGATCGCCAACGAACGGATTGCCGGCGCGCTCATGCGCGAAGGTCGACATCGGGCCATGGCCGGGGACAAAGGCGGTTTCACCGCCCAGCGGCCATAATTTGCTGGTGATCGACGCGATCAGATCGCCATGATTGCCGCGCGGAAAATCGGTCCGTCCGATCGATCCCTGGAACAGCACATCGCCCACCAGCGCCAATCGCGATTCGGGATGGTGGAACACCACATGCCCTGGCGTGTGGCCCGGGCAATGGATGACGTCGAATATCAGATCGCCAACCGTCACCTGATCGCCATCGGCCAACCAGCGATCGGGCGTGAACGATCGCGCCTCCATGCTGTATTTCCGGCTGTCGGCATCGAGCTGATCGATCCAGAACTGATCTGCGGGGTGCGGCCCCTCGATCGGCACGCCGAGGCGTTCGGCGAGGATGCCGGCTGCGCCGCAATGATCGACATGGCCATGCGTCACCAGCAGCTTTTCGATCGTAACGCCGTGCTGCTTCGCCGTCGCCAGCAACCGATCGAGATCACCGCCGGCATCGACGAAGGCCCCCTTCATCGTCTGCGAGCACCATAATAAGGTGCAATTCTGCTGAAACGCCGTGACCGGGATGATCGCGGCCCGCAACGGCGGATTCGCTTTGTCGTTCATACCGACGACATGCGCAAAGCCGCCCGCTTATGCAAGACGGACGCATCCTCCGCCTTTCCCCGCGGCGATCAAGCTTGATCCCCGACGGGCGCCATAGCATGGAACGCCATGCTCGACATCGCCCATCCGTTCGTGTTGCTGGACGATGCCCGGCCCGGCTCGATCGGCGCCCGGCTGTTCACCCGGCCCGTCGACGAGATTCGCGCCGATACGCCAGAGGCCGTTGATGCCGCGCTCCAACGCTTGCGCGACGCCACCCGATCAGGCCTGCACGCCGCTGGCGCGATCGCATTCGAGGCCGGCTATGCGATCGAGCCCAAACTCAGCGCCCGCGCGCTCGATTCTGCCCCCTTATTGTGGTTCGGGCTGTTTGAGACAGCCGTACGGATCAGTGGGGAGGAACTGGCTGCGCTGTTGCCAGCGCCCTCCGCTGCATGGGTGAGCGAGCCCCTACCGCTGATCGGCAAGGCCCAATATCAGGCCGCATTCGACAAGGTGCAGGCCTATATTGCGGCCGGTGACATCTATCAGGCCAACCTGACCTTTCCCGCCGAGATCGCCTTTTCAGGATCGCCACTCGCGCTCTACGCCATGCTGCGTGCGCAGGCCGGCGCCGGTTGGGGCGGGATCGTCCATGACGGCGCGCGCTGGCTGCTGTCCTTTTCGCCCGAACTGTTCTTCACATTGGAAGGCGGCCGCTTCACCGCGCGTCCGATGAAGGGCACAGCAACCCGTCACGCCGATCCGGCGGCCGATAGCGCTGCCATCGAACGACTGCGGGGCGATCCCAAGCAGCGCGCCGAAAATCTGATGATCGTCGATCTGCTGCGCAACGATCTGGCCCGCGTCGCCATCGCCGGCAGCGTGGACGTGCCCGACCTGTTTACCGTCGAAACCTACCCCACCATCCATCAGATGACGTCGACGGTGACCGCGCGGCTGATCGACGGTCTGGATGCCATCGATGCGCTCGGCGCCACTTTCCCCTGCGGCTCGATCACCGGCGCGCCCAAGATCCGGGCGATGGAGATTATCGACGAAGTCGAAGCCGAGCCGCGCGGCGCCTATACCGGATCGATCGGCTGCATCGACCCGAATGGCGACGCCGCGTTCAACGTCGCTATTCGCACCATTTCGGTTCTAAAAGATCAGCAAAATGGGCGACTTGGGCTAGGATCGGGAATTGTTGCCGATTCGAAACCGAATGACGAATGGCTGGAGTGTTTAGCCAAGGGGAGTTTCATCGCGATGTCGAGCAGGCCTTTCGACCTGATAGAGACCATGCGGTTCGATCCGATGGAAGGATTCATCGATCTCGATCGCCATCTGGCGCGGATGAAGGCCAGCGCGATGGCGCTTGGTTTCACCTTCAACCGTCACGATTGCCGCAATGACCTTCAGGCGGCCTCCTTTCGGTTGCGAGAAGATGCCAAGGTCCGGCTGTTGCTGGCCCGCAGTGGCGCCATCTCGATCGAAGTGCAGCCGATGCCCGAACCGGTCCAGTCACCGGTCGACGTAAAACTGCTCGCGCTGCCCGTGCCACCGCAAGACTTTCGCCTGCTGCACAAGACCAGCGACCGCGCCTTTTATGACGAGGCTCGCACCGCCGCGGGCACGTTCGAAATCATTTTTGCGGATAATGACGGACTCATCACCGAAGGTAGCTTCACCAACGTCTTCGTCGAGCGCGATGGCATGCTGATCACACCGCGTTCCGGCCGGCTGATGCCCGGCATATTGCGACAACGATTGCTGGAAGAGGGTCAGGCAATCGAGGGGGATCTACGCGCCGACGATCTTGGCAATGGTTTCCTGATCGGCAATGCCCTGCGCGGCCTGATCCAGGCCCGGCTCATTTAGCAGAGTCGCCGCTATCCGGCGCGTCGCCAGCGCCGCTTCGATCAATTCGATATCCTGCGCATAGAGCGCGCGCACGCGCTCGGTCTGCCGATCGGTCATCTGCCGTTCGGTCGCGGTCACGCGATTGAGGTGATCGAGCGGCCGCACCGACGCATCGGGGAAGAACTCGCCGATCCGGCTGATCTCGGAGAACAGCAGCAGCTTGGTCACCGCGATCCGGCCCTGACGATCGGTGACATACCAGCTTTGCGGCCGGAAGATATGATCGACATCATAAGGGCGCCGCGCCGCCTCGACATGATCGAGCGCTTCGTCGATCGATCGGAACGCCGCATATCGCGCGTTGAACGGCTTCGATATCCGGTTTTCGTGCGTCCCGCCGACCCGGCCGTAATTATAGGCCGAAATGAACCGTTCGACCGGATCGCGCAGCACCGCGAAACTCGGCAATGTCTCGACCAGATCGGGCCGGGCCTTCTGATAATAACGGATCGAGGCATGGTTGATCGGTTCGCCATAGAGAGCGTCGCTGACCGACATACCCGCATTCTTCGGTATATGGATGAACAGCAGCCCGGCCTGCCAGATCCGTGTCAGCCGCTTTCGCTTCTTCCTGCCCGGGGGCACGAGCAGCCCCAGATCGCACATGCGTTCATGGACGTCGCTGATCATCTCGACGCCGAAGCAGCGCGCAATGTGACGCTTCAATTCTTCGGCGAAAGCGTCCCGGCGGGACACCGACGAGGGATGAAGAGGCACCAGTTCGACTGACATGATCGGACTATGCAACGTTTATCCGCCATTCATGTTTCATCGATGAAATTTTCGGCGGAAATTTCCGGCATTATGCATCAAATGCACCAAGCGCGAATGACGACAGTTGGGTGGTTAGCGGACGTTCCCGCGCATAATTAAATAAGCCTGCTGATCCTCTAAATCCGCGTCCGTGTAGATAGTGTCCGGGAAGTGGTCGTAGGACTTACCGTATTCGTCGTAGGCGCGCTCTTCGTAGAGCCGCATCGCCTGACTCCACGAGGCGGCGAACGCCTCAAAAACGAATTTCATGTCAGGCGAAATTTTAGCGCGGAACTCGTCACCGATCTTGCTCACCCGACCAAAGTCACCCTCGAATTCTGATCGCCAAAATTCGTGGAGCAAGTCAGGCATATCTCAATTATCGCACGTGGGCGGAACGTCCGCAAATGGGCGTTAAACGACCTCGGTGCATTTGCACCATAATGCCCGAAACTTCTTCAGCGCCGCTCACGCTGGTATCGGCAAGGCCAATATCGGCAGGAACCGGCAGGCGACAGGTGCCAGGGCACATCGAACGCGAGCGACGCAACAACGGTTGCCCCCTCCGGCGCCCCCGGTCTATAGCGCGCGCGCTTCATATAACCGCCGCAATCAGGAAAGCGCCCCCAATGTCCCTCATCTCCGCAGCACTCAACCGCATCTCGCCTTCGCCGACCCTGGCGATGACGAGCCGCGTGCTCGAATTGCAGGCCAAGGGCGTCGACGTGATCGGGCTCAGCGCCGGCGAGCCCGATTTCGATACGCCGGACTTCGTGAAGGAGGCCGCGATCGCGGCGATCCGCGCGGGCAAGACCAAATATACCAATGTCGATGGCACCGCCGAGCTGAAGGCGGCGATCGCCGCGAAGTTCAAGCGCGACAATGCGCTGAGCTACGAAGCATCGCAGATCAGCGTCAATGTCGGCGGCAAGCATACCTTGTTCAACGCTTTGGTCGCGACGGTGGAGGCCGGCGACGAGGTGATCATCCCGGCACCTTATTGGGTGAGCTATCCCGATATCGTCCAGTTCGCGGGCGGCACGCCGGTGTTCGTGCGGGCGGGTGCCGCGCAAAACTATAAGGTGACGCCCGAGCAGATCGATGCCGCGATCACGCCGCAGACCAAGTGGCTGCTGCTCAACTCGCCGTCGAACCCGTCGGGCGCGGCCTACACCGCCGACGAGCTGAAGGGCATCGCCGAGGTGCTGCGCCGCCATCCGCATGTGTGGATCATGGCCGACGATATGTATGAGCATATCGTCTATGACGGCTTCGAGTTCGCGACGATCGCGCAGGTGGCCCCCGATCTTTACGAGCGCACCCTGACGGTCAACGGCTGTTCGAAGGCCTATTCGATGACCGGCTGGCGGATCGGCTTCGCCGGCGGCCCCGCGCCGCTGATCAAGGCGATGGCCAAGCTCCAGTCGCAATCGACATCGAACCCCTGCTCGATCGCGCAGGCCGCCGCCACGGCCGCGCTCAACGGGCCGCAGGACTTTCTGCAGGAGCGCAACGCCGCGTTCGAGAAGCGCCGCGATCTGGTCGTATCGATGCTCAACCAGGCGAGCGGCATCCATTGCCCGCGCCCCGAAGGCGCCTTTTACGTCTATCCCGACGTTTCGGGTTTGATCGGCAAGTCGACGCCCAAGGGCAAATTGATCGCCAATGACGCCGATCTGATCGACTATTTCCTCGATGAGGCACGAGTCGCCGCGGTCCATGGTGCGGCGTTCGGGCTGGAGCCGGCGTTCCGCGTCAGCTACGCGACCTCCGAGGAAATCCTGACCAAGGCGTGCGAGCGCATCCAGACCGCCTGCGCCGCGCTGCGCTGAACCTTTTCCGATCGCATGCCGCCGGTCCGCTCCGACAGGAACGGGCCGGTGCTGCGTTTCAGCCCTGCCGAAACCCGCCTCAAGAAGACCATCGACCTCGCCGAATGGCTGTGGCATAATAGTCACTAGATGGAAAAAAGGATGCTTCCTTGGTAGACGCTCCGCACCGGCCGATCGCGGCCGGGTTGACCGCCGGCCTGTTACTCGTCGTAGCGCTCGGCACGATGGCAACGCGCAGCCCCGCGGTCGCCCCGGCGCCCAGCGTCGCCGCGGGGCCGATTGCCAAAGTGCCGGCTCCGGCCGTGGACCCCGCCGATACCGCCCCCCAGCGCGTCGCTATATTTGCAGGCGGCTGCTTCTGGGGCGTGCAAGGCGTGTTTCAGCATGTCGAAGGCGTGAAGGCCGCCGTGTCGGGTTATTCGGGCGGGGCGAAAAGCACAGCGGAATATGAGACCGTGGGCTCGGGTACGACCGGACACGCCGAATCGGTACAGATCACCTATGATCCGCGCGTCATCAGCTATGGCACGCTGCTGCGCATCTATTTCGGTGTGGTCGCCGATCCGACGACATTGAACCGGCAAGGACCGGACAGCGGCACCCAATATCGCACTGCCTTGTTCCCCACGACACCCGAGCAGAAGCAGGTGGCGACAGCCTATATCGCGCAATTGCAGGGCGCGAAGATATGGCGATCACCGATCGTGACCCGCGTCGAACCCTTCAAAGGCTTCTACAAGGCCGAGGATTATCATCAGGATTTCCTGACACGGAAGCCCGATTATCCCTATATCGTCTATAACGACCTGCCCAAGGTCGAAGCGCTGCGCGTCGCTTTCCCGAGCCATTTCCGCAAGAATGCGGTGACGGTGTTCCCGGTTAGCTAAGCCTGCGCCCGAAAGTTCTCGTCACGCTGCCAGCGGAAAATCGAGCAACCGTTCCGGCATCGCCACCAATGCCCGCGCGCCGATGCCGACCGTGCGCAGGATCACCGGATCGGCGGCATCCATCCCCCCGGTCAGCGCGCCGAACGACGGCAGGATGAGCTTGCTGCGCCCCGCCACGAAACAGGGCCGGGATACACGTCGCCCGCGCACGCGCACCTGGAATTTGGGATGATAATGGCCCGAGATTTCGGGTCGCCCGTCGGCCGGATCGGCGGCGTGACGCAGCACGATATCGTCGAGCATGCGTTCCGCGGCGATCGTCCCGCCGAACGGTACGGAAATCTCTTGATCATGATTGCCGATGATCCACACCCATTCGGTAGCCGCGGTCAATTGCAGCAGGAGACTGCGCGCAATCGACTCCAGTCGATCGGCACCGCCGCAATCGTGAAAGCTGTCCCCCAGGCAATAGACCGTCCGTGGACGAATACGATCGACCAGCAGAGCCGCGCGCCGCAGGGTCTCGATCGAATCATAAGGCGGCAGCATCTGACCGCGCGCGGCAAAGCTGCTGGCTTTTTCGAGATGCAGATCGGCGAGCATCAGAGCGCCAAGCCCCGGGCAATACACTGCGCCTTCGGGCAGCAGCAGCAGATCGGTCGAGCAGAACGAAAAGGGAACCATGCCCTTGCTATAGCGGCTGGCCCGCAGGCCGCAAGACGGCGCTTCGTGCCGTCAGTCGATGGTGCGGGCGGTCGGAATCGAACCGACACTCCTTGCGGAACCGGATTTTGAGTCCGGCGCGTCTACCAGTTCCACCACGCCCGCACATCGCCTTGCCTTCGCATCGCGCGAAGAGCCGTCCCATAACCGCTGCCTGCGCGCGCGCCAACCCTTTTATCGGCCGGCCAGCGCCTCATGGATGATGTCCGCATAAATGTCGGTAAGTGCGTAGAGATCGGGGATCGCCACCGCCTCGTCGAGCTTGTGCATCGTCGCATTGCACAAGCCGAATTCGACGACCGGGCAGATGCGCGACAGGAAGCGCGCGTCCGACGTGCCGCCCGTCGTCGAAAATTCGGGCGAGATGCCGGTCACCCGACCGATCGCACCGGCGACGAGCGCGGACAGCGCACCCGGCGGCGTGATGAAGCTTTCGCCGGAAATGATCGCCTTCACCGTCGCCCGCGGCGCATGCTCCGCCACGACCGCGCGAACACGATCGACCAGTTCGGCGCCCGTATGTTCGTCGTTGAACCGGATGTTCAGCCGGGCGCTCGCATGGCCGGGAATCAGGTTTGTGGCGCTGTTGCCGACATCGACCGTGGTGATCTCCAGATTGGATGGCTGGAACCAGTCATTCCCATCGTCGAGGTGCAAGCCGGCCAGCGCATTGAGCGCCGTCATCAGCGCGGGGACGGGATTGTCGGCCAGATGCGGGTAAGCGACATGGCCTTGCATACCCGGATTATCGATCCAGATATTGACCGAGCCGCGCCGCCCGATCTTGATCATGTCGCCCAGTTGCTGCGCCGATGTCGGCTCGCCGACCAGGCACATGTCCGGGCAGATATCGCGCGCCTTCATCCAGTCGATCAGAGCGACCGTGCCGAACGTGGCCGGCCCTTCCTCGTCCCCCGTGATGATCAGGCTGAGCGTCCCCGGATGATCGCCGACGCGCGCGGAAGCCGCGATGAAGGCCGCGATCGCCCCCTTCATGTCGACGGCGCCGCGCCCGTAAAGCAAATCGCCGCGAATCTCCGGCACGAACGGATCGCCGCCCCACCCGGCGCCCGGCGGCACGACGTCGCTATGGCCGGCGAAGGCAAAGTGCGGCGCCCCTGCCCCGCGCGTGGCGAACAGGTTTTCGATCGGTCCGTCGGGCGCCGCGCCGGCCGCAAAACGATGTACATCAAAGCCGATCGATTCGAGCGCGTCAGCAATCACCGCCATCGCGCCGGCATCGGCGGGCGTTACACTAGGGCAGGCGATCAGGCGCTGGGCGAGATCGAGCGGATCGATTGTCGTGCTCACGGCTTTCGCCTAGCCTCCGCCGTCGCCAATTGCAAAGAGGCAGCCCGTTCCGATGCCCAAGATCGACCTCGACGCTATTCCGCAGACCAACGCCACAGGCTATCCGCCGATCTATGCCGGCGAAGTGCAGGGCCGCCTCTACCGCCGACTAGCCCCATCCGCGGGTCTCGTCGATTTCGGTGTTAGCCATGTCACCCTGCAGCCGGGCGCCTGGTCCGGGCAGCGGCACTGGCATGAGGGCGAAGACGAGTTCGTCGTGATGGTGGTGGGCGAGGCGGTGCTGGTAGACGATCATGGCCGTACGCCGCTGAAGGCCGGCGATTGCATCGCCTATCCCAAGGGCGATGCGAACGGCCACCATATCGTCAACGAAACGGCTGAAGACGTCGTGTTCGTCGTGGTCGGCGCCGCTTCCAAAAGTGCCTGTCATTATCCCGATATCAACCTGCTCCTCGACGGGCCCTCGCAAACCTTCTGCCGCAAGGATGGGACGCATTTCTGAAACGGACGGCAGAAAAGAGGCTCCCGATGGACTTCGATGATTCCGACTTCACCCGCCTCGTGAAAGCGACGCGCGAGAAATTCGGTGTCAGCATCGCGCAGGCGCATGACATGATCTTCGCCGACAAAGAGATCCGCCGGCTGGTGGCATTGCGCATCAATCGCAGTCAAGAATGCCGCAAACAAGCGCTGTCCGATATCCGTCGCAACGGTGACAAATCACGTTTCGTCCGCGAGGGCGATCGGATCAGGTTCAGGAATCCCTGACCAGCCCTTCAGACCGACGCATTCCGTTCGAACCGCTCGATCACCCAGCTTTCCGCATCGGCCCCGGCTGTCCACTCGACCATGAACGGATGCGCGCGGACGGCGTCGCAATACGCAGCCGCGGCGGGCGGTAGCGGGATCGAATAGGTACGAAAGCGCGTGACGACCGGGGCGAACATGATGTCGGCCGCGCCAAACGCGCCGAACAGATAGTCGCCGCCCTGCCCGAAGCGCGTCCGCGCCTGATCCCAGAGCGCAACGATCCGGTCGACATTCTCGGCGACCTCGGGCGTCAAAGGTTCGGGCGGATAGACGTGACGCATGTTCATCGTGTGTTGCTGGCGGAGCGCCTGATAGCCGGCATGCATCTCGGACGCCATTGACCGGGCCAGCGCCCGCGCCGCCGGATCGGCCGGCCAGAAGCGATCGGCCCCCACCTTGTCGGCGAGATAGTCGATGATCGCGAGGCTTTCCCAGACCGGTACGTCGCCGTCCCACAGGATCGGCACCTTGCCGTTGGACGGCGCGAACTCGGCCGCCTCGCGCCGCGCGTCCCAGCTATCGTCATAGAGCGGTGCGACGGTCTCCTCGAACGGCAGCCCCGATTGCCGGACCGCAAGCCAGCCGCGCAGCGACCAGCTGCTATAGACCTTGTTGCCGATGAATAGCCTGAGCGCCAACGTCGCCTCCCGTCATTTTGGATGCGCGCTTTCTAGAGCGGACGCGGGCAATGTCCATGACGCATAAGCGACGGATCGGGACGGCACCCTTATGACTGCCGTTCCGTAATCCTCCCCCGCCAGGGGGAGGTGTCGCCAAAGGCGACGGAGGGGGCGGGCGGCAATCAACTTCTGCGTGAAGCACATCCAGACTTCCGCCGCCCTCCCCCTCCGGCATCGCTCTGCGCTGCCACCTCCCCCTGGCGGGGGAGGATGTTGAGGGTCTCAGGCGCTGATCGCCTCAAGGATCGCCGCGCGCAGTTCGGCGATGCCGAAGTCCTTTTCGCTCGATGTCACCAGCAGCTTCGGATGCGCGGCGACATGCTTGCGCGCCTCGACGGCGGTCGCCTCGGTGACGGCCGCCAGGTCGCTCGCCTTGATCTTGTCGGCCTTGGTGAGGACGAGATGATAGGTGACGGCGGCGCCATCGAGCATCTTCATCACGTCCAGATCGACATCCTTCACGCCGTGCCGCGCGTCGATCAGCACCAAAGCGCGTTTCAACACCACCCGCCCGCGCAGATAATCGTTGATCAGGAAGCGCCACTTCTTGACGACATCCTTCGGCGCCTTGGCGAAGCCATAGCCCGGCATGTCGACCAGCCGCAGCGTCGGAACGTCGCCCTCGCCCCCCACGTCGAAGAAGTTGAGCTCCTGCGTCCGCCCCGGCGTGTTCGATGTCCGCGCCAACCCGTTGCGATTGGTGAGCGCATTGAGCAGCGAGGACTTCCCGACGTTCGACCGACCGGCAAAGGCCACTTCCGGACAGACCGGATCGGGCAGATATTCGAGGCTCGGTGCCGATTTCAGGAAGCTGATCGGCCCCGCGAACAGCTTGCGCGCGGGTTCGATATAATCGATCTCCGGCTCGTCGATGTCGCTCACTTCTTGGCCACGGCGACGGCGGGCGTCTTCATGCCGGGATGGCGGCTATAGAGCCATGCCTGCTGCGCGATCGTCAGGAAGTTGGAGGTGATCCAATAGACCAGCAGACCGGCCGCGAACGGCGCCATGATGAACATCATCAGCCACGGCATCAGGCTGAAGATCTGCTTTTGCGAATCGTCCATCGGCTGCGGGTTGAGCTTGAACTGCAACCACATCGAGAAACCGAGCAGCAAAGCGAGCACGCCGATGCCCAGGAAGGCCGGCGGCGTGAAGGGCAGCAGGCCGAACAGGTTGAGGATGTGCAGCGGATCGGGCGCGGAAAGATCGCGGATCCACAGGATGAACGGCTGGTGCCGCATCTCGATCGTCAGCATCAGCACCTTGTAGAGCGCGTAGAAGACCGGGATCTGGATCACGATCGGCAGGCAGCCGGCGAGCGGATTGACCTTTTCCTCCTGATACAGCTTCAACATCTCCTGCTGGAGCCGCGGCTTGTCGTCCTTATGGCGCTCCTGCAATTCCTTCATCTTCGGCTGCACGACGCGCATGCCCGCCATCGACTTGAACTGCTTCTGCGCGATCGGGAACATCAGCCCGCGCACCACGAAGGTGAGCAGGATGATAGCGACGCCGAAATTGCCGACGAGCCGGAAGATATTGTCGAGCACCCAGAAGATCGGCCGTTCGAACCAGTAGAACCAGCCCCAGTCGATCGCCTTGTCGAACTGGGCGATGCCCAATGTCTTTTCGTAGCGATCGAGCGTGCGCACTTCCTTGGCACCCGCGAAGAAATGCTGGGTCGCCGCGATGGCCTTGCCCGGGGCCACGATCACTGGCTTGCCGGTATAGACCGCCTGATAGACCTGATCGGACGGCGACAGGAAACCGGCCTCGACCGGGGCGTTCGGATCGGGGATCAGCGCGGTCAGCCAATATTTGTCGCCGAAGCCGAGCCAGCCGCCGGTGCTGCCGAAGCGCGATCCGGCCGCCCCGCTCTTGTCGAGATCCTTGAAGTTGATCTTGTAATTGGCCGAACCGTCAAACACGCCGATCGGGCCGGTATGGTTGGTCCAGGTGCCGATGTCCTTCGACACGCCATTGCGCGATACCAAGGCATAAGAGCGCGCGGCAACCGGCGCGGCGCCGCCGTTCGACAGCTTCTGCGTGACGCTGAACATATAATCCGCATCGACCGCGATCACCGTCTCGAACGCCTGACCGTGGGTGTTGCTCCAGCGCAGGGTGATCGGTTTGGCCGGGGTCAGCATGGTCGCATCGGCGGTCCACACGCTGTTCGGGCCGGGCGCCTCGACGCCGTCTCCGGTCCAGCCGAAGCCCGCGAAATAGCTGTCCTTGCTGCCATCGGGCGAAAGCAGCCGGATCGGCGGCGAATCCTTGGCGATCGTTTCCTTATAGGATTTCAGCACCAGATCATCGATCCGCGCGCCCTTCAGGTTGATCGAACCGGCGAGCTTCGGCGTGTCGATCGCGATGCGCGGCGTTTCTTTCAGCACCACGGCCCGATCGCGAATCGCAGCCGGACCGTTCGCCACCGCGCCCGCATTCGGGTTGGGGACCACGACTTCCTTGCCGCCAACGATCTGCGTGACCGGCGGCTTGGCCGGCGGAAAGAATCGCTGGGACAGCGCCGTCCATCCGAAAAGCACGATCGCCGACAGCACGATCGCAAGGATCAGGTTGCGCTGATTATCCACAAAAACTCCCAGAATTCACGGCACGGGATCATGGCCAAAGCCACCCCAGGGGTGGCATCGGCAGATCCGACGGGTGGCCAGCCATCCGCCTTTGAGCGCGCCATAGCGCGATATGGCCCCGATCGCATAGGCCGAACAGGATGGAATATAGCGGCAGGTGGGTGGCAGGATCTGCGACGGGCCATATTGCCACGCTTTCGCGATCAGGATCAGCACCCGGGCGATCATCGCCGAATTCGCCCCAGCGCCTTGGCGAATTCAGACCTGAGATCGCCGAAATCGCGCTCGACCCCGCCGGCGCGGCCGATCAGCACATGATCGGCGCCCGCCACGCCGTCGACCGCCAGCACCTCGCGGGCCAAAGCCCGGAACCGGCGCTTCATCCGGTTGCGGACAACCGCATTGCCGATCTTCTTGGTCACGGTAATGCCCAGCCGGATCATCGGATCGCCGTCGTCGCGCGGACGCACAAGCAAAACGAACCCCGGCATCGGGGCTCTTCTACCGCTATTGGCGGCGAGAAAATCCGCACGGCGCCGAAGCACCGCATAAGGCGAGGATGTCAGGCGGACAGCTTGTTGCGGCCGCGCGCACGACGGGCGGCCAGCACCTTGCGGCCACCGACAGTCGCGGTGCGCGCCCGGAAACCGTGGCGGCGCTTGCGGACCAGGTTGCTCGGCTGAAAAGTGCGCTTCATTGTCTTTGCCTCGAAATCACAAAACGGAAAAGGGCCGCCGAACAATGCGGCAGCCGCTGACGGATGCGCGCTTAGGCAAAGTGGGTGTGGGAGTCAATCTTTCTCCGCCCCACCGACCGAGGCTTTGGGCGGCACACCGCGCAGATCGAGCATCATGAAGCGGCTGTTCGGATCGGGCCGATAGTCGCCGAACGGCGGGCAATCGACGAAGCCATGGCGCCGATAGAGCGCATGCGCCGGCCGGAAGAAATCCCACGATCCGGTCTCGAGGCTGACCCGCGCCATCCCTGCCGACCGCGCATGAGCGATGATGTGCCGCACCATCGCGCTACCGATGCCCCGCCCCCGCGCGTCCCGCGCGACATGCATCGACTTGACCTCGCCATGCTCCGGCGAGAGCGCCTTAAACGCGCCGACACCGAGCAAGACCTCTCCCTCCCATATCGACCAGAAGGCGATATTCGGCGATTTCAGCCCCGACAGATCGAGCGCATGCGCGCTGCCCGGCGCCGTCTCCGCCCGAGCTGTCGCCAGATGTGTTTCCAGCAGCGCGATCACGCGGCGATCATCGAGACCGCCGGAGATGATGCGCATAGGTGTTTCCGTCGTGTCGGTCATGACGAGCGAGAGCTTATCATGGGGTTTGTGGAAGGAAATGGCGGCCGTGTCCGAGCATCGCTCGCTTCGTCATTCCCGCGGGAATGACGAATTGAGGGGCCAATGCCAAACGACCAACAACAGCGCCCCTGACGGAATGTAAAACGCTCACATCACCGCCCCTCGACAATACTCACACCCGCCGATTAGAACAGTCCGGGAACAGCGGGGACATTCATCATGGTGGCGCATGTCGCGACGGTCGCGTTTCTGGGGCTCGAAGCGCGCGCGGTCGAAGTGCAGGTGCAGATCGCGCCCGGCATGCCGAAGTTCCTGGTCGTCGGCCTGCCCGACAAGGCCGTCGGCGAAAGCCGCGAGCGGGTGCATGCCGCGCTCTCGGCGATCGGGCTCGCTTTGCCGCCCAAGCGCATCACCGTGAACCTGTCGCCGGCCGACCTGCCCAAGGAAGGATCGCATTATGATCTGCCGATCGCGCTCGGTCTGCTCGGCGCGATGGGCGTGATCGATGCCGAGACTTTGGCATCCTATGTCGTGGTCGGCGAACTCGGGCTCGACGGGCGGGTGGCCCCTTCACCCGGCGTGCTGCTGGCAGCGCTGCATGCATCCGAGCGCGGGCTGGGGCTGGTATGCCCGGTCGCGCAGGGGCCGGAAGCGGCATGGGCGGGCAATATCGAGGTGATCGCCGCGCCCGACCTGTTGCGGCTGATCGGCCATTTCAAAGGCGGGCACCCACTGCCCGACCCGCAACCGGGCGAAGCGGTCGTGCCGCCGCGGCTCGCCGACCTCAGACAGGTGAAGGGCCAGGAAACCGCCAAGCGCGCGCTCGAGATCGCCGCTGCCGGCGCCCACAACCTCCTGATGAGCGGCCCGCCCGGCGCCGGCAAGTCGTTGATGGCCGCATGTCTCCCCGGCATATTGCCCGAACTGACGCCGGCCGAGGCGCTCGAAGTCTCGATGGTGGCATCGGTCGCGGGCGAATTGCCTGAAGGCCGGCTGATCCGCGCGCGCCCATTCCGCAGCCCGCACCATTCGGCATCGATGGCCGCGTTGGTCGGCGGCGGGCTCAAGGTGCGGCCCGGCGAGGTCAGCCTCGCGCATCTCGGCGTGCTGTTCCTCGACGAACTGCCCGAATTCCAGCGAACCGTGCTCGATTCGCTGCGCCAGCCGCTCGAAACCGGCAAGATCTCGGTCGCGCGGGCAAATGCCCATGTGACCTTTCCGGCGCGGGTGCAGTTGATCGCGGCGATGAACCCCTGCCGGTGCGGGCATCTGGGGGATGCCGCGCTGGGCTGTTCGCGCGCACCAAAATGCGCGGCCGACTATCAGGCGAAGGTATCGGGACCGCTTTTGGATCGGATCGATCTGCACGTCGACGTCGCAGCCGTCGCAGCCGCCGATCTCGTGCTGCCGCCGCCGGCCGAAGGATCGAAGGAAGTCGCCGCGCGTGTTGCCGCCGCCCGGGCCATCCAGACCGCACGGTTCGAAGGCCACACTGCCCGCACCAATGCAGAGGCCGATGGCGAGTTGCTCGACCACATCGCCACACCGGACGAACCGGGCCGCAAGCTGTTGGCGCAGGCGGCCGAGGCGATGCGGCTGTCAGCGCGCGGCTATCATCGGGTGCTCAGGGTCTCGCGGACGATCGCGGATCTGGCGGAAGCGGAGACGGTGAAGCGGGTGCATGTGGCGGAGGCGCTCAGCTATCGGCGGCGGGCGGCGGTGAACTGAGTCTGGGAGGCCTTTCGAGTGTCAGCACCACCCCGGTACGGAACCTCGGAGATCTCACGGCCACATAGCTGATCGACCAGGCCCGGAAAATTGTCGTGGATCAGCGGGCTTTCGACAACCGCCGCCAGGAGCTCGGCCTCCGAGAGTGGGACCAGGAAGCCGCAGCCGGCCCTTCCGTTCGACAACCACCGCACTTCCGCATCGCGCCACCCTATCAAAGGGATTTCAAGCCGCACCTTCGATCCCACGCACAGGTCGGAGGCGACTGCCGCCGACACGCCGCCGCTCGAAATGTCCATGATGACCACATCGGTCACAGCGTCCAGGCTATCAAGCGCAATCCGGAGACGGGCACCATATCGAGCAGAGAAGCGTGTCTTGTGCCGTTCCGCTCGTCGCTCGATGATACCATCGTTCACGGTGGCTGCGTGAACATCTAATTGAGGGACAAGATCAACATCTGTAATCACGCAGAGCTTATATTCTTGTTCCCACATCATATCGTTAAGACATATTACGTAGTTATTTTTTACATGCGATTTATATCATATAATATGCACCATTCATCTCAATATTAACTGTACGATATCGAACATATCACCTGTTTTCTAAACGACAACATGAAGAGGTCGCTCCCATTATTTTCGCCCGGCTCGGGTCTTGAACCGAGTCGGCCGCAATAGCCTCCATATCCTACCCACCGCGAATGGCGGCCAGTTAGGCACGATCTCGCATGGCCTGGCTTGTTCACGCCGCCGGGGCGAGCGGCTCCCGCGAGGGAGAACAATCCTGGGTCAGGCGTTCCAGTCCGAGACGATCCGTGATGCGGATTACGCCCCTGCTCGTCTCCACGAGCGCCGCACGCTCAAGCTTCTGCAGCGCGACGGTGACCCCGGCGCGGCGGACATTCAGCATGAGCGACAGAAACTCATGGGTAAGCGGCACCGCGTCCCCATCGATGCGATCGTGACAGATCAGCAGCCATCGCGCGAGGCGCTGTTCAATCGTGAAGGCCGCATTCGCCAGAGCCGTATTCGAAACCTGGGTCAGAAAATTATAGGCATATGGCAGCAATACCCGGCGCAGACCGGCGACAGTATTGATCAGCGGACTGAGGACTTCAGCCGGCATGCGATAGCCAGCGCCCGCGATCTGGATGAAGCACTGAAACGCCGATCGATCGACACCAAATATGGTCGCCATATCGACCATGCCCTCCCGGCCTACGACGCCCACTTCGGTTTGATGCCCTTGCGCGGTTGTGATCACGACGGACGCAATACCTTCGGTCAGGAACCAGCTATGTCTGATCGGCTGCTCCGCCGAAATGAGGCACTGTCCTTTGTCGAGTGTGACGCGGGTCAGATGCGGCGCGAGTTTCGCGAAATCTTCACCGCCCAAATTTCGAAGCAGCGCATTGCCAATCGGGTTCTGATCGAGCCTGGACATGTTTCGCCCCGGAATTTGGGGCGAGAGCTTGCGCTTTCTGCCGGCTGCGCCCTGATCGTCGGCAACCGATAACCGGCATATGGGGGCGCGGCACACGGATAGCCATATGCTCTGTACGATTTTGTACAATAAGGATCCGAGCCCAAAACGCAGGCATCGAGCAACATGATCCCAGCGCCGGCAGGAATTACCCGGGGCTGATCGCGCTGCCTTGAAGCATCAAGAACCTGTTGCGCAGGCCTCCGCAACAGCGTGGGCGAGGTCGGCCTGCGTGAAGGGCTTACGCAGCTTCAACAAAGCGGTGCTTGATCCCGGTGGCAACTCGCCATAGCCGGTCGCAAGGATGAAAGGGACACCGGGCCGCTCCTCCATGGCGATCTCGGCGAAGCGAACCCCGGTCATATTGGGCATGGCCTGATCGGTGACCACCAGGTCGATATCGGGCTCCCGCCGGAATATTTCGAGCGCGTCGTCGGCCGAAATGGCGTCCAGGACCCGATGGCCAAGGTCCTCGAGCAGGGCGGCCGTGTTCATCAGTACGAGGCTATCATCGTCGACAACCAGCACAGTGAGAGCCCGTGTATGAGGTACGGGGGTCATCGCCGGCGGTTCTTTTTCGCTGATGCGGCCTCCCTCTGCCGCTGGCAACCAGACAGCGGCCGTGGTGCCTTCGCCCGGCGCGCTCGTGAGGGAAAAGCGTCCGCCAGATTGTTCGGCGAGGCCGTGAACCATCGATAGGCCAAGGCCGGTTCCTTTTCCGACGCCCTTTGTCGTGAAAAATGGTTCCATCGCGTGTTCCAGCGTTTCGGCGTCCATCCCCGCGCCATCGTCGATCACGCTGAGCCTGACATAGCGACCCGGCTTCAGGCGATCCTCCGTGCCGGGCGCCACCACCTTCGCCTCGGCCGCGATCGTGATCGATCCGCCATCGGGCATCGCATCGCGCGCGTTCACCACAAGATTGAGGAGCGCCATTTCGATCTGATTGACGTCCGCGGTGACGGCGTCGAGATCGAGCGGAAATCGGATATCGATGGCGATAGATGGACCGAGCGATCGCCTGATGAGATCGGCCATGTTCTGGACGAGCATCGGGACTTCGATCCGCTCAGGTTTCAGATCCTGGCGGCGGGCAAAGGCCAACATGCGCTGGGTAAGCGTCGCACCGCGCTGAGCGCCGGCGACGGCATTGTCGAGCAGGCGCAGCGCCTGCGGATCATCGAGCAAACGCTTCCGAAGCAATTCGAGACTGCTCAACGTTGCCATCAGCAGGTTGTTGAAGTCATGGGCGACGCCACCGGTGAGCTGGCCGATCGCCTCCATCTTCTGCGACTGGAAGAGGGCCTCGCGCGCATGCTCCAGCTCACGTTGCGATTGCTCGCGCTCCGTCAGATCGCGGGTGATCTTGGCGAAGCCGACGAGAACTCCCATGTCGTTCCGTACCGGATCGATGACGACGCTGGCCCAGAAGCGCGTGCCATCCTTGCGGATGCGCCAGCCTTCCTTGACGAACCGGCCGTCGCGTTCGGCGGTCTGCAATGCCCGGAGTGGCTCGCCTCTGGCGCGGTCCTCCGGGGTATAGAAGCGCGAGAAATGCTCGCCGATAATTTCGGGCGGCAGATACCCCTTGATACGTTGCGCGCCGGTATTCCAGCTCGACACCATCCCTTTGGGATCGAGCATGTAGATGGCATAATCGGTAACGCTTTGCACGAGCAGCCGAAACTGTTCTTCGCTGCTCTTCAGCATAGAAGCGGCCTCGGCACGTTCACTGAGATCGCGGGTGATCTTGGCATAGCCGATCAGTTCGCCTTGCTCATCGCGGATAGGATCGATCACGACATGCGCCCAGAAGGTCGTACCATCCTTGCGGACCCGCCATCCCTCGGCTTCGAACTTGCCTTCCAGCGCGGCGGTCCGGAGCGCCCGCTCGGGCAGTCCCTCATCGCGTTCCTGCTGGCGGTAGAATCGGGAAAAATGTTCGCCGATAATTTCTTCGGCCGCATATCCTTTGAAGCGCTGGGCACCGGCGTTCCAGTTGACCACCCGCCCATCCAGATCGATCATGTAGATGGCATAGTCCGTGATCGCATCGATCAGAAGACGGTAGCGGTCCGCTTCGGGCCGGGATTCCGTCCATCGACGCACCTGATCCATAAACCTCCTATATGCGCCGATTTTTGGGGAATTCGATACAATGAACGGCAGCAATCGAACGTATGACCGAGAGTGCGGTTCCGGCCCCCGTGATCCACGAATGTCCGGATTTTCTGTGATCTCGCTAGCAGTTTGGCGGACGTTCAAGCAATTGCCCCGGTGATCGACACCTACCGGCTAGGGATACGGCGCAGGCTCTGGCGTTCGAAATCAGGAACCACCGGACGAGGTGGCAAAAAGAGAAACAACATGCTTCCGAACGCGATCAGGCAGCCCGCAACGGTCAGGAAAGGCCAGTACAGACCGGTAGGCTTGAGCAATAAGGCCGCCAGGATGGCACCCGCCCCCGCACTGACCGACATGATGGCCGACGACATTCCGAAAACCGTACTGTACACCGACACGCCGAAATGCTGCACGATCAGATAAGCCACCACGTCTCCCTCAGAGCCGACGGAAAGGCCGAGAATCAGGACCGCACAGAATAATAATGGCGTGGTATTCCAGGGGGAGGCTATGAGGAATAGCCCCAGCGCCGACAGCACGAAACCTGTGGTGGCGACGAGACGCGGCGCGAAGTGGTCGATCGCCACGCCGCTCAGCAAACGGCCCGCCAACATGCCCAGCGCATAGGTGGAAATCAATATGGCGCCCAGCTCGCCAAAAATGCCCTTTTCCCGCAGGATGATGCTCATCTGGGGCAGCATGACGCCGTTGGTGATGCTACACAGGAAAATGCCGCCGAGGATGATCCAGAAGGCGCGCATCCGACGGAGAATGGCGAAGTCCCGCCTGACATTACGCTTCGGCTTTGCCGGCTCCGCGGCCTCGACCCGGAGATCAGGAGGCAGCAGCAGCATCGCGACAAGCCCGGCGACAATGAACCCCACCGTCAGTATCAGATAGCCCGCACGCCAGCCATGATCTTGCACGAATGCGTTGAGTAGGGGCGTCCCGATCATACCCACGATGGCCGGACCCGAGGCTGCCAACCCTAATGCAAGCCCCCTCGCCCGATGGACATATTGCACGATGATCCTGCAATAGATGATCGCCGTGGTTGTGACCGAAAGCAGGCATTGCAAAAGATAGAGGACAATGAACGCCCTGAAATCGGTCGTCTGGCTGAACGCGAAGAAGATGAACGGCAAGGCGACAACCCCGATCATCGCCGTCCGGCGCGTTCCGATGATGTCGCAAAGCCGCCCGGCAAAGGGAAAGGAGAGCGCGCTCGCCAGCCCCAGGACGCCCACCCAGGCGAATTCCGCCTTGCTCCAGCCCAGATCGGCGATCAGGAAGGGCGCCATCGTAGCCGTGATGTAGGGGATGATCGCAAGCCCCGCCGACATGCCCACCAGACTGCCGATTATCGGCCGCCACTGCGTTTGCAGTTCCTCTATATAACCAGCCATCCGCTCTCCCTTTTTCTGATTATGCGAAACTGGGTCATTTCTGCCCCAACATATCGCAGGCGCATGTCGGGCTGCCTCGCATCCTTACACGCCTCGTCACCTTAGAGTTGCACGCCCAACGTGACGGGCTGGCCAGAGCCCGAAGGGCGAAACTGGCGTAGGGCAGCCGGCTTTCTACAGCTCTTCAAAAATCTTGGTGAACTGATCATATTGCTCTTCGATCACGTCGCCCAACTCGGCGACGCAATCGCCCGCGATCCACAGCCCGACAGAATGCGAAAACACCGCGAGCGCAACGCGAGCGCGAAGCGCAAAATCCTCTGGTGCCCGATCGTTGCCGCGGCGCACCGCCAACGCCTTGCCCACGCCGATCACCCAGCCCCGCCCAACATCATAACTGAGCCTGCGCAGCGGTGGCGAATGCGCGATGATCTTTGCAAGGCGCGCTGTCAGAGCCTTGTCAAATTCGACCAGCCACACCTGTTTGATGGCATTCTTGACAGCCAGGAAGTCGCCCTCCTCCGGAGGCCGCCGCACGACCGCCTCCCAAAGCGCCGGGAGCAGCGCATCCTGAAAATTCAACACGACATCGGCCTTGCCGGGAAAATAGCGGAAGAAGGTAGCGGTAGCGACTTCGGCCAGTTCGGCGATCTGCTCGACTGTCGTATCTTCATAGCCCTGTTCGGTGAACAGCGTGAGCGCCGCTTCCCGAATAGCGCGCTGCGTCCGCAAGCGCTTTCGTGCACGCAGGCCGGTTTGCTTCGTAAGCAGGGATGTGTCCGGCAAACTCATAGTCAGCCTCATATGAGATTGACTCTCAAATGACGTCAACTATGATTTTTCCGTGATGATTGGGTTTCCGGCGGGATCCGGGATCGGAAGAGCAAATCCATATGCGACATCGGTGCTTTTCCGACGGTCCGCCGCCGGATTTCGGTTTCTTGTAGAGGATGAACAGACAATGACGGAATTGCGCTTTGACGGGAAAGTCGTGCTGATCACGGGGGGTGGCCGCGGCGTGGGCCGGGCCCATGCGCTGCTGCTCGCATCGCGCGGCGCGAAAATCGTCGTGGTCGATCCCGGGGTTGCGGTGGATGGTTCGGGAGGCTCCAGCGGTCCGGCGGACGAAGTCGTACAAGAGATCAAGGCGGCGGGTGGCGAAGCTGTCAGCTGTTACGAGTCGGTAGCGGAGGAACGCGGCGCAACAGCAATGGTCCAGGCCGCGCTCGACAGCTTCGGGCGGCTCGACGCGGTGATCAACAATGCCGGCATCAACGGCCCCGAGCTGTTCGAAAACCATACGGCTGAACAGTTCCGGCGCATGTGTGAGGTCAATTATATCGGCACGGCCCTCGTCTCCCACGCCGCCTGGAAACATTTTATGAAAAGCGGCGGTGGCCGCATCGTCAACACGGCTTCCGAGGGGCCGCTCGGCATTCATGAGATGATGACGGCCTATGGCGGCGCGAAGGGCGGCGTGATCGGCCTGACCCTCGCTTTGGCTTCCGAAGGCCCGAAATACGGCATCGCGGTCAACGGCTTCTCCCCGCGCATCGCCACCCGCATGTCATCACCCGAAGTCATGTCGCATGTCTATGGCAAGCCGCCGGAGGCCTTCGCCAAGCTGGGCACGGTCTTCCCGCCGGAGCTGGCATCGCACGCTGCAGCCTATCTGTCCCATGAAAGCTGTCCGTTGAACGGCGTCATGCTGTGTTGTGGCGGCGGCCAAATCCTCCGGATGGCGATCATGCAGAACGTCGGCTTCACCAGCGAGAATCTCACGATGGAAACGATCGCCGAGCATCTCGACGAGATCATCGACATGAGCGCGGCGGCAAACGTCGGCGTCGGCGCGCGCGCGGGCGAAGCGCGAAAGCCAAAGCTGGCAGGCGGCAATAAGACGAGCCTGGAATCGGTTTCGTGAAATGACCCTGCGATCGGAGCGGACGCACCTGTGTGTTCGCTCCGGTCTCGCACCGATACGAAGAAGCGAGAGAGCGATGAATCAGACGACAGCCACCCCAACGTGCCCGGTTGCGGGGCGCGACGACCGCAAGAGCGCCGAACTCGCCAGGGAACATGTCTCGACATTCGAGGGCGCTAAGATCGTTCCCGGTTTCGCAGGTGCGCGCGAGGTGCTTCGCTCGACGAATGTGCGCCAGGCAGGCAGCAATTCTTCCGAGATCACTTTCGATAACCCCGCGCACATCTCGTTCTTCTTCCTCGACGGCGACGCCCATCGCAAGCGCCGCGCCTCGGTGGCCGCCTATTTTACGCCGAAAGCGATTGTCACCCGTTATCATCCGATCATCGACCGTACGATGGCGAAGCTGACTGCCGAATTTCAGGCAACGGGCTCGGGCGTGCTCGATGAAATGGCGCTCGAGCTTGCGTCGAACGTGACTGTGGAGATTCTGGGGATCGATGATCGGGGCAACCCGCTGGCCCTGGCCAAGCTGTTCCACGCCATTCGCCGCTCCTCGCCGCGCCCGAACCGGAGCGCCTTCCAGCGCTTCTTTCAGGATCGTCTGTTCGGCTGGCATTTCCACGCCCCGAAGATCCGCCTGACCGCCCAACTTTACGATAATCATATCGCACCGGCGATCGTGGTTCGCCGAAGCGCGCCCAAGGACGACGTTGTCAGCTACATGATCAAGGAGGGCTATTCGAAGGCCGCGATGATCATGGAATGCATGACCTACGGCTCCGCCGGGGTATCAACGACGCGCGAGTTCATCGGCATGGCGGCCTGGCATATGCTGGACCGGCCCGAGCTGAAACAGCGCTTCCTGGACGCCGATGAGGAAGGGCAGTTCGCCATTCTTCAGGAGATCCTTCGGCTCGAGCCGGTTTCGGGCATGCTTTACCGCCGCGCCCAGACCGATATGCCCGATGCAAAGGGCGGCCCGATCAAGGCGGGCGACCTTATGGCGATCGACCTCCGCAGCGCCAATATCGATCCCGAAACGGTCGGCGAATGCCCGTTCGCGCTCGATCCGGAGCGATCGGCCAGGATGAAGATCGTCGGCAATTACATGACCTTCGGCGACGGGCCGCACCGCTGCCCGGGCTCGCAGGTGGCATTGCACGAAGGACGCATGTTCCTCGACAGCCTGATGCGGGTTCCCGGCATCCGGCTGGCGAAACAACCGCAGATGCTGTGGAACCGCAACACCCAAGGCTACGAAATCCGTGAGATGGTCATCGAATGCGATAAAATATCATAGAAAACGAGCGCATCGGGACTGCGACCGTCGAGCGGAACGATCCGGCAGGGTAGCATCCTCACCGGCGCCCTCCCTGACGGGGGTTGCCTGCCGCCACGAGCGGCGCATAGATTTGCCCCGACCAACAAGGGACTTCCTCATGCGCCTGTTTTCGACGACGATCGCGCTGGCCGCGGCCCTGTCCGCCAGCCTGCCGGTTTCTGCGGCCGGCCTTCGCCCCGATCAGGCGGCGTTTCGCGGCCTCTACAAGGAGTTGGTCGAAACCAACACCAGCCTGTCGGTCGGCAGTTGCACGTTGGCCGCCGAGCGGATGGCTGCGCGGCTGAAGGCGGCTGGCTATATGGACAGCGACATCCGGCTGTTCGGCGTTCCGGATCACCCCAAGGAGGGCGGGCTGGTTGCGGTGCTGCCCGGTACAGCCCCGAAGGCGAAGGCGATTCTGCTGCTGGCGCATCTCGATGTCGTCGAGGCGAAACGCGAGGACTGGACACGCGATCCGTTCGTTCTCGTCGAGGAAAATGGCTATTTTTATGGCCGTGGCGCATCCGACGACAAGGCGCATGCCGCAATCTTCACCGACACGATGATCCGGCTCAAAGCGGCCGGCACGAAGCTGCGGCGTCCGCTGAAACTGGCATTGACCTGCGGGGAAGAGAGCGACGGCGCGTTCAACGGCGCGCACTGGCTCGCCAGCGAGCATAAGGACTGGATCGACGCCGCCTTCGCACTGAACGAGGGCAGCGTCGGCATTCGCGATGCCAACGGCAAGCAGGTTTCCCTGGGAATGCAGGCCGGCGAAAAGGTCTATCAGGATTTCCGGATCGAGGCGACCAATCCCGGCGGGCACAGCAGCAAGCCGCGCCCCGACAATGCGATCTACAGCCTGGCCGCCGCTCTGGTGCGGGTCGGCCAATATGAGTTTCCGGTGCAGTTCAGCGATACCACGCGGGCTTACTTCACCGAAACCGCGAAGCTGACCGGGGGCAACGCCGGTGCGGCGATGCTGCGGCTGATCGCCGATCCCAAGGATGCGGCGGCCAATGCGATCGTTTCCGAAGATCCGACCTATCATTCGATGCTGCGTACCACCTGCGTCGCGACCCGGCTCGATGGCGGTCATGCCAATAATGCGCTCGCCCAGCGCGCCGGCGCCAATATCAATTGCCGGATGTTCCCCGGCGACTCGATCGAGAATGTCCGCCGCCAGATCGTGGCCGCGATCGCCGATCCGTCGATCAGCGTGACGCCGACCGGCGAGATTAGCCCGACACCCCCGCCCCCGCCTTTGTCACAGCTGGTTTATGGCAATGCGAAGACCATCGCACAGAAGCATTTCCCCGGCGTACCGATGCTGCCGGCGATGACGACGGGCGCCACCGATGGCCGCTATCTGAACGCCGCCGGCATTCCGACCTACGGCGTGCCAGGGCGCTTTTCCGATCCCGACGGCAACGGCGTCCATGGCCTCAACGAGCGTAAGTCGGTCGAGGGACTTTATGCCGAACGCGATTATCTGTTCGATCTGATCCAGGTTTACGCCAACGCCAGGGATGGCCAATAGGCACAGCGCCGCGGTCGAAACCTGCCGATGCAGTAATGCCGCATATCGGGCGCAACAAGATCATCAATGCGTTCTTCTCGGAACATGGTAGAACCATTTACACATCCACGAAAAGCTACCGATCCAAAGGGGGGGCACCAAGTCAACGCTTGTCCCTGTGGAACGGAAGTTCACCTCAGAGCGCCGCCCGCCGATAATTCGCCGCGACCCGACGGGAAATTGCCAATGGCACTAAATCGAACGCTACGGGTTGAATGTTCCCATAGACTTCTGCGGCGCAAAGGATACAAAGATACATCCGAAATGGAGTATATATGTCCGACGAAACCCTGATCGCTCTCACTGCTGACATTGTTGCCGCGCACGTGGGAAGCAACAATGTCTCGATTACTGACCTGCCGGCGCTGATCGGGAGTGTTCATAAAGCTCTTGCAGGACTGGGTACGGTTGCAGAGCCGGAGCCGACCCGGCAGGAGCCCGCCGTCTCGGTAAGAGCGTCGATCAAGCCGGATTACATCGTCTGCCTTGAAGACGGCAAAAAGCTGAAGATGCTCAAGCGCCATTTGATGACTCATTATCAACTCACGCCCGATCAGTATCGGACAAAGTGGAACCTGCCGGCCGATTATCCCATGGTCGCGCCCAATTATGCCGCAACCCGCAAGGCGCTTGCGCTCAAGATCGGACTGGGCCGAAAGCCGAAAGCCTCGCCCGCTCCGGTACCTGCCAAGCGTGGCCGCAAGGCCAAGGCCGCACCGGTGGAATAAGACGAACGAACAGGGACGGCTGCCTGTCGAAACAAGGCCGTCGCCCGGTAACTACCAGATCGGAGAGGGTGATTTTGCATACGCCAGGCCAGGCAACCGGCCTGGCGTATCATATTGGTGGGCAAGCGGGGCTGAAATGCAGCGTGCCGCGAGCGGCTCGGAATATGGTTCACGACTGAGACAGCCACTGTTTGAAACACCGACAATCTCAGTCACGCACCGGGAGAGTACCTTCGATGCGATTCGAACAGCTTCACGGTAGGATCAGCGGGCAAGGTGAACGCATCGTCATACTGTCTCATGGGTTCGGTACCGATCAGAATGCCTGGGCGGCGCTCCGCCCCTGGTTGAACGTACATTTCCGCGTGATTTCTTACGATCTTGCTGGCGCCGGTCCTGATGGTGCCGTTTCCTACGATTTCGAACGCCACGGAACATTGTTCGGCTATGCCGACGATCTGCTCGACATCATGAACGAGCTCGCCATCGAGACGTGCATCTATATCGGCCATTCGGTAAGCGGCATGATCGGTGCCGCCGCAGCCAGCATCAGGCCGGAGCCGTTCCACAAGCTTGTCATGATCGGAGCTTCACCGCGCTACCTCAATGACGATCATTATACGGGCGGCTTCGATCAGCCCGACCTCGACGGTCTATTTGAGAGCATGGCCGCCAACTTCCAGGCGTGGGCGGCAGGCTTCGCACCGGTCGTCGTCGGCGTCCCGGACAATGCCGCGATCGACGAATTTTCGCGAACTCTCTTTCAGATGCGGCCAGACATTGCGCTCAATATGTCGCGGACGATCTTCCAGTCGGACATGCGCGGCGTTGCCCGCCAGATTGAACGGCCAACCCATATCATTCAGACCTCGCACGATATGGCCGTGCCCACCGACGTGGCAAAATGGCTCAACGGCGCGATTGACGGATCGACGCTAGATCTGATCGATGCGGCAGGCCATTTGCCGCACATGACCGCGCCGGCGGAAATATTGGGCGTCCTCGAGGGGAGGCTGCTGCCGGGAAACAACAGCTGATGCTTCTGAATCAGCCAGAAGGGGCCATGCATCGTGGCTATAACGGACTGCAAGCGCTGTGCCGCTTCGCGCTGGCGGCGTCGGGCGCCGATCTTATGGTGGCGTTCGAGGCGGACATAAAGGGCTCCGCGATTCCGCTGTCGTCAGCACCGATCACAATCTCGCAGACATTCCAGCTTCCGTCGGCTTATCTCGACGCGCTCGACTGGACCGACGGTATGCCGCGCGATATCGACGATATACGGTTGCCGAGCGCCATCCTTTCCGCACTCGGACGACCGGCCCGGCGCCTGCTGTTCATCCCAACGCCCGTTGCTGGTGCACCACGCAGCGGCATCATATTGCTCTGGGGGGCCAATAGCCCGCCCGAATGCGACTGCCCATTCCGACGCGGCATTATCAGCAGCATACCGCTGCTCACAGACACGTTCGGCCAGATGCTGGAAGGCCGACGGAGTGCCCGCCAGCAGCGACTGATACAGGATCGCTTTTCCGACCTTTTCGAAACGGTGCCAGCGGCCATCGTCGTGCTGGACGGCGATGGCCGCACCGGCCTCATCAACGAACGGGCCGCAGCCTTGCTGGACGTCGCCGCCGGACGCCATGAAAGCAGCGCCCTGGCAATGCCGATGCGCGAACTGCGCAGACGTTGCCGCAATCATGAGGAACTCGACACGACATTTCAGGCGGTGATCGGCAAAGTCGATTATGAATCCAAGACGCTGTGGGATCTCGGCGACCGGCAATTCGCGGTCGATACCCACCCCGTCCACGGTGACGGCCAAAAAGGACGAATCTGGCTATTCAGCGACGTCACCGCCCAACAGAAAGTTGCGGCCGATCTGCGCAGCCTGGCGCTTTCGGACGCGCTGACCGGCATCGCCAACCGTCGCCATTTCGAGGAAAGCGCCCGCATCGCCATCGAAACGGCGCGTGCAACGGGCAAGCCTTTGGCGCTGCTGATGATCGACATCGACCATTTCAAATCGATCAACGATAGCTACGGCCACCCGGCGGGCGACGAGGTCCTGAAGGTCGTGGCGTCGCGGTGTAGCGCGGCGCTGCGTGAAGACGATCTGATCGCACGTCTTGGGGGCGAAGAATTCGTTGTCCTGCTGCCGGCAACCGATGCCGGAGAGGCCACCATGATAGCGGAGCGTCTCCGCGCGGCGATCGCCAATGGCGCCATTTCCGCGGGAGCCGCGGCGATCGATGTCCGTGCCAGCATCGGCGGATCGCTGCTGGCAGGCTCCATCGACATGCTCGATATGCTGCTCGACCGGGCCGATGCAGCGCTCTACCGGGCCAAGCGCGAAGGCCGCAATCGGGTCATGTTCGAAAGCGGTGACATCGGCCAGGCGTGACTCATGCCGGCCGAGCCGCACCCGGATGACGGCCCGCCCGTTGCGGGAGGATCAGAATGCAGACCAGAATGGATGCCGCAAGAACCGCCGATGCCAGCGGACGGCTGACCGCGAGCCCGCCATGTTCGACCGGTTTATCGAGATAATCGCCTACGGTTGCCCCCAGCGGGCGGGTGAGGATGAACGCCGCCCAGAACAGAAAGACGCGGGATACCTTCGTCCAGAAGTGCAGCGCGATCAGAATGAGCAGCCCCGCCGAGAACACCAACGCACCGCCTTCATAGCCGAGACCACCGGTGTCCGCAGCCCAATCGCCCAGCGCGGTGCCCAGGGTTTGCGAAAAGGTGATCGTGATCCAATAGAAGATTTCCGCCTTGGGCGTTCGCACGGTATCGACCGACACCGAACCCAGCGTCCAGCGCCATGCCGTAAGCGAAGTCATCAAACAGGCCAGCAGCAGCAGCGATCCGCCCGTATAGCCGATCCCCAGCGAACGATCGGCGAAATCGGCCATTGTCGTGCCCGCCGTCGTCGAGGCGATGATGGTGGCCCAATATAGAAATGGGTGAAACCGCTTCGCCGCAATCTGCAGCCACACCAGAATGACGAGCGCGCCGAGAAAGATCGCGGTACCGACAAGATAGCCGAGGTTCATCGTCATCGTCACGGTGTCGCCGCCGGTTTCCCCCAAGGTCGTCGCGGCGATCTTGATGATCCAGAAGATCAGCGTGACGGCTGGCACCTTGGTCACGAGATCGCGCGTGTCGTCAGTCATGATCGGCGTCCTGTCGATGAAGGCGATCGCGGGAACGCGCAATTCGTCGAATCGTCCCGATCGAACTTCTGCTCCCGTCATATCTTCGGTTCAAAGTGCGGCCAGAGTGGAGCATGACGGTATCGACCGTGGTTCGAAGCGGAGCGCATCCTGATGATCAAATTCACGATATTGAGCGCGGCGCTGGCGCTGGCGACAGGTAACGTCGCGGCCGCGGCACCGCATTATGCGGTCGCCGGCCGCATCGCTGGCCCCGATGGCGGCTGGGACTATGCAAGCGTCGATCCGCAGGCCGGTCGATTGTTCGTCGCACGGAGCGCCAACATCACCGTTATCGACCTGACCCGGCCCGACTCGATCGGTCAGGTCGGCGCGATCGAACGCGGCCATGCCGTCGTGCCGATCGCGGGATCGAATATCCTGCTGGTAACGAGCGGGCATGATGACAGCGTGCGGATCATCGATTTGTCGAGCGGGCGGGAAACAGCGCGGATCGCGGTCGGCGCCGATCCGGATGCGGCCTTTTACGATCCGGCCGATGGCGTTGCCCTCGTCATGAACGCCAAAGCCGGGACGGTATCGCTGATCGACCCCAAAGGCGCCCGTGTGAAGGCCACGATCGCCCTGAAACCCGGACTGGAATTCGCAGCGATCGGGGCCGGGCAGATCGTGTATGTCAACAATGAGGACCGCAACGAGATTGAAACGATCGACTTGCCCAGCGGCAAGGCTGGCGGGACCATCGCGTTGCCGGGGTGCGAAGGCCCCAGCGGTCTTGGCTTTGACAAGACGACCAACCGGCTGATCAGCGCCTGCGCCAACGGCAAGGCCGCAATCGTCGATCCGGTTGCCGGTCGCGAAATCGGACTGCTCGATATCGGCCACGGCCCCGATGCCGTGACGATCGATGCAACGCGCCGGCTGGCGTTCATCCCGTGCGGGCGCGACGGCACGTTGACGCTGATCGCTCTCGATTCGCCGGGTGGCGCGACGGTAATCGCCACAGTCATCACCGAGAAGGGTGCACGCACCGGCGCAATCGATCCGCGCGACGGCACGGTCTATCTGCCGACGGCAGCGTTCAATCCACCGGCGGCGGCCGGGGCCCGGCCAACCGCGATTCCAGGGACATTTCATATATTGGTGGTGAAACCGCAATGAACTGGATGGTGCTCCCCTATCGCCGCTACGCGCAATTTTCGGGCCGGTCGCGGCCGAAGGAATATTGGCTGTTCGCTCTGTTCCTGATGATCGCGTTCCTCGCCGCGATCTTCCTCGACGGCGTATTCGGCCTCGGCGGCAGCGGCCATTATGTCGAACATTGGCCGCTCGGCTATTCGGTGGCGTTCGTAGATCGTGGCGGGCCGTTCACGCTGATCCTGTGCCTCGGCAGCTTCATTCCCGGCCTGGCCGTTGCGGTGCGGCGTCTGCATGACTCGAATCGATCGGGCTGGTGGCTGTTGATCGGCATCGTACCGCTGATCGGATCGTTATGGCTGTTCATCCTCCTGATATGGGCGGGAACCCGCGGATCCAATCGTTTTGGCCCCGATCCTCTGGCCTGATCGCGACGCAATCGAAACAATTTTGAGATCGACCGCAGGCGCCCGTTCGACGCCGCACCGCACAACGTTCGGGCGTCGCCGCAACGACTTGAAGCGTCGACGAACCGAGTCCCCGATGCGACGAACAGAGTCCTTAATTTGTCATTTACACCCTTGCGCCCGGATTCAGATCAGGCACTATAGGTTGTACAAGGCATCAGGGTCGACGCAATTTGTGGTATTATGGCGCGCTTAACAGGGGTTATGCGCGAATGCTGCCTGGCTGCGCCGAAATCTGGGGATAAAGGGAAATGGGTGCTGGAATGCGGCCATGGATCCACTATCTTCCAGAAGCGCACCCTGAGTCGAACGGAACGGGAACGGGACAATGATCCCTTCCAGATATGGGGTGCAGGCAATGGACCTATCCGGCAGCAGTGAAGTGAGCGCAAACGACGTGGCAACGATTATCGATTCCTCCGACACAAAGCCTTCGGCGAAGGGCATGACGGATTCGTCGACGATCATGCCGCAGCCTTATCCGGTTGAGGTCGATCACAGCCGCGATGCGCTGCTGACCGACTTCGGCAAGGATACGCTGAGGGATCGTTATCTGCTGCCCGGCGAAAGCTATCAGGATCTGTTCGTGCGCGTGGCATCGGCTTATGCCGACGATCAGCCGCATGCCCAGCGGCTCTACGACTATATCTCGAAATTGTGGTTCATGCCGGCCACGCCGGTGCTGTCGAACGGCGGCACGGGGCGCGGCCTGCCGATCAGCTGCTATCTCAATTCGGTCGACGACAGCCTCGAGGGCATCGTCAACACCTGGAACGAGAATGTCTGGCTGGCGGCGCGCGGCGGCGGTATCGGCACCTATTGGGGATCGGTGCGCGGCATAGGCGAGCCGGTGGGCCTGAACGGCAAGACCAGCGGCATCATCCCGTTCGTCCGCGTGATGGATTCGCTGACGCTCGCGATCAGCCAGGGCTCGCTGCGGCGCGGTTCGGCGGCGGTCTATCTCGATGTTAGCCATCCCGAGATCGAGGAGTTCCTCGAAATCCGCAAAGCCTCGGGCGATTTCAACCGCAAGGCACTGAACCTGCATCATGGCGTGCTGCTGACCGACGCGTTCATGGCGGCGGTACGCGACGGCAAGGAATGGCATCTACTGAGCCCGAAGGACGGCTCGAAGCGCGCGACCGTTGATGCGCGGGCGTTGTTCCAGAAGCTCGTCGAAACCCGGCTCAACACCGGCGAGCCCTATATCGTGTTCGCAGACACCGTGAACCGCGCGATGCCGAAGCATCATCGCGAGCAGGGGCTGAAGGTCTCGACCTCCAACCTGTGCTCCGAAATCACTTTGCCCACCGGGCGCGACCATCTCGGCAACGATCGCACGGCGGTCTGCTGCCTGTCGTCGCTCAACCTCGAAACCTGGGACGAGTGGAACGGCGACAAGCGCTTCATCGAGGATGTGATGCGCTTCCTCGACAATGTGCTGCAGGACTATATCGATCGCGCGCCGCCGGAAATGGCGCGCGCCAAATATAGCGCGAGCCGCGAGCGTTCGGTCGGGCTCGGCGTGATGGGCTTCCACAGCTTCCTGCAGGCGCGCGGACTGCCGTTCGAAGGCGCGATGGCGAAATCGTGGAACATCAAGATGTTCAAGCATATCAGCAGCGCCGCCAACGAAGCCTCGATGATGCTGGCCGGTGAGCGCGGCCCCTGCCCCGATGCCGCCGATCAGGGCGTGATGGAGCGCTTTTCGTGCAAGATGGCGATCGCGCCGACCGCGTCGATCAGCATCATCTGCGGCGGCACCAGCGCGTGCATCGAGCCGATCCCAGCCAACGTCTATACGCACAAGACGCTGTCCGGCAGCTTCTCGATCAAGAATCCCTATCTGGAAAAATTGCTCGCCACCAAGTCGAAGGATTCGGACGGCGTGTGGAACTCGATCCTCGAAAAAGGCGGGTCGGTCCAGCATCTCGATTTCCTCACCACCGAGGAAAAGGACACGTACAAGACCAGCTTCGAGATCGACCAGCGCTGGCTGATCGAGCTTGCCGCCGATCGCACGCCCTACATCGATCAGGCGCAGTCGCTGAACCTGTTCATTCCGGCCGATGTCGAGAAATGGGATCTGCTGATGCTCCATTTCCGCGCCTGGGAACTCGGCATCAAATCGCTATATTATCTGCGGTCCAAGTCGATCCAGCGCGCGGGCTTCGCGGGCGGCGTCGAAGCCGACAACACGCCCGATCTCAAGCAGATCGAGCTGGAGGCCAAGGATTATGACGAATGTCTGGCCTGTCAGTGAAACGGTGAAGCCCTCGCCCCCCCGGGGCGAGGGAATTAGGACGCTCCAGTGCCCGATCTGACGCTTCTCATTGCCATCGCTTCCGCCCTCGTCGGCCTGCTCTGCCTGTGGCTGGCGATCGTCGCGATGCTGCGCGCGCGCAAAATCGCGAAACGGGCACCCGGCGCGAAGATCAGCGCTGGCCCGATCGAAACGCCGACCGAGCTTTACGGCTTCGCAGGCAAACAATTTCTGAGCGCGGTCGTGATGTTCGCGCTCGCTTTCATCATCTATATCTACAGCTGAAAGGCTAGGCCATGTCGCTCCTCTCCGCATCGCGCTCGTACAAGCCGTTCGAATATCCGTGGGCGTTCGAATATTGGAAGCGCCAGCAGCAGCTCCACTGGCTGCCCGAGGAAGTGCCCCTGGGCGAGGATTGCCGCGATTGGGCGCAAAAGCTCTCCGATCATGAGCGCAACCTGCTGACCCAGATCTTCCGCTTCTTCACCCAGGCCGACGTCGAGGTGCAGGATTGCTACCACGACAAATATGGCCGCGTGTTCAAGCCGACCGAGATCAAGATGATGCTGACCGCGTTCAGCAACATGGAGACGGTCCACATCGCCGCCTACAGCCATCTGCTCGATACGATCGGCATGCCCGAAACCGAATATTCGGCCTTCCTCCAATATAAGGAGATGAAGGACAAGCATGACTATCTGAGCACCTTCGGCGTCGACACCGACGAGGATATAGCCCGCACTTTGGCGATGTTCGGTGGCTTCACCGAGGGGCTGCAGCTCTTCGCCTCGTTCGCGATGCTGATGAACTTCCCGCGCTTCAACAAGATGAAGGGCATGGGGCAGATCGTCACCTGGTCGATCCGCGACGAGACGCTCCACTGCGAGGGCATCATCAAGCTGTTCCACACCTTCGTGAAGGAACGGAATTGCCTGACCCCGGCGGTCAAGGAAGACATTCTCGACATGTGCCAGAAGACGGTGCGGATCGAGGATGCGTTCATCGATCTGGTGTTCGAAATGGGTCCGGTCACGGGCATGACGCCGAAGGACATCAAGAAATATGTCCGCTACATCGCCGACTGGCGTTTGGGTCAGCTGGGCCTGAAACCGATCTACATGATCGACGAGCACCCTCTGCCCTGGCTCGCGCCGATGCTGAACGGCGTCGAGCACGCCAATTTCTTCGAAACCCGCGCGACCGAATATTCGAAGGCCGCCACCCGCGGCCAGTGGAACGACGTGTGGGACGCGTTCGACAAGCGCAAGGCTGCGAAAGCGGTGCCGGCGGCGAACGAGGATATCGTCGAGGGCGGGCTGTTCGGGCATGCCGGGGTGGCAGCGGAGTAAGCTACACCTCTATATCGCGCATATAAAAAGGGGCGGGATCGATGATCCCGCCCCTTCGTCATTCAAGTAAAGCAATCGCTTACGACGGCCGGTTGTCCCCATCCTCCCGGTCCATCCGCACGGAGGCGCTCAGATCGTCGAGCCGGCTCTGCAGATAGGCCTCGTCGCGCGCCGACAATGTGCCGTTATACCGGCGGCGCGACCGATCCTCGCGGCGGATCGAAGCGAGCTGATCCATCGCGTTGCGGGCTTCGCGGCGGCTGAGCGTGCCATTGTCACGGTTGCGCTGGATGCGCTGTTCGATCCGGGTTTCGCGGGTGCGGACATCGCGAACCGGGCCTGCATCACGGCCGCCATAGCTCGCATTGCCAACGGCGGCGCCGCCGATCGAGACCCAACGGCCACGCGCGTCATAATAGCCGGTCACCTGGCCAGTGCGCCAGCGACCCTGATCGTCATAATAACCGGGCTGCGTTTCGGCGGCCCAGCCGCCGCCGGCGCTGCGATTGCCCGACGAACCCGACACCCAGACGCCGCTGGCATTATAATGGCCGCTCTGCACGGGTCCTGCGACCCAGCGGCCATGATCATAATAACCCGGCGCGTTCGCTTCGACCCAATGGCCTTCGCGATCATAATAGCCGCTCACCGCGACCGGAACCCAGCGCCCATCGCGATCGGAATAGCCGGCGCCTGCCGGATCGCCCGGCAGGGCTACCCAGCGGTTGGCGCTGTCATAGTAGCCGTTCGGCACACCTGCGACCCAGTGACCGTCGCGATCATAATAGCCACGCGCACGATCGGCCGAGATCGCATTGGCATGCCAGCGATTCTGCTCGTCATAATAGCCATAGGCATAGCTGCAATTGTCGTCCGACTTGGCGAGCTGGTTCGCGGCAAGCCCGCCGCCCGCAGCGCCAATCAGCGCGCCGGCCGTGCCATCTTCGCGACCGGCGATGACGCGGCCAAAAATCGCGCCGATGCCGGCGCCGACGACGGTCGCGGCCAGCCGGCCATTGCCGTCCTGGCGGCAAACGACAGCCGCATCGGCCGGAACCGTCGCGACGGCAGCGGCGACAAGGCCCGCTGCAAGAATATAGTTACGCATCGTGTTTCTCCTGAGGTCGGCTATGAGCCGTTCCGGCAGTCCGACGAACAGAGGCCGCTTTAGTTCCGGCCCACAGAGGCCAATCGCAGACAGCCCATTTTCTTAACGCTCGTCCTTTAGATCGCATTCTTCATTATCCGGGACTGCGCATTCATGAACTCGATAACGTCCAGATCCGTGTTCAACGGTCAGAAGGAAGTGCAGACCATCCCGATCGGCCAGGTGGAAGCGATCACCGGGGTCAGCGCCGAAGCGTTGCTCGATCATGCCGACGTTGCCATGCTCGCCCGCGATCCCGACCCCGTTACCGCCATGACCGGGCAAGTCGGATCGCATGTGAAGATGCAGGTCGGCGATCGCTGGATCGTCGCCTCGGTGCGCAGCGCACGGGTCAGCGGCGCGACGATCGCCACCCAGATCGACATGATCGGCGAGGCACGGCGTACACCGGATGGCGGCATGGCCGGCTTTCAACGCGGCGTAACCCGCTTCCCCTTGCCCGGCTGCCCCGTGCAGCCGCTGTCGACCGGCAATATGGTGGCGATGTTCAGCGCCGCCGATGTGCCGCATATCGAAATCGGCACCGTCCACCCCACCACTTCGGTGCGAGCAACGCTGCGGGTCGATGCGCTGCTCGGCAAGCATTTCGCGTTGCTCGGATCGACCGGCACCGGCAAATCGACCGCCGCCGCCCTAATCCTCCACCGCATCTGCAAGATGGCGCCCGCCGGCCATATCGTGATGATCGATCCGCATGGCGAATATGGCGCGGCCTTCGCAAGAGGCGGCGCGGTGTTCGACGTATCGAACCTCGCCATGCCCTATTGGCTGATGAATTTCGAAGAGCATTGCGAAGTGCTGCTGACGACGACCGGCGCCGAGCGCCAGACCGACGCCGACATACTGGCGAAATGCCTGCTCGCCGCACGCCAGCGCAACCGCGCGGCGGAAGGCATGAGCCGGATGACCGTTGACAGCCCGGTTCCCTATGTCCTGTCCGATCTCACCACGATCATCCAGGCCGAAATGGGCAAGCTCGACAAGGCCAGCACCAGCGCCCCCTATCTGCGGCTCAAGAGCAAGATCGAGGAAATCCGCGCCGATCCGCGTTACGCCTTCATGTTCTCGGGCATGCTGGTCGGTGACAGCATGAAGGCATTCATCAAGCGGATCTTCCGCCTGCCCGGCGACGGACGCCCGATCTCGGTAATCGACGTATCGGGCGTGCCATCGGAAATCACCTCGGTGGTGGTGGCGATGCTGGCGCGGATGGTGTTCGACTATGCGATCTGGGCACGCGGCATCGCCGATCATCCGGTGGTGCTCGTCTGCGAGGAAGCGCACCGCTACATCCCGTCCGATCGCGCCACCGGTGGCGGCGCGGTGCGCAAGGTCCTCGAACGGATCGCCAAGGAAGGCCGCAAATATGGCGTTTCGCTGGGCCTGATCACGCAGCGCCCGTCCGATCTGGCCGAAGGCGTGCTCTCCCAATGCGGCACGATCATCGCGATGCGCCTCAACAATGATCGCGACCAGGCCTATGTGAAGGCGGCAATGCCGGAAGGATCGCACGGCTTCCTCGATTCGATCGCTGCCCTGCGCAACCGCGAGGCGATCATCTGCGGCGAAGGCGTATCGATCCCGATCCGGCTCTCGTTCGACGACCTTGACGAGGAATTGCGTCCCGCATCGAACGACCCGGTCTTTTCCGATCTGTGGCAGCGAACGGGCGGCGAGGATGAGGCCGTCGACAAGGTGATCGGGCGGTGGCGAAACCAGGGGCGATGATCCACCCCTGACGATCTGAATTTCGCAAGCAAAGCCAGAAAAGCGCCTGTCGTTTCGGGTTCAGTGCAGATCTGCCAACGTAAACACGCTACATACTCTCAAAACCCATTCTTAATTTCCCAATTTTCCAGAATTTCTGATAGTTATGAACGAATGATGAAGATTATATTCCGGTCCTTAAAAATATATAGGCAGCTCTATCAGGGTTAATATTATAAATACTGCACTCATCGCGGAAATCTGGCGCTTCGACGCTCACCCGATTGACGGCACCGGCAAGCACATCGCAGGCCAAATTCAGTGCCTTATCGACCGGAGCAAGGGTTTGATCGCAACGATGTTGAAACGATGCTGATATCCCGCCTGTTCGCCTTTTCGACGCAGGACATGGCGATCGACCTCGGCACCGTGAACACCGTCGTCTATGTCCGCGACAAGGGCATCGTGCTCAACGAAGCCTCGGTCGTCGCGATGGAGACGCATAATGGCATCCGCCGGGTCAAGGAGGTCGGCAACGATGCCAAGCTGATGATGGGCAAGACCCCGGCCGGGATTCAGACCATCCGGCCGTTGCGCGACGGCGTGATCGCCGATATCGATGTTGCCGAACAGATGATCAAGCATTTCATCGACAAGGCGCTCGGCGGGCCCACCCGTTTTCCGCGCCGATCGAAGATCGTGATCTGCGTGCCATCCGGCGCGACATCGGTCGAACGACGCGCGATCCGCGACGCCGTATCGAATGCCGGCGCTTCGCAGGTGCTGCTGCTCGAGGAACCGATGGCGGCCGCGATCGGCGCCGGCCTGCCGGTCACCGAACCCACCGGCGCGATGGTCGTCGACATAGGCGGTGGCACCACCGAAGTCGCGATCCTCTCGCTGCGGGGCCTGGCCTATAGCACGTCGGTGCGGTTCGGCGGCGACAAGATGGACGACGCCATCGCATCCTTTATCCGGCGCAAGCATAATCTGATGATCGGCGAAGCGACTGCCGAACGGATCAAGCTCGGGATCGGCGCCGCAACCGCGCCCGAAGGCGAAGGCCCCGACATCAGCGTGAAGGGCCGCGACCTCGTCACCGGCCGGCCTGTGGAATTGCGGATCACGCAAGCCGAAGTCGTGCAGGCGATCGCCGAGCCAGTGGGCCAGATCGTCAGCGCCGTGATGATGGCCTTGGAAAATACCGCACCCGAACTGGCGGCCGACATCGTCGATCGCGGGATCGTGCTGACCGGTGGCGGCGCGCTGCTCGGCCGCATCGACGATGTCCTTGCGAAGGCGACCGGCCTGCCCGTCGTCGTCGCCGAAGATGCCCTGATCTGCGTGGCGAAAGGCGCCGGCCGGACACTCGAGGATCCGATTTACGACGGCGTTCTGGCGGCGGCCTGATTGGCCAGAAGCCCCGCCGGCTTGCCTTCAGGTTCCGGCGACGACCGCTTTCCACGCCTGCAATATCGCGGCGATCGTGGTTTCGGCATGCTCCATCGTGGTTGCCGCCGACGTCACCGATACGCGCATCACCCAGCGCCCCCGCCATGAAGCGGATCCGATGAAGGCGATCGCCTCCTCCTGGATCCGGCGCACGGTGGCAAGGGTCTGCGCATCGCCTGCCTCCCCCTCGCCGAAACGCAGCATGAACTGGTTGAGGTCGACAGGCGCCACCAGGCTAATTCCCGGATGCTGCGCCAGCGTCTCCCCCATATGGCGGGCGATATCGCAATGCCGGTCGATCATCGCGGCGATCCCTTCGCGGCCGAATTGCCGGATCATCGCCCAGGTCGCAAATCCCCGCGCCCGCCGTGAAAGCTCGAGCACATAAGCCGACGGATCGCGTTCGGCGCCTTCGGGCGGCGGCAAATAGCTTGCGGCGATCGTCATCGCGCGGCGATGCGCCTCGGCGTCGCGGACGATCGCATAGCCGCAATCATAAGGCGTCTGTAGCCATTTATGGCCATCGGTGCCCCAGCTATCGGCAAGCTCGATGCCGATCGTCCGATCCGTGTAGCGGCGGCTCGCCTGCGCCCACAGCCCGAACGCGCCATCGACATGCAGCCACGCCCCGGCCGCGCGCGCGATCGGTGCGATCTCGGCAAAGGGATCGCAGGCGCCGGTGTTGATCTGCCCCGCCTGCGCGATTGCGATGACCGGCCCGGATGTGGCCTGGATCGCCGCCTCGAAGGCATCGGCGCGCATCCGCCCGCTGGCATCGCTGGCGACGGTGACGACCCGGCGCGCACCGAGACCCAGATATTTGAGGCCGGAAAAGACCGTGGCATGCGCATCCTCGCCGATCAGCACGGTGATCGGCGGCGCCCCGAACAGCCCGTCCGCCTCGACATCCCAGCCCACCCGCCGCAGCACCTCGCTACGCGCCGCCGCCAGACAGACGGTATTGGCCACCGTCGCGCCGGTCACGAA
This sequence comes from Sphingomonas sp. YR710, assembly GCF_900101455.1. Taxonomy (GTDB): domain Bacteria; phylum Pseudomonadota; class Alphaproteobacteria; order Sphingomonadales; family Sphingomonadaceae; genus Rhizorhabdus. The sequence goes on along the minus strand of NZ_FMZJ01000001.1, from coordinate 60,314 downwards.
CCCCACCGACGCGGCCGCCGGCAAGCCGAGCAGATCGAGCAGCCACTCCGCCGCCACCGCCTCGACCGCCGATGCGGCGGGTGCGGCGATCAGATTCCCGGCATTCTGCCCCCACGCCGCGGTCAGCCAGTCAGCGGCAACCCCGGTCGGATGCGAATTCCCGATCACCCAGCCGAAGAAACGCGGCCCCGTGCTCGCACGGATCCCGGGGGTAGCACGTGCCACCAAGTCCTCGATGATCTGCGCGCCGTCGCTACCGGTCTCCGGTACCGGCCCGGCGAAGGCGGCGAGCATCTCGGCGTAGGATGCGGTGGGGGTGCGATCGGCCGCGGCGACATCGCGACGATAGGCGGCGGCATGACGCGCGGCGGCAGCGAAGGCGCCCCGCGCGTTGCTTGTGTTGGCCGGATCATCTTGGATCATAGGCTATCCCCTTTGCGCCCGACCGTAGCATCGGATGTGCGCCGAACACCTCGAATCTTGCGCTGAGCCCGATCTCCGATCACTCTACATCCCGCGATTTCGTTAGACTGTCACCACAAAGCAGGCATACTCGATACATACATCCCGTGGGGGGAGATCGAATCTTGGCCGCTCGACAGATAAAGCGCCTGCTCGTCGCCAACCGATCGGAGATCGCGATCCGCGTGTTCCGTGCGGCGACCGAACTCGGCATCACCACCGTCGCCATCTATGCGGAAGAAGACAAGCTTTCGCTGCATCGGTTCAAGGCGGATGAGGCATATCATCTGGGTGACGGCATCGGCCCGATCGCCGCTTATCTCGATGGGCAGCGGATCATCGATATCGCGGTGAAGGCCAAAGTCGACGCGATCCATCCGGGCTACGGATTCCTCTCCGAAAACCCCGATTTCGCGCAGGCCTGCGCCGATGCCGGGATCATCTTCATCGGCCCGTCCCCCGATACGATGCGGCGGCTGGGCGACAAGGTTTCGGCGCGGCACATTGCTGTCGCGGCCAAGGTGCCGGTGATCCCGGCGAGCGAGCCCCTGCCCGACGACGAGGGCGAGATCGTGAAGATTGCGGCGGACATCGGCTATCCGCTGATGCTCAAGGCGAGCTGGGGCGGCGGCGGGCGCGGCATGCGGCCGATCGAGGGCGAAGCCGGGCTGCTGGAAGCGGTGCGATCGGGCAAGCGCGAGGCGAAGGCGGCGTTCGGGCGCGACGAGGTCTATCTCGAAAAACTGATCCGCCGCGCGCGCCATGTCGAGGTACAGCTGCTGGGCGACATCTACGGCAATCTGTTCCATCTGTTCGAGCGCGACTGTTCGATCCAGCGGCGCAACCAAAAGGTGATCGAACGCGCGCCGGCGCCCTATCTCGATGAAGCGACGCGGACAGCCTTGTGCGAGTCGGCGATCCGGATCGGCCATGTCACCGGCTATTATGGCGCGGGCACGGTCGAGTTCCTGATGGATGAGAGCAGCGGCTCTTATTATTTCATCGAGGTCAATCCGCGCGTCCAGGTCGAACATACCGTCACCGAAATGGTGACCGGGATCGACATCGTGAAAGCGCAGATCAGGATCGCCGAGGGCGGCCATCTCGGCGTTATCGAGGAGACCGGTGTGCCGCCGCAGGCGCAGATCGCGCTCAACGGCCACGCGCTGCAATGCCGGATCACCACCGAAGATCCCGAAAACAGCTTCATCCCCGATTATGGCCGCATCACCGCCTATCGCGGTGCGTTCGGCTACGGCATCCGCGTCGATGGCGGCACAGCCTATGCGGGGGCGATCGTTACCCGGCATTATGATCCGCTGCTGGAAAAGGTCACCGCCTGGGCGCCGAACGCGCCCGAAGTAGTGGCGCGGATGGTGCGCGCGCTGCGCGAGTACCGGATCCGGGGCGTGGCGACCAACCTCAACTTCGTCGAGAATGTGCTGACGCATCCCGATTTCGTCGCCAATCGCTATACGACCAAGTTCATCGACGACACGCCCTCGCTGCTGGCGCCTGCGAAGCGCCAGGATCGCGCGACCCGGCTGCTGCGCTATATCGCCGACGTGACTGTCAACGGCCATCCCGACGTTTCGGGCAGGCCGCGCCCGGCGGCATCGGCGCGCGTGCCGAAGGCGCCTGTGATCACGGCCGACATCCAGCCGGGATCGCGCCAGTTGCTCGATAAAGAAGGGCCCGCAGGCGTCGCACGCTGGATGCGGGCGCAGACCCAGGCACTGATCACCGACACGACAATGCGCGATGCACACCAGTCGCTGCTCGCAACCCGGATGCGATCGGCCGATATGATCGCCGTCGCCGAAGCTTATGCGCGCGGGCTGCCGCAGCTGTTCAGCCTCGAATGCTGGGGCGGGGCGACCTTCGACGTATCGATGCGCTTCCTGCAGGAGGATCCGTGGGAGCGGCTCGAGGCGATCCGTACGCGCGCACCCAACCTTATGACGCAGATGCTGCTGCGCGGGGCGAACGGCGTCGGCTACACCAACTATCCCGACAATGTCGTCCAGCAGTTCATCGGCGAGGCCGCAAAAGGCATCGACATCTTCCGCATCTTCGATTGCCTCAACTGGGTCGAGAATATGCGGGTGGCGATCGACGCGGTGGTGGAAAGCGGGAAGATCGCCGAGGGCGCGCTTTGCTACACCGGCGACATCCTCGATCCGGCGCGGGCCAAGTATAGCCTGGCTTATTATGTCGATCTCGCGAAGCAGCTCGAAGCGGCCGGCTGCCACATATTGGCGATCAAGGACATGGCAGGCCTGCTCAAGCCGCCGGCGGCGCGCGCGCTGATCGCGGCGCTGCGCGATGCGACCGACCTGCCGATCCATCTGCACACGCACGACACATCGGGCGCGGCGGCCGCGACGGTGCTGGCGGCGATCGACGCCGGGGTCGACGCGGTCGATGCAGCGATCGATTCGATGTCGGGCACGACGTCGCAGCCTTGCCTCGGCTCGATCGTCGAGGCCCTGCGCCACACAGATCGTGACAGCGGCCTCGACGGTAAGACGATCCGCGCACTCAGCTTCTATTGGGAAGGCGTGCGCGGCCAATATGTCGCGTTCGAAAGCGATCTGAAATCGGGCGCGTCCGAAGTCTATCTCCACGAAATGCCGGGCGGCCAGTTCACCAATCTGCGCGAGCAGGCACGCGGGCTCGGCCTCGAAAATCGCTGGCACGAGGTCGCTGCGGCTTATGCCCAGGCCAATCTGCTGTTCGGCGATATCGTCAAGGTCACGCCATCGTCGAAAGTCGTCGGCGATATGGCACTGATGATGGTCGCGCAGGATCTGAAGCCCGAAGATCTGACGAACCCGGAACGCGATGTCGCCTTCCCCGCGTCGGTCGTCGAAATGCTGCGCGGCGATCTGGGGCAGCCGCCGGGCGGATGGCCCAAGGCGATCCAGAAACGGGTGCTCGGCGATGAACAACCGATCACGGCGCGCCCCGCCAGCCTGCTCCCGCCGACCGACCTGGCCGCCACCCGCGCGGCAGCCGAGGCGCAATGCGGGCGGCCGCTCAGCGAGAGCGAATTCGCAAGCTATCTGATGTATCCGAAGGTGTTCACCGCCTTTGCCGAGGCGCGCCGGCAATATGGGCCGGTCGGTGCACTGCCTACGCCCACATATTTTTACGGCATGGCACCCGGCGATGAGATCAGTGTCGAAATCGATCGGGGCAAGGCGCTGGTCGTCAGCCTGCAGGCGATAGGCGATGTCGAGGAGGATGGCAGTGTCCGGCTATTTTTCGAACTGAACGGGCAGCCGCGTATCGTGACGATCGCCGATCGCCGCGCCGCTGTCGGCCGGGCGGTGCGGCGGATCGCCGATCCCGGCAATGACAGCCATATCGCCGCCCCGATGCCCGGTATCGTTGCCACTTTGCCGGTCACGGCAGGCCAGCAGGTCAAGGAGGGCGATCTGCTGCTGACTCTGGAGGCGATGAAGATGGAAACATCAATCCTCGCGCCACGCGCCGGCCGCATCGCCGAGCTTGCCGTGAGCATCGGCCAGACCATCGACGCGAAGGATTTGCTGATAATATTGGAGATCTAGCCTGCCATCGTCCCACCGAAATCGACAAGGGCTGCATTTTTTTCAACACTTGCGGCGTCTGCCCGCTAAAGGGCCCGGGGACGACTGATCGACAAGGGGATGGGATGGACTGGCTCAATGCCCTGGCGGGACTGCTCGTAGGCACCGTAGTGGGAGTCACGGGTGTCGGCGGCGGATCGCTGATGTCCCCGATCCTCATCCTGCTCTTCGGTGTGGCACCGGCAACGGCCGTCGGCACAGATCTGTTTTTTGCCGCAATCACGAAAACGGCGGGCAGCATCGTCCACCACAAGCAGAAGGGCGCCGATCTGGCCATCGTGCGCTGGCTGATGGTCGGCAGCATTCCAGCTGCGATCGCCACGCTTTATTTCCTGTTCGAACGCGGCGCCCATCAGGTGAAAGGCGGTATCATCGTCGACGCACTCGGCACGATGCTGATCATCACGTCCGCGGCGACGCTATTTCGCAACCAGCTCGTCAAACTGATGGTCCGCACCGACGATGATGCGCGCGCGCGCCGCTTCATCCGGTGGCAACCCGCCCTGACCGTGCTGGCCGGTGCGACGCTGGGAACATTGGTAACGCTCACCTCGGTCGGCGCGGGCGCGCTCGGCGCCACCCTGCTCGTGATGCTGTACCCGCTCCGGCTGACTGCCAAGCGCCTTGTCGGCACCGATATCATGCACGCCGTACCGCTGACCCTGGTCGGCGGGATCGGCTATCTTATCGTCGGCAGCGTCGACGTGAAGCTGTTGGGATCTTTGCTCGTCGGATCGATCCCCGGTATCATCATCGGATCGCGGCTGACGGGCATCCTTTCGGAAAGAACGGTGCGCACTGCACTGGCCATCATTCTGGCGATCGCCGGCGCCAAGCTCCTTCTGGTATAAGCGATCCGGAACCGCTGCCGACCCGATCACCCTGTCACCATCACCGAGCATTGATATGACCAATCATCTGATGCGCCATTTTCCCGCTTTACGCGAACGCGCGGCGACGCCCTTCATCACGGCAGGCGAGCGGATCATTTCCTATGCCGACGCCGCCGATCAGAGCGGGCGAATCGCGAATCTCCTGATCGCGCAGGGCGTCGCGCCGGGCGATCGCGTGGCCGTGCAGGTCGAAAAAAGCGTGGAGATGATCCTGCTATACCTCGCCTGCGTTCGCGCCGGCGCCGCACTCCTGCCGCTCAACACGGCCTATACGCTGACCGAGCTTGAATATTTCCTCGGCGATGCCGAACCGGCGATGATCGTCTGCGGCCCCGAAAGGGAAGCCGGCGTGAAGGCACTGGCGGACAAGCTCGGCCTGCCCGCGCCGATGACGCTCGACAGCGACGGCCTGGGCACACTTTCCGCCCGCGCGGGCGGCCTGGCGCCGGATTTCACCGATGTCGCGCGTGGGCCCGATGATCTCGCCGCCATTCTCTACACATCGGGGACGACCGGCCGATCGAAAGGCGCGATGCTGACCCACGAAAATCTGGCATCGAATGCACGAACGCTGCGCGATTACTGGCGCTTTACCGCGCAGGACGTGCTTCTGCATGCGCTGCCGGTTTTCCACAGCCACGGCCTGTTCGTCGCGATCAACACCACATTGGTCGCCGGATCATCAATGATCTTCCTGCCGCGCTTCGACGCCGATGACGTCTTCCGGCTGTTGCCTCAAGCGACAACAATGATGGGCGTACCCACATTCTACACCCGCATGGTCGGAGATCCGCGCCTGACGCGCGAGGCAGCGGCGCATATCCGCCTGTTCGTCTCTGGCTCCGCGCCGTTACTTGCCGAAACCCACCGCCAGTTCTTGGCGATGACCGGCCATGCGATCCTCGAACGTTATGGCATGACCGAGACCAACATGAACACGTCCAATCCCTATGACGGCGAACGCCGACCAGGGACGGTCGGCTTTCCATTGCCCGGGATACAGGCGCGGATCTGCGATCCGGACGGCGGAGCACCGTGCCCCGACGGAACGATTGGCATGATCGAGGTGAAGGGGCCGAACGTCTTTACCGGCTATTGGCGCATGCCCGAAAAGACCGCTGCGGAATTCCGCAGCGACGGCTTCTTCATCACCGGCGATCTCGGCATCATCGATGCCGATGGCTATGTCTCGATCGTCGGCCGGGGAAAGGACCTGGTGATCTCGGGCGGTTACAACATCTATCCGATCGAAATCGAAAGCGAGATCGATGCGATCGACGGCGTCGCCGAATCCGCGGTGATCGGGGTGCCGCATCCCGATCTCGGCGAGGCGGTCGTCGCCGTCGTCGTGCGTGCGCCGGGGACCAACATCGATGGCGAAGCGATCATCGCGGCACTGGACGGCCGGCTGGCGCGCTTCAAGCAGCCACGACGCGTGATCTTCGTCGATGAACTGCCCCGCAATACGATGGCCAAAGTGCAGAAGCAGCGCCTGCGCGAGGAGCATAAGGCGATGTTTGCTGCATAGCAGCGCCGACCATCAACCCACTTGTCTCCATCCTGCCGAACAGGCAACGAGGGTCCCCTGCAATATGAAGGACCCCTGTGCGGATTGCGATTGTCGATGAGAGCGGATTGCGGGCGGTGGTGCTGGAAGAAGGCCTGCGCGAGGCAGGCTTCGACGACATCACGGTCGTGCCGCCGCGCGGCGGTTTCGTCGCGCGGCTGGAGGCGCTCGGCCCCGACATCGTGATCATGGATCTGGGCACGCCCAGCCGCGACACATTCGAGGAGATGCTCGCGGTCAGCCGCGCATTGGCGCGGCCGATCGCGATGTTCGTCGACGCTTCGGACGAGGATATGATCGGCGGTGCGATCGATGCCGGGGTCGGCGCCTATGTCGTCGATGGCTTCTCCAAGGAACGGGTCAAGCCGATCCTCGATCTCGCGATCCGCCGCTTCAACGCCTTTGCCGCACTCCGCCACGAACTCGACGAAGCGAAGAGTGCGCTCGTCGAACGCAAGCTGATCGATCGCGCGAAGGCCTATCTGATGAAGAGCCGCAACCTTTCCGAAACCGACGCTTATACCCTGATGCGCAAGAGCGCGATGAATCAAGGGCGCAAGATTGCCGACATTGCCCAGGCCCTGATCACCGCCGCAGATTTGCTGGGAGATGCGACATGATCCCGATCTCCATAGCCTTCGTGCCACTAACCGACGCGGCGGTGCTGGTCGCGGCCAAGGAGCGCGGCTTTGCCGAGGCCGAGGGCATCGATCTGTCGCTGGTCCGCTGCACCTCCTGGGCCACCGCGCGCGACCGGCTGGTTTATGGTCAGGTGCAGGCAGCGCACCTGCTCGCGCCGCTGGCGATCGCCGTTACACTGGGCCTCAGCCAACAGCCGGCGCCGATCGCCGCGCCGTTCAAGCTCGGCCTCAACGGCAATGCGATGACATTGTCGGCCGAATTCGCCGCCGCGCTCGATCCGGTATCGATCAACCGGGTCAACGATCCGGAAGCGACCGCGCATGATTTCGCAGGCGCGATCGGGCTGCACCGGCGCAAGCCGATCCTGGGCATCGTTCATCGATTTTCCAGCCATGCGCTGATGCTGCGATACTGGCTGGCCTCGGCCGGGGTCGATCCCGATCGCGACCTGACATTGCGCGTGCTGCCACCGTCGCTGATGGTCGAGGCACTTCGGGCCGGCGAGGTCGACGGATTCACCGTCGGTGAGCCGTGGAACAGCATCGCCGTCGACGACGGTCTTGGCGAGATCGCGGCCGTCGGCGCGAGCATCTGGCAGCGCGGGGTCGAAAAGGTCCTGGCGATGCGCGAGCCGTGGATGGAAGCGAACCCGCAAGCCGTTGACCCGCTGCTGCGCGCGCTCGATCGCGCGGCAAAATGGTGCGACCGGCCCGAGAACCGCCACGATCTGGCGGCCTTGCTCGCGCAGCCCGGCTATGTCGCTGCGCGCGCCGACCTGATCGAACGCGGCCTTAGCGGCCGCATCTGGCTGCGCCGCGAAGAACAGCCGGTCGAGATTCCCGACTTCTTCCTCTTCCACGGCGATGCGGCTAACTTCCCGTGGCGGAGCCAGGGCCTGTGGATCTATTCGCAATTCGTCCGCTGGGGCTTCGTCGCGGCGTCGGCGGATGCCGAAGCCCGTGCGGCGCATGTCTTCCGATCCGACATTTATCGTCGCGCACTCGCGGGCAGCGAAACGCCGATGCCCGGGGCGAGCATGAAGCTGGAAGGCTCGCTCGGCGCCCCGATCGGCGTTGGCTCCGATCGCGGTACGCTGACGCTGGGCGCCGATCGATTTTTCGACGGGCGGGTATTCGATCCCGATCGGATCGAGGAATATCTGGCGGGCTTTCGGCGATAGATAGGCGAATGCCCGCGGGATCCCAATACTTCATCCCCACCAAAACCTTTTGGCGAATATGGTTAACGCGTTCTTAGGCAAAGTTTGAGAAACCCCATGAAGCATTCGGGCTTTCATTCATCGGGGTGAGAAGATGCCTCACAAGCAGCGGTTGGTCGGACACATATTCATCATCAAATTCAGGCCATCCTGATCATGGAGGCTGCCCTGTCCGACGAATTCGGCCGCGATATTCAGCTGGCCCAAGCCTATTATGGAGAAGGCAGGTTTAGAGAGGCCGTCGCTCGCATCACCAACCTCGTGAGGCTCCAGCCTTTTTCGGAAGTGCTCTATAATTTCGCGGGAGCGGCGAATGCCGGCGCGGGCGAATTCGCCGAAGCGATCGCCGAATATGACAAGGCCATTGCACTCAACCCCGATTATGCGGAGGCCTATTCCAATCGCGCGGCCGCCCTGCGGGAATTGGGCCGGTTCAACGATGCGCTGGAAAGCTGTGAAAAGGCCATCCAACGCCAGCCCGATCTGGCCGACGCGCACGCCAATCGCGGGGTCGTGCTGAAGGAACTGGGCCGTCTTGATGAGGCCGTCGCCAGCTATGACATAGCAATCCGGCTAAGGCCTGGTTTTGCCGCAGGCTATTATAATCGCGCGAATGTGCTCCGCGATATGAAACAGCTGGAACGGGCGGTGGAAAGCTATGACCTGGCGATCCAACTCAAGCCCGACCATGCCGACGCATATTCCAACCGCGGCAATGCCCTCCAGGAGCTGCGGCGGCCGATGGAGGCTCTCGACAGCTATGAAGCGGCGATCCGGTTACGGCCCGCGCATGCAGAGGCCTTTTTCAATCGCGGTAATGTCCTGGCGGAACTGAAGCGGCTCGACGAGGCCGCGCAGAGCTATGCCGAAGCCGTCCGCCTGAATGCGGGCTTTGTCGAAGCACAAGGGCGGCTGCTCTTTCAGCGCGCGTTGATGTGTCAGTGGAATGAGGGAACCACCGCTTTCGACCCGCCACCCCCCGGCATCGGTGACGGCGCGACATCTCCCTTCGGCGCACTGGCGCTCGAAGACGATGCGGCTAATCATCTTATGCGATCGAAAATCTGGGCGCGGGCGAAATACCCGCGCACTCAACACAGGGGCTTCAAGGCGGCTCCCGCTACTGAGCCCATCCGCATCGGCTATTTTTCGGCGGACTTTCACGATCACGCCACGATGTACCTGATGGCGAAACTGTTCGAAACGCATGACAAGAACAGGTTCGAGGTGCACGCTTTCTCTTATGGGCCGGACCGGCAGGATGGCATGCGCCAACGCCTTCGAAACGCGGTGAGCGCGTTTCACGACGTTCGCGACCTCAGCGACAAGGACATTGCCGATCTGTCCAGCAGCGCAGGGATAGATATCGCCGTCGATCTCAAAGGGTATACGCAGGACGCCCGATCGGGGATCTTCGCCCATCGGGCGGCCCCTGTTCAGATCAATTACCTTGGCTATCCAGGATCGATGGGCGTCGATTTCATCGATTATATCATGGCAGATGATATCATCATTCCCGATGAAAAGCGGCATTTCTATTCGGAAAAGGTGATATCGCTGCCGGGATCATATCAGATCAACGACGATTCACGTCTTATCTCAACCAACATCCCCGAACGCAGCGCGTTAGGCTTACCAGAAGACGGTTTTGTATTCTGCTGCCTTAACAATAATTTCAAAATCCGGCCCGATCAATTCGAGCTGTGGATGCGGTTGCTCCGGAATGTCGACGGAAGCGTGCTATGGCTGCTCAGGGACAACCCGTGGGCAGAGGCGAATTTGCGCAACCAAGCTTCTGCCAGAGGCGTCGACCCCAACCGCGTGGTTTTCGCCGATCGGGCGCCGGCACCGGACCATCTGGCGCGACATGCCTGCGCCGACCTGTTCCTGGATACGTTCAACTGCAACGCGCATACAACGGCCAGCGATGCGCTTTGGGCGGGCCTTCCGTTGATCACCAAGGTCGGTGACGGCTTTGCAGCCCGGGTTGCCGCCAGCCTGCTGTCAGCGATCGGGTTGCCAGAGCTCATTACGAATAGTGCTGAGGATTATGAGAATCTGGCGCTCGAACTGGCAACGAACCCGGCCAAGCTTGCTGCAATCAATCGCAAGCTCTTGGAAAACAAGGCTACAACCTCCCTGTTCGACAGCGAACTATGCACCCGCAACATCGAACAGGCATATGAACTGGTGCATGGCCGCTTTTCCCGTGGCCAGAGCCCGGTTCATTGCCGGGTACCGATGACGGTAGGTGTTTAGCTTCTTCCCGGCCTCATCAACGCCGGCGCGCGCAGGAATGCCAATTTCGGATCGGTGCCAATCAGCCCCTTTTGTCCCTGGCCTTCGCCTCGGCGCTTTTTGCATCGGTCTTTTCCGATCCGCCTGAGGCCACGCGCACCGCAAGCAGCCCGTTCAGCTTCGCACGGAATCGGGACAATTCACCGCCCGCAAGTTGCTGCACCGTGGTGAATTTCATCGACGTCGGGTTGATCGCCTGACCGTTGCGGAACACCTCATAATGGAGGTGCGGGCCGGTCGACAGGCCGGTCGAACCGACATAGCCGATCAGTTGCCCCTGCCGGACATGCTCGCCGGGCCTGGCGACGATCCGACTCATATGGGCGTAACCGGTGGCGATACCCCCGACATGGTTCAGCCGCACATAATTGCCATGGCCACCATGCCAACCCGCGAACATCACGACACCATCCGTCGCGGCGACAATGGGCGATCCAACAGGGGCGCCGAAATCCATGCCCTGATGCATGCGCGAAAAGCCGAGGATCGGATGGAAGCGCATGCCAAACGTACTCGTCAAATGGCCGAGTACCGGCTGGCGCATCACGCCGCGGGTTTCGCCGACGCCCGACGCCTCATACCATTGATCACGACCGTCGGTGGTCCACTTGAGCATCTGGGTCTTCTGACCGCCCTGGGTGATCCCGGCGAACATCAGGCTGCCCATCTCGACCTCGCCGGTTTCGGCGCGGCGGCGGGCGATGATGGCATCGAACCGCGCGTTGGCACCGATCTGGCGCAGCGACAATTTCTGCGAGATCGCCTTCAGGAACGCCTGCAGCGCATCGCCCGGCAGGCCAGCAGCGCGCACCGACTGGAGGAGGTTGCCGCCAACCCGGCCCTGAATCCGCAGCGGCGTATTATCGACGGCAATCGGAATCCGTTTCAGCCGCAGCGCATCGCCGACCCGTTCGACTGCGAGCTTGAGGTCGAACGCCGCCCGGAAGCCCACAGTCTCGACCGGCCGCGGATCGGTCTTGTGATCGCGTCGGCCAAGCACCAGATCCATGCGGGTACCCGCCTTCAAATCGCCGAGCGGCACGACCTTGCCGACCATCGATGAAATCTCGCTCGATTCGTCGCGCGACACCCCTGCGCGCTCGAGCACGCGGGCAAAGCCATCGCCTTGCCCGATCGTCGCCGCCAATTCGATGCGCGGCCGCTCCGGCGTTTCTGCCAGCGGCTCGACGAGATCGCTGGCGGCCAGGCGACGACCGGTGTCCGCACCGTAACCCAAGGGTGAGATAGCGAGCGCGCGGGATTCCTCCCACTGCGCCTGACCGAGCGGCGGCTCGAACGCGATGCGCATCGGCCTGAAGCCTGGCGCTAACATCGCGGCGCCAACGCACAAGGTCGTGCACGTCGCCAGCCCGCGGAACCATTCGCGCGACCCGATCCGCGCGCCGAGATCGACAACAAGATCGGTCGCAGCCAGGCGATCGCCCGCGCGGCCAACCCACTCACTTTGTGTTAATCGCCCGAGCGGGCGGAACCGGTTGGCACCCGTCAGCGCCAACGCAGCCGCGCCACCGCCCTGACCATAGGTTTCACCACCGAAATCCTGCTGGTTCTTGTCGAACAAGCCCCCACGCCCCTCTATGCACAGCCTATGTGATTGCCTTCACGCAACTTTCGGCGCTGCCGGCTAAAAGACTGTGCTTCATGATAGTTAATGTCAAACTAATGCCCACTTTGGCGCCCGCGATATGCGACGAACCGAGTCTTTTTGGCCCATGAACCGAATCGCGAATGATGGCGCTTGCGTTCGGCGGCAGCCCTGCCAATCTTGCGGTCATGTCACGCTTTGAAGCACAGCCGGTCGTCGCCGTGCTGGGCCCGACCAACACCGGCAAGACGCATCTCGCGATCGAGCGGATGTGCGGCCATTCGAGCGGCATGATCGGCTTCCCGCTGCGGCTGCTGGCCCGCGAAGTCTATGACCGGGTGGTTGCGATCAAGGGGAAGGATTCGGTGGCCCTGATCACCGGCGAGGAAAAGATCCTGCCACCCAAGGCGCGCTGGTTCCTGTGCACGGCCGAATCGATGCCGCTCGATCGCGAATTCGGTTTCGTGGCGCTCGACGAGGCCCAGATCGGCAGCGATCCCGAGCGCGGCCATGTCTTCACCGATCGGCTACTGCGTGCACGCGGCCGCGACGAAACGATGATCCTGGGTTCGGACATGATGCGGCCGATGGTGCGCGCATTGGTGCCTGAGGCGGAGATCATCAGCCGCCCGCGCTTTTCCACCCTGAGCTATGCCGGCGCCACCAAGTTATCCCGGTTGCCGCCGCGATCGGCGATCGTCGCCTTCTCGGCCGAGGAGGTGTACGCGGTGGCCGAGATGCTGCGCCGGATGCGCGGCGGCGCGGCGGTGGTAATGGGCGCGCTTTCCCCCCGCACCCGCAATGCGCAGGTGGCGATGTTCCAGGCCGGCGAGGTCGACTATCTGGTCGCCACCGATGCGATCGGCATGGGGCTGAACATGGATGTATCGCACGTTGCTTTTGCCTCCCTGCGCAAGTTCGACGGGCGCCGGGCACGCAGACTGACGATATCGGAGATGGCCCAGATCGCGGGGCGCGCGGGGCGACACCAGCGCGATGGCACATTTGGTACGCTCTCGCTCGAGGGCACCCATGGTGCCCGGCTCGAGGACGAGGAAATCGATGCGATCGAACAGCATCAATTCACGGCAATCGACCATCTTTACTGGCGGATGGGTGCGCCGTCGCTGAACAGCGTCGACCAGCTGATCGCCGATCTCGAAAGGCGCCCCGACAAGCAGGTGCTGCGTGCGGCGCCGCAGGCAATCGACCTGGCGGTGCTCAAGCGGCTGGCCGACGAGGAATGGGTGCGCGAACGAACGAAAGGGCCCGCGATGGTCGGCCGGCTATGGGCCGCCTGCGGCCTGCCGGACTTTCGCAAGACCGGACCAGAACCCCATGGTCGCCTCGTCTCACGGGTATTCCGCCATCTGAGCGAGGGCAATGGCCATCTACCCGTGAGCTGGTTCGCCGACGAACTGGCCCGGCTCGACAGTGTGCAGGGCGACGTCGAAACGCTCGCGGATCGCATCGCCGGGGTCCGTACCTGGGCCTATATCGCGCATCGTGCCGACTGGTTGCCCGACGCAGACAAATGGGCCGGGCGCACTCGCGAACTCGAGGAAAAGCTCTCCGACGCGCTCCACCAGCGCCTCACACAGCGGTTCGTCGATCGCCGGACCTCCGTGCTGATGCGCGATCTGGGCGCGCGCGGCGCCGACATACTGCCCGTCAAGGTCGCCGAGGACGGCGTGGTCACGGTCGACGGCGAGGCGATCGGCCGGCTGATCGGCTTCCGCTTCAAGGCGGATCATCTCGCCCGGCACGGCGACATGAAGCGGCTGATGGCGGCTGCCGAACGCCGGCTCGGAACCGAACTCGGCAATCGTGCGCGTGCCTTGGCCGGAGACGAAGACAAGACCTTTTCGCTGGCAACCGATGCGGGGCGGCCGGTGGCGATCTTCTGGCGGGGCGATGTGGTAGCCCGACTCGAGAAAGGCCGGACCCTGCTGACACCGCGGATCCGGCTGCATCGCGCGCTCGATACGCTCGCGGTCGCCGATCGCGCGGCTATCGAGGCGCGGCTGGCCCTGTGGCTCGAAGGACGAATCATGCGCGAGCTGCAACCGCTTGCCCGCTATTTCGACGCCGCCCGCGACCCAGCCTGTCCGGCACGGTTGCGCGCGGTGCTGTCACCGCTGGCAGAGGCTGGTGGTATCATCCCGCGTCGGACGATTGCCTCGGCGATCGACAGCCTCGACCGCGAAGCACGTTCGCGGGCGGGCCGGCTCGACGTCAAGATCGGAACGCTCGATGTTTATGCGCCGACTCTGCTCAAGCCAGAGCCCACCCGTTGGCGGCTCGCTCTATTCGCCGCCGCCGAGGACCAGCCGATGCCCGACCTGCCGGTGCCGGGCGCGGTTTCGATGTCCACGCCGATGGACATTGTCGCCTGCGAAGCGATGACACGCGCCGGCTACCGCCCGCTGGGGGCGCAGATGTTGCGCGTCGATCTGGTCGAACGGCTGGCGCGAATCGCGCATGACAGCCGCGACGGCCGGACGGCTTACGCTCCAGATCCGGGGCTGGCGACCTCGCTGGGCCTGCACGGGGGCAGTTTTGCGCAACTGATGCTGGCACTCGGCTTCCGATCGGCTCCGGGTGCGGCAATCGAAGGCTGGGTGTGGAGGGGCAAGAAACCTCCACGCAAAGTTGCCGGGCCGCGGCCGGGCAATGCCTTCGGAGCGCTGGCCGAGCTGTGGCAAGGCGATGCGGCTCGATAAGTTTTTGTGGTTCGTCCGGCTGGCCGCCACTCGCTCGGTCGCTCAGGCGATTGCCCAATCCGGCCATGTCCGGATCGACGGGCGCGCCGTAGATCGCGCGCATGCCATAGTGCGGATCGGCAATGTGCTGAGCATGCCACTGCATGGGCGGGTGCGGATCATCCGGATCGAGGCGATCCCGACCCGACGGGGCCCCGCACCGGAGGCGCGCTCATGCTATGATGATCTTTCCCCGGTTGACGGAATGCCGCCACCGCCATAGCAGGGCGCTGTCGCCTGAGGGAGCCACAATGACGTACGTCGTTACCGATGCCTGCATCCGTTGCAAATATATGGACTGTGTCGAAGTCTGTCCTGTCGATTGCTTCTATGAAGGCGATAACATGCTGGTTATCAACCCCAGCGAGTGTATCGATTGCGGCGTATGCGAACCCGAGTGCCCGGCTGAAGCGATTCTACCGGATACCGAATCGGGCCTCGAAAAGTGGCTCGAGGTGAACAACAGCTTTTCCGCGCAGTGGCCGAACATCACCCGCAAGCGCGAAGCGCCAGCTGATGCCGACGAGTTCAAGGGCGTCGCCGGCAAATATGACAAATATTTCTCACCGGAGCCCGGCCAGGGCGACTGATAGCGGGCGAATTGTTCGCTTCGCTAACCGATAGACGGCACGCCGCGTAAGCGAAATGCCCTATATGCTGGCTTTTGCCTGAAGAATGTGTTACAGGATTCGTCATCGGGCGCGATCCTCTACGCGCCTGCAACAAGGAACCTGTGTTACGCTACGCCAGGACTGCTGTCGGCCGCAATAGGGAGAAGGTGCGGACCAGACGGAACCAGGCTGGGCATTCCAGAGAAAGGTCTTACTAAATGGCTGCCAAGGCGCTGAGCTTCGTCGTCGGCGATTATGTCGTGTACCCCAAACATGGTGTCGGCCGCGTGGTCGAATTGCAAAGCCAGGAAATTGCAGGCGCCAAACTCGAACTGTACGTCCTGCGTTTCGAAAAGGAGCGGATGACGCTCCGCGTTCCTACCAACAAGGCCGAAGCTGTTGGCATGCGCAAGCTTTCGTCGAATGTGACGATGAGCGAAGCGCTGGCGACGCTCAAGGGCAAGCCCCGGATCAAGCGCACCATGTGGTCGCGCCGCGCTCAAGAATATGAAGCGAAGATCAATTCCGGCGATCTCGTCTCCATCTCCGAAGTCGTCCGCGATCTCTTCCGCGCCGACGATCAGCCCGAGCAGAGCTATTCCGAGCGGCAGATCTTCGAAGCGGCCACCAGCCGCCTGGCCCGCGAACTCGCGGCAATGGAAGCGGTGGACGAGCCGACCGCCCAGGAAAAGATCCTCGACATCCTCCGCAAGGCGGCCGCCATTCACAACAAGTGAGGCGATCGCCCGACAGGGTGACGGAAAGCAAGAGGCGGTCCTTCGGGGCCGCCTTTTTCTTTTGTCCGCAATTCAAATCGCTCGGCACGCTTGCTCGCCGCATCAGTTGCTGTATTATTGATGCAATACAGACTATCCGAAAGGACCGCTCGATGCGTCTCGCTTTTGCCATCGCCACCTGCGCCGCAACACTATCGACCGCGCCGGCCCTCGCCGCCAATCGGGCGTTCCCTGTCATCGGCTTCGAAAAGCTCAACGTTGAGGGGCCATATACCGTGCATGTTCGCACGGGCCTGCGTCCCTCGGTCAACGCGCATGGGCCGCAGAGCCGGCTCGACAAGCTGCTGATCGAAATGCATGGCGATACACTGTCGATCTCCACGGTGAAAAGCACATGGAACTGGGGATGGTCGATGGGCGATCATGACAATGTCGTCATCGACGTGACCGTGCCGATGCTCAACGCGGCAAAGCTCACCGGATCGGGTGACGTCAACATCGACAATATCCGCACGCCGGCCTTCGAAACCGCTCTGACCGGATCGGGCGATCTCGCAATCGCCCATCTCGAAACCGGACGGTTGACCGCAACCCTGACGGGATCGGGCGATCTGACCTTGAACGGCAAGGCCGGCCGCGCCGATACCGCGGTGCGCGGCTCGGGCGATCTTAAAGCGGCCGGGCTCGCGGTGGAAACACTGGCAGGAAGCGTCACCGGATCGGGCGACCTAACGGTAGGCCCGGCGCGGCAGGCCAACCTCTCCGTCACGGGATCGGGCGATATCGCAGTTGCAGGACACCCCGCCTGCACGACCAGCAAACATGGCTCGGGCGATATCCGCTGCGGCGGATGAGGTTCTATATCAGGCCCAGATTGGCCAGTTCCGCCTCGAGCGCCGGCGGAATTTGGCCTTCGGGATCCACGCTATCAGCCAGATCGGGTGGCGCATCCGCCCCGGCAAGATAGCGCCAACCCTGATGCGCGCGCCGGGTGACCGGATGTACAGGGATGAGGCGGGCATCGAGGCGGATCACGCAATGGCCGTCTTCGGCCTCGGCAAAGCCGAGGATGCGCTGGCGCATGCCGAGGCGATGCTTCGAGATCCAGTAGAGCGAGCCCCCGATCAACTCCTCGGCCCGTTTCGGCCGGTAGCGCGTCGTGATGGTGACTTCGCCGTCTTGCGCGCGCGCGTCGAGACGCGTCCGCAAATCATCGAAGTCGGCGCATCCGAAGGCTATGCGCGTGATATTGAGGGGATGTGCAGCCGCCATATGCCGATCAGCCGTGCAGCCCCCAGAGCGCGGCGAGACCCAGGAAAGTGAAAAAGCCCATGCAATCGGTCGCCATCGTCACGAACACCGCCGACGATACCGCCGGATCGATCTCCATCTTCTCCAGAGTCAGCGGAATCAGTACGCCCGCCAGTCCGGCAACGAGGTTGTTGATCAGGATGGCTAGCCCGAACACGATCGACAGCGAAGGATAACCATACATCACGTAGCTGCCCACACCGATCAGCATACCGAGCAGCGCGCCATTGGCACCAGCGATCCTGAACTCGCGCAGGATCATGCGGACCGTGTTCGATTCCGTCAGCTGATTGGTGGCGAGCGCACGAACGACCACCGCCAATGTCTGCGTGCCGGCATTGCCGCCCATGCCCGACACGATCCCCATCAGCGCCGCCAGCAGCGCGAAACGGGCGATTTCCCCTTCGAATAGTCCGACCACGGAAGCAGCGACCATGGCGGTACCCAGATTGACGACCAGCCAGATCACACGGGTGCGGATTGTCAGCAGGATCGGCTGGTTGATGTCGCCTTCGCCCGCACCGGACAGCAGCAGCGCGTCCTCGCCGGCCTCTTCCTGGATGATGTGAACGACATCGTCGACCGTGATCATGCCGACCAGCCGCCCCGAAAGATCGACCACCGCGGCCGAAATCAGCGCATATTTCTGGAAGCGCAGCGCCACTTCCTCCTGGTCCATATCGACCGGGATCAACGTCTGCTCGCGCTGCATGACGTCGCTGACCGCGATCGATCGCGGCGTGCGCATGATCCAGCTCAGCTTGCACGTGCCGATCGGATGATGCGCGGCGTCGACGACAAACACTTCCCAGAAATCGGTCGTCAGATCCTCGTTGCGCCGCAGATAATCGAGTACATCGCCGACCGTCCAATGTTCGGGCACCGCGATCAGATCGCGCTGCATCAAGCGGCCGGCTGATTCCTCGGGGTAGGACAAGGCCTCCTCGATCGCCGCGCGATCATCGGGCTCCATCGCGCGCAGCACCGCGCGCTGATCTTCCTCCTCCATCTCCTCAATGATGGAAACCGCGTCGTCGGTATCCATCTGCGTGGCGATTTCGGCGACTTCGTGCGGCTGCAGCGCGTCGATCAGCTCGTCGCGCACCCATTCGTTCATCTCGGACAGCACATCGCCGTCGAGCAGTTCGGCGATCGCCGCCGCGATCGGGCGCCGCATATCCTTGGGCGCGAGTTCGAACAGATCGGCGATATCGGCGGGATGAAGCGGCCGCACGAGGGCGCGCGCGCCCTCGGTATCACCCTCTTCGACACAGGCGATGACCGCGTCGACGAACGACGAATTCAGCCGATCATCATCGTCATGCAAGCTCGACGAACGGACAAGATCGACGGTTTCAGATTCGGATTCGCTCATACCGTCCTCCGCCGGACTCACAACTCGCGCCGCCCTAGAGGATTTCGCGCGGCGATGAAATCCACGCACTGCCGCGATTCGCCGAAGGATTGTTCGAATATGCATTCGGCCTAAGGGCGCTACCACCCGCCCGATCGGCAATCATCGCTCGCATCTGCGCCGATCAATCGATAGGGACGACGCCAGATTTTCAAACCCGTCGAGGAGATTTTCCGATGTCCGATCCCGAAAACACCCTGATCATGACGCTGGAGAGCGGCGATGTGATCATCAATCTGCGCCCCGATCTGGCCCCAGGCCACGTCGATCATATCAAAGCCCTCGCGCGCGAGGGTTTCTATGACGGCGTGGTCTTCCACCGCGTGATCCCCGGGTTCATGGCGCAGGGCGGCGACCCCACTGGCACCGGCATGGGTGGTTCCGACAAGCCCAACCTCAAGGCCGAATTCAGCAAGGAACCCCATGTTCGTGGCGTCTGCTCGATGGCGCGCAGCTCGAACCCGAACAGTGCGAACAGCCAGTTCTTCATCTGCTTCGATGACGCCCGATTCCTTGATAGCCAATATACGGTGTGGGGTTCGGTCGAATCGGGCATGGAGCATATCGACGCGCTGCCGAAGGGCGAACCGCCCCGCGCACCTGGCAAGATTGTGTCGATGAAGGTAGCCGCCGACGCCTGACGCAACCAAATTCCTCCCCGAGCGCGTCTCGGGGAGGAATTGATCTCACCGTCAGCCGTTCGATATCGTGCTGAAAAGCCAGTCGTGAAACAGCCTGACCGCCCGATTCGACAGCGCCGGGCGACGGCAGGCAAACCAATAGCTGTACGGACTGGTGATCCGCTGATCGAACAGATTGGTCAGGCGATCATCATGCGCCTCGTTCAAATGACCTTCGAGCATGAAGGCAATACCCAGGCCCTGTGCGGCAGCGTCGAGCATCAACTGCCCCGAATCGAAATGATCGACCGCAGCCGGCTCCAGATCGGGCACGCCCATCGCCTCACGCCACGCCGTGAACAGTTCGGGCATGTCGCGGTGAAGAAAAATCGTCATCCGGCTGAGGTCCTCGACTTTCCGGAGCGGATAACGGCCCTCGAGCAACGATTTACTCACGATCCCCACCGCGCAATCGCGATCGATGCGGCGGCCGTAAAGGCTCGAATCGACATCGCGCGCCAGCACGATCGCGGCATCAACCCCTTCTCCCAGACGCGCCAGCGCATGAGCAGCCGTATCGATATCGATATGAAGTTCAGGATGACGCTGACGGAGCGACGGTAAGCGGCCAATCAACCGCTGCGACGCAAACAGCGGAAGCACACCCAGTCGCAATCGCAGCAACTCACTCTCGCCCGATGTCGAGTCGATTGCCAGCGTCAGCGCATCGAGCGCCGGCGCGATCCGCGCAAGCAGCAATTCGCCGTCCGACGACAACATCATCGACTGATGCCGACGTTCGAACAAATTACGACCCATGAAACGTTCGAGCGCCTGCACACGGCGACTAAGCGCAGGCGAAGACAGCGCCAATTCCTCGGCGGCAGCCTTGACCGAACCCAATCGTGCGACCTGAACGAATGCCTCAATGGCCGTGAGCGGCGGCAGCCTGCGCATCGGAACCCTCCTGAAACACCGTTGTATCGCAATCAGACGATAGGAACACGTTAAATGGTGCGCCGCAATATTTCGTTTACGCGACCGAAACAAGCGAGAAGCGTGACAACGCGATGACGGGCGCTTTCGGCCCGCGTTCCGGTGGCCTTACCGACCATCATGCAACTTACGGCAATCAAATAGGTTTGATCTATCCAACCGTCCGTAAGCGTTGCCCTTGCCTTTAGCAGCATCATTTGCGAACGGAGACCATACGACCAACAGCCCGACAGGAGCATCATGGGTGAATTCTCGGCGGAGCGAGCGCTCGAAGGGAGCGCGAGTGCCCGTAAATCCGGCTCCGCACCACATCCCTTCGCCCTGTTTTTTCGGGAGTTCCTTCGCCATCCGGTGATGATCGGATCGATCATTCCGTCGTCCCAGCGCACAATCGACCGCATGCTTTCGCGCGTGGACTGGCCCAATACGAAGTTGTTCGTCGAATACGGCCCCGGCGTAGGCACGTTTTGCGGCACGATCCTCGACAATCTGGCGCCCGACGCGACTTTGCTCGTAATCGACACCAATCCTGTCTTCATCGATTTCCTTCGCCGCAAGTTCACCGATTCGCGTTTCGTGGCGGTGCTCGGGTCGGCAGCGGACGTGAACGAGATCATCATCAGCCACGGCTTCGAGAAGGCCGACTATGTCCTTTCGGGGCTGCCCTTCTCGACGCTCCCATCGGGTGTTGGCCCAGCCATTGCTGAGGCCACGCACCGCGCCTTAAAGCCGGGTGGTGCTTTCCTGGTCTATCAATATTCGCCTTACGTCGTGCGCTTGCTGGAACCTTTATTCGCGCGAATCGACCACGGTTATGAATTTTGGAACATTCCGCCCTGTGGCCTGCATTGGGCATGGAAGGACGAGGAATAATCGCGGCAAAATCAACACCTGCGGCGATCCCGATCGATCCCGACGGCATTTTCCTTTACATTTCGGGCTCTGGCTGCTAGCCGCGCCCCCTTTCCTTACCTCCTGTTTCTATCGGAGCGTTCAGTATGGCGCGCGTCACTGTCGAAGATTGCGTCGACAAGATTCCCAACCGGTTTGATCTCGTTCTCATGGCAGCCCAGCGGGCCCGTCAGATATCGGGCGGGGCCGAACTCACGCTGGATCGCGATCGCGATAAAAATCCGGTCGTAGCATTGCGCGAAATCGCCGAGCAGACCGTTTTGCCCGACGACCTGCATGAAGCCGTGGTCAGCTCACTTCAGCGTGTCCGCATCGACGATGAGGATGCGCCCGATGAAATCGGCTCGTTGTCGGCTTCGGCCGAAGCGCTGCGCCTCACCGCTGCCGCTCCGCCGCGCAACCAGAACATCGGTTCCGACTACGAATAGGCATGTTGACCGGAATTTGTGGCATTTCAGTCACGAATTCCGGCCTTTACCTGTTGCAAAAGCGCATCTCCTACCCCCATCATTGAGGGGTGTTGCGACAATATGAACTTGTAGACAGGGTCCTCGCTTACGACCCGGACGCCGATGAGGCGTTGCTCAATCGCGCCTATGTGTTTTCGCTGCAGGCACATGGTAGCCAGAAACGCGCCAGCGGCGATCCCTATTTCAGCCATCCGATCGAAGTCGCGGGCATATTGACCGACCTTCAGCTCGATGACGAGACGATCGCGACGGCGATCCTCCACGATACCATCGAAGACACGGTCGCGACCGCTGAACAGATCGAGAAGATATTTGGCGCGTCGGTCGCGCGGCTGGTCGACGGAGTCACCAAACTCTCGAAAATCGAAGCGCAGACCGAAAACGAGCGCGCCGCGGAAAATCTGCGCAAATTTCTGCTCGCCATGTCGAGCGATATCCGGGTTCTGCTCGTCAAGCTGGCCGATCGGCTGCACAATATGCGGACGCTCCATCACATCCCGTCCGAGGCCAAGCGCCGGCGGATTGCCAAGGAGACGATGGATATCTACGCCCCGCTCGCCGAGCGGATCGGCATGTATGAATTCATGCGCGAGATGCAGACTTTGGCGTTCCAGCAGCTGGAACCGGACGCCTATGATTCGATCACCAAACGCCTCGATCAGCTTCGCGAAGGCGGCGGCGATCTGATCTCGCGGATCGGATCGGGGATCCGGCTGCAGCTGGGCCGCAACGGAATTCAGGCTGAGATTATGGGGCGCGAAAAGCACCCTTATTCGATCTGGAAGAAGATGGCCGAACGGCACATCAGCTTCGAGCAATTGTCCGACGTGATGGCGTTTCGCGTGATCGTGAAGACCGTCGACGAATGCTATCGCGCGCTCGGCATTGTCCATCAGCGGTGGCCGATGGTGCCGGGCCGGTTCAAGGATTATATCTCCACACCCAAGCGCAATGGTTATCGCTCGCTGCACACGTCGGTGATCCATTCGGAAAAGATGCGCATCGAAATCCAGATCCGCACCGAGGACATGCATGCCGAGGCCGAATATGGCTTGGCCGCACATTGGGCCTACAAGCTGGGCCAGCCAGCGCGGAGCGAGGGCAATTCGGGCTGGATCCGCGATCTGGTCGACATCCTGGAACATGCCGATAATCCGGAGGAACTTCTCGAACATACGCGGATGGCGATGTATCAGGATCGCATCTTCGCGTTCAGCCCGACCGGCGAACTGATCCAGTTGCCCAAGGGATCGACGCCGATCGACTTCGCTTATGCTGTCCACACCGATCTGGGAGATCAGGCCGTCGGGGCGAAGGTAAACGGTCGCGTCGTCCCGCTGCGCACGCCGCTTGAAAATGGCGATCAGGTCCAGATATTGCGATCGAAGGCGCAGGAACCGCAGCCGGAATGGTTGAGTTATGCGATCACCGGCAAGGCCCGCTCATCGATCCGGCGCTTCGTTCGCCATAAGGAGCGCGAGGAGATGGTCGCGCTTGGCCGGAAATTCTACAAGGAGATCGTCGGCCGCATCCCGGCCCAGCTCGGCCCGGACGCCATTCGCAATGCACTCAAACGCCTCAAGGTTCCGGATGAAGAAACCTTGATGGAGGCGATCGCCCGCAAGCTTGTCGACGATGCGACGGTGATGGATGCGCTGATGCCCGGCAGCGCCGAGAAGGCAGGGGTGAAGCGCGAGGTCCCCCATCAACGCGAGGCGATTTCGATCAAGGGATTGACGCCGGGCGTGGCCTTTCAGCTCGCGCCGTGCTGCAATCCCGTGCCGGGAGACCGCATCGTCGGACTGCGCCGCGAAGACCAACCGGTCGAAGTCCATATGATCGAATGCCCGAAGCTGGCCGACAGCCAGGATGCCGACTGGGTCGATCTGGCGTGGGGCGACAAGGCCGATGGCGGCACCGCCAAACTGCGCGTGATCGTGAAGAACGAGCCCGGCTCGCTTGGCGTGATGGCCGGCATATTGGGCGCGCACAAGGCCAACATCGTCAACCTGTCGCTGTCGCACCGCGACCGCAGCTTCCACACGAACGACGTGACGATCGAGGTCCACGACGTCCAGCATCTGATGAAGATATTGGCGGCGCTGCGGGCGGCCGACGCAATTTCGGCGGCCGAACGGGTGTGATCAGAGCGCGGGCGTCGCTTGCAAATGCCGACGGTCCCGCCATCTGAAGCAGTCGATCTTTCATGGACCCGCGCCAGGCTCGCAATCGGGGCCTTCACAAGCGTGATTGTGCAGGCCTCCTTGACGAGAATCCCCTGGGAACGCCCCGATGGCGCGAGATTTGCCACGCGTTATCGGGGGGGGGGGGCACAATCTGGCCAAATTTTGCCAAAGCCGCTAAGGAAGTTCATATGAGTACGATGAACATATCTCTACCGGAAACCCTTAAAAACTTCGTCGATCAACAAGTCGCTGGGCGGGGTTTCGGGACCAGCTGCGAATATGTGAGGGAGTTGATCCGCAAGGATCGGGACCGCCAAAAGGTTCGCCTGCTCTTGCTCGATGGCGCTGAGACCGCGCCGACCGACGTCATTGGCGCAGCATATTTTGACGACTTGCGCGATCGGGCACGGAACCGCGTCGCACGGTGACTGCCAAGCGCGTGCTTCACGCCCGGCGAGATATCGCGTCCTAGATGGCCAAATAAGCCGTCTCTTTTGTCGCCGCCCCCGAGGTCAGGCGCTTCGTTTGCGCGGCAAGGCGATAGCGGGCCGCTCGGCTCGCGCAGACACCTCATTGCCAATCTCGTCAATCACGAACGGCGTGGTCTGGTAGATCTCGTTGATCCAGTTGCCGAACAACAGATGCGCATGGCTGCGCCAGCGGTTCAGCGGCGGCTGGCTCGGATTGTCGTCCGGAAAATAGTCGTGCGGCGTGGGGACAGGTTTGTCCGACGCAAGATCGCGGAAATATTCGTCGCTGAGCGAATGCGAATCATATTCGATATGGTTGAACATGTGCAGCGATCGATGCGCCGGATCGTTGAGCAGACACAGGCCCGCCTCTTCCGACTCCATCAGGACATCCATGCCGCTATCGGCCGGCACATCCTCCCGCCGCATCTCCGACCAGCGCGAGACCGGAACCGAGAAGTCATCCGAAAAGCCGCGCAGATAAGGTGAGGCCGGCGCCAGGTTGCGGTGGCGATAAACGCCGAACATCTTCTGCGGCAGCAGATATTTGGTCATGCCGTGGAAATGGTGAACCGCAGCCTGCGCGCCCCAGCAGATGTTGAAGCAGCAATGGACATTGGTCTGCGTCCAATCGAAGATGCGGCGCAATTCGTCCCAATAGGTCACCTGTTCGAACGGCAAGGTTTCGACCGGCGCACCCGTGACGATGAAACCGTCGAACTTCTCCGATCGGACATCTTCCCAATCGTGATAGAAGGAGATTATGTGGTCGCTCGGCGTGTTGCGCGCGACGTGGTTGGTCATCTTGACGAGGGTAAGCTCGACCTGCAACGGCGAAGAGCCGAGCAGGCGTGCAAGCTGGGTCTCGGTCTTGACCTTGTTCGGCATCAGATTGAGCAGGCCGATCCGCATCGGCCGGATATCCTGCCGAACGGCATCGGCCTCGCGCAGCACCATCACGCCTTCGGCTTCCAGGGTGGCACGGGCGGGCAGATTGTCCGGAATCTTGATCGGCATCGAATTCACTCACGTCCTGAAATTTGCGACAGGACCGAGAGTGGCATGACCCGTTTCGTTGCCGGTTCGGCCACATCCTTCCTTACGGAAGCGCCACCTTGCCCGGAAAGCAGGTTGGCGTCGGGCACTGCCCAACTCTTGATGTATGGTCTTCCTAGATAAAATAAGAGCCGTTTACAATGGATGAATGCCGCTCGCTTGTCGCGCGGACTTTCCCCACACCGCTTGTCAAGGCCGGCCCCGGCGCATAGACGGCCCGCTTATGATCAGACCCATTCCCAAGCCCTGGATCGATGCGATCGCGCCTTATGTTCCAGGGCGTTCGACGACCGATGACGGCCGCAAGGTCGTCAAGCTATCATCCAACGAAAATCCGCTCGGAACCAGCGATGCGGCCCGCACCGCCTTTGCTGCCGGCGCGCTGTCGCTCGACCGCTATCCGGACGCCGCAGCTGCCGATCTTCGCGAAGCGATCGGCGCAGCTTACGGCCTCGATCCGGCGCGCATCATATATGGTACCGGATCGGACGAAGTGCTGCACCTCGCCACCGGCGCCTTTGCCGGCGTGGGCGATGAGGTGTTGTTCGTCCGCTACGGATTTTCGGTCTATCCGATCGCCGCGCGCAGAGTGGGTGCCGAGCCGATCGAAGCCGATGATCGCGACTATGCGACCGATATCGACGCGCTGATCGCGAAGATCGGCCCGAAGACGCGCGTGATCTTCGTCGCCAATCCGAACAATCCGACCGGCACCTATTCGAGCCGTGCGGAGATCGCGCGGCTCTACGCGGCAACACCGGCCGATTGCCTGCTGGTGATCGATCAGGCCTATGCCGAATATCTCGAGGAAGCCGATGACGATGGCGGGCTCGAACTCGCCAAATCCGCGCCGAACGTGCTGGTCACGCGCACCTTCTC
This sequence comes from Sphingomonas sp. YR710, assembly GCF_900101455.1. Classification (GTDB taxonomy): domain Bacteria; phylum Pseudomonadota; class Alphaproteobacteria; order Sphingomonadales; family Sphingomonadaceae; genus Rhizorhabdus. The sequence continues at coordinate 33,589 of NZ_FMZJ01000001.1, read as the reverse complement.
GAAAATCTACGGCCTCGCCGCCGAACGGATCGGCTGGGGCTACGGCCCCGCGGAGGTGATCGACGCGCTCCACAAGATCCGCGCGCCGTTCAACGTGACGACCGCTGGCCAGCAGGCGGCGATCGCGGCGCTGGGCGATACCGATTTCGTCGCGACCAGCCGCAACCATAATCTGCAATGGCGGGCGTGGTTCGAGGAGGAGATTGCCAGCCTTGGCAACAAGGGCTTGCGCGCGGTGCCAAGCAAGGCCAATTTCTCGCTGGTGCTGTTCGAAGGCGCACTGACTGCCGAGGCAGCCTATAACGGACTGATGGATGCCGGCTACATCGTGCGCTGGCTTCCTGGCCAGCAGCTTCCCCATGCGCTGCGCATCACGATCGGCACCGAAGCGGAGATTCGCGGACTGATGACGGCGCTGCGCAAGCTTGTGGAAGCCGCCGGCTGATGCTGCCTTTCTCGCGCGTTGCGATCATCGGGCTTGGCCTGATCGGATCGTCGATCGCCCGTGCGGTCAAAGCGACGATGCCGACTGTGCGCGTCACCGGCCATGACGGCGATGCCGGCGTGCGCGATCGCGCCCGCGACCTCGGCTTCGCCGACGATGTCACCGATACGCCCGGCGCGGCTGTTATCGACGCCGATCTGGTGATCCTGTGCGTGCCTGTCGGCGCGATGGGCGCGGTTGCGCAAAGCATCGCCGCCGATCTCCCGCCCGAGGCGATCGTCAGCGACGTCGGCTCGTCGAAAAGCTCGGTGCTGGCGGCGCTGACCGCCGCTCTGCCGGACAATGCCATCATTCCCGCCCACCCGGTCGCTGGTACCGAGAATAGCGGCCCCGACGCCGGCTTTGCGACTTTGTTCAACGGCCGCTGGTGCATCGTCACCCCGCCCGAGGGCGCCGACGAGACCGCCATCGCCCGCATCTGCGAATTCTGGAAACGGCTCGGCGCTGATGTCGAGACGATGGATGCGAAGCACCACGATCTGGTGCTCGCCGTCACCAGCCACCTGCCCCACCTGATTGCCTATACGATCGTCGGCACCGCATCCGATATGGAAGAGGTCACGCAGAGCGAAGTGATCAAATTCTCGGCCGGCGGCTTCCGCGACTTCACCCGCATCGCCGCCTCCGATCCGACGATGTGGCGTGACGTCTTCCTGTCGAACAAGGATGCGGTGCTGGAGATGCTCCAGCGCTTCTCCGAGGATCTGACCGCGCTCCAGCGTGCGATCCGCTGGGGCGATGGCGATGCCTTGTTCGAGCTTTTCAGCCGCACCCGCGCGATCCGGCGGAGCATCATCGAACAGGGCCAGGATGACAGCCGGCCGGACTTCGGCCGCGAACACTGACACGGTATTCAGCACCGGGCCCTTCCACCAGCGAAAGAGCCCGGTGAGGACGCGACCTACATCTTGTACGCGATCTTCAGATAACCGAACTGACCCGGAATATCGTAGGTCGTCGCGTCGAAATTCGGCCCGGTGCAGGTATTGCAGGCTGGCGGATTCAGGTTGAACACGTTGTTGACGCCCGCGGTCATCACGATCTTGTGATCGAACTTGGCCGGCGAGAAGGTGAACTGAAGGTCGCTGTAGAGGCGGCTGTGCATCTTGTGGCCATCCGACTCCACCACGCTGTGGATGTAGCGCCCGACATAGGACGCCCCGAAATCGCCGAGCTGCCAGTCGAACACGCCCGTCCCCTTGAACTTGGGGTAGGATTGATCGGGGAATCCACGCGTCGTGCCGCGATAGCTGGTGGTGGTGATGCCGACCGCCGCAGGCACGATCTCGTCATATTTGATCAGATAGTTGCCGGAGAACTGATAGCCGAAGGCGCCGAAGCGGGTCGGCTCGGTGCGATAGTTCAGCGTCAGATCGACGCCCTTGGTCCGGATCCCGCCGATATTCTGCAGCAGGCCGTTGATCCGGGCGATCGTGCCGCTGGCCGTACGGATCACCGAAGCGCAACTCAGCGCGTCGCCGGCTTGGGCGCAACGGGCGAGCGTGATTCCGGGAAGGATAGGCGCGATCGCGTTGGTAACCTTGATGTCGTAATAATTGACCTCGACATTGAACAGGCTGCCAAAGCCTTTCTCGCGCACCCAGGATGGGCTGTACACGCCGCGGAACAGCAAAGTCCGAGATTTTTCGGGCTTCAAGGTGGTGCTGCCGCCGGTCAGAACGGGAAGCTGGCCGCCATTGGGCTCCTGATAGCTACCGCTTGCCGGCACGCCGTTGGCGATGCAATTGGCCCGTACCGTTGCCGACGTCTGCCAGGGCGATCCCGCGACATTGGTGCAGGGATCATCGATCGGCGCATCCGAGCGCGATGCCGCGCCGAACAGTTCCCCGATGCTGGGCGCCCGGAAGCCCTGCGCATAGGAACCGAAGAACAACACGTCGGAGACGGGCTTCCACGTTCCGCTGCCGGTGAAGCTCGTATTCTTGCCCCCGATCGAAAGCTTCGTGTGGCGCACGGCCCCGTCGAGCTCAAGCGTTTCGAAGAACGCCGTATTCTTCAGCAGCGGTACGCGGACTTCGCCGTAGAACTCGTCCGAATGATATCCGCCCGCCGCGGGCTGTGCCGGGATATCGGCCCCGAGCCCCGCGCTGATGATCGCATCGGGCGTGAAGCTCCCCTGCTGGATCCGATGCTCGTAGCCAAGCGCAAAGCCAACCGCGCCAGCCGGCAGCAAATCGAACAGGTCCCCGCTCAGATTGGCCGTATAGTCTTCCAATCGCTGCGAACTCTTGTCCTTCTCATCGAAACCCACATAAGCGAGCATCGCGGGCGTCACCGATCCGGCGCCGCCGAAGATGTTGAAGGGCACGCACGGCGCGGTGCAGTTCGCGATCGGCCCCAGCGCGCGCGCCAGATTGGCGGCGTTGACATTGCCCGTGAACAATTGATGCGCGTCGTTCCAGCCCAGTTCGGCGTTAACGTCCCAATACCATTTCTTTCCGGCCACCATGAACGAGCCATCGAGACCGCTGTTCAGCGACATGGTATCGACACGCTGCGTATAGGTGCGCTGGCCGGCCTCGATCAGCCGGCGACGGACAGTGGAATAATTGGCCGGCGGATTGCCGGCGCCACCGGCCGATAGCGTTCGCCCGAACGGGTTATACGGGTTGGTGACATCGATCGAGATCGTGTCCAGCAGATTGCCGTTGCCGGCATCCGGGCCGATGAACAACGGCAGGAACGCCGCCTGATTCTGCGAATTGCGATGCGTGTACAGCGCCTTGACGTGGAGGGTTATATCCGGGGTCAGCTCCTGTTTGACGTTCGCGAAGCCACTATACCGTTCCGACGGGGTCAGGAGGTAGTTGAACGGTGAGAAGTTAAAGCGATCTGCCGTCGTGAGCAGCTTGAAGTCGCTGTTCGGGCCGGTCGGATCCAGCGGGTCGTAGCGTGGCTTGCCGGCGACCGGCGCCTTCAGGGTCAGCGTCGGGCCGCCGACGGCGAAAAAGCCGTTGAGCGTCGCGCTCGAACAGCCGCCGACCGGATCGGTGCAACTCGTCTGCCCCGGGTTAGGGAATTGCGAAATCGATCGGTCGCGCGTGCGAACCGCATCCTGCTTCACATAGCTGCCGCCGAACACGACGCTGGTCGTCGGCCCCTTCACGCCATAGCTGAGATTATAATCCTGGGTGTGGCCGTCGCCCTGGCGGAAGGTGCCGAACTGGGCGGATGCCTGCAGCCCCTTCTGCGAGGATTTGGTGATGACGTTGACGACGCCCGCAAGCGCATCCGAACCATAAAGCGGCGACTGCCCCGACTGGAGCACTTCGATCCGCTCGATCGAACTCACCGGAATCGTATTGAGATCGACTGTCGATGGAATACCGCTGGCGCTGGCGCCGTTGACGAAGCGTACGCCATCGACCAGCACGAGCGTCCGCTTCGCCCCGAGGTAGCGCAGGTCGATCTCCGCCGAACCGGCGCCGACGCCGCCGCCATCGGGCGGATTGCCAATATTGCCGCTGTTGTTCACCTTCGAATTGAGGCCGCCGCTGGCGCTGGGCAGGCGCTGCAACACATCGGCGACGGACGACAGGCCGGTCCGCGCAAGCGACGCCTGATCGACGGTGACAACCGGCGTGTCCTGCGTGAGGGGATCACGGCGGATGCGCGATCCGGTGACAATGATGTCGCTCGCCGATCCCTCGTCCGCCGGCGGCGCAACCACCTGTGCGGTCGCCATGGCCGTGTCCAGCAGCACGAAAGCAGGCAAAAGGATACCGCATCGCAAAAGCGTTTTCATCCGCACGATTCCTCACTTTTTTGGGGTTATGCAGATATGATCATCGCATTGCACAACGCTGGCAAGCCGGAATCTGCAATATTCTCGTAATATATCTCAAAAGAGAAACATGACGGCGGCGGCGGCGAAGTCGGCTTCAGCTATCTAGCCGGAAATTTCGGCCCAACCGATCCCGCATTGCCATTACCGCACGGGATTGCCACGTCGCCACCAGCGGACCGAACGATCAGCCGCGCTTCCGATTAATTCGCTTTTTCGTTCTCCAGCGCGTTGATCGCCGTATGAACCCGCGCCTCAATCTCTTCGCGGGGCAAGCCCGGCGGAATAGGTTCGCCGAACCGCATCCTGACGATTCCCGGTTTCTTCACGAAACTATTGCGCGGAGAAACTCGGCCGCTGTCGAGCGCGATCGGCACCACAGGCAGGCGAAGTTGCTTGTACAGGCCGGCGAAGCCAGGACGCAGCGGTGGCTGGTCACCCAGCGGAACACGCGTACCTTCCGGGAAGATCAGCACGCGACGGTGCGCTTCCCGGGCCGCAGCGGCGGCCCGCATCATGCGCCGCAACTCCTTCGCCGAACCTTCGCGATCGACGGGGATGACGCCATAATCGCGAGCCACCTTTCCGAAAAACGGGAGATCGGCCAGTTCACGCTTCACGACGACCGCAGGATCGCCCAGAATAACGAGAAGATCCAGCGTTTCGAACATCGATTGATGCTTGGCGGCGAACAGGAAGGGCCCGTCGGGAATCGTTCCTTCCACCACGGTACGAATGCCGAGGAGCCAACGCGCGCACCAGCGATGAAGCAGCGCCCAATGCTGGGCATGCCAGCACAGGGCCTTGTCGCCGAAACGCACGGTGATAAAGGCGGTCAGGACCGCAATAATCGTGATCAGGTAGAATATGATCGCGAACAAAGTGGACCTGATAAAGTTCATCATATTCCGATCAAGGCAGCTAAGCGCCTTAGCAAATATTTGTTATACTCCCGCAACAGTCCCGCCAGATCCGGTTCGGACGGAACGGCATCGGCGGTCAGCTTCACGTTGGCCGACAACATCCTTGCCAGGTCGAAGCGAGCCCGGGCCATATGCCAGTCCGACGTGACCAGCCGGATCGAGCCATAATGGTTGCGCGCGACCCATCCTGCCGCTTCCTCGGCATTGGACCGTGTATCAACCGATTCATGTCCGAGATCGACACAGCAATCGATCAGCGCGTCGGCCGCGTGAAATTCGCTTGCCAGTTCGTGCGGTCGTACCCGACGATCGACCCCGGATATCAGCAATCTTTTCGCTTTCTTCGCGCGTAGCAACGCAAGCCCCCGCTCGATCCGGCCGCTGCTGCCGGTCATCACGACGATCCCGTCGGTCAGGATCACCTCCTCGGCCGGCTGCGGCAGAAACAAAGCGAACACCATGAAGCCCGCCGCCCACAGGATCACGACAGCGCTGACGATGCGCGCGATCACAGGCGATGCTTCAACGCGATCAGGATGGTAAGTCGCGCCGCGAGCATCGCGAGCAGCGTCCCGATGACCGGCAACAGCGCCAATATCGCCCAGGCGAACGTCGGCAGTCCGATTGCGCCAAGCAGATCCGACCCAAGCTCGACGATCCGGCGTCCGACCGCGACCACCACAACCGCCGCCAGCGCAAGCCCCAGCACACCGCCGAACAGCGCATCGAGCGCGATGCGGCGCTGGAACAGGCGGGCGATCTGTCCATCGGTGGCCCCCAGATGATGCATCACGTCGATCGTTGCCTGATGGGTGTTGAGCGCCGCCCGTGCGGCCAGCACCACCGTGAACGCAGTCGCCGTCGCCATCAAGAGCACAAGCATCGCCGCCAGCCAGCGCAGCGCCCCCATCAGCCCGGCCAGCGGCGCGAGCCATTGGCCATGTTCGTCCACACGCGCGGCAGGTGCGATCTCCCGGACGAGACGGGTGACGGCCTCGATCCGATTGCGGGCATCCTCGCCGAAGCGGACGTCGATCATCGCCGGCACCGGCAGATCATTGTCGGCCAACCCGGCGCCGAGCCAGGGCCGCAGCAGATCGGTGATCTGCCGATCGCTGATCCGATCGACGGCGACGACCCCCGGCATCGACCGCACCCTCGCCACCACGAGTTGCGCCGCCGCGGCACGCCGCGCGGCATTCGCATCGACGATCTGGATCGTGATCTGCCCGGCCAGATTATTGTCGAGTTCGCGCGCGGCGAATCCCAAAGCCAGCCCGGCCGCCGCCGACAGCGCCATCAGAAACATCATGATCGCGATTACCCACGGCATCGGACCGGTCAGCCGGCCTTCGGGCAGCAGCTTGCGGGCGGCGGCACTTGTCAGCCATGTCTGCGCTCGGCCCACCATCAACGGCGCCTCGGCGGATGGCGCAACGTACCGGTGGGATCGGAAACCCGGCCACGATCGAGCCGAATGATCTCAGCGCCCGCCACCCGCTGCAGCAACTGCACGTCATGCGTCGCCACGACGATCGTGGTGCCGAGCTTGTTGAGCGCATCGAACAAATAGAGCAGCCGTTCGGCCATCTCCGGATCGACGTTGCCGGTCGGCTCATCGGCGACCAATATTTCCGGGCGCCCGATTACCGCGCGCGCGATCGCCACCCGCTGCTGCTCGCCGCCCGACAGGGTTGCCGGCCGCGCACTCGCCCGACCGGACAGACCAACCCATTCGAGCATTTCGCAAACCGGCGTGTCGATGTCGGCCTCGGGCACGCCGTTCACGCGTAGCGGCAAGGCGATATTGTCATAAGCGGACAGATGCGGCACCAGCCGGAAATCCTGGAACACCACGCCGATCCGTCGTCGGAAGCCGGGCATGCGATCCCGCGGCAGCGTCACGATATCCTCGCCAAACATGCGGATGACACCGCGACTGGGCCGCTGCGCGAGGTAGATCAGCCGCAACAGCGAACTCTTGCCGGCCCCGGACGGCCCGGTGAGAAAATAGAATGCGCCCGCAGCGAGCGAGAACGTGACATCCGAAAGTGTCTCCGCGCTGGCCCCATAGCGCAGACCGACATTTTCGAACTGCACGATGTTCGACACCGCGCCTAAGCCCATGATCCGCAACCACCCTGCTCACCTGTCGGCACCGCCATGGCACAGCCCCACCGCGCGCGCAAAATATTCCGCCCCCCGTATCTGGCGACAATGCTTGCAGGTGCCGGTTGACCATGGTTAGTGAAGAAATTGCGCAACGAGCGCGTCGAATGTCTGGGACCGATGATACTTTCCTGCCCGTCCTGCAATACACGCTACCTTGTCCCCGATGCAGCCGTCGGCCCCACCGGCCGTCAGGTGCGCTGCGCCAATTGCCGCCATAGCTGGTTTCAGGAGCCAGTGGTGCTTGAGCTGGCAGAAGCGCCCGCCGACCTGTTTTCGGCGGGAGAGCCCGCTGCAACCAGCCCCCCACCCGCGACAGCGGCAGCTTTTCCGACGGAAGCGCCAGCCTATCAGCAGCAGCCGAGCGTAGCCGAGAATGAGGTGGTCGCGCGCTATGACGGCCCATCCGAGGCCGCACTTCCCGATCCCAACCATCAGCAGCTGGCGTTCCGCCCGCGCCGCAATGTCAGCAAATTACTGACCATTGCGGCGGCGATCATCGCGGTCATCCTGATCAGCGCGATCGGCGCGATCATCGCGATTGGCCCCGACAGGCTTGGCCAACGGATTGGAGTTACGCCCACCACTGTGCCCTTGGTGATCGAAATGACACGCAAGCCGGACCGGCGCGAAACGGCCAGCGGCAACGAGCTGCTCGCGGTGACGGGGCGCGTCGTCAACCCGACCAACGTGCCGCAAACAGTCCACGACATTCGCGCCGAGCTGCGCGATGCGCAGGGGCGCACCGTCTATAGCTGGACGATCACCCGTCCAGTCAACCAGCTCGCTGCGGGCGCCACGGCCGATTTCGACAGCGCGGCGGTCGATGTGCCGCGTGGCGCGCGCAACCTGCACCTGAGCTTCATCGGCCCGGCCGGAAACTGATCGCGACGATCAGCCTTCGGCGCCGGGAATCGATCGACGATCACGTAGCTTGAGTTAGCCCAACGGACTGAAGCCAAGGACGAACGATGCGAATTGGCATATTGACGGGCGGCGGCGATGTACCGGGGCTCAATCCCTGCATCCGCTCGGTGGCGCTGTCGGCGATGGACCGCGGATGGCAGGTCGTCGGTTTCAGGCGCGGATGGCAGGGATTCCTCGAAATCGATCCCGCCGATCCCGACAGCGTGGGAGCCCACACGATTTCGCTCGATCGGGAGGCCGTGCGCGGGATCGACCGGGTCGGTGGTACGATGCTCCACACCTCGCGCACCGATCCCCGGACGGTGCCTGGCGGCGACCGGACGAGCCAGGTGCTGCACGTGCTTTCCGCGCTGAACATCGACGCGTTGATCACCCTCGGCGGGGACGGCACCTTGCGCTTTTCGGCGCATCTGTCCTCGCTGGGCTTTCCGGTGATCTCGATCCCCAAGACTATGGACAATGATGTCCACGGCACCGATTACTGCATCGGCTTTTCGACTGCGATCACCCGCTCGGTCGATGCGATCAACGCGTTACGGACGACCGCGGAAAGCCATGAACGAATCGCCGTGATCGAACTGTTCGGACGCCGTTCGGGCGAAACAGCGCTGCTGGCGGGGTTTCTGGCGCAGGTGGACCGCACCGTGATCGCCGAAGTGCCGGCGAATCTCGACGAGCTGCTGCCGTTGCTGGTCGCTGATCGCAAAAGCCGCCCGGCCAGCTACGCGATGTGCGTGATCTCCGAAGGGGCTACCATTGCCGGCGACGCCGCCAATACAGACGAGCGGGCGATGTCATCGACCCAGCGCCACGCTGAAGCCGTCGGAGCACGACTGGCGCGCGCGATCGAGGCGGAGACGGGGCTCGGCACGATCGTCCAGCAACTCGCGTATCTGATGCGCGCGGGCGATCCCGATGCACTTGATCGAATGGTGGGATTCGCCTTCGGCGGCATGGCCGTGCAGCGGATCGCGGCGGGAGAGACCGGCCGCATGCTGGCGCTGCGTGACGGCAATTATACCGACGTCCCGATCGATACCCTGCTCGAGGCGACAAAGGCGGTCGACGTCGACGCGCTATATGATCGCGCTCGATACCGGGCAAAGCTGATGCATGTGAAAGGCATGCCGATGTTTCTCTACTGATTTTCACGATCGGGCATTGCGCCCCCGGTTCGGCTTTGCTAGTGGCACGCGCCTACCAGCATCCCGGCCCGCCGGGATACTTACTCGGTGTGCGGTCGTGGCGGAACTGGTAGACGCGCAACGTTGAGGTCGTTGTGGCCGAAAGGCCGTGGAAGTTCGAGTCTTCTCGACCGCACCACCCAGTCCATTGTGGCTGATCTAATCGCGCTCCGCGCCTCGTAGGGCGCGAGAAGCCATATTTTGCGCCCCTTTGTAGGGCTGCTCGTGGCCGGGAGATGCGGCCAGGCTCCGCCGCCTTCGGCATTTTTAAGAGCAGCCCACCGCTCGCACCAGAGCATAGGCAGGCTTTCGAGACCATTGCGATAGTTGAGCTGCCGGGGACCGGCGTTCTTCGAGAAGGGTGTTGGCATATCCGGCATCAAGAAGCTGGCGTCGAATGACGATGCCACTCATCGGAGATTGCGCCTGACGCCCAACGGCTTTCTTGCCGAATTCGCTTTGGCAATCGGACCTACTCGGTTCGCAGGAGCTGGAGCCTTACGGATCGCGGCAGTTTACAACAGTGGGCTGGTCAAACGCGCTCATACAAAACGATGATAAAGCTCTTGGCGCTAAAATTTGCGATTACTATAATTTTTCACACACCTTTCAATAAAATATCAATTAATGCACAATAAATTTTTTAGATTTCATATTTTATTATACAATATAAGAGCAAAATATTTATACAAAATATCCCTTAGGAATATTTGTTATCTCGCAAATATGACACATTGATAATTTTGTACGGAAACGCACTAACATAACAATGTTCGTAAATTAGAGGCATCATACCCATATCGGTCGTATCGACTGCCGATGCATGGGCGCAGCCGGCAGAGAGAATTGTTCTCCCGCCCTGTTGTGATGGGGCCCGGACTTGCGAGATCAATCTTCCTTCAAGAATCTATTGCTGCGCACGATGAGCGTCGCTGACTTTGCCGCGTTGGAACCGCGCTTGGTTCGCGTCGAGCTGGCCCGCTCGCAGGCGCTGATTTTTCCGGGGCAACCCATCGGCCATTGCTGGTTCCTCGAGGAAGGCATCGCCTCAATGGTCATCACCTCAAGCGAGGGGCACGAGACCGAAGCCGCGATTATCGGACGAGAGGGGATGGTCGATGCCGCGACGATTCTCGGCGTCGACGCTTCTCCTATACGCAGTGTCATCCAGATTCCTGGCTATGGATACCGCCTGCCAGCCCCCGTTCTTTCCAGCCGACTGGAAGCCAGCGCAGATCTGCGCTCGATGCTCAATCGGTATGTATATGGTCTGCTCGAGCAAACTGCGAATACCGCGCTGGCCAATGCGTCGTTCACGGTCGAGGAGCGCCTGTGCAGATGGTTGCTGATGTGCAGTGATCGCGTCGATGGCGCCGAGATATGCCTTACGCACGAACTGCTGTCCGTCATGCTCAATGTCCGTCGCGCGGGTGTCACGCATGCGGTGAACTCGCTCGAAGCCGCCGGAATGGTAAAAACGCGTCGAGGCGCCATTTTGATCACTGATCGGCCGGCCGTCATGCGCCGGATTCATGGTAGCTATGTCCCACTCTCGTCCGCCGACCCGTTTCCCGGCCCGTTGCAGGCGAAATGATCTGACACTGAAGGCAAAAAGCCGAGAATCTCGGCCCGCGCAGCAGCCTGCGCCCGCACGAGCCTTCCGCTGGCGCCCTCCGCCGATGATATGGGCAATCAACCGCGGCCATATGCGCCGGGGCTGATTGTAAGCGGGAACGGCCTGGCAGGTAGCGCCGCTGCTTTTCCAAGGCGTTTTCACCGAACTGAACACCACGCCCGATATCGTGCAGCACCGATGCGTCGCAATCATCGCCGAGGGGTTCCCCGGCGGGGGATTTCTTTGCGTTTTCAACGATGATGGGGAAAATGGTGCGCCCGGAACGATTCGAACGTCCGACCCTCAGATTCGTAGTCTGATGCTCTATCCAGCTGAGCTACGGGCGCGCTGTGGGGGCTAACTAGTCGGGGTCCGCGCCGGACGCAAGCCCGTTGCAGAGAAATTCTGCGGCGCATAGAGCAGGGCATGGCCAAGCTTAGCATCACCGCATCCTGTTTCGTTTCGTCGCTGTGTCTGCTTGCAGGTTGTGCGGCGAATACGGGGGTATATCCGTCATTGGCACAGCGCCCCGTGGAGCGAACGAATCCGGCCGCCGTTCCGTCCGCAGCCACGCGTGCACCCAATCCTGCCCTCTTTGGCCCGCCTACCGTTGTTCCGGAACAAATCGCCGCGATCCTCACCGCGGCGCGAGAAGCCGACGCGACATTCCAGAACAAGCTCGCCGAGCAGAGGCCCGTGATCGACGCGGGCCGATCGGCGCCCGCCGGCAGCGAGAAGTGGGTGCTCGCGCAGGAAGCCTATAGCGCGGTCGATTCGGCGCGGGGCGGAATCGCAACGGCGCTGGCCGATCTCGATCGGCTGCATCAGGAATCGGTGGCGTCGGGCGACCGCAACCGTCAAGCACAGGTGGAATCCGCAATCGGCCAGCTACAGGCGCTCGATCAGGGCGAACGCGCCTTGCTGGCGCAATTACTGCCAGCAGCTTAAATCATCCCGATCCCGGTATAATGGCCGTGTAAATCGAGTGCCGCATGTGCTGAATTGGCAGAGCTTCGGAACCGCCGGAGCGATAGGCCGACATGAGATCGGCCAGCGCCTTTGCCAATGCGATAGATTATTCGGGAAGCTGCCGTAATGGCATAAACGCCAAAATCTTATCCTTATCGTGACCCTGACGGAGTGCCACCCCACGCTCCTCGAGCAATTGCGCCAAGTGCATATGAATTTGCTTCACGGCGTGAGCCTTGGCCGCCAGGGCGCATCTGCGCTCCTCCGCCGCCCTGCGAAGATAATAGTTGGATTCGCCTTCTTCCACTACGGCCACGGTAAATCCCCGCATCAAGCGCCGAGGGAGAGTAACGGCGATCCGGTCACGGTCTGTACGTGAATGTCCTGATGGGAGGGCTGTGGCCACACTCGACTTGGCCGCCTCACGGCACGGCGGTCTGCCATGAGCCGCGGCTTCGGCCGGATGTCATCAATTCTGGCCGCCGCGGATCGATATTCGCGCTCCCGCGTTAAACGAAACCAATTTTGGCCGGCATGCGTCTGTTGATGACTGTCAGCAGAAAATGTGCGGAGTAACGATGGGAAATTATGCGACGGGCGTGGCCGGGCTGGATGAGGTTCTTTCTGGGGGCCTCGCGAAAGGCAGGCTGTTTCTGATCGAAGGAAGTCCGGGCACGGGCAAGACGACGATTGCCACCCAATTTCTACTATCAGGAGTCGAGGCCGGAGAGACCACCCTTTACATCACCTTGTCGGAAACCGAGGAGGAATTGCGCGACGGTGCAACCTCTCATGGCTGGACTTTTCCTGCCGCGTTCGAAGTGTTCGAACTTGTGCCACCGGAAAGCCTGCTCAACGACGAACAGCAGCAGAGCCTGCTATACTCGTCCGATCTCGAACTTGGTGAAACCACGAAGCGGATCTTCGAGGCTTTCGAACGCATCCGGCCCTCGCGCGTCGTGCTCGACAGTCTTTCCGAGATTCGGCTGCTGGCCCAGAGTTCCTTGCGCTACCGCCGGCAGGTGCTGGCTTTGAAGCACTATTTCTCCCGCAATGACGCCACGGTGCTGATGCTCGACGACCTGACCGCCGACGCAATGGACAAGACCGTGCACAGCGTCGCCCACGCCGTCATCCGGCTGGAGGAATTGTCACCCAATTACGGGGCCGAGCGGCGGCGAATGCGCGTGATCAAGTACCGGGGCCGTCGCTATCGCGGCGGATATCACGATTTTGTGATCGACACGGGCGGCGTACGCGTGTTCCCGCGCCTGGTGTCCGCCGAACACCGCTCCGATTTCAAACGCGAAACGGTCGCGGTCGAGGATGCGCGGCTCAACGATCTCTTGGGCGGCGGCTTCGACCGGGGTGCGAGCAACCTCATCCTTGGCCCTGCCGGCACGGGAAAATCGCTGCTCGCGCTCAGTTTCGTGCAGTCCGCGGTCGCAAGGGGCGAAAATGCCGCGCTGTTCGTCTTTGATGAAGAGCTCGGCCTGCTGTTCGAGCGCGCGAAAGGTCTCGGGGTCGATCTGCAGGCCATGGTCGACAGCGACAAGCTGGTCGTTGAGCAGATCGACGCTGCCGAACTGACCCCGGGCGAGTTCTCGGAGCGGGTTCGGAACTGCGTGGAAACACACGGCGCGCGCACGGTCGTGATCGACAGCCTTAACGGCTTTCAGGCCGCGATGCCCGAAGAACAGGCGTTGATATTGCACATGCACGAATTGCTGCAATATCTGAACCGGCAGGGCGCCACGACTTTCCTCACGGTTGCGCAACATGGGCTGGTGGGCGACATGAAATCGCCGGTCGATGTCACCTACCTCGCCGATACCGTCATCCTGCTGCGCTATTTCGAGGCGCTGGGGCGGGTGCGTCGCGCAATTTCCATCGTCAAGAAGCGCACGGGCTCGCACGAGGATTCCATCAGAGAGTTCAAGATCGGCAGAAGGGGTATCACGCTGGGCGAACCGCTGACGGGCTTCCAGGGCATATTACGCGGCGTACCCAGTCTGGTCGGGCAGGACGAAGCCGGCCTCCTTTATGCCGACCGCGATTGAAGCGGCCTTGAATCGCACCATCGCCGAAGGCGCACTGATCCTCGCGCCCCACGGCCGCGATGCGGCTGTCGCCGAAGCCATGCTGCGCGAGGCGGGATTGGGGGCGTCATCGGTTGCGGACCTCCCCGCATTCGTGCGGGCGCTTCGCAGCGGCGGCGGGTTCGGCATTGTGACCGAGGAGACCCTGCGCGGCGCCGACTTGCGCGATCTGGCCGCATTCATAGCCGATCAGGCCGAATGGTCCGACTTTCCCTTCATCGTGCTGACCGCGCGCGGCGGAGGCCTTGAACGCAATCCGGGGGCGGTGCGTTTGCTCGAAACGCTGGGCAACGTCACCTTTCTGGAGCGACCGTTCCATCCGACCACGTTGATCAGCCTTGCTCGGGCGGCACGGCGCGCCAGATTGCGGCAATATGAAGCCCGAGCCCGGCTCGAGGCCATTCGCGCGGGACAAGACCGCCTGCACGTGGCGCTGACCGCCGGCGGCCTCGGCGCGTGGTCGATCGAACTGGGAAACCGCACACTCTACGCGTCCACCGAATGCAAGGCGCAATATGGGCGTGGCGAGAATGATCCATTCGGTTACGAAGATCTGCTCGATGCTATCCATCCCGACGACCGGGATCAGGAGCACACCGCCATCGAGGGCGCATTGGCGACCGGTGATTCCTATGGGGCCGAATATCGCATCCTTTGGCCCGACGGCTCGCTGCACTGGGTGCAGATCAGCGGACGGCTGGAACGCAATGTCGGCGGCGAGGCCGACCGGTTCGTCGGGGTTTCGCAGGACGTCACCGCCCGTCGTCAAACCCAAAGCCGCCAGGCGGCATTGATCGAACTGGGGGACAGGTTGCGGCAAACGACCGACCCTGGCGATATGTCGTTTCTCGCCGCGCAAATCCTCGGCTCAACGCTGGGTGTGAGTCGGGCGGGCTACGGCATCATCAATCGGGTCGCCGAAACCATTACGATCGAGCGCGACTGGAACAGCCCCGGTACGAACAGCCTCGCAGGCGTGCTCCATTTTCGCGACTATGGATCGTACATAGAGAATCTGAAGCGCAGCGAATTGGTCGCGATCGCCGACGCCCGCACCGATCCGCGCACCGCGGCGACGGCAGCAGCGCTCGAGGCGATCCACGCGCGTGCCGTGTTCAACCTGCCGCTGGTGGATCAGGACGACTTCGTTGCCTTGCTCTATCTCAACGACAAGGGGGTTCGAGAATGGCCTCCGGAGGACATCGCGTTCGCGCGCGACGTGGCCGATCGCACCCAGGCCGCGATCGAACGGCGCCATGCCGAAACCTCGCTGGCCGCTCTTGCCGAGTCTCTGGAGCGCCAGGTCGAAGAGCGCACGCGTGAGCGCGATAGCACCTGGGTCAATTCGCAGGATCTGCTGGCGGTGATAGACCCCAAGGGAATGTTTGTGGCGGTAAATCCGGCCTGGACAACGATCCTTGGCTGGCGAACCGAGGAGTTGATCGGTCGCCATCACGTCGCCTTCAGTCATCCCGACGATCAGGTAGCGAGCGCTGCGGCGCATGAACAGGCAAAGATTGCCGTGCTCCGGCAGTACGAGAATCGCGTCCGGCACAAGGATGGTTCGTATCGCTGGGTCTCGTGGGTCGCCTCGGCCGATGGCGACCGGGTCTATGCCAGCGGGCGCCACATCAGTGCCGAGAAGGAGGCGCAAATTCAGCTCGAGGCGGCGCAGGAGCAGCTCCGTCAGGCCCAGAAAATGGAGGCTGTCGGCCAATTAACGGGCGGCTTAGCTCATGATTTCAACAACTTGTTAGCCGGGATCTCCGGCGGCCTTGAACTGATCCAGATCCGCATGAAACAGGGGCGGTCGAGCGAAATCGACAAATATGTCGAACTTGCGCGCACTGCGACCAAGCGTGCCGCCGCTTTGACCCATCGGCTCCTCGCCTTCTCGCGGCGCCAGACCCTCGATCCGAAACCGACAAGCATCAACCGCCTGATCGCGAGCATGGAGGAGTTTCTCCGGCGATCGGTCGGGCCCCACATCGAAGTGGAGGTGGTGGGAGCCGGCGGATTGTGGACGACGCTGATCGATCCGAACCAACTCGAAAATGCCCTGCTCAACCTGTGCATCAATGCGCGCGACGCGATGCCTGACGGCGGGCGGATCACGATCGAAACCGCGAATATATGGTTCGCCCCTGCGGAAGCCAAAACGCGCGATTTGCCGTCCGGGCAATATGTTTCCTTAAGCGTTACCGACACGGGTACGGGCATGTCGCCCGAAACGATCAAACGCGCGTTCGATCCGTTCTACACCACCAAGCCGCTGGGCGAGGGCACAGGTCTCGGCCTTTCGATGATCTATGGCTTCGTCCGTCAATCGGGAGGCCAGGTGCGCATTTATTCCGAACTTGGCGAAGGCACGACGATGTGCCTCTATTTTCCGCGCGTCTTTGCCAAGGACGTTGCCGAACAGGCGCCGCAGGATACCGCCACAACCCCCTCGGCAACCGCTGGCCAGATCGTACTGGTGGTCGATGACGAGCCCGCCATTCGGACATTGGTCACCGACTCGCTTGCCGACCTCGGCTATAACACACACGAAGCCGGTGACGGCGCATCCGGCCTGGCGATGCTGCGAGCCGAACCTGCAATCCAGCTTCTGGTCACCGATGTCGGATTGCCGAACGGGATGAACGGACGGCAATTGGCCGACGCCGCGAGGGTCCAACGCCCGGATCTCAAGGTTTTGTTCATTACCGGCTATGCGGAAAATGCAGTGATTGGAAACGGCCAGCTCGATCCCGGCATGCATGTCCTGACCAAACCGTTCGCAATGGATGTTCTTGCCAATAGGATTCGTGACATTATCGCAGATAGTTAGCACGCATCCAAAATGCATGCTCCACGCGGAGGGACCCTCGCTCCGCGATATCCTCAGATATTCGGGATATTGGGAATATATTCGAGAATCCGGGCTCTGTACCGCCTTCAACGAGGTGAACCCATTGAAAAGGTGGTGACCCCAACGGGACTCGAACCCGTGTTTTCGCCGTGAAAGGGCGACGTCCTAGACCGCTAGACGATGGGGCCATCGGCGGCTGAGGGGCGGCGATTAGGGCAGCATCGGCGCGGGGTCAACCCGCTGTCGGCGCTTTTTTGCGCGATCAATCGACCCAGGCGGCGTCTTCGACGTGCAGCTCGGCCGACGTGCGCGATCCCCACTGATTGATCTTCGGCCGGCCGGCCAGCCACAGCGCCCGATCCGGCCCGGCGCCGAGCAGGGCCTGACCCAGCGCACTTTCTACCGCCCCGAAGGCTATGCCCTTGAACGATCGCCCGTCGCGCCCGGCGACGATCAGCCGGACATGGCGTTCGCCAACGATATCCGCCTTGATGATCCGCACCGGCCCGGCAACGATGCGCGGCCCCGGCCAACCGGCACCATAAGGGCCACCCTCCTCCAGCGATTCGACCAGCATCGGCGTGAGCCCGCCGGGCGCCACCAACGTATCGAGCAGCAAAGCCCGGTCGTCGCGCGCGGCGGCGACATCGGACGCCAACCGCGCGTCGAGAAAGTCGGCGAGCGCGTCGACCCCGCCGGACGCTACCGTCAGGCCCGCCGCCATCGCATGGCCTCCACCCGCGACCAGCAGCCCCATATCTTTGGCGGCCAGCACCGCAGCGCCCAGATCGACCCCCGCGATCGATCGGCCCGACCCCTTACCTACGCCGTCGGCATCGAGCGCGATCACAATCGCGGGGCGGCCGAGCTTTTCCTTGAGGCGCCCGGCGACAATGCCGATAACTCCCGGGTGCCAGCCACCGCCGGCGACAACTGCAACCGCACGATTATCCTGCCCGATGACCGCCTGCTCGGCCGCATCCTGCACCGCGCGTTCAATCGCGCGTCGTTCCTCGTTGAGCCGATCGAGTTCGGCGGCGATCGCCTGCGCTTCCTGGGGATCGGCGGTGGTGAGCAGCCGCACGCCGAGATCGGATTTGCCGACCCGCCCGCCGGCATTGATCCGCGGCCCCAGCGCAAAGCCCAGATCGGTGCAGGTCGGCGCACGATCAAGCCGTGACGCATCGATCAGGGCCGACATGCCGATGTTCCGGCGCCCGGCCATCACCTTGATACCTTGCGCGACGAACGCACGGTTGAGCCCGCGCAGCGACGCCACATCCGCCACCGTACCCAGCGCGACAATATCGAGCAGATCGAGCAGCTTCGGCTCCGCCCGCGACGCAAACCAGCCGCGGCCGCGCAGCACGCGGATCACGGCCGCACCGAGGAGGAAGGCGACGCCCACCGCCGCAAGATGGCCATGCGCGGCGCCCTCATCCTCATCGAGGCGATTGGGATTCACCAGCGCATAGGCCTCCGGCAGGGCCGTCCCGCATTGATGATGATCGACGACGATCACGTCGACCCCCACCTGCTTCGCTTGCAGCAAAGCATCGAACGCCTGCGCGCCGCAATCGACGGTGACGATCAGCTTCGCGCCGCCCGCCGCGATCCGCACAAGCGCTTCGCCCGAGGGGCCATAGCCTTCCATCAGTCGATCGGGAATATACGCCGCCGGATCGCTCCCCAGATCGCGCAGCAGGCGGATCAGCAAGGCGGCAGAGGTGGCTCCATCGACGTCATAATCGCCGAAGACAGTGATCGCCTCGCCCGCCATCACCGCATCAGCGACGCGATCAGCAGCGCGGTCCATATCGCGGAAGATCGACGGATCGGGCATGAAGCCGCGAATGGTGGGAGAACGGTGGCTCTCGATCGCATCACGCGGACAGCCGCGGGCGAGCAGCAATTGCGTGACCAGATCGTCGGGCGAGAAACCCTCGTCGCGCGCATCCGCAGCCGCCCCGCGCCAGCGCCAGGGCTGGCCGAGGATCGAACGGGAGATGTTGAGGACAGGCGCGCGCATGGCGTGCGTCTAGAGGGGAATGCGCAAAAGCGGAAGGCGCCGTGAAGCGCCTCCCCGCCCCTTACCTTTCCTTGTAATGCTCACCCTTCACCCAGCGAACGGTGCCGCTGCTCGCGCGCATCACCACGCTCTCGGTGGTCATGCACCCGCCCTTGCGACGCTTGACGCCTTCGAGCAACGATCCATCGGTAACGCCGGTCGCCGCGAAGATCGCATCGCCCTTCACCAGATCGTCGAGATGATAGATCCGATCGAGATCGGTCACGCCCCATTTGCGGGCGCGGGCCTTCTCATCGTCGTTGCGGAACAATAGCCGGCCCTGGAACTGACCCCCCACGCATTTGAGCGCGGCCGCCGCGAGCACGCCCTCGGGCGCGCCGCCCGATCCCATATAGATGTCGATCGTCGTATCGGGGTTGGTCACCGCGATCACGCCGGCGACATCGCCATCGGGGATCAGCATGATGCCGCAGCCGAGCGAGCGCAGTTCGGCGATCAGTTTCTCGTGCCGCGGGCGATCGAGCACGCACGCGATGATCTCGTTCGGCTGGACACCCTTGGCGGCGGCGAGCGCTTTGATATTCTCGGTTGGGGTGCGATCAAGGCCGACCAGGCCCTTCTCATAACCCGGCCCGATCGCGAGCTTGTCCATATAGACGTCGGGCGCGTTGAGCAGGCCGCCTTCCTCGGCGATGGCGAGCACCGCCAGCGCGTTCGGGCCGGCCTTGGCGGTGATCGTCGTGCCTTCGAGCGGATCGAGCGCGATATCGATCTTCGGCCCGGTGCCCGGAGCGCATCCGACCTTCTCGCCGATATAGAGCATCGGCGCCTCGTCGCGCTCGCCCTCACCGATCACGACCGTACCGTCGAATTCGAGTTCGTTGAAGGCGGCGCGCATCGCTTCGACGGCGGCATGATCGGCGGCTTTTTCATCGCCGCGACCGACCAGCCGGGAGGCGGCGATGGCGGCGGCTTCGGTCACCCGCACCATTTCCAGCACCAGTACCCGATCCAGCGCACTACTTGCCTTCGTCATTCGGTCAGCCTTTCTAAATTCGGGAACGCAACTGCGATTAAGCGGGGAACATGACGTTGTCGAGAAGACGAAACGCTTCCGCCTTCATTCGTCCAATATATGCATCAGCATGGGCTTGCCGGTCAGGCTTTGCGAGCCCTCGAGCCGATCCAGCGCTGCCTGCACAGCCCGTTCCGGGCTGATATGGGTGACAATCGCGATCAGCACATTGCCGTCGCTCGCCACACCGCGCTGGATCAGGCTTTCGATCGAGACGCCCGCATCGCGCATCGCGGCGGTGATCTCGGCGAGCACACCGGGCCGATCGGCGACGGTGAAGCGCAGATAGGCACGGCCGCGCCGATCGTCGGCCGACGCAATCGCGGGATGCGCAAGCGCCGCCACCGGCATCGCGAAGGCCGGCCCGGTTTCGCCGCGCGCGATATCGATGAGATCGGCGACGACCGCCGAGGCCGTCGGCCCCTCACCGGCACCACGGCCCTGGAAGAACAGGCGTCCGACAAAATTGCCATGCGCGACCACTGCGTTGAGCGAGCCCGAAACGTGGGCGAGCGGATGGCTGAGCGGCACGAGGCAGGGGTGAACGCGCTGGAACAGCCCCTTCTCGCTCGCTTCGCCATGGCCGAGCAGGCGCACGCGGAAGCCCAGCGCCGCCGCTTCGGCAATGTCGGCCGCGATGACGTGGCGGATGCCGGTGATCGCCACCGATGCGAAATCGACCGCGGTGCCGAAAGCCAGGCTGGAGAGGATCGTCAGCTTGTGCGCGGCATCGACACCGTCGATGTCGAAGCTTGGATCGGATTCGGCATAACCCAGACGCTGGGCCTCGGCGAGAACATCGGCGAAGTCGCTGCCTTTCTCCTCCATCTCGCTGAGGATATAGTTGCAGGTGCCGTTGAGGATGCCGAAGACATGGCTGATCTCATTGGCGGCCATACCCTCGCGCAGCCCCTTAATCACCGGGATACCGCCAGCGACTGCAGCTTCATATTTCAGCGCAACACCCCGCTTTTCGGCGGTCTCGGCGAGTTCCAGCCCGTGATGCGCGATCATCGCCTTGTTGGCGGTGACGAACGCCTTGCCGGCACCCAACGTATCGCGGGCGAGCGTCAACGCGGGACCGTCCGAGCCACCGACCAGTTCAACGACGACATCGACATCGTCGCGCATGGCCAGGGTGGTGGCATCGTCAACCCAATCGAACCGGCCAAGATCGACGCCGCGATCGCGCGTCCGATCGCGCGCCGATACCGCGACAATCGCGATCGGCCGGCCCGCCCGGCGCTCGATCAGCGCGCGATTGGCGTCGAGCAGCTTGACCACGCCGCCGCCCACCGTTCCCAAACCTGCCAGCGCGACCCGCAACGGTTGCGACATTCCCTATCTCCCGATTCTCGGGCGCCGTCCTAGTGCGTGATCTGCGCGAACGCTACTGTTGCGATCGGCCCAATGTTGTTTCGCCGACGTAATATCGTATTTCCCATCGCTTGATCGCAAAGCCCGGAACGTCGCGAATTGTTACCGGTCATGTCGTTGTCCCTGATCGACAGGGACTTCTTCAGGAGCGAATGCCAAAAGCGAGAATCGCCAAAGCGGGAACGACCGCGACAGCATGAATCAGAGCCCCCGATCGCCAGCGGAAACAATGAGACACGCAGGGCGACAAGAAGCGCAATCAGCCGCCCACTGATCGCGTTACCACCTAACCCAACCCCCGGAAAAGGGGCCGCTTTGCGGCCCCTTTTTTTTGGTCAGGACAATCTCGTTTCCAGCGTAACTTCCGCGTTGAGCAGTTTCGAAATCGGGCAATTCGTCTTCGCGTCATCTGCGATCGCTGCAAACTGCGCCGCATCGATACCCGGCACCTGAGCATTCAGGGTCAACGCCGACTTCGTCACCTTGAACCCTGCGCCATCCTTGTCGAGCGACACCTTCGCCACCGTCTCGAGTTCGCCGTCGGCAAAGCCCGCACCGGCCAACGCGAAGCTCAGCGCCATGGTGAAGCAGGACGCGTGGGCCGCGGCAATCAGTTCCTCGGGATTGGTGCCCGGCGCATCCTCAAAGCGGGTGTTGAAACCATAAGGCTGGTTCAGCAGGACGCCCGATTGGGTGGAGACATAGCCCTTGCCGGTCTTGCCCAATCCCGAATAACGCGCCGAACCGCTACGAACGATCATTCCATGTCTCCTTTGGTGCAGCAGCGCGAACGCGCGAGACACCGGACGGTTCGATCGCCGGGGCTGGCATCGCCACATATTTCGGCTATCGACCGGCGAGGCGGAGCGAACGGGATGATGATGCGACTGACGCTGATCGGGACGATACTGGTGGTGGGTGCGATCGTGCTGGCGGCGGCCTGCGCTCCGCTCAAGACCTTCGACACCTTGATGCCCAAGGATAGCGAAAGCACCGAAGTGGCCCGCAACATCCCCTATGGCGCCGGCCCGCGCCGCATGCTCGATATCTACGCGCCCAAGGGTACCGCCGCCGGCGCGCATCTTCCGGTGATCGTCTTCATCTATGGCGGCTCCTGGGCCAACGGCACGCGCGAGGGCTATGGCTTTGCGGGCCGCGCGCTCGCCGCGGCAGGCTTCGTCGTGGTCGTGCCCGATTATCGGCTGGTGCCCGAGGTGCACTTCCCCGGCTTCCTGCAGGACTGCGCTGACGCCGTCCGCTGGACCCGCGGCCATATCGCGCCTTATGGCGGCGACGCCGACCGGCTGGTGCTGATCGGCCATTCGGCGGGCGCCTATAACGCCGCGATGCTCGCGCTCGATCCGGAATGGCTCGGGCTCGACCGCTCCGCGGTGAAGGGATTTGCGGGGCTCGCCGGGCCTTATGACTTCCTGCCGTTCGACGGGCCGATCACCAAAGCCACCTTCAGCCAATGGCCGAAGCCCGAAGAAACCCAGCCGATCCATTATGCCGACGCCAGCGCGCCGCCAGCGCTGCTGCTCCACGGCGCGAAGGACGATACCGTGTGGCCGCGCAATTCAGAACATCTGCACAAGAAGCTGGCCGCCGCCGGCGTCGCATCCGAACTGAAGATCTATCCCGAGCTCGGCCATGTCGGCATCGTCACCGCCATGGCGAAGCCGTTTCGCGGGCGAGCGCCGGTGCTGGCCGATGTACTGGCCTTCGCGCACCGGGTGACAGCGGAGCGTTAAGCCGGAAGGCGTTGCTTGTGGGCATTGGTCATTTCGACCTCCTGCCACAAGACGTCGAGCAGCCCCGAAAGCTCCCTGACGTGCGGCACATCGTGCCGCTGCACATAATGATATTTCTCGGCGAGCATCGATACTTCGGCAAGAATGAGCCGTATCATGTCGCCGTGCGCGTCGAGCGACGGAACCGCTTCATAGGCCTCGATCGCGCGCGATCGCATCACCCGGTCATCATCTTTGATCATGGCACCATCCCAAACGGAAAGCCTCAACATTCCCCGAGTTGGCACAGCGGCGTGTCCCCGCGCCGCCATCACCGGCCTTGCTATCATGCCGGCACCACGAAAACAGCCGGCCCGCCCGTAAAGAAGCCAGATCGTGCCGCGCGCACGCCCAAACGGATCACCAGCCCAAATTATTTCTACTTTATCGATAGTAAATGTGTGTGTCCGAAATATGCCAGCGGCTTAGGGTGCACCGACAGACCAAAACCGGGGTGCCGATATGGACGCTGACACCGAAGACGCATTGCTACCCGCCGGCCTTTACTGGGACATCGATGCGATCTCCGCCGAGTTGAAGGCGGCGCGCGTCGACTGGCGCGCCGCGCATCGGCGCAACGCCGAACATGGTGCCGTCGGCTTCCCGTCGCGCCATGTGATCGAGAAGATCATGACGGCCTTGTGCGGCGCGCTCTTCCCGCTGCGGCTGGGGCCGAGCTTCGTTCGCATGCACAATGAGGATGCGTTCGTCGCGCAGACGCTGAACACCGCGCTTCAGCGGCTCTACGGGCAGATCCGGCTCGAATTGGCCTATTCGCTGCGCGAGAACGACGCCTGGCTGATCGAGGAAGACGCCGCGCGCATCATCCGCCACTTCGCAACCGCGCTGCCCGGCCTGCGGCGGTTGCTCGACGGCGATGTCGAGGCCGCGTTTGCCGGCGATCCGGCGGCGCGCAGCGTGGACGAAGTGTTGATCTGCTACCCGTGCGTGATCGCGATCATCCACCACCGCCTCGCGCATATGCTGCACGGCTTAGGTGCCCCGCTGGTGGCACGGATCGTCTCGGAAATCGCCAATTCGAAAACCGGGATCGACATCCATCCGGGCGCCGCGATCGGCGAGAGCTTCTTCGTCGATCATGGCACCGGCGTGGTGATCGGCGAGACGGCAGTCATCGGCCGGAATGTCCGCCTTTACCAGGCCGTCACCCTGGGCGCGCGCAGCTTCCCGATCGACGATCAGGGCGTGCTCAGAAAGGGTCTGGCGCGCCATCCCCGCGTCGAAGACGACGTGGTGATCTATGCCGGTGCGACCATCCTCGGCCCGGTGACAATCGGCCGGGGCGCGACGATCGGCGGCAATGTCTGGATCACCGCCGATGTGCCGCCCGGTGCGGTCGTGAACCAGGCACGGACGCACCAACAGGCGGCACGACCGGGCTTTACGCCCGCTTGAGCGCGGTCACCTCGATCTCGACCTTCATCTCGGGCTTGACGAGCCCGACGATCAGCGCTGTGGCGGCCGGGCGGATCTCTCCGAATATCGCCCCGAGCGTGGGGCCGCATTCGTCCCAATAGGCCATGTCGGTGAAATAATAGGTCGCGCGCACGACGTCGCTCAACGCGAAGCCCGCCTCGGCCAGCGCGCGCTCGATCACGGTCAGCGCGTTCTTCGCCTGTTCGGCGGCACTGTCCGGCATGATCCGGGTTTCGGGATCATAGCCGGTAGTGCCGGCAACGAACGCCCACTCGCCCTGGACGACGGCGCGGCTGTAGCCGACCTGCTTTTCGAGGGGCGAGCCGGAGGAGATCAGGGTGCGGGTCATGGCAACTTTCTGCGCGAAGATCAGGATGCGAATGCCGCGGCAAAGGCATCGGGTTTGAAACCGACGAGCAGGCGACCATCGCTTTCCACGATCGGCCGCTTGATCATCGACGGCTGCCTCTGCATCAGCGCCACCGCCTTGTCGAGATCCAGCTCGGCGCGATCGGCGTCGGGCAGTTTGCGGAAGGTGGTGCCAGCGCGGTTGAGCACGACCTCCCACCCCAGTTCCGCGCACCAGCGCCGCAGATGCGCCTCGTCAATCCCCTCGGCCTTGTAGTCGTGGAACGTGTAGGCGATGCCGCGATCCTCGAGCCAGGTCCGCGCCTTCTTGATCGTGTCGCAATTCTTGATGCCGTACATCGTCGTCATGGCGATTCCTCGGGATGTTTTCGAGTGACGCACGCTGATCCACATTCCGGCATCCCGACGCAAGCGCGCCGGGAAAAAAGCTGTGGACGACGGCATCTGGCTATCCTCCCCCGCCAGGGGGAGGTGTCGCCGAAGGCGACGGAGGGGGCGGGCAGAGGCCACCCGCTGCTAGCGGCCTCAGCAACGCATTCCTACCCGGTGAACCCGTCCTCCCCCTCCGTCAGCGCTTTGCGCTGCCACCTCCCCCTAGCGGGGGAGGATCGAAAATGAACATATCATTCCATATAATCAACAGCTTACTAATTATTCCAGCGCCAGCATCTTTCCTCAGAATGACGCCAAGGGCTCCCTCAGCGCAGCCAGCCGCGGCGCGTCGCGAAGCCCGAGAACCACACAAGCGCGATCGCGATCAGGATGATGACGGCGGGGAACGGGATCGATCCTGCCGGGCCGACCGTCTTCAGGATCGGGCTGCCGAAGAAGGTCCAGCCGAACTGGACGAGCACCGCGATCAGCGAAATGATGAACAACGGCCGCGCCCACACCTTGCGCGCCAGCAGCGACAGGCTGCCAGCCAGCCCGACCCACACCGCGATCGCATAGGCCGCCGTCACCCAGGCCGGCATCATGCCCCAGATCTCCTGCTGCGCGGGCGGCAGCTTCCCCAGATCGGCCGCCGTCATGCTCACCTGCATATAATAAGCCGCGCATCCGGCGCACGACCAGAGCGTCGACAGCACCGCAACGATCCAATACCAGACAGGCGGCTTCGCCGCTTTATGGTCAGCCATGTCCGTTCTCCCCTGGCGCTGCAGCTATCCGCTCGCGCCCGAACGGGTTTTCAGATGATCCGGAGAGAAGTTCAAGGGTTTTGCAGCCTCGCAAATGAGCCTCCGATTGCCGAATGGATTTTCAAAGCCGAAATATTGTGGACAAGCCACAAAATTTGACATCAAAGGGCTCCGGAGGGTCGAGTCATGCTAGTTTCGTTCTGGATGGAGAACTTCAAGTCGTTCAGAGATAGGGTCGAGATAAGCCTCATCGCGAACGGCGCCGACCGGACGTTTCCCAGCGCAGTTATACCGGCCAAAACATCGACGGGTGGAGAGATTGGCCTTCTGCCGGCGGTCGCCTTCTATGGGCCAAACGCCAGCGGCAAAACCAACCTGCTGATGGGTATCGACTATCTCAAAGCTGCAATTGCATTCTCTCAACCTGTATGGAAACCTGCTTCTGGAACGTACTTAGATCCAAACGTCGTCTGTCCAGAGACACCCAGCACATTTGAAATTAACGTCCTGTTGGATGGAGTGCGGTTTAGATATGGCTTTGAGGTACACCCAAGTCATTTCTCACGCGAATGGCTATTTAGCTATCCTAAAGGCCGCGAACGGGAGCTATTTCAAAGAATCACACATAGGCTCGATGATACATTTGACACTTCAGCGGAAATCGGCTCCAACTTAACAGGGGAACGACGGGATCATCTGTCCAGCTTGAGACGGACAAGAGAGAACAGCTTGTTTTTATCCTCGTTAGCTCAAGACAATCAAGATGAAGCATCAAAGGTATACAAATACGTTCGCGGCTGGAACACGGCCATTGACAGACCGCAGAAAAATTTCTCGGAAATGACGAGCTTTTTGTCATTTAGAATAAATACGTTCAAGGAACTAACTCTTTCTCTATTGAAACTCGCCGATCCTAGTATTCAAGATATTGAAATATCTGAAATAGAAGATAACGCGAAATCTGCATATGGGCGAGCTATTGATAATAAGCATTACAAAGCATCCTTCATTACCGGCGTAGCCGGGAATCGCTATGGAATGCCGTTCGAAAATCAATCGAGAGGAATTAAGAAACTGTATACATTATGTGCGGATGTAGTTTGGGGATTGCAAATGGGGCAACTCGTTGTAGTTGATGAAATTGAGACGAGCATGCATCCACACATATCAGCTCGATTGATAAGTCTATTTCAAGATTCATCCACGAATCCCAAAAATGCACAGCTGATATTTGCAACCCATGAAACCAGACTACTCAGTTTGAAACATCTTCGACGAGATCAAATATGGTTCGTTGACAAACAAGATGGACTCTCGACAGTTTATTCTTTGTTAGAATTTTCACCACGAAAAGATGAAAATTTCGAACTTGGATACTTAACCGGTCGGTACGGCAGCATTCCAACAAAGGGTCTTGATCCTCAATGGTATGAGACCATTAAGCAAGTCATCAACGAAAGCGAGATAGATGAGCAGCCTGCCTAAACGTATTCGAGGAGGCCGGTCAGCTAACGATTACCATATCGTCGTGGCCTATGATGGGCGTGTGACTGAGGATGGTTACTTCCGCAACTGGGCAAACATACTGGGAACGGGAACACTCACACTTTACCCGTTGTACGTCAAAAGCGGCGGGAACCCCCTAAGCGCTGTTAGAGAAGCAAATAAGTATCGTCGGAGATACGCCAACTGCGCAGAATTTTGGTGCGTATGCGATGTCGACGACACTTCGGAAGCCGATATCGCCGCAGCGCACGATCTCGCTGAAAGCAGCAACATTAGACTTGCCCTATCACGCAGATGCTTTGAGGTCTGGATAGCACTTCATTGGGACAGGATAACCAAAGAAATAAATTGTGAAAATGATGCAATAGACATCGTTAGAGAGAATATTTCCAGCTACTCATCACGTAATAAGAGTATAGATTTTGGAACGTTATTCCCCTTAACATCCCAAGCAATTTCTAATGCGCACTGGCTTTCAGAACAATCTCTTTCCAATCCATCGACAAATGTACACGTCCTTGTGCGAAAACTCAATTCAAATCTTTGAATATCTTTAAATAACTTTATAAGCTTCTTGTTGCCATCTCCTTTTGGCAAAAACTCGGTCGTAATTACGATGTCGATCAATCGCATCGCTGAACCAACTCACCTCTTTTAGCAGGGTGCGGAAAAAGACCATGTTCACGAGTCGTTTCGCGATCAAATCAGAATCGTAACGGATTCAAATAGAGTTTAAATCGAGTCCGACACGGACCTTTTCTGCAGCCTGCTAGGTTCGCTGCGGAGCTCCCGTAATCAACCGCGTCCCGCTCCGGAACGTCAGATACGCCCACATCCATGACAGCATCACCGACGCGCGATTGCGCAGGCCCGACAGGAACAGCACGTGGATCGCGCCCCACAGCCACCAGGCGGGCGCGCCCCACAGGCGTAGCCGCCCGAAATCGGCGATCGCCGCCTTGCGACCGATCGTGGCGAGGCTGCCCTGATGGCGATAGGCGAAGGGCGCCGGCAGCGGCCGCGCCTCCAGATCCGCACGGATGAAGCGGGCGACATGCTCGCCGCCCTGCTTGGCGGCCGGCGCCAGCCCGGGCACCGGCCGGCCGGCCCAGCCGGACGAGGCCGCGGTATCGCCGATCGCGAAGATGTCCGGATGTCCCTCGACCCGCAGATGCATGTCCACCGGCACGCGGCCGGCCGGATCGGCAGCAACGTCGAGCCAGCGCGCGGCGGGCGAGGCGACGACACCGGCCGCCCACAACACGGTGCCGGCGCGCACGAGTTCGCCGTCGATCGTCACGCCCTGCGCGTCGATCGCCTGCACCCGGCTATTGGTCCAGATGGTGACGCCGAGCTTCTCAAGCGATGCCTGCGCCCGCGCCGACAAGCCTTCCGGAAACGCCGGCAGGATGCGCGCGCCCGACTGGACGAGGATGATCCGCGCCGATGCCGGATCGATATCGCGAAACTCCTCCTGCAGCCCGAACCGCGCCAGTTCAGCAAGCGCGCCGGCCAGTTCGACCCCGGTCGGCCCCGCCCCGACGATCACGAAAGTCAGCAGCGCGTTGCGCTCCATCACGTCGGTCGCGGTTTCGGCACGTTCGAAAGCGGCGAGCAGGCGCGCGCGCATCGCGGTCGCATCCTCGATCCGCTTGAGCCCAGGCGCGAAGGCGGCCCAGTCGTCGCGGCCGAAATAGCTGTGCGAGGCGCCGGTGGCGATCACCAGTCGGTCA
Organism: Sphingomonas sp. YR710; assembly: GCF_900101455.1. GTDB lineage: Bacteria > Pseudomonadota > Alphaproteobacteria > Sphingomonadales > Sphingomonadaceae > Rhizorhabdus. The sequence goes on along the minus strand of NZ_FMZJ01000001.1, from coordinate 4,087 downwards.
TAAGACAGCGCCCAATCGCCGATCAGCACATGCTTGCGATCGGCATCGATCCCGCTGACCTCGCCCATCACCACGCGGACATTGGCATCATCGCGAAACTGGCTGCGGATCGGCGAGGCGATGTCGGCCGGCGACAGGCCGGCGGTCGCCACCTGATAGAGCAAGGGCTGGAACAGATGATAATTGTGCCGGTCGACGATCGTCAGCCGCACCGGCAGATGGCGCAGCCGGGCGGCACAGGCCATGCCGCCGAAGCCCGCACCGATGATGACGATGTGCGGCCAGTCGCCGCCGCCGGCCAGCGCCGGCCGCGCGCATGCCGCCATCCGTACCGCCAGCAGCCGATCGATCGAGAGGCGCCCTGCCCCCAGCATCGCCAGTTGCACCAGCAGCACGATCATCCACAGATTGGCCGCCGACGGGCCCATCATCATCGCCATGCCCGATGTCGCGGTGGCGAGCAGGATCGCCGTGGCCGGCAGGGCGGCACCGGCGATCAGCGCGATCGCCCCGACCTGCGCCACCATCGCCGGCAGGGCATCGGCGCCGCCGGTCGGCAGGATCGCCGGCGATCCGGGCAGGCCGAGCAGCGCCCAGCCGAACCAGATCCGGATCGCGAGCTGAAAGGCCGGGCCGACGTGCAGGGTCAGCGCCTGCGCCGCCCGCGCGATCCGCGGGATCAGCGGCAAGGCGCTGTCGCGCAGCCCCGGCGCCAGCAGCGCGTCGATCGCAATCGGGCCGGCGCCGAACATCACATAGCCCGCAAGGATCGCCGCCTGGAACAAATTGGTGTCAAGAACCTGATAATCGACCTGGATCACGATCGCGAGCGCCGCCATCGGCAGCGCCGCCGCCCGCGTGAACAGGCCGAGCATCAGCAGCACCGGGCAGACCAGTTCGATCGCGAGGCCCAGCACCGCCGCATGTGCCGGGCTGATCCACGACAGCGGATATTCGTAACGGGCGAGATAGAGCGCATCCTGCCAGTGCATCGCCTTGACGAGCCCCGACAGCAGGAATGCCTGGCCGATAGTGATGCGGATCGCGAGATCGGCGGGCGGCGCGATCGCCGCCCGCAGCGTCCGCCATCCGGCGAGCCACAGCCGCATCGTGATCCGGGCCCGCGCGATCGTGATTGTGGACAGGCCCGGCACGGTCACTTGCCTGCTTCCAGCCCGAACAACCGGTCGAGCGACCAGCGTCCGCCGCCGCGCACGATCAACGGCAGCAGCAGCCCGGCCCAGCTCAGATGGGTCGGCCAGGCATCGGGATAGACGAAGATCTCGATCACCGTCGTCATGCCGAGCAACGCCAGCGCAGCGGGCCGCGTGAACAGGCCGAGCACCAGCAGGATCGGGAAGAAATGCTCCGAATAGGTCGCCGCATGCGCCGCGATCTCGGGCGGCACCAGCGGCAGCGCATAATCCGTGCGGAACAGTTCGTAGGTCGACGGCGTGATCGTCAGCAGCCCTTCGACCTTGGTCCGGCCGGACAGGAAGAAGATCGCGGCAACGCCGAGGCGCACCACCAGCAGCAAGGGGCTTTCCGATACGCACCCGTCGATCCGGGCCGCAGCCCGGGCGTAAAGATTTGCCAGCGATGTCATGATGTTCTCCGTCCCCGGGTGGATCTGGTGCGGGGCGCATTTCTCCTCATCGTCATCCCAGCAAAAACGTGTGGCGACATCCTAGCCCCTCCCCTTCAGGAGTTCAGCGGCAGCCTTGTCCCCCGGACAAGGCAAAGAGCCGCTGGACTGGGTTGGGGTGGGGCAACCGCGTCTCACCGAGATGAACGTTCGTTGGGAGGAGAGGCCCCACCCCCAACCCCTCCCCTGAAGGGGAGGGGCTTATGTGCCTCACGGTTCCTCGTTAAAAACGACGAAGAGTGAGCAGAAATATGCGCTGCCGTGACCAGGAGCCCCCGGTTTTCCATGAATGTCCGTAAGATCAGGCCTTCGGCGTGAGCGAACCGTTGCCCTTGGGCGTCTTGATCGTCGTGCAGGTGCCGGCCTTGACCAGCTTCCACGAATTACCCTGATAGTCGGCATGCGAGGTGCCCGCACAGCTCGTGCCGGCGCCGGCCTTGCAGTCGTTCTTGCCCGCGAGCGAGACGCCGTAGCATTTTTCCATCGGCTTGGCCGATGCGTCGGCAGCGTTGGCGGTGCCCGCGACGATCGACAAAGCGAGCGCGGCGGCGGCGAAGGCAGGGGTGTAAGACATATAGGCGTTCCTTTTCGAAAGGCCCCCTCTCGTGCGGCGCCGGCCACAGGCAGGCGCCGCACGGTGACCCCGGGAGGCCTTGCGGGCTGGGTCACGGCGGCTATTCGGCGGGCGGATGCGAGGCGTTACAGAAATGCCGGCAAAAAAATTTGTCGGCGTAACGACCGTCCCGGTGTAACCTTTTGCCGCAAAGCTCCGAACAGTCTTGCGGGAGTGCATGTGCGGGCGAGCGAGGATCAGCTCAGGGAATGGATGGTCGCGGGCCTCGATGGCGACGCGAAGGCCTATTCCTGCCTGCTAAGCGCGCTCGTACCCGCACTGCGATCCTTTTTCGCGCGCCGGCTTGGCGGCGCGTCCGATGATGTCGAGGATCTTGTGCAAGACTGTCTGATGGCGATCCACAGGCGCCGTGCCACTTATGATCGGACGCGCCCGTTCATGGCGTGGACCTATGGCGTGGCGCGCTACAAGATGATCGATCATTTCCGGCAGGGGCGCCAGCATGTCGCGATCGAGGATCTCGACGACATATTGATGGCGGAAGGCTTCGAGGATGCCTGTTCCGCCCGCATGGACGTGACGAAACTGCTCGCCGAACTTCCGGCCAAACAGGCGCGTGCGATCCGCGACACGAAGATCGGCGGCATGAGCGTCGCCGAATCCGCCGAAGCGGCGGGCTGGAGCGAGGCCGACGTGAAAGTATCGGTACACCGCGGGCTGAAAGCGCTCGCGGCGCGCCTGAAGGATGCGATGTGATGCGAACCGACGATCTGATCCGGTCGCTTGCCATGGACCTGAAGCCGGTGCCGGCCCATGCGGTGGAGCGCCGCATGGCGATCGGCCTTGGCAGCGGCGCGGTGGTGTCGCTGGCGTTCATCGCCCTCACGATCGGCTTTCGTCCCGATCTGGGTATCGCCGTGCGCGGTTTCGTCTTCTGGATGAAGGCCATCTACACATTGTCGATCGGGCTGTGCGCGGTGGCGGCGACAGTCCATCTATCGCGGCCCGATGCCCTGCGGCCGCGCTGGCTGGGCGTGCTGGCGATCCCGATCGCCGGGCTGATGCTGATCGCCGGCCTGGAATTGTCGAACACGCCGGCCAGCGGCTGGCTGGCGCTCTTTCTCGGCAAGAGCTGGCGGAGCTGTCCGTGGCGGGTGTTCGATCTGTCGATCCCTTTATATATCGGCCTTCTCTGGGCGTTCCGCCAGTTCGCGCCGGCGCGGCCGGGGTTGGCCGGCGCCGTCGCAGGGCTGGCCGCGGGCGGGCTGGCGGCAACGCTCTATTGCCTGCATTGTCCGGAGGCTTCGGCGCTGTTCGTGCTGACCTGGTACACGCTCGGCATCGTGCTGGCAGGGGTGATGGGCAGCATCATCGGGGCGAAGCTGCTGCGCTGGTAAGCTGATCCCCGCTGAGGAGCAGGCCGCGCACGGCAGCAACCACTTCTCAATCCCTCGCTGCTATGACCATGCCGAGGAGGCGCGACGCGCAGGGATGCAGATCGGTGTAAACTATCCGTCGCCGGTAACGGTGAATGGCTTCAGCTGCAGGAATTGCAGCGAGGTCGATATCGCCAAGCGCCATATCGATCCGCAGCATCCGCGCTCCGGACCCGACAACGCCGATGCCCTGTCCGATCCGACGCGTTCCCAGGCCGACAAATCGAAAATCGCGGCCCAGCGCGCGGCGTCGGGCCCAAAGGCCGAAGCCTATTCGGCGGCCGGCGCGAAGGTGGCGGGCAGCGCGCCGATCGGGGGCCTCGTCAATCTCGTCGCTTAGAGTTTTTCCGCTTGTGATTGAATCGAAGGGGTTCTCTGGCGGATAGATTTGTGATTCAAGCTGGCCACTGGTGAGGAGGCCAGCATAGATGA
>NZ_FMZJ01000012.1 GCF_900101455.1 Sphingomonas sp. YR710 | reverse complement strand
CCTGAAAGGCCGGCGCGAAGACCGGGCATTCCGTCACCGCGGCCTCCGATCCTACCATGCGGCCTCCACCTCGGCAGCGTTTCTACACAGCCTCGACCCAGAGCAGACATTGGTGATTCCGCACCAGGCTGATAATATTGCCAGAGAGACAGGGGTTAACCGATGGCTTGGTGGAAGAGACTGTTCGGGCGGGCGAAAGATGAATCACTCGACGGAACGATGTATCGAGTTGCTTCCACCGTCTATAGCAAGGACGGCAAACGGTCCGCTGAGATTCGCAATTTTTCTAACGGTAAGACTTACCTTCTCGAAAGTGAATGGGTCGAGGGGACTACATTCAAGGATCGACATGCGGGAAAGCTGGTCGGCCCCTTTGGGTCGCCGAAGCTCGCGGAGCGATTTATCGTAGCAACGTCGTGGTTCAACGGCACCGAGCAATAGGTCCTTACTGGACGTCAGCGGAACAGCAGCTAACCACCATCCCGGCCGGCAAGACCCAAATCGGATCAGATTACCGGTTTCCACCACCCTCAGCCATTTTCGCTTGATGCGTTCACAACCTGCTCCGCCCCAAGCCCCTAAAACAGCCCCGGCACCTGCTGCTGCGCCGCCGTCGGCCGCAACGGCATCAGCAGGTCGCGCCGTTCGCCCGGCGCGCGCAGCGACTGGGTGGTGATCGGGGCCGGGCTGATCGCGGTGCAGCTTTGGCCTGCGATGAAGTTGAGCGCCTGGCGGGTCGATCCTTCCTGCGGATCGCCCATCCCGCGGGCGAGATCGTCCGGGGCCTGGCAACTCGCCTCCACGGTGCCGGCCAGACCATCGAAATAGCCGCCCTGCCGCGCGCTATTTTGCGTCGCAAAAGCGATCACGCGCAGGCGATCGTCGCACTGGCTGCGATCGAGCGCGATCTGGCCGACCGGCTTGCCATAGGTGTTGGTGCCGATCAGTGCGTTGCGGTTGTGGAGATAGGGGATGAAGGCGTTGATCACGAGTTCGCTGGCCGATGCCGTCCCGCCCGTGCCGATGAAGGCGATATGGGTGGGCGCCACCGATTGCGGCTGCTGCGCGAAGAACGCGGTGGAATTGCTCGACGATTTTTCCGAGCGAAATGTCGTGAAATCGAAGACCTCGGTCGACGCGCGATCGCGGCCGAGCAGATTGCCGAGCAGCTCGGCGATCGAGACCAGACCACCGCCATTGTAGCGCAGATCGACGATGACATCGGTGATGCCGGCCGCGCGGAACTGCGCAAAGGCATTGCGCAAGGCCGGATCGGCGGTGTCGATGAAGGTGCGCAGATTGACATAGCCGATCTGGCGGCCGGCATCGGTAATGATCTTGGCGCCGTAACGCGACGATACCGGCGTCAGCGCATAATCGACCTTGCTGACAGTGATGTCGTGCGTGCCGCTGCTGTCGGCAACGCGCAGCAGGCGGGTGACACCGGCGGTGCTCGGCCCGAGTGCGTCGGTGACGCCGGTGCTGCCGCTGGCCGCGATGATATCGCTGACGGTGCGCAGATCGGCGGTGCTGGTGCCAATCGCCAATATCTCGGTGCCGCGATCGATGCCGGCGGCGAGCGCGGGCGCCCCTTCGAACGCTTCGGTTACGAACACGCGCCGCGCCGTTGTGTCGATCGACAGGCGAATACCGATGCCGGCGCTCGATCCGGCCGAGAAGAAGGCATTCTCGGCGGCAATCGAGGTCAGATAGGTGAAATAGCGATCACGCCGTTGCGCGCGCGCCGTGGCCGTCAGCGCATCGACATAGTCGGAGACGCTCGCATAAGGCGTGGGATCGAGGCTGGTCGGCAGGGTTTCGGGGAAGAGATACCATTCCTTCATCTGCGCGAAGGCCCAATCCTGGCGGTCGCGCAGCGAACAGGTCGTGCCGGCGGTGGATGTCGAGCCCGTACCGGTGGTGCCCGTCACCGGGGTCGACGCGGTCGCGCTACCCGATCCCGATCCCGATCCGCCGCCGCCGCACGCCGACGTCATGGCGAACAGACCCAGGATCGTCAGAAACTGCCCGAGCTTCATATCTGCTCCCTACAGCCAATCAGCGCCACATAAGATCCGATCCCTAACGGCGCTTGCGCCCGGCCGGCCCCCACCCCCATATCGCCTTATGATCACCGCCCCGCAAGCCGCCACATATACGCCCGATCCGAAGCTGCTCGATATGGAGGGGCGGATCTACGATCCGGTCGCCCCCGCCGATTTCCCCACGCACCGCCTGCGCTTCCGCAACGATCGCTGGCATGGCGCCGTCGGCCTGAGCGAGCTGACCGACAGCGAATGGATCGGGCATTTCGGACGGTTCGATCCGATGCCCGGCAATTTGCCGCAGCCATTGGCGCTGCGCTATCATGGCCACCAGTTCCGTTCGTATAATCCCGATATCGGCGATGGCCGCGGCTTCACCTTTGCCCAGTTGCGCGACGGCGCGGGCCGGCTGCTCGATTTCGGGACCAAGGGATCGGGGACGACGCCGTACAGCCGGTTCGGCGACGGACGACTGACCTTGAAGGGCGGAATGCGCGAGGTGCTGGCGACCGAGATGCTCGAAGCGCTGGGCGTCGAAACCTCGAAGAGCTTTTCGCTGATCGAAACCGGCGAGCAACTGACGCGCAACGACGAGCCATCGCCCACGCGCGCCTCGGTGCTGGTGCGGCTCAGCCATGGCCATATCCGCATCGGCAGCTTCCAGCGGCTCGCCACCTTGCGCGACGAGGAAACGATGCGGCGGCTGATAGATTATGTGCTGGTCAACCTTTATGGCGAAACGCCGAACAGCACGCCGGCGGGGCAATTGCTGAACCTCGTCTGCGGGCGTACCGCGCGGCTGGCGGCCAGCTATATGGCGGCCGGCTTCGTCCATGGCGTGCTCAACAGCGACAATATCAATGTGACCGGCGAGAGCTTCGATTACGGCCCGTGGCGCTTCACGCCTTCATGGACGCCGGGCTTCACCGCCGCGTATTTCGACCGTCAGGGGCTCTACGCTTTCGGGCGGCAGGCGCAGGCGATCCACTGGGATGTCGTGCAGCTCGCGCTCGCGCTGCGGCTGATCGCCGAGCCCGAGGAACTGGCGCCGCCGCTCGATATGTGGCCCGAGCTGTATGAGGTCGCGCTGCGCGACGCGATGTTCGCGCGCCTCGGCATCGCGGCGAAAGACGATGCGAGCGACATTGCCCTGCTGCAGGCGATCGATACCGCGCTGCAGGCGAGCGAAGTCGGCGTGGATCGCTTCTTCTTCGATTGGCGCGGCGGGCGGCGGCGCGGGGCGTCGCCGGCTGATCCCGCTTATGATGGCGACAATTTCGCGACCTTTCGGGAGGCCATTGCAACCTTCGATGCCGCCGCCGATCTCTCGCATCCCTATTGGGCCGATGCCGATCCCTGTTCGATGCTGATCGACGAGGTCGAAGCGCTGTGGAGCGCGATCGACGAACGCGACGATTGGGCTCCGTTCGAGGCGAAAGTGGCGGCGATCCGGCGAATGGGAGAGGCGATGGGAGCTTCTTCCAGGTCGTGACTTCGATGATATCGCCGCCAAATAGTGCAGGCACGTTCGGGTGAAGGCGAGGCTGCCCCCTACCGCGTCACGACCATGAACAGCCGCGGGAACGGCAGCAGCACCGTGCCGTCCTCCAACTCCGGATAAGCGCCGGCCAGCGCCTCCTCATAGCGGGCGAGAAACATCTCCCGTTCGGCCGGATCGAGCGGTGCGAGGAAGGGCAGCAGGCCGGAGCCCTTGAACCATTCCACCACCGCAGCCGCGCCGCCGGCCAGCGGATGGAAATAGATCGTCCGCCAGATGTCGATCGCCGCAACCCGCCCCCGGAGCAGGCCGTAATAATAATTGGCGTCGCGAACATCGGTGCGTGCCCGCGACGCGCCGGCGAGCTTAGCCGCCCACGGGCCGTCGGCGGCGATATCCCGCATCAGGCTGTGTGCCGGCTCCTCGAGATTGTCGGGCATCTGGACGGCCAGACAACCGCCCTCGCGAAGGCGGGCGCACAACGCGGGCATCAGGGCGGTATGATCGGGAACCCAGTGCAGCACCGCGTTCGACAGGATCAGGTCGAACGGCCCGGGATCGCGCCATGTCGCGATATCGTCGATTTCGAAACGCAGCGCCGGCAGGCGCTTGCGCGCGGCCGCGATCATATCGGGCGAACTGTCTATGCCGATGATGTCGGCGTGCCGATAACGATACCGCAGCGCTTCGGTCGAATTGCCGGGGCCGCATCCGATATCGGCCGCCTTTCGCACATCGGGCGCCCTAATGCGGCCAAGCAGATCACCGATCGGCCGGTTCCGCTCCGCTTCGAACTTGGTATATTGGGCCGAAGACCAGCTCATGACACCCTCCTGAAGCAATATGCGTCAGGCTCACGTAGCGAGTTTTCGGTTCCACTTGAAAGCCGCAAGCCGGGCGTTTGCCCGGTTTGCCGGATTCAGGCGACGTGCCGCCACTTATGACCCTGGCGGATCAGCGCGCCCTGTTCCTGAAGGCGGCACATGATCGTGGCATGAGAACGGCGGCCAATCTTGCCGTTGAACATCCGCAGCAGCGATTCCCGCACTTCCTGCGCCGTCAGCCCCTCTTCGTGGCTGGCGACGATATCGATGATGGCGGATTTGATACGCCCGTGATTGGTAGCCGGAACGTCTGACAGCGCGGCAGCGTCATCGGTCGCCGATTGCCTGATTACGTCCAGCTCGTGGCTGAGATCGAGCAGTTCAGTTGCCATACGTGACAGTCGATCCGCAAGCTCGCTTGCTTCGATTGAATGTGAGGCCATATGTATAATCTTCCATCGGCATGTTCAGTAATCGGCTCCATGGGAGAGTGTAAAAATCCAGCCCGCAATATTACGGGTCAGAAACATTACAACGTCAATATCATGAACACCGGATTGATCAAGAAGCTTTCCCCCACCACCTCGCACCGCCCTCGCGAGATACAGCCCCCTATTTTCAAGGAATCTGTGCTTTATTGGGTCAAAGCGATCTCCGATGCGGCAATTACACCTGCCATCGCATGTCGCGCCGCGATTACATGCCTGGCAACATCGTCAGGAGCCCGGCTGATCGGCAAGCCTACCGATCCATGACCGATCCATGACTGTGTTGAGAGGCCTCTAGACCAAGCGGCTTACGCTAACCTTACAGATGGAAAGCGGGTGATCCGATTGAGCCCAATCGTTAAGATCGCGCCGCCAGTCGAGCGATTTTCGGCACTTAACCGCCCTTCGTGCGCGGAAACGATGCGTTCGACGATGGACAGGCCGATCCCCGCGCTATCGCTGCGCGCATGATCGGCGCGCCAGAATCGGGTTTGCAGCATGCCGATATCGGCCGCGGCGATGCCCGGCCCGTCGTCTTCGACGGCGACTGATCCGTCGGCACCGAGCACAACCTCGATATGCGTGCCCTTGGGTGTATGCCGGGTGGCATTGTCGATCAGGTTGGTCAGCGCCAGCGACATCAGCGTATCGCGCCCGGCCACCATGATCGGCCCTTCGCTGCCGGACAAGGCGATCGTTCGCTGTCCCTCGAACACCATGGGCGCGAGCGCCGCGACGACATCGCGCGCGACGACCGCGAGATCGAACATCTCCTCTGCGCCGATCATCAGTTGTTCGAGCGCTGCCAGATCGAGCAGTTGCGAGACCACATGGGAAATGCGCTGGATCGATGCGCTCAGCGATGCCTTGCGCGCCGGATCGTCGAGCCCGTCGATCTGGAGGCGGAGCAACGACAATGGCGTGCGCAGTTCATGCGCGACATTGGCGATGAACTCGCTCTGCGTCCGGAACGCCGCTTCGAGCCGATCGAGCGCCTGGTTCGTGGCATCGACCAAAGGCACGATTTCCACGGGCAACTGAGCCGAACTCAGCCGGATATCGAGATGGGTGGGATCGACCTGCGCGGCGCGGCGCGAAACCCGTAGCACCGCCTGGGTCGAACGCCAGATCAGCAGGGCGTTGATGATTGGCAGCAGCAGCAATACCGGCAGCAGGCACAGCAGGAAGCGGAACAGGAACGCCTCGACGATATCGTCCGCGACCACCTCCGGATTGTCCATGTCCTGCGTCATGACGATCCACAGATCGGTTCGCCCGCGCCGGACGGGGACGCTCAACCCCTCGACATTGCCTGCCCGGAAAAAAGTCGCCCGCCCGCCATGAGGCGCGGCCGATGCCGCCGCGCCGACGACATTACGGCTGACCGCCAGCGCCCGCCCGGCGCGATCGACCACGGCATAAGCCCGGCCGTCATAGCCCGCGGCGTAAAGCGCCCCCAATGTCGGATCGAGATTCACATGCCAGCCATGCCCCGGGTCCGCCACCAGCCCGCGTGCCACGGCCTGCGCCTGATGCGACAATACCCGTTTCTGATACCGCGTGCCGGTACTTTGCAGGAGGTAGGAAACGAGCAACGGCAATGCGAGCGCCGCTATGATCACCGTGGCCAGATGCGCCCAGACGATCTGCCAGAACAAAGAACGCGGATAGTATCTCATTCGACCGGGCGGAGCATGTAGCCGACGCCGCGCACCGTATCGATGCGTACGGCCGCACCCGTCGCCTCAAGGCGCTTGCGCAGGCGGTGGGCATAGACTTCGATCGCGTTCGATCCCAGGCTTTCGCTAGCCCCGAACAACTGATCCTCGGCCATCCGCTTCGGCACCACCCGCCCGATCCGGCGCAGCAACAGTTCGAGCAGATCGGTTTCGCGCACCGTGAGGATGATCGGTTCGTCATCGACAAACACTTCGCGCGTGCCGGTATCAAAACCGACATTGCCGACCATCAGCTTGCGATTGAGATAGCCGCCCTGCCGTCGAAGCACGGCATCGAGCCGGGCCTGCAGCTCATCGAAATCGACCGGCTTGACCAGATAATCGTCCGCCCCGGCGTTGAGCCCGCGAATGCGATCCTCGACGCTGCTGCGGGCCGTGAGCACAAGGACGGGGATTGGATCGTCGTTGCGGCGCAACCGCTTGAGCGCGGCCAGCCCATCCTCATCGGGCAGGCCGAGATCGAGGATGATCGCGGCATAGCGCACCGCATTCAGCAGCAATTCCGCATCGCCGACGCTCGCCGCATGATCGACGGCGATATCGCGCCGCGCGAAGGCCGCCGCGAGTGCCGCGGCCAGATCGGGATCGTCTTCAACAATCAGCAGCCGCATGTCTGCCCCACATTTCAAAGCCGGTTGGGTAGCGCGCCGATCCTGCGGGTCGGCCGCTGACGGTCGCTTCAACCTTCGATGAAGTCGAGAAACGCCACCACGTCATTTTCCGTCGCGAAGTACAGCGCGGCCTGCATATCCGCAGGTTGGCGCGCCGCAAGTGCCACGGCCTCTCCCAGCTTTCCGTAGAACAAAGTCACGGCCGAACCGCCGTCGTCCCCGTCATCGAGATGATAGAGCCGAACGGACACGGTATCGGATATCGTTCGCATGATCCCCAAACTCCCCCAAAATGGATCGATCCGCAAGCCGCATTGCCCAAACCCCCGTTATCGCTAGTCTAGACGCCACCGCCGGACAGGAGTCGCACGCTGCCGAGCTACCGAATCGACCTGGCCGGAACACGCCATGGGTTCGGCGATCTCCGCCGGCTGCTGGCCGCCGCAACGCCGCCGCGATCGGGCGACATGCTGGCCGGTATCGCCGCCGACAGCGACGAGCAGCGTGTGGCCGCCCGCTACATCCTGGCCGATCTGCCGCTCGGCACCTTCCTCGCAGATCTCGTCATTCCCTATGAGGCCGACGAGGTTTCCCGGCTGATCATCGACAGCCATGACGCCGCCGCCTTCGCCCCTATCGCGCATCTGACGGTGGGCGGCTTTCGCGAATGGCTGCTCGCCAACGAAACTGATGGCCCGATGATCGCGGCGGTCGCGCAAGCGATCACGCCCGAAATGGCCGCCGCGGTCTCCAAGCTGATGCGCAACCAGGATCTGATCGCCGTTGCCCGCAAGATTTCGGTCGTCACCGCCTTTCGCGACACGATCGGCCTGCCGGGGCACCTCTCGACGCGGTTGCAGCCAAACCACCCGACCGACGATCCCGCCGGCATCGCCGTCTCGATCCTCGACGGGCTGCTGATGGGATCGGGCGATGCGGTGATCGGCATCAACCCCGCGACCGACAGCATCGACACCGCCGCCCGGCTGCTGAACTTGCTCGACGAGGTGCGGCAGGCTTATGCGATCCCCACGCAAAGCTGCGTGCTCACCCATGTCACCAACACGCTCGCGTTGATCGAGCGCGGCGCACCGGTGGACCTCACCTTTCAGTCGATCGCCGGCACCGAAGCCGCCAATCGCGGGTTCGGGATCGATCTGGCCCTGCTCGGCGAAGCGCATCAGGCGACGCTTTCGCTGGGGCGCGGCACGATCGGCAATCATGTGATGTATTTCGAAACCGGCCAGGGATCGGCGCTGTCGGCCGACGCGCATCACGGCGTCGACCAGCAGACGCTCGAGGCGCGCGCTTATGCGGTGGCGCGCGCCTTCCGCCCGCTGCTGGTGAATTCGGTCGTGGGCTTCATCGGCCCCGAATATCTCTATGACGGCAAGCAAATCCTGCGCGCCGCGCTGGAGGATCATTTCTGCGGCAAATTGCTCGGCCTGCCGATGGGGCTCGACATCTGCTACACCAACCATGCCGAGGCCGATCAGGACGATATGGATGCGATCCTGACCCTGCTCGGCGTGGCCGGCGTCAGTTTCGTGATGGGCGTGCCCGGCGCCGATGACATCATGCTCAACTATCAATCGACCAGTTTCCATGATGCGCTCTATCTGCGCGAGACGCTGGGGCTGCGGCCGGCGCCCGAGTTTGAGGCGTGGCTCGCGGCGATCGGCCTGACCGACGAACGCGGACGGCTGCAGACGCCGCCGCGCGCCGCCCTCCCCTATCGCGCGATACCGGCGCTCGCGCATCTCGATGGCTGATCAGCCCGCTTTGCCCGATCGGCTGCGCGCGCTGACCCAGGCGCGGATCGGCCTCGGCCGGAGCGGACAGGCACTGCCGACATCAGCGATGCTCGACTTCCAGCTCGCCGCCGCGCGAGCGCGCGACGCGGTCCATGCCGAGCTGAGCGTCGACGGCTTTTCGGCGGCGATCGGCGGCCGGCCGGTGATCGCGGTCCGCAGCCGCGCGGACGACCGCACCACCTATCTCCAGCGCCCCGATCTCGGCCGGCTGCTCGACGAAGCCGACGCGGCGAGATTGCCGCGCACCGATGCGCAGGCCGCGTTCGTCGTTGGTGACGGCCTCTCGGCGAATGCCGTCCACGCCCATGCGGCGTCGCTGCTGCTCGCTCTGTTCGATCGCCTACCCGACTGGACGATCGCGCCGATCGTGGTTGCCCGGCATGCGCGGGTGGCGCTCGGCGACGAGATCGGTGCGGCGCTCGGTGTCGATCTGGTCGTGATGCTGATCGGCGAACGCCCCGGCCTCAGCGCGCCCGACAGCCTCGGCTGCTATCTGACCTGGGGCCCGCGGCGGGGCCGGCGCGACAGCGAGCGCAACTGCGTATCGAACATCCGCCCACCCGGCGGGCTCGATTATGCGACGGCCGCCTCACGCATCGCCTGGCTGATGCGCGAGGCCCGATCGCGGGGGCTGACGGGGGTGGCGTTGAAGGATGAGGCGGGCGGGGTTCCGCCGATTACGGGACCGGTCGGGGTGGTGGACTCATGATAGGGATCGTCGGGCAAGATCGCAGCGCAATTGGGTGAGCTACACCGCACAGAACTGATACGATCACGGCTTTGAACGATCGCTGTTCGCGTCGGCATGACAGATATCAAGTGTCCCACAAGCGGACAAAGCCAGTAAGCTCGCCAATCCGATAATACGGATGATCAACCTCTCAGATTTCTCCCGGCTACAAATCGAGCGATGCGACGCCTTAACTATAGGGTTTCCACGCCAAAATCCGCGACAGCCTCTTTCCTTTGGCCGATCAGAGCCATCGACATCGCCGAAAATAGGCATTGCATATGGTGCCGCAAAGCCCCGCGCTACCCCCGGTTCGTCAGACTGCAGGCGCTTCCGCCACAGCGTTGCCCAAGGTGTCGGCGTTCATCAGCGCGGCATCGAACACAACCCCCGTGGCCGCGCTAATCTGCGCGAGGGGCACCTGATAACGGGCATATTCGCCAGAGGCGAACTCGACGCCGAAGCGGGCGATCACATCTTTTTGGGACAGCAGAAAGCCATAGGTTCGCAAGGAACGTACCCCACCGGCATCTTGTGACGCCACTGCGACGACTTTCCAAAAGGTCTCCGGATATTGGACCAGGCCCGTCCCGAAATCCTCCTTCGGATCATCCGCCGCGAGGACGGGCCCGGCCAGGATGCAGGCCCGTGTATCGTCCGTCTGAAGGTTTTTCTGGATATGCCCCTCGAAGCCGCCCCATATGCCGACGACACCCGCATATTTGCCGCCAGCATTCTCGCGGTTGAAGGCTGCATGTTGCGGCGTGCAGTTGGTCCAATGGAATGTGTCGGCGTTGGCAAACTCGACCTCGCTCGCAGTATTACCCCAGGCATTGTCCTCGCGGCGCACGATATGGCCGCGATCGAACTGTCCCGCCGGACCATAAACGTCCACATCGGCGAGTTGGAACTTGGCCGGAATGCGTGGATCCCCAATCCAGCGATCGGTACCGAAAAACTGCCGCCCGCTGACCATTCGCTTGGCAGAATCATAGTCGACATTCACTGCGGACCACATCTGAATGCGGCGGCTCGCGTTTACGGCCAGGCTAAAGTGATGATATTTGAGAATGAGGATCTGCCCACTCTCCTTGACCATTTCGCTTTCGCGCGCCGCAGCGACCATGGGGAGCGGCACCGAAATGCCTTCCCCCAGAAATTCCGGATCATAGCCTTCGCGGTTGTCATAATCGGGATCAAATCGCAGCGATTTCTCATTCGCAGAGGCGCTTGTGGGCGTGACGGTAGCAAATGCAGCCGAGGTCGATGGCGCGCCCCCAACATAGATGGTTACCGGTCCCGAGAAGTTCATCGTCACGGCCATGTTTGCCCCCATGAATGATTGCGGTGCCGGAGGCGCGACTGTCGATCCGACCTTGGGCGCCGCCTCCGCTGCGCCTTGGGTCGTGAGCTTGGAGACATCGTCCGCAGGATCGATCGTGCCCTCGAGCAGTTCGTCGAGCAGGCGTCGACCGACGGGATTGACGGGCGTCACGGCGCTCATGGCCTTTACGACAAAGCTGATCCGAATACCTTCGTTGGCAATCCAGTCGATATCGTCGTCCGGCTCTCCGGGCGTCCAGACCGAACCATCCTTGTTCAAGACATCGTCACCGCGAACGCGCGGGATCGACGCATGATGGAGTGCACAAACCTCCCAAGCCTCGCTGAAACATGGCGAGCCGGATGAGCCTTCAGACGTGTCGGTTTCGTAGCGCAGGAAGCCATCGTCGCGCAGCTCCAGCAGTTTGCAATTGCTGGTGGCGTAACGTTTTGCACCACCGTCAGGATACTCCACCATGAGCATCGGCATTCCAGGCAGAATCTTCGAGGCTGACGCGTTGATCGACAGGAAGTTCAGCGGTGAGAGCAATTCCCCAGTCGGCGCGGTGGGACGCACAGCAACGATCGCGTAATCCAAACTCTCATCAGAATGGAACAATGTGTCAGGGTCGAGCTCGAAAGTGATGCCTCGCGCGACGCCTCGATCCCCCGCCTCGTGGAGAAAATTGGCCCCGGTACCGCGCGCGGATGCGATGTCGGGAAAAACGTGCCAATTTGTCAGCAGCACGGAGGGCGAAATCAAAAATCCGGTGGCAAAGCCAATCGGCTCCACCTTGGGGTCGGCCGAGACGACGATCCGCGCGACGGGGCGCCCCGCGGCGCGCGCAGCCTCAGTCGGCGGAGCCGCAATCCAGTCGAGCGTCGGGCCGATCTTACGTTCGATAAACACCGGGAGTCGCCCTTGCATCCGGAGCTCCCCGGCGTGGATCAGGCTGGCGCGGCGGGCATCGAAGCGGGCTTGTTGGGATGGCGAAATCGCGGTTGTTGCCGCGGTCGGCGGTTGCGCCTTCCAGCGCGCCGCAGCGGCGAGCATCATCACCCGGCGGCGTTGATCGACCAGATTGGTGTTCGCCATAACGGTCCCCTTGCAAGGTCAATCGGTTCTAGCAAACATTTGTGACGAAGCATCGACACTTATATTTTATCCAAGTCGTAAACTACGGAAACTCCATCCATCTTGGTTACATCTTCTGCACGTGATTTTTCGCTTTCGCGGGGCCGCCCTATCCTGTTCTTCGGCGCTTTGGCCGCCCTCCCGCCAACATTGAGCATTCATTACACCACAGGCATAAGGATCGCAGTCGGCGCGAACCGGCGACGGCAGAAGGGGTTGCGATGAACAGGGACGGGCTCCGGTGAACATGCGGCAGCAAGGCATCGGGACGATGCTTCGCCGCGCCGCCTTGCGGCATGGCGACCGCGAGGCCCTGATCTGCGGCGAGACCAGCTGGAGCTATCGCGATCTTGATGCGATCGCCGATCGGCTGTGCAACGGATTGCGGGATCGGGGGGTGGCCAAGGGCGATCGGGTCGCGATCATGGCCCGGAACAGCCATGCCTTCGTTGCGCTGCGTTTCGCCATAGCGCGTTCGGGCGCGATCCTGGTGCCGATCAACTTCATGCTGTGCGCCGATGATGCCCGCTATATCCTTGAACATGCCGGTGCGCGCCTGCTGTTTGTCGATGCCACGACGGCCGCCGTCGCCCGGGACGCGGGGAGCGGCATAATCGCGATCTATGGATTGCCCGGCGAACATGATGCCGCGCCCGCCGGCCTGGCAAGCTGGGACGAGCTGATGGGTGCGGCGGCGCGGGCCGAGGACCACACCGACGGCGAGGATATCCTGCAGATCATCTATACCAGCGGCACAGAATCGCGGCCGAAAGGCGCCGTCCTCACCCACTCGGCCGTTCTGTGGCAATATCAGAGCTGCGTGATCGACTGCGAATGGACCACCGACACGGTGGCGCTGCATGCCTTGCCTTTATATCACTGCGCGCAGCTCGATGCGATGCTCGGGCCGGCGCTGCAGGTGGGCGCGCGCAATATCGTGACGGCGCGGCCGTCGCCCGAAAACCTCATTCCTTTGATTGCCGGGCACCGCGTCTCCGCCTTCTTCGCGCCGCCCACCGTCTGGATCTCGCTGCTCCGTTCGCCGCTGTTCGACGCCTATGATCTTTCATGCCTGGCCAAGGGCTATTTCGGCGCGTCGATCATGCCCGAAGAAGTCCTGCGCGAAATGATGCGGCGCCTGCCGGGGCTGCGGCTCTGGAATCTCTATGGGCAGACCGAGATGGCGCCGGTCGCGACCGTCCTGTTCCCGCATGAGCAGGAAGCCCGCCTGTCCTCCTGCGGCCGCGCGGCGCTGCATGTGACGACGCGGGTCGTGGATGATGACATGCGCGATGTCGCGCCGGGCGAAGTGGGCGAAATCATCCATCGCTCGCCGCATCTGATGATCGGTTACTGGAACGATCCCGAGCGGACGCAGGCTGCGTTCGAGGGTGGCTGGCTCCATAGCGGCGACCTCGCGACGATCGACAGCGACGGCTACATCACCATCGTCGACCGCAAGAAGGACATGATCAAGACCGGCGGCGAGAATGTTTCCTCGCGCGAGGTCGAGGAGATCATCTACGCCCATCATTGCGTCAGCGAGGCGGCCGTCGTCGGGATCGCGCATCCCCGCTGGATCGAGGCCGTTACCGCATTTGTCGTGCCCCGGGCCGGCAGCAATATCACCGGGGACGAGCTCATCGCTTTTTGCCGCACGCGGCTGTCCGCGTTCAAGGTGCCGCGCACGATCCATCTGGTCGAGGATCTGCCGCGCAACGCCAGTGGCAAGATCCTAAAGCGCGAACTGCGCGCGCGATCCGAATGACTGAGAGGGGCGGCGATGCGCAAAATGCCGGCCATGATCAGCCGCGAAAGAAAAGTTCGCCCGCCCCAAAGCATCCTTCATTTGCGCAATGCGGGATGCCGGGCCATCTGGGCACCATGGTTTCCTTGCTCGATCCCAATGCGCGTGGGCGCGTGATCCTTGTCGGCGCCGGTCCGGGCGATCCCGGCCTGCTGACGGTGCGTGCCGTCGAAGCGCTGAGGATCGCCGATGTCGTGGTTCATGACGGGCTGATCGACATGCGCGTGCTCGATATCGCGCCCGTCGCCGCACAGCGCATCTCGGTCGCCAAGAAGCGCGATCGCCATACGCTGTCGCAGGAGGCGATCAACGCCTTGATCATCGCCCATGTGAAGACCGGATCGATCGTCGTGCGGCTGAAGGGCGGCGATCCGTTCATGTTCGGGCGCGGCGGCGAAGAGGTCGAGGCGGTGCGCGCGGCCGGCCTCAAGGTCGAGGTCATTCCCGGCGTTTCTTCCGCGCTCGGTTGCGCGGCCGAGGCGATGCTGCCGCTCACGCATCGCGACTGGTCGAGCGCGGTCAGCTTCGTCGCCGGCACCTGCCAGGGGCTGAGCGAGCAGAACTGGTCCGGGCTCGCCGGGCAAGGCCGCACGCTCGTCATCTATATGGGCGTGACCTGCGCCGGGCTGATCGCCGACAAGTTGATGGCTGATGGCGTGGCGCCGGACATGCCCGTGGCCGTGCTCGAGCGCGGCACGCTGGAGGGCTCCCGCGCGATGCGGACCTTGCTCGCCGATCTCGGCGACATGATGATCCGCGAACAGGTTATCAGCCCGGCGATCATCGTCGTGGGTGAAGTGGTATTGCTGTCCGATGCCGAAGATCGGCTGCGGAAGCTGGCCGTACAGGCCGAAACGGTAAGGGGTGACGCTTGAAAATCGTGACGGGGAACGATCTGGTGACCGGCGACGTGATCTGGTGGACCGGCAATGGCTGGTCGCGCCATGTCGCGGACGCGGTCGACGTGGGCCATGATGGCGACGGCATCGCCGCGCGCGAGGAAGCCGCATTGCGGGTCAACGGGCCTTATGTGATCGAGGCGACGGCTTCGAATGCCGGCCCCGTGCCGGGCCACATCAAGGATCGCATTCGCGCGCGCGGGCCGACCGTGCGCCTTGATCTCAATATCCAGCCGGCCGATCCGGCGGCGGGCAACTGGGTGATCTGATGTACAAATATGACGAATATGACCAGGCGATGGTCGAGGCGCGCGTCGAGGAATTCCGCGATCAGGTGCGCCGCCGCATCGCCGGCGAAATCACCGAGGACCAGTTCAAGCCGCTCCGGCTGATGAACGGCCTCTATCTGCAGCTCCACGCCTATATGCTGCGGATCGCGGTGCCTTATGGCACGATGAGCAGCCGCCAGATGCGGATGCTCGCGCATGTCGCGCGCAAATATGATCGCGATTACGGCCATTTCACCACGCGGCAGAACCTCCAGCTCAACTGGATCAAGCTGAGCGATGCGCCCGATATCCTCGCCGAACTGGCGACGGTAGAGATGCACGCGATCCAGACGAGCGGAAACTGCATCCGCAACATATCATCGGATCAGTTCGCCGGCGCCGCCGCCGACGAGGTCGAGGATCCGCGACCGTGGGCCGAACTGCTGCGCCAATGGTCGACCTTCCACCCGGAATTCACCTATCTGCCGCGCAAGTTCAAGATTGCGGTGATCGCGGCGGAAGAGGATCGCGCGGCGGTGCGGCTCCACGATATCGGGCTGCAGATCCATCGCAATGCCGATGGCGAGGTGGGCTTCCGCGTGTTCGTGGGCGGCGGCATGGGCCGCACGCCGATGATCGCGCCGGTGATCCGCGAGTTCCTGCCCAAGGCCGAGCTGATGAGCTATATGGAGGCGTGCCTGCGCGTCTATAATCGCTATGGCCGCCGCGACAATATCTACAAGGCCCGGATCAAGATCCTGATCCACGAACTGGGCGCTGACGAATATCGCCGCCAGGTGGAGGAGGAGTTTCTCCAGATCAAGCCGCTCGGGCTCGATGCGCCCGCATCCGAACATGCCCGGATCGCCGCGGCCTTCGCGCCGCCGCCGTTCGAAACCGGCCTGCCCGACACGATCGATCGCAGCGATCCCGATTTCGCCGTATGGGTCGACCAGAATGTCCGCGCGCACAAGGCGCCGGGCTATGCGATCGTCAATATCAGCTTGAAGCCGACCGTCGGCATCCCCGGCGACGCCACATCGGCGCAGATGGACGTAATGGCCGATCTCGGCGAGCGTTACGGCATGGACGAACTGCGCGTCACCCATGCACAGAACATCGTCCTGCCGCATGTGAAGAAGGCCGATCTCTATGCCGTGTGGCAGGCGCTCGACGCGGCCGGGTTGGCAACCGCCAATCTCGATCTGATCGGCGACATCATCGCCTGCCCGGGCCTCGATTATTGCGCTTTGGCCAATGCCCGTTCGATTCCGCTCGCGCAGAAGATCGCGGCACGTTTCGCGAACCTCGACGAACAGCGCGATCTGGGCGAGCTCAAGCTCAAGATTTCGGGCTGCATCAACGCCTGCGGCCACCACCATGCCGGCCATATCGGCATCCTGGGTGTCGACAAGAAGGGCGAGGAGAATTTCCAACTGCTGTTCGGCGGTTCGGCGGCGCAGGATACGAGCCTCGCCAAGATCGTCGGCCCCGGCTTCTCCGAAGATGGCGTCGTCGACGCGATCGAGACGGCCGTAAATGTCTATAAATCGCTGCGGTCCGAGGGCGAGCGCTTCGTCGACACCTACCGCCGCGTCGGCGAGAAGCCGTTCAAGGAGGCGATCTATGGGTAATGTCATCCGCTATCGCGACGATGCCGAGCATGAAGAACCGGCCGTCACGCTCGACGCCTTCCTCGGCCAGACCAACGCCACCGCCGTGCGGATCGAAACCGGCGACGATGCGCGCAAGCTGCTGCCTTTTCTCGATCGGCTGGCACTGATCGAGGTCTCCTTCCCGAAATTTCGCGACGGCCGCGGCTATTCATCGGCGCGGATCCTGCGCGAGGCCGGCTATACGGGCGAATTGCGCGCGGCCGGCGACGTGCTCGTCGATCAGATCCTGCCGATGCGCCGCTGCGGCTTCGACAGTTTCGTCGCCGATGCCGAAATCGACGAGGCGGTGCTGGCCAAGCTGAGCGGCCTTTACGATAATGTCTATCAGCGGACGGCCGACGGCCGCGCCCCGATCTGGGCACGCCGGCATGGCTGATCTGGCGCGCGTCATCGATCGGATCGACACATCTCCCCGCTTCACGGCGGCCGACGTCGCGCGCCTGAACGCGCGCTTCGCCGGGGTCGGCACCGAAGCGATGATGCGCACCGTATTGCAGGAAAAGCTGCTGGACGAGGTGGCGATCGTCTCGTCCTTCGGCGCGGAATCGGCGGTGCTGCTGCATCTGGTGGCGTCGATCGATCCGTCTGTGCCGGTGCTGTTCCTCGACACCGGCAAGATGTTCCCGGAAACGCTGGCCTATCGCGATCTGCTCGTCGAGCGGCTGGGCCTGACCGATTTCCGCAACCTGACCCCCGATGCCGACGTGCTCGCCAGGAAAGACGGGACCGGTTTGCGCTGGTCCTATGATCCCGACGGCTGCTGCGAGATCCGCAAGGTGATCCCGCTCGAAAAGGCGATGCGTGGCTTCACCGCCTCGATCACCGGCCGCAAGGGATTCCAGGCATCGACCCGGAGCGGCCTGGCCTTCTTCGAACTCGACGGCGATCGCATCAAGTTCAACCCGCTCGCCAATTGGGCCAAGGCCGATCTCGACGCCTATTTCGCGGCGCACGATTTGCCGCGCCATCCGCTGGAGGCACAGGGCTATCTGTCGATCGGCTGCGCGCCCTGCACGAGCATCGTCAAGCCGGGCGAAGACCCGCGCGCGGGCCGCTGGCGTGGCTGGGACAAGGTGGAGTGCGGAATCCACGGCGAAGTGATCGTGAAGCCAGGGGAAGAGCCGGTTTTCTGATCCTCTCGCGACAGGTGGTTTTCGATTATCCTGTTGCTCGCAGGAGAGCGGCTATGACGAGAAAACCCGGAAGAACTTCATAACTTCGTCATGCTGAACTTGTTTCAGCATCCACCTATTCACAAGTGATGCGCTGCATGTTGAAGAGTGGATCCTGAAACAAGTTCAGGATGACGGCCGATTATGTTTCTGCCGAGCCCTCAACTGGATGCTCTGCTGCTCCGCATTCGCCGCCCCCGATCACTCGTCCATCGGCGTGAAATAATCCTCCGCCAGATCCGAGAATTTCGTAATCCGGCTTTCGAACTTCATGGCGACCGTCCCCGTCGAACCATGGCGTTGCTTGGCGATGATCAGGTCCGCGCGGCTGTGCGCTTTCTCCATGCGGCGCTGCCATTCCTCGAACGCGGTCACGTCGGCCGCGGAATCGCCCTCGGCGATCGACGCCTCCTTCGGGCTGCTCAACGCAACATAATATTCCTCGCGATAGACGAACCACACCATGTCGGCGTCCTGCTCGATCGATCCCGATTCGCGCAGATCCGACAGCACCGGCTTCTTGTTCTCGCGCTGCTCGACCGCGCGGCTGAGCTGCGACAGCGCGATCACCGGCACGTTGAGTTCCTTGGCCAATGTCTTCAGGCCGCGGCTGATCTCGGAGATTTCCTGCACGCGATTGCCGTCCGAACTGCGGCCCGAGCCCTGCAAGAGCTGAAGATAGTCGACGACGATCAGGCCAATCCCGCGCTGGCGCTTCAACCGGCGCGCCCGGGTTCTGAGCGCGGCGATCGTCAGCGCCGGCGTATCGTCGATATAGAGCGGCAGCGTTTCCAGTTCACCGGCTGCCCGCGCCAGATTGCGGAAATCCTGCTGGCTGATCTTGCCCATGCGCAGATTTTCCGAGCTGATCCCCGATTGTTCGGACAGGATGCGCGTCGCGAGCTGATCCGCCGACATTTCGAGGCTGAAAAAGGCCACCGCTGCCCCCACCGATTTTTCGTCGGGGATATTCGCCTCGTGGTCCCGCACCAGCCGCATCGCCGCGTTGAACGCAATGTTGGTGGCAAGCGAGGTCTTGCCCATGCCGGGACGGCCGGCGAGGATGATCAGATCGGACGGGTGCAGGCCGCCGACCTTGGCGTTGATGCTGTCGAGTCCGGTGGTAATGCCCGAAACATGCCCGCCCGAATTGAGCGCACGTTCGGCGGTGGCGACCGCAATCCGGGTCGCCTGGCCGAACGTCTTGACCCCGCCTTCCTCGCCGCCCTGTTCGGCGACCCGATACAGCGCGACTTCCGCTTCCTCGATCTGCGACTTGGGATCGACCGACTCGCTGGTATCGAGCGCGGTTTCGACCATGCCGCGGCCGACCGCGATGAGGGCGCGCAGCAGCGCAAGCTCATAGACCTGCGTCGCGAAATCGCGCGCGCCGATCAGCGCCGCGCCGCTTCCGGTCAATTGCGCCAGATAGCCCGCCCCGCCGAGATCACGCATCGACACATCGGCCTCGAACATCGGCCGCAAGGTCACGGGGTTGGCGATCATATTCTTGTCGACCAGCCGCAATATCGCTTCATAGACGCGGCCGTGCAGCGGTTCGAAGAAATGTTCGGGCCGCAGCTTGAGCTGCACATCCTCGGCGATGCGATTGTCGATCATCATCGCACCCAGCAGCGCCGCTTCCGCCTCGATATTGTGCGGCAGGCTGGGCGCTTCGGGCTCCGACGGAGCACCGGAAAGGATACGGATCGGTTCTAGCATGCGCGCCTTATCCTCCTGTGCGGAGCGATGCTCAAGCGGCTGCGCAAAAAGATGACGGGACAAGCTTGTGGATAAAATTACCGCCAGCATCGTTCTCGCTTGCAACAGGAGAAGCAAGCCATCACAATGTAAGCATGCTTGCAACTCTGTTCAACACAGTCCCGGCGCTCGTCCACGACATCACCCGCCAGGTGCGATACCGGTTTGATGCGCGTACGCGCACGATCGGCGTAACGCGGCCGCAATGGCGCGTGCTGCTGGTGATCGCGCGGCTGGATCGCCCGTCGCAAAGCGAAGTCGCCGAATTGCTCGAGGTGGAGCGCATCACGTTGTGCCGGATGGTCGATCGGCTGGCCGAGATCGGCCTGGTCGAGCGCCGCGCCGATCCTGCCGACCGGCGCGTGTGGCGGCTCCATCTGACCGACAAGGCACTGCCGTTGATCGATCGGCTGAGCGCGATCGGCGAGGAACTGGAGAGCGAATTGCTGTCCGTCCTGACCCTCGAAGAGCGCGACACTCTCACCGATCTGTTGACGCGCCTGCGCGCCGGAATGGCTTCGCGTGATGAGGATAGCGCCGCTGCGGATCGCAACAGGGCGGTCGCATGAACGATATGAGCAAAATCGCTGCGGGTGACGCCGTCGAAGCGGCAGACGTGCCGATGTCACGCCGATTCGGCCGTCTGGCGATCATGCTGTCGGTGCCGTTGTTGCTCGTCCTTGTCGGCAGCTATTTCTGGTTGACCGGCGGCAAGACGGTCTCGACCGACAACGCCCAGGTGAATGCACGCGTCGTCCAGGTCTCCCCCGAAATTGCCGGCCGCGTATCGGACGTGTTCGTCACCGAAAACCAGCACGTTCGAAAAGGCGATCTGCTGGTTCGGCTCGATCCCATCCCCTACCAGATCGCGCTGATGCAGGCCGACGCCGCTGTCGGCAATGCGCAGCTTTCGATCACCCAGATGGAAAGCAATTTCCACGCCAAGGAAGCCGACACGCAGAAGAGCGTATCGGACGTGAACCTGGCGCGCGACACCTTCAAGCGGCAGCAGGAATTGTTGGCACGTGGGTTTACGACCCATGCCAATTATGACGCGGCGAAGGCCGGCCTCGCAGCAGCAGAAGCCGAGCAGGCCTCAGCCCGGTCGAGCGCCGAATCGGCGCAGGCGATGCTCGGCCGGTCATCTGGCGGCGGCCATCCGCAGGTCGAAGCGGCGATCGCGATGCGCGACAAGGCTAAATATGATCTGAAGCGCACCGAAATTCGTGCGCCGATCGACGGCATCGTCAGCCAGACGGACAAGCTCGCGCCAGGCACCATGGCGATGCAGATGCTGCCGCTCATTAATGTCGTCAGCGCCGACGGCTATTGGATCGATGCCAATTTCAAGGAAACGCAGCTTGCCACCATCAAGATCGGTCAGCGTGCCGACATTACGATGGATGCGATTCCGGGAAAGACCTTTGCCGGGCATGTCATCGGTATTGGCGCCGGCACCGGTTCACAATTTTCGGTGCTGCCCGCCCAGAATGCGACCGGCAACTGGGTCAAGGTTACGCAGCGCGTACCGGTGCGAGTGGCGCTCGACGATAAACCCGAACAGCCGCTGGTCGCCGGATCGAGTGCGCACGTCACGGTACACGTCGCCGATTGAGTTCCCCCCCGCCTGGAAGCACGCAAGGTTTTGTGCCTTGCGTGCTTCGCTTTGCCATTCGCCTCGCGCTTGGCTAAGTCGGTTCTCACATGTCCGATCCCCGCATCATCGCCGTCGACCTCGATGAAAAGACCATCATCTGGCGCAATGCCGATGTCGAGCAGGAGCGACGCATTGCCATCTTCGATCTGCTCGAAGACAATCATTTCGCACCGAAGCGCGCTTATCCGATGGGCTATGCCGGGCCCTATCGCGTCAAACTGCGCGTCGAGGAAGGACGGCTGGCGATCGACATATCAGCCGAGAGCGGGGAATTGCTCGAGACGCTGATCCTCGGCCTCGGCAGCTTCCGCCGGCCGATCAAGGACTATTTCGCAATCTGCGACAGTTACTTCCAGGCGATTCGGCAATCGACAGCACAGCAGATCGAAACGGTCGACATGGCCCGGCGCGGCATTCACAACGATGCCGCCAACCTGTTGATGGAGCGGCTCGATGGCAAGATCGACGTCGATTTCGATACTGCCCGCCGGCTGTTCACCCTGATTTGCGTGCTCCACATCCGTGGCTGAACCGGTCGATATGAGCGAAGTCGCCGGTCGCGTGCTGGTCGATGCGGCGCGCGCCGCCGCCGCCAACGCCCATGCGCCTTATTCGCGATTCGGCGTCGGCGCGGCCGTGCTGCTCAAGGATGGCAGCATCGTCACCGGCACCAATTTCGAAAATGCCAGCTACGGCCTGTCGCTCTGCGCCGAGACGGTCGCGCTGGCGACGGTGAACGCGCAGGGGCGGTTCCGCGACGTGGTGGCGATCGGCGTGATCGGCGGCGTGCTCGCGAAGGACGGCACGATCGCTGGCAGCGCCCCGGTGCGGCCGTGCGGACGCTGCCGCCAGATCATCAACGAAGCCGCGCAGATGGGCGGGAATGACATCGACATCCATTGCGGATCGGCCGATGGCATGATCGTCGAGCGCCATCGCGCGTCGGAGCTTCTTCCCTACGCCTTCGGGCCCGCCGATCTCGGCATCGCCACAACCGGAGAATAGCCCACTCATGTCGATCATGTCGGATAAATGGATTCGCGAACGCGCCGTGCGGGACGGCATGATCGAACCGTTCGTCGAGGCGCAGCGGCGCGACGGGTGTATCAGCTACGGCCTGTCCTCCTACGGCTATGACGCGCGCGTCGCCGACGATTTCAAGATCTTCACCAATGTCGATTCGGCGACGGTCGACCCCAAGAATTTCGCGTCGAACAGCTTCGTCGACCGCAAGACCGACTGCTGCATCATCCCGCCCAACAGCTTCGCGCTCGCCCGCACGGTCGAATATTTCCGTGTTCCCCGCGACGTGCTGGTGATCTGCCTCGGCAAATCGACCTATGCGCGCTGCGGGATCATCGTGAACGTGACGCCGCTGGAACCGGGCTGGGAGGGGCATGTAACGCTGGAATTCTCCAACACCACGCCGCTACCGGCCAAGATCTACGCGAACGAAGGCGCCTGCCAGTTCCTGTTCCTGCAAGGCAATGAGCCCTGCGAGGTCAGCTATGCCGACCGGGCCGGCAAATATATGGGCCAGCAGGGGGTGACGCTGCCGCGGTTGTGATGCCCCATTGGAAGACCCATGCAAACTGAGCGCCCCTTCGAAGCACGTGCATCGAGCTATCGCACCGCAGGATTGACTATTCTTGGTTTTCTTTTCGTGCTCATTGGCGTTCGTGGCACCCACGTGATTGTTCCCGACCCCCGGGAGACTTCACTC
Organism: Sphingomonas sp. YR710; assembly: GCF_900101455.1. Taxonomy (GTDB): domain Bacteria; phylum Pseudomonadota; class Alphaproteobacteria; order Sphingomonadales; family Sphingomonadaceae; genus Rhizorhabdus. The sequence continues at coordinate 135,502 of NZ_FMZJ01000012.1, read as the reverse complement.
TACGAATCCCTGTCAGCGCTTTGGCCATCATTACTCAGATCATTGAATGATCCGGCGACGTGGACATCCTGGTTCGTCTTGATCTTCTTTGGCGCCTGCACATGGAGCTTCTTGGCCCAATGGGCGTTTGTTCGGCCTATCGTGCGGATCAATGACCATGGCGTTTATTGGAGCCGCTGGTCGACGGAAACAATTCCGTGGAATCGGATTACGAATCCAAGAATCGTCCAGGCCAGTAGAACGCGCTTTCTTTGCTTCGATCTGATCGACCGCAGAGCCATCAGACATAAGCGGCTGCTCGCACCACTCGCATTTATAAATCGCAGGCTAGGCTATGGCGACATCTGGCTTACTACGATAAATCTTGACCGTTCATTCGAGGACCTCCTCGCTGCCTTTGGCACATTTTCGCCGGTTGCGATCTCCTAGGCGCTACAGCGCCGCCTTCGCCGCCTCATATTCCGCCGCCAGCCGCGCGACCAGATCGCCCGCACCAACAACCGCTTTCACCGCACCGACACCCTGCCCCGCGCCCCAGATATCGCGCCACGCCTTGGCCCCACCGCCGCCGAAGTCCATCGTCGACGGATCGCCCTCGGCCAGATTGTCGGGATCGAAGCCCGATGCGACGATCGATGATCGCAGATAATTGCCGTGCACGCCGGTGAACAGGTTGCTGTAAACGATATCCGCCGCGCCGCTGTCGACCACGGCCTGCTTATAGCCATCGGGCGCATTGGCCTCGGTGGTCGCGATGAAGGCGGAGCCGATATAAGCGAAGTCGGCGCCCATCGCCCGCGCCGCGAGGATCGAACGGCCACAGGCGATCGCGCCCGACAGCGCCACCGGCCCGTCGAACCACGCGCGCGTTTCCTGCATCAGCGCGAAGGGCGACTGGACGCCGGCATGGCCGCCCGCCCCGGTCGCGACCAGGATCAGCCCGTCCGCGCCCTTCTCGATCGCCTTGTGCGCGAAGGGCTGGTTGATCACGTCATGCATGACGATGCCGCCATAACTATGCACCGCGTCGTTGACTTCGGTCTGCGCACCCAGCGATGTGATCATCAGCGGCACCTTGTGGCGGACGCACACCTCCAGATCATGCGCGAGCCGGTCGTTCGACTTGTGGACGATCTGGTTGACCGCGAAGCGCGCAGCCGGACGATCGGGATGACGCGCATCATGTTCGGCGAGTTCGGTGGTGATCCGGTCGAGCCATTCGTCGAGCAGATGCGCAGGCCGGGCATTGAGCGCGGGAAAGGCACCGATCACGCCTGCCTTGCACTGGGCGATCACAAGATCCGGGGTCGATATGATGAACATCGGCGACGCGATCACCGGGAGCCGCAGTCCGCGCTGCAAGGAAGCCGGCATCACCATGTCGTATATTTCTCCGCCCGTTCGACTACCGCCCCTTCACACCATTTCGGGGCATGAAGAAAGCCCTATCGCTTGCCGCCGCGATGCCGGATATTGGCGGGGCGGCCGCGGCGGCCGGTCGGGCGGCGGTCTTTGCCGGGCCCTCCACGTCGCATCGGCAGGTGGCTCGCGCCCTCGACAAGCTCGAAGCGCAGCGAGCCGTTGACCGGATTGGCCTCGACCAGCCGCAGCTTCAGACGCTGGCCGATCGTGTAAGCGTCGCCGCTTTCTTCACCGATCAGCGCATGCGTCTTCTCGTCATAGCGGAAATATTCGGTGCCGAGCGTGGAGACCGGCACGAGCCCGTCACCGCCAAACCCCTCCACCGTCGCGAAGAAGCCGAACGACTGGACGCCGGTGATCCGCGTATCGAGCACGTCGCCGACATGCTGGCTGAGATAGGCCGCGACATAGCGGTCGATCGTCTCGCGTTCGGCCTCCATCGCGCGGCGCTCGGCCTTGCTGATCAGTTCGCCGAGCGCGGGCATGCGTTCGGCTTCTTCGCCGGTGAGCGCTGTCGTCGGCGCCACGCCATCGGCACGGCCGCCACCGCGCAGATGCGGCTTGCCGGCCTCAAGGCCATAAGCCCCGACCAGCGACCGGTGAACGAGCAGATCGGCATAACGCCGGATCGGGCTGGTGAAATGCGCGTAGCTGCCCAGCGCCAGCCCGAAATGACCGGTGTTGGCGGGCGCATAATAAGCCTGGGTCTGGGTGCGCAGCACCTGCTCCATGATCTGCGGCCGCTCGTCGCGCTCGCCGATCTTCGTCAGGATGTGATTGAAGGTCGACGGCCGCACCACCTGCCCCAGCGCGAATTCGAGATCGAAGGTCGCCAGATAATCCTTGAGCGCAACCAGTTTCTCGCGGCTCGGCGGTTCATGGTCGCGGTACATCACCGGCGCCTTCTTTGCCTCGAGCGCCTTGGCGGCGGCGACATTGGCAGCGATCATGTAATCCTCGACCAGCCGATGCGCATCGAGCCGCTCGCGCGGCGCCACCGAAAGGATGCGCCCCATTTCATCGAGGACGACCCGGCGCTCGGGCAGATCGAGATCGAGCGGTTCGCGACGGTCGCGCGCCTTGGCGAGCAGCGCCCAGCAAGCCCAGAGCGGCTTGAGCGCGGTTTCGGTGAGGGCGAAGTCAAAGCCCTCGCCCCCGCTTGCGGGGGAGAGGGTTGGGAGAGGGGGCAGTGGGGAAGAGGTTCCCGACGGAGCCTCCAGCACGGCCCCCTCTCCCCGACCCTCTCCCCCTAAAGGGGGCGAGGGAGTGAGGGCGTCGATCGCCGCTTGCGCATCCTCATAGGCAATATTCGCCGCGATCCGCACCAGCGCGCGCGTAAACCGCCAGCCGGACACGTTCCCATCCGCCCTGACGGTCAGATGGCACACCATCGCCGCGCGGTCCTCGTTTTGCTTCAGCGAGCAGATATCGGCCGACAGCGCCTCGGGCAGCATCGGCACCACCCGATCGGGAAAATAGACGCTGTTGCCGCGCTTCTTCGCTTCGCGATCGAGTGCAGATCCCGGGCGGACGTAGAAGGCGACGTCGGCGATCGCCACGATCGCGCGGAAGCCGCCCGTGTTGGCGGGATCGTCGTCGGGCGTCGCCCAGATCGCATCGTCATGATCGCGCGCATCGACCGGATCGATCGCGACGACCGGCAGGTGGCGCAGATCCTCGCGCCCCTCGCCGAGATCGAGCCGCGGCACAATCCCCGCCTCCTCGATCACCGCATCGGGAAAGACGTCGGGGATCTCGAACTTATGGATCGCGACCAGGCTGAAGCTGCGCGGCGCGAACGGATCGCCGAGCCGTTCGACCACCTTCGCGGTGATCCGCGGCGGCCGCCCCGCCTTCTGCGCGAGCACGAGATCGCCGGCATCGGCATCGCCCGCATCGGACACGAGCAGTTCGCGGCGCTCCTTTTTGTCGACCGGCTTCAGCCACAGCCGATCGCCCTCGCGGTGGAGGATGCCGAGCACCATCTCCTCGCCGCGCGCGAGCTTTTTCAGCGGATGCGCGATCCAGCCGCGCCCTGCCTCCTCGGTCCGCGCGAGCAGGCGATCGCCGACGCCCAGCGGCGGCCCCTTGCGCCCGCGTTGCTCCTTAACGCGGAGCTGCGGAATGGCCCCCTCGCCATGCCAGCTTTCGGGCACCGCCAGCGCAACGCCCTCATCAGTGATATCGGTGACGCGGAGCACCGTGACCTTGGGGATACCCCCCATCTGATGAAAGGCCCGCCCGCGCTCGCTGTCGATCAGCCCCTCGTCAGCCATATCCTTGAGCAGGGCCTTGAGACTGATCTTCTCCTGCCCCTGCAACCCGAAATGGCGGGCGATCTCTCGCTTGCCGGCCGGGGTGTCGGACGTGGTGATGAACTGCAGAATTTGGTCGCGGCTCGGCAGGCCGGGTGTTGGGCGAGGCATGGGGTGAGCATAGGGGCGTTCGCGGTCCGCGTCACTCCCTCGCCCCGCATGCGGGACGAGGACTATACCGCCGTCCTTCTCCGCAGATCCTCCACGCACCGCCCCGCCGTGTGCCCGTCCCAGAACTCCGGCCGCTTGCGATCCTGCTTCGGCTGCGCCAGCGCATCCTTCAATTCGGTCAGCAACGCCGGCGCCTTCACCAGCCGCGCCGTCCCCTCGCTGATCGTGATCGGCCGCTCGGTATTGTCGCGCAACGTCAGGCAGGGGATGCCGAGATAGGTGGTTTCCTCCTGGATGCCGCCGCTGTCGGTGATCACCGCCGCAGCACCCGAAACGAGGCTCATGAACGCGATGTAAGCGGCGGGACCGACCAGCCTGATGCCGGCGGCCTCCAGCTTCGCCTGTCCGGCCTCGCCGAGCCGCTGGCGGGTGCGCGGGTGGACCGGGAAAATCAGCGGCAACACCGCCTGCACCGCGATCAGCGCCTCGACCAGTTCGGCGAGCTTTTCGGGGACGTCGACGTTGGACGGGCGGTGCAAGGTGACGACGCCATAGCCGCCCTTCGCAAAACCCAGTTCGCCCGGATAATCGGCCGCCTCGATCGCGGGCCGCACGAGTTCGTAGCTGTCCATCATGATATTGCCGACGCGGGTGATCCGTTCGGCCGGGATATTTTCCGCGAGCAGATTCGCATCGGCATCGGGCGACGGGGTCCACAAGACGTCCGCCAGCACATCGGTGACGAGCCGGTTCAGTTCCTCGGGCATATCGCGATCGCGGCTGCGCAGCCCGGCCTCGAGGTGGATCGTGGGGATGCGCAATTTGCCCGCCGCCATCGCGCAGGCAGCGGTCGAATTGACGTCGCCGACCACGATCAGCCAGTCGGGCCGATCCTCCATCGCCAGTTTCTCATAGGCGATCATCACCTTTCCGGTCTGTTCGGCATGGGTGCCCGATCCGATTCCCAGATGATAATCGGGCGCCGGCAGCCGCAGATCGGCGAAGATGTCGTCGGACATCGCCGCATCATAATGCTGGCCCGTATGGATCACGACCGGCTGGAAATCCGGCGCGGCGGTCAGTGCATGCCAGAGCGGCGCGACCTTCATGAAATTCGGGCGGGCGGCAGCGATCAGATGAACGCGCGCAGGGGATGATGTCATGCAGCCTTGGCTCCCGTAGTGTCAGGATCGGTGATGCACGGAGCGAACGCCGCGCTCAAGCCGCTTCACTGCGGCGCGCAGCCGCCACTATCCGCACAAACGCCACGCTCGATCTGGAACGTGCTGTGCGCAATACCGAAATCCTTGCGAATCATCGCCGTCGCCGCGGTCAGGAAAGCATCGTCGCCGCCCGGCTCGGGCATCAGCAGGTGCGCGGTCAGCGCCGTCTCGGTCGTGCTCATCGGCCAGATGTGAACGTGATGCACCGCCGCCACGCCGGGCAATCCCGCGAGCCGCCCCGTAACCTGCGCCGAATCGATCCCGCCCGGCACGCCCTGGAGCGACATCGAGAGTGAATCGCGGAACAGCCCCCATGTGCCCACCACGATCACGCATACGATGACGATACTGATCAGCGGATCGATCCACGTCAGCCCGGTTTCCAGCACGATCAGGCCGGCCACCACCACGCCGGCCGACACCGCGGCGTCGGCAGCCATGTGCAGGAAGGCCCCGCGAATGTTGATGTCATCCTTGCCGCCGCGCATGAACATCAGGGCGGTGCCCAGATTGATCGCGATTCCAACCGCAGCAACCACCATTACCAGCCCGCCCTGCACCGGCACCGGCTCCAGCAACCGCTCGACAGCACCGGTGATGATCGCGCCGCATGCGATCATCAGGAATATCGCGTTGAACAGCGCCGCCAGGATCGACGATCCGCGCAAACCATAGGTATATCGCGCCGATGGCGGCCTCTTGGCCAGTGTATGCGCGGTCCAGGCCATCAGCAGGCCCAGCACGTCCGACAGATTATGCCCGGCATCGGCGATCAGCGCGATCGAACCGGCATACCAGCCGGCACCGCCCTCCACGAGAACGAAGCCGATATTGAGCGCCACGCCGATCGCAAAGGCGTTGCCGAATTCGGTCGGCACATGATGGTGGCCGCCATGGCCATGGCCCTCGTGCGCCTCATGATCATGACCATGGTCATGATCGTGCCCGTGATGATGTGCCGCCATGCTCGTGCGCTCCGTGAAGGCTCCCCTCCACCCGAGCCGGAGCCTTCCGTCAAGCGGATATCCGCGATTCCCCCGACCGGCAGCACCCGCGCGCGCCGGGCAATCGCAAATTGTCGTATCGCCGGCGGTGGTTGCAGCGCGCGCGCAAGACGAAACACGCGCTTCCAAACCCTATCCGGATATTCACTTAGCCGTCGTAATAGTCCTGTAATTCGGCGCATTTAAACACCTGCCCCCCTCATGCGCCGCCCCCATGTTTCCTGTTGAGAAGATTCAAACTTTACATGGGGGTACACGCACCATATATCGCGCTTCCGCTGCCCCATGGGACTTCCAACCGCAAGGCAGCTTTCCTTGCCCACGACACTCCTGGAGGTCCCTTGAATTGCACAAGCATCATAGCGCGCTGGGGCTAGCTTCGCTCCTTAAGCCGGTTCAGCCGGTAACGCTCGTTCGTCCCCACGCTGCAGCGCGGGCCGCCCGGTTCTTTGTCGAAAAGTTCCAGGGTCGGTCAATGTATGCGGTCAAGGCGAATCCGTCCCCCGATCTGCTCCAGATCCTGTGGGATAACGGCATCACGCATTACGACGTGGCATCGATCGCCGAAGTGCGCCTCGTGTCCGGGCTTCTGCCCGAAGCGACCTTGTGTTTCATGCACCCGGTGAAGGCTGAAGAAGCCATTGCCGAGGCCTATTTCGATCATGGAGTCCGCACCTTCTCGCTCGATTCGACCGAGGAGCTGGACAAGATCATGCGCGCGACGAAGGACGCGACCGATCTCACGCTGTGCGTGCGGCTGCGCGTATCGTCCGATCATTCGAAGCTCAGCCTCGCGTCGAAGTTCGGCGTCGAGGTCGGCAAGTCGAAGGAATTGCTGTTCCGCGCCCGTCAGGCGGCGGATGCGCTGGGCATATGCTTTCATGTCGGTAGCCAGGCGATGAGCCCGTCCGCCTACACGCAGGCACTCGCGCTTGTCCGTGCGGCGATCGTCGGCGCGGCGGTGACCGTGGACGTGATCGACGTCGGCGGCGGCTTCCCCTCGGTCTATCCGGGCATGGAGCCTCCGGCGCTGGAAGCCTATTTCAAGGCGATCCACGACACGTTCGAAAGCCTGCCGGTCAGCTATTCTGCGGAACTGTGGTGCGAGCCCGGCCGTGCGCTCTCGGCCGAATATGCAAGCCTGATGGTCCGCGTCGAGCAGCGCCGCGGCGACGAGCTCTACATCAACGACGGTGCCTATGGCGCCCTGTTCGATGCCGCGCATATCGGCTGGCGCTTCCCGGTGCAGTTGCTCCGCGAACCGGAGTCGGACGCGCGCGACATGCCGTTCAGCTTCTACGGCCCCACCTGCGACGACATGGATCGCATGGCGGGCCCGTTCATGCTGCCGGCGGACACCAGGGCGGGCGACTATATCGAGATCGGCATGCTGGGTGCTTATGGCTGCGCGATGCGCACCGGCTTCAACGGCTTCACCGCCGGCGATACGGTAATCCTGACCGACGAGCCGATGGCGAGCGTGTACCTGACCGAGGACGAGCCGCAGGCGGTTCCGTCGAACGTCATCAAGCTGTAAGAGCCCAGCCGCACTAACTGCCCATGCCCAAAGCCGTCATTCCCGCGAAAGCGGGAACCCACGGTAACGGGCCGCAAAAGATCTGGCGTGTCGCCGTCCATGGGTTCCCGCTTTCGCGGGAATGACGAGGAGGGCGGCGCGCCAGCCGTACATTCGAGGATGAAACCATGAACGACGCCACCGCCAACGACACGCGCAAGGCCGAACTGCTGTCTACCGTCGTCGAGCATATCGACATCACCAGCTTCGATGCGCGCCCGATCGTCGACGCGATGGCGAAGATGAGCTTCACGAGCCGCGATCTCGGCCGCGCGACCAGCATCTACAATCAAATGCTCGCCGATCCCGATTGCACGATCTTCCTCGTCATCGCCGGTTCGACCTCGGCCGGCGGCTGCATGGACGCTTATGCCGAGCTGGTCCGCTCGAACATGGTCGACGGCATCGTCGCCACGGGGGCCTCGATCGTCGACATGGATTTCTTCGAAGGACTCGGCCACAAACATTATCAGGCGCTCGACGTGCCCGATGACGATACGTTGCGCTCGCTGCTGATCGATCGGATCTACGACACCTATATCGACGAGGAGCAGCTTCAGGATTGCGATCATACAATCTACGAGATCGCCAATTCGCTCGAGGCGAAGCCCTATTCGAGCCGCGCCTTCATCCGCGAGATGGGCAAATATCTGGTCGAGCATGGCAAGAAGGACAACAGCCTCGTCAAGCTCGCTTATGAGCATGACGTGCCGATCTTCTGCCCGGCGTTCGTCGACAGCTCGGCGGGCTTCGGCCTCGTCAAGCATCAGGTCGATCGCGCGAAGGAGGGCAAGCCCTATATGGTGCTCGATGCCATCGCCGATTTCCGCGAACTGACCGACATCAAGATCAAGGCCGGCACCACCGGCCTGCTGATGATCGGCGGCGGCGTGCCGAAGAACTTCATCCAGGATACCGTCGTCTGCGCCGAAATCCTCGGCCATGACGATGTCCAGGTCCACAAATATGCGGTGCAGATCACCGTCGCCGACGTCCGCGACGGCGCCTGCTCCTCCTCGACGCTGCAGGAGGCGGCAAGCTGGGGCAAGGTCAATACCGGCATCGAGCAGATGGTGTTCGCCGAAGCCGGCTCGGTGATCCCGCTGCTCGCCTCCGATGCCTATCACCGCGGCCATTGGAAGACCCGCGCCAAGCGTGCCTGGGCGCGCAACTTCGACTGACGCGAGGACCTCCACAGCAGATAAGCTTTCCCCCCGAACTTGCCCGCCCCGATATCCCGACTAAGAGGGGAACAAGCGGGGGCATGGTTCGGGGAAACTATGATACGATGGGGATGGCTGCTGGCGCTAGCAGTTTCGTGCGCGACGAGCTTGCAGGCTGCTCCGGAAATCACAGCGCCTGCAAAAGTGCCGGTATCTTCCCAGCCGCTACGCCGCATTCCCACCGACGATTTCGCGCAGCAACCGTTCCTGCTCGGCCCGGTCATTTCGCCCGACGGCACTCGGGTGCTGACGCGTTTCATCAACGCTGGGAAAGAACAGCTTGCCATCTATGCGGTAGCGGACAAGCAGCTGACGCTGATCAACATCCCCGAGAAAAACCGTCTCCAGAAATATCGCTGGGCCGGTAATGGCCGTGTCCTGATCAGCATGGCAAGGCCGGTGACATTTTTCGGCGCGCAACTACTCGCTACGGGGCTAATCTCCTACGATATCCGTACCCATTCGATCACGCAGATCCAGCCGGCCGCCGGCGGGATTGTCGGGGACGACATCTTGTACGTCGATCCTGCCGGCGAATGGGTGCTGCTCGCCTTCCAGGCATCGATCTTCGATTCTGCATCAGTATCGCGAATCGATCTTGCGACCGGCAAGGCAACACGGGTGATCGATAGCCGGAACGACGTGGACGATTGGTATGCCGATGATAAGGGCGTCGTGCGCGCCGGGACCAGCACCAGCGACCGCGGCCTGTCCATGATCTACCGACGAACTGCCGACGAGAAATTCCGCAAGCTTCCGCGTGTCAAATCGGACGACCAAGATGGCACGCTCGATCTGCTGCATTTCATCGGTGGATCCGACGAAGGCTATATGCTGAGCAACAAAGAGACCGGAAGGTTCGGCCTATACCATTTCAACTATGCGACGAAGGAACTCGGCGAGCAGGTCTTCCGCAGCGACAACTATGACGTCATGGATTTCACTACGTCCAACGACGGCAAAGCCGTCGCATCGGTCGAATATACCGACGATCGCGATCGGATCGTGTGGTTCGACGAACGCATGAAGCGTCTGCAGGCACAGATCGATCACGCGCTCCCCGGAAAGGACAACCGCATCGTTTCGATGAATTCCGACAATACGTCGATACTGATCTGGTCCGGCGCATCGAATGACCCGGGCGCCTATTATAATTTTCTGCCTGCCGCGCACCGAATGTTTCTGCTCGCGAGCGACAACGAACGGCTGCAGCCCGCCGAACTGTCCGAAACACGCTACGTCAGTTACAAAGCGCGCGATGGGTTGGAAATTCATGCATATCTCACCCTCCCGGCTGGAAGGGCACCGAAGGGGCTGCCGCTGATCGTTTTCCCGCATGGCGGCCCGTACGACCTTCGCGACAAGCTCGGCTACGATCCGGAAGTCCAGTTCTTCGCCAATCGCGGCTATGCCGTGCTCCAGCCCAATTTCCGGGGATCGGGCGGCTACGGGAAGGAGTTCTACGCCAAGGGCGAAGGCCAGTGGGGCCGCGCGATGCAGGACGATCTCGACGACGGCATGGACTGGCTCGCCAACCAGGACATCATCGATCCTAAGCGCGCATGTATCGTCGGCGCCTCCTATGGAGGCTATGCCGCGCTTTGGGGCGCCAACCGCAATCCGGAGCGCTATCGCTGCGCCGCAAGCTATGCCGGTATCAGCGATATCAGCAAACAACTGAAATATCAGATTAATTTCCGGATCAGTCCACGCTATCGTAAAGATTGGCGGCGAACTGTTCAGGGAGCACCCGATTTCGACACGCGTACCGTGTCTCCGATCGCCAGCGTCAATTCGCTCATGGTGCCCGTGCTGATCATGCATGGAGACGCCGATCAGACCGTTCCCTACGAGCAATCGAAGCTTTATGCCGATGCGCTGAGAAAGGCCGGCAAGACCTTCGAATTCTACACGCACGACAAGGAAGGTCACGGCTTTTCGAGCAGCGCCAACTTCAAGGACTGGCTCGACCGGCTCGACGCCTTCCTCGCCAAATACAACCCATCGTGAAGCGGCAGACAGGAGAACGGACAATGCACACCCCCATCCTCGGCGCCGTCATCGGCCTGGTCTTATGGTCGTTCGTGATGTGGGCATGGCTCTATGCCACACGGCTGCCGGCGATGTTCCGGCTCAAGATCGTCTATGATCGCAACCGGCCGAACAACGAATTCATCGATCAGATCCCGCCACGCGTCCGGTGGAAGGCCGACAATTACAATCATCTGATGGAGCAGCCGACATTGTTCTACGCGACGGCAATTACTCTGTCGTTGCTGGGCGCCGGCGGCGGGATCAACGCGACGCTGGCGTGGATCTATGTGGCGCTGCGGGTCATCCACAGCCTGGTGCAGGCCTTGGTCAATATCGTCGAGCTGCGCTTCGCCGTCTTCATGGCGGGATCGCTCGTTCTGCTGCTGCTCGCGATCCGGGCGGCGATCCTGCTCCTGTCCGGGCCGGCCGCCTGATCAGAAACGATAGGCGGCCGATATCTGGAACATCGGGGCATAAGCATGCCCGCGGATGTCGCGCCGCGACTGGCCTTGCGCGCCCGCCATGTCGGCCGGCGTCATCAGCGTGCTGCCCGATGCGGACATCGGAGTGATCTGCCGCCCCTGAAATACCAGCCCGACATCGCCGCCGAAGGACAGGCCCCGAGCGACCGTGCGCCCGTAGCCGAAGGCGACGACCGGCGCATATCGCCCGGTCGTGACCTCATCGGCCGGCCTGCCCGGCTGCGGGGACACCTGCAGCAGCATGTGATTGCTATCCTCGCGCACGCCGGCCGACAGGCGCAAACCGTTGCCCAAAGTATAGACATCCCCCATCAGAGCATAATTTTTCAGCTTCAGGCGGGGATGATCGTCAATCCGCGGGCTGCCGACGATCGCCAGCAAGCTCCTGCCACGAAGCTGCGATAGCCAGCGATCGGGATGAAAGCTGACATCCTGCCCAATGGCGAACACGTTGAGATTCAAAGCAAGCCGGAAATGGCTTGGCGAAGGGGCGGCCGCATGCGCGGCCCCTGCGACCGCCAGCAATGTGCCTGTCAGGAAAGACTTCAAAAATGCCATACCACCCGCCGCCATAAGGACTACGGGAAGAGTACGACCTGCGCCGTAAAATATGATTAACGGGCGTCCTCGGCAAAGCCCTTAGCAGCGGCGTAACGATCGCCCCGTGCCCCCTGCGCCAAATTCGTCAGCGGCTGAATTCCGCCACCAGCTCGACGTGGGTGGACCACCGAAACTGGCCGACCGGCGTGATGCCCACCAGCGCCCAGCCGGCGTCGATCAACACCTTGGCATCGCGCGCGAAGGTCGCCGGGTTGCACGAGACATAAGCGATCCGCTTCGCCGTACAGGCCGCGAGCGCCGCCATCTGTTCCCAGGCGCCCGCGCGCGGCGGATCGAGCACGATCGCGCCGAAGCGGTTGAGCTCGGTCACCTCCATCGGCCGGCGAAACAGGTCGCGCAGTTCGACCGCGATCAGCCGCTGGGCACGCCCCGATCCGAGCTTGAGCGCGGTCGCGGCGGGACGCGCGCCCTCGACGGCCATTACCCGCGCATGCTGCGACAAAGGCAGGCCGAAGGTGCCGATACCGGCGAACAGATCGATCACCGTAGGCGCATCGCCGACGATCTCCTTCACCCGCGCCAGCAGGGCAGCCTCACCCTCCGCCGTCGCCTGCAGGAAACCACCCGCTGGAAAGGGGACGGCGACTCCGCCCAGCGTGACAGTCGCCGGCTCGGGCTCCCAATACGGCTGAAACCCGTCGGCATCCTCGATCGAGAGGCGCGCCAATTTATGTTCGCGCGCGAAATCGTTGATCGATTCGATCGCGGCCAGCCCCTCGATCTTCACCTTGTCGAGCAGCACGTCGACACCCTGATCGACGAGCGTCAGCCGGACACCCGCCGATTTCTTGTCGCGGACCAACGGCAGCAGCAATGTCCGGAGCGGGGCGATCAAGGCGAACAGGGCCGGATGCAGGATCGAGCACATCGACAGATCGACGATATCGTGGCTGCGGCCCTCGTTGAAGCCGATCACCATCCTCTTGCCGGACCGTTCTGCGCGCAGCGAGGCACGGCGGCGGCTCTCGGGCGGCGTCAGGATCGGGGCGGCAAATGGCGGCGGGGTCAGCGCCTGCGCGGTCAACGCGCCGCTGATCCGCTGGACGAGGAATTCGGCGAAGGCGGCATCGTCGACATGCTGGATCTGGCAACCGCCGCATTTGGGAAAATGCCGGCACGGCGGCACCGCATGATGCGGGCCGGGCACGACCAGCCCCTCGGCGGTCAGCGTGTCGCCGGGGGCGGCCAGCCGGGCGTGGCGGCCGTCGGCGGTCACGCCTTCGCCGCTGGAGGCGATGCGGACGATGGTATCGGTCATGCAGCAGTCCCAAGTGCCACCGCGACATACGGCAGCAGATCGTCAGCGACCAAAGCGGCGCCGGCGCGATGCCCCGCCTCTGCATGCAGCCAGACCGCAGCGCAAGCGGCATCGAACGGATCGAGCCCGCGCGCGACGCAGGCCCCGCATATTCCGGCGAGTACATCACCGGTACCCGCGCTCGCCAGCCAGCCCGATGCGGGCGGTGCGATCGCGGCGCGGCCATCCGGCGCCGCGACGACGGTGTCGGGCCCCTTGAGGATGACGACGGCCTGCGCCTGTGCGGCCGCCACCCGCGCGCGATCGATGCGGCTGCCCCGCAGATCGCCGAACAAGGTCGCGAATTCGCCCTCATGCGGCGTGAGGATCGGCGTTGCAGCGAGGTCGTGCAGCACGTCAAGGCGCCCGGCAAGCAGCACCAGCGCATCCGCGTCGAGCACCAGCGGGCGGCCCCCGGCGAGCGCGGTGGCGAGGAGTTCTCTGCCCGCATCCTTCCGCCCCAGCCCGGGGCCGATCACGACCGCGCCGACCCGGCGATCGGCGATCACCGCCGCAAGTTCATCGTCGCGGCGGACGAGCGAGGCCGGCCCACCCTGCCCGCCGCCGACCAACGTCACATAGCCCGCCCCGCCGCGCTGCGCCGCCATCGCCGCAAGCAAGGCCGCGCCCGGCATCGCGCCGGCCGCGACCACGACGTGGCCGCGCGTATATTTGTGATCAGCCGGGCCCGGCGCCGGCAGTTTCGGCTTCGCCATTTCGGTCAGCCTGGACGTCAGCGGCAATCCGATATCGGCGAGCACGATCCGCCCCATTAGCGACACCGCCGGCTGCAGCCGGTGCGCCGGCTTGAGCGTGCCGAGCGCGACCGTGAGATGATGCGCGACAGCCGGCCCCAGCAGTGCGCCATCATCGGTGCCGATTCCGCTCGGCACGTCGATCGTGATCCGCCGCGTCGCCCCGGCCGCAAGCCGCGCGAACGGATCGGCCACCGCCGGGTCCAGCGCGCGCGCGAGGCCTGTGCCGAAAAGCCCGTCGATCAACACATAAGCAGGAGCAGCCTCCGCCAGCGGCTCGACCGGCCCGGCCCATTTGGCGCGTGCGGTACGAGCGGCATCGGTGCGAGGATCGCCCGTCGCGGCGATCCGCACCGTCAGACCGCGTTCGCGCAGCACGCGCGCCACCACATAGCCGTCGCCGCCATTGTTGCCCGGCCCGCACAGCACCAGAACCGGATGATGGCCGCCGAAGCGCCATGCCGCCTCGGCAACCGCCGTCCCGGCTTTTTCCATCAGTTGCTCGACCGATACGCCCGTGGCGAACACAGCCTCTTCGGCGGCCTTGGTCTCGGCCGCGGTCAGGATCGGCCGGGGGCTCATGGCGTGACCCGCGCGGGCAGGCGATAGACCATGCCGCCAATCTCCACGTCGATGGATTTGGCATCGCCCGGCCCGACGATTGCCGGCTCGGCCCCATCTGCGGCGATCACCCCGCGCCCGTCGCCGACCAGCAGCAGGCGGCGAAACGAGCCGTCGGGATTGCGAAGGGTGAGCGTCGTACCTTCGGGCGTGGCCATCCGCTCGACCGTGCAATCGGCGTTCAGCGCGGGGGCGGCGGATGCGCGGCAGGGAATGGGCTCGGCGCCGGTCGGGTTTCCGGCATCGGCCTGGTGTCCGCAGGCGGTGAGGCCACTCGTCACCGATATCAGGGCCACGACGAACAGGGGATTCGATGGTCGGGTCATATGAAGCACCCGAGACATTTATCGATTTGCATCGCCTAATTTCCCATGATGCGATCACGCACCGCCATGATAACAGGCGCCAGCACATCCGCCCAATGCGCGACGCCGGCTTCGTCGCCGATCAGATCCTGCCGCACTTCCAGCCCCAGATACGCTATACCGTTCGCCTCGGCATGGGCATTCATCGTCGCGTTGAGGACTTGCCCCGAATAGGGTTCGTTGTCGCCGGTCATCACGCCGGCCGCTCGCAACGCGGCAATCCCCGCATGCGCGGCCCGATCGTCGCGGTTATACAGCACACCCACCTGCCACGGACGCGCTTCCTGCGGGCGGGTCGACAATCGCGGCGTGAAACTGTGGAGCGAAACGATCAGCTTCGGCGCCTGTGCAGCGATCACATTGGCAAGGTGTCGGTGATAAGGCCGCCAGAAGCGATCGACACGCGCTATCCGCCCGGCCGCGTCGAGCAGCACATTGCCGGGGATCGCAAAGCCGTCGCTTTCGACCGGGATCAGCCCGGCCGCATGCTCCTCGCGGTTGAGATCGATCACCAGCCGCGAGACGGCGCCGAGCAGGCCCGTCATCGCCAGCCGTGCGCACAGTGACGCCCCAAGCGGCGCGACGCCGATATCGATCGCCATATGCTGATCGAGCAGCACGGGATCGATGCCGAGATTGATGTCGGCGGGCACCGCGTTCGACGCATGATCCGCGATCAACAGCAGCCCACTCTCCGGATCGCCGGCGATGTGCGTGACGACATCCGTCATGCGGTGAAATCCGGCCGGCGGCGGTCACGGAATGCCCGGACACCCTCGATGAAATTGGCACTCCCGAAGGCATCTTCGAATAACGTGTCGGACGCCCGATCACCGGCCAATGAGCGCTTGAGGACAGCGATGCTCGACGGGGAGTTGGCCGCGATCGTCGCCGCCAGCGCCTGCGCGGCGGCGTCGGCATCGTCCACCATCTCTTCGATCAAACCGATCGCCCTGGCCTCGATCGCTACGATCGTCATGGCCGAATATAGCAGCCGCGCCGCCTGCCCCGGCCCCACCAGCGCGCGCAGCCTGGCGACATCGCTTGCGGGATAACTGATGCCGAGCTTCGCCGGCGTGATCCCGAACGCCGCTTTGGCCCCTGCCAGCCTTATGTCGCATGCCATTGCCAATGCGACGCCGGCGCCGAAACAGCCGCCGTCGATGGCGGCAATCGTAGCGATCGGGAGAGCCGCGAGCGCCTCGATCGCCTGGGCCATCATCGTTCGAAAATGGCCACGCAGGGCTGGGTCGGCGTGCAGCCGATCAAGATCGGTAATATCGGCCCCGGCGCAGAATATCCCCGGCACCGCCGAGCGCAAGATCAAGACGCGCGCGCCAGACCGCCCCACCGAGGCGATCGCCTCGGCGAAGCCCTCCCAACTGGCGATGGCGATGGCATTGCGCGCTTCGGGCCGGCTCAGGCTGATCCGCGCGACGCTGCCAATGGATTCGATTTGAAACATGGCAGACCTGTTGCCGCTTGCGCGCGAAAATGTCACCACTTGGCGGCCAGTCCGAGGAATATCATGTGGATCCTTCCGAAAACGTGTTGACCCATGTCTCGCGCCGCGATGTCGCCGGGATGCTGGCGGGCGGTGCCATCGCGGCTACGGCACCTGCCATCGCCGGCCGTCGACCGCCGGCCTGCCCGATCACCAACCCGCTCGATGCCATCGCCGACACGTTGCTCGATCATACGCCGGAGATCGGCACCTATGGCGGCGTTCCGGCATCGCTGGGCGGCGGCCCGCTCGCTCGGCGGATGGATGATTATTCGCCCGAGGGCGAGGAGAGTTGGCGCACCGCGATCGGCGAGGCCGGGATCGCAATCGAGAAGATCGGCTGTACCGCCGATCCGCTCGGCGAGCTTCGGCTCAAGATCGCGGCAGCTGTACTGGAAAATGGCTCTCGTACCGCTGCGATCGGCTATGGCCGGCCCAACCCATTCTGGTTTTCGGGCCACGAACCCTATCTGATCAGCCCGATTTCGGGGCCGCATATCAACACTCCGAATGTGATGATGGCGCAGCAATCGGTGTCGAGCCCGATCGAGGTCGATGCCTGGATCGAAAAGCTTGATGGATTCGCTTCGGGTTTTGCCGGCGTGATCGAAAAGACAAAGGCGGACGAGGCCAAAGGCTGCCGGCCGCCGCGCATTCTGATCGAGAAAAGCCTGCCAGTGCTCGACGGCTTCCTGACCGGCCCGGCTGATAAGCATCCGCTGATCGTCTCGCTGCGCGATCGCATGCTCACCGCCGGGCTCGACAGTCAGACGCGTGCGGCGGCGGAGACGCGTGCGATCACCGCGCTCGAAAAGCGCGCGCGCCCGGCCTTCGCGAAGCTGCGCGAGCGGATCGCCGACATGGCCGCGCGCGGCCGGGCCGAGGCCGGTGTGTGGGCCCAGCCTGACGGCGAAGCGCTCTACGCCGCCAACGTCCTGTCGGTCGGCGACAGCCGCCAGTCCCCAGCCGAGATCCATGCGATCGGGCGCGAACAGGTCCGCCGCGTTACCGCGCGGATCGGCGCGCGGCTCAGGGAACTGGGCTTCTCCAGAGGGAGCCTGCGCCAGCGGCTCGATGCGCTGGCCAATGATCCGAAGGAGCGATTCGCGGACAATGATGCCGGTCGCGCGGGCGTGATCGACTATGTCCGCGGGCTGGTGCGCGACATGGAGGCCCGGCAACCGGCGTTCCTGCCGCCCGCGATGATCCCGACCCAGCATCTCGAAATCCGCGCGGTGCCCGTCGCCACGCAGGATAGCGCACCGGGGGGCTATTATGATGGCCCGTCGCTCGATGGATCGCGGCCCGGCATCTACTGGATCAACCTGCGCGACATGGCCGGCATCCACCGCTACGCGCTGCCCACCCTCACCTATCATGAGGGCGTACCTGGCCACCACACGCAGGGCGCCACCGCGCTTTCGCTGCCGCAGGCGCCGCTGATCCTGCGGATCGCGAGCTTCAACGCCTATCAGGAAGGCTGGGCGCTCTATGCCGAGCGGTTGGCCTCCGAACTCGGCGCTTATGCACATGATCCGGCCGGCGATGTCGGCCGGCTTGCCGACGATCTGTTCCGCTGCGTGCGGCTGGTGGTCGATACCGGGCTGCATCAGCTGCGCTGGACCCGCGAACAGGCGATTGCCTATATGCAGGCCAATACCGGATCGCCGATGAGCGAGGTGGTGGCCGAGATCGAACGCTATATGGCGTGGCCGGGCCAGGCGCTCGGCTACAAGATCGGCCAGCTTCGCCTGCTGGCGATGCGCGACAGGATGAAGGCGCGACAAGGCCACGCCTTCTCGCTGCGCGCATTCCACGCGAAGGTGCTCGGCTATGGCGCGATGCCACTCGATCTGCTCGAGCCGCTGGTGGTGCCGGCGCGAAGACGGCGTTGAGCCGGTGCTGGGTTACGGCGCATGTTACTCCTGGCCGTTGCCCACCTTATTTGGCGAGGCGCTCGCGTAGGAAATCGACAAATACACGCACACGAGCGGGCGTATTGGTGCCGCCGACGAACACCGCGTGAATCGCCTCCGCATCGCCGGGATTGAACGCATCCAATATCGGCACCAGCCGGCCGGCGGCGATATCTTCGACGACGCTGAACGCGCCGACACGCGCCACTCCGACGCCCGCTGCAGCAAGCTGGCCAAGCGTCTCGCCATTGTTGGCCTCGATGTTGCCCTTCACCGACAGCGCGAAGTCCTGTCCGTCGCGACGGAACGGCCAAACCGGTTCCACGCGGCGAAAATTGAAGTTGAGGCAATTATGGCGGTGCAGGTCTTCGGGCACGACCGGCGTGCCATGGCGGGCGAGATAGTCCGGCGCGGCGACGATTACGCGACCGGTCTCGCCCAGCTTGCGCGCCGTCAACGAGCTGTCGGCGAGAGGCCCGAACCGGATCGCGACATCCGCCTGGCCGGCAGCGATATCGATGATCGTGTCGGTCAGTGCAATATCGACCAGAATATGCGGATAGAGCTGCGTGAAATCGCCGAGCAGCGGAACTATGCAAAGCCGCCCGTGCGACAGTGCCGCGCTGATGCGCAATCGCCCGCGCGGGGCTCCCTGATCGGCGATCTGCTGCTCAGCATCGTCAAGGTCGGCGAGTATCCGCCGCGCGGTCAGAAGATAGGCTTGCCCTTCCGCCGTCAGCGTTAGCGTACGGGTCGAGCGCAGCAGCAGTCGCACGCCGAGCCGCTCTTCTATCCGGTCGATCGACCGCGCGACCGCCGAAGGCGTGAGGCTCAGTCTGCGTCCGGCTGCGGAAAAGCTGCCCTCGCGCATCACCGCAGCAAAGATTTCCAGCGCACGGGCCCGGTCCACACCGACGACCATCTTTGCGTTCAAATCAAAAGTCCTTCGTCACAGTGGCGGCTTATCGCTCAACGGAGCATCGCCCACTTATGCATCACTAACGCAACTGGAGAAACAGGCATGAAATATGCCCCGCAGGTCGCGACCAATTGGCGGCTGCGATGCCCGACCAGGCTGAACCCACCACTGGATCTGAGGAACGATCGATGAAGCTAAATCCCGGCCTTCTGGCCCTGGCTATCGGGGCTTTCGGAATCGGAGTGACCGAATTCGCGCCAATGGGGCTGTTGCCCGTGATCGCGGGCGACCTCGGTGTGTCGATCCCGACCGCGGGACTGTTAATCAGCGCCTATGCGCTCGGCGTTGTGATCGGCGCGCCGCTGATGACGCTGACGACCGGGCGCATACCCCGGCGGATGCTGCTGATCGTGCTTGCCGGCATCTTCACTGCTGGCAACCTGCTGGCGGCGATATCGGACAGCTATGGCATGTTGCTCGCGGCACGCATCCTCACGTCGCTGAACCATGGAGCCTTTTTCGGCGTCGGCTCGGTCGTCGCGGCGAGCCTCGTGCCGGCGGAGCGCCGCGCCGGCGCGGTTGCGGCAATGTTCATGGGGCTGACGATCGCCAATGTCGTCGGCGTACCGCTCGCGACATGGGTCGGGGAGCATCTGGGCTGGCGTGCGTCTTTCTGGGGCATCTCCGCACTAGGCGTCGCGACGATGGCTGCGCTTCGGCTAACCCTGCCCGCACTGCCAGCGCCAGAAAATGGCAATGCGATGGCGGAACTGCGAGTGCTTTCACGCGGACCGGTGCTGGGCGCGCTCGGCCTGACGGTTGTCGGTGCGAGCGCGATGTTCACGGTCTTTACCTACATCACGCCGATCCTGCGCGAGGCGACCGCTGCGTCGCTCGGTTTCGTTACTGCCATGTTGGTGACCTATGGTGTTGGACTCACCGTCGGCAACTGGCTGGGCGGGCGCTATGCGGATCGATCGGTCGATCGGACGTTGGCCGTCACGCTGGCATCGCTTGCCGTAATCCTCATTGCTTTCGCGATGCTGATGCCGTTCAAGG
This sequence comes from Sphingomonas sp. YR710, assembly GCF_900101455.1. GTDB lineage: Bacteria > Pseudomonadota > Alphaproteobacteria > Sphingomonadales > Sphingomonadaceae > Rhizorhabdus. Next base: position 115,055 of record NZ_FMZJ01000012.1, on the reverse strand, counting down.
CGCCGACTGCCATCCTCGTGTTTTTGTGGGGGATCGCGAGCTTCGCGCTGGTCCCCCCGCTTCAGGTGCGAGTCATGCGCGCGGCAACCGATGCGCCGAACCTCGCCTCAGCGATGAACATCGGTGCGTTCAATCTGGGCAACGCGATCGGCGCGGCCGTAGGCGGTGGAGTGATTGCTGTCGGCCTGGGCTTTCCCACCGTGGCATTGGCCGGAGCCACGGCGTCGGCACTCGGGTTCGTCGCGATTATTGCCAGTATTCGGCGAAAATCCCAGACAGATCCGCGGCGTTTTTGCGACACCGTGGCGGTGGCTGCGGACTGCCGATAATGAACAGGCTTCCCGGTGCTTGAATTGATGGCCACTCAGCACCGAATCGCGATCTGGCGCGAAACACATTTCCCCTTCCCGCTTCACGACGCGCCACGCGTCAGATCCTCTGCAACCATCGATCCATTGGGCGATCTACGTACGGACTTCGCCAAGCATTTTGATGCAAAATGGCGATGTGGGCGAGGCGTTTGCGCGTCGACCCAACGATGACTGGCTTGCGGGAAAGGTCGTGCCTGCGGCCCTTCTGACAAACGGGGTGGGGAATGCCTTTACGCGTTTCGGCGACACTGGCGCTCGTCCTCATATTGCTGCTGTTCGCGGTCGCGGCCCTTGTCGAGCGACGGCGCGCGGCATTGGAGCATCGGCCGCGCCTTCGCCGCTGGGCCTATATGCTTGCGCTCGCCGTCTATTGCTCGAGCTGGACGTTCTACGGCGCGGTCGGGACTGCCGCGCGCGAAGGGTGGAACTACTTGCCGATCTACGCGGCACCGATATTGGTGCTGGTGCTCGCGCCGCGCCTGCTCGAACGATTGACGAGGGCGGTCGTCGAGGAAAAAGCCACTACCGTATCGGACTTTATCGCCGCACGCTTCGGGCATGATATCGTCGTCGCGCGGTTGGTGACGATCATCGCGCTGCTTGGCTCAATTCCGTATATCGCGCTGCAATTGCGATCGATCGGTGTGGCTATGTCGATCGTCTCGGGGCGCTCGGTCGTCGAACCGGCGATGATGGTTTCAGCGCCGCTGCTCGCGATCTTCGCGGTCTTGTTCGGCGCGCGGCGCTATGAACTGTCGGGGCGAAGCGAGGGGCTGGTTTACGCGATCGGCGCAGGCTCGCTGCTCAAGCTGCTTGCACTGGCTGTTGTCGCGCTGTTCGCCTGCCTGTTGCTGATCAATGCCGATCCAGCCAGCCTGCGCCACGGGCTTGCCGCGCTTGCCGACCGGTTCGAGCCAAGCCACCTCTCGATCGAGGTCGCCGTGATCGCATTGATCTCTGCAATGGCCATCGTGGCGCTCCCGCGGCAATTCTACATGGGCTTCGTCGAGGGGAGCGCGTCCGACGGCCTGGTCCGCGCGCGCCTCGGGCTGGCAGGCTATTTCGCCGTGATGGCGCTGATGGTGCTACCGATTGCGCTCGCCGGCACGGTGCTGCTGCAACCTGGCATCGTCGCCGACGGCTATGTCTTGCAGCTTCCCGCCAGTTCCGGCGCCAGTCTGGTTCTCGCGGCGGCATTGCTTGGCGGCGTGAGCGCGGCGGCATCGATGGCGATCGTCGACTCGACCGCCCTCGCGACGATGATCTCCAACGACCTTGTCTTCCCTTCGATATTGAAGGGCAGCGCCGCACGCGGATCCGGCGCGATGGGCCGGCATATGCTGCGGGTCCGACGGCAGGCGATCCTGATCATATTGGCCCTCGCACTGACATGGGGCTTGCTGGTATCGCCGACCCGATCGCTGGCTTCGATGGGGCTGATCGCGTTCGCGGCAATGGCGCAGTTCACGCCGCACCTGTTGCTGGCGACGTATAGTGGGGACCGCGACCATATTGCGGCCCGCGCGAGCCTTGGTGTCGGGCTGGCATTCTGGCTCTACACGCTGGCGCTTCCGCCGATCATGCCGCGAGCCTGGCTCAGCGGGCTTGCCAGCACAGCTTTCGACCCGCTGCAGCTATTCGGAATCGGCGGCGCGACACCGCTGGTGCATGGCGTGTTCTGGAGCCTGGGGTGCAACTTCGCCGCCTATGCACTTGTCGCCGCGCGCAGGATCAAGACGACAGCGCTGCCTCGGCTCCATGGCGGCCGCCATCATGTCGCGGATCTCGCCGACCTCTTCGAACTGACCGCGAGCTTTGTCGGCGAAGAACGGGCCCGTGCCGAATTTCCGCAAGCGCAAAAAGGGATGCCGCTCGACAACGCTTCGACCAGGCATGCGCAGAAGCTGATCGCCAGCGTCGTCGGCACGTCTTCGGCCCACGCCCTGATCACATCCGCACTCGCCAGCGGAACGATGCGCCTGCCGGAGGTCGCCCGACTGCTCGACCAGGGTGGACGAAGCCTGCGCTTCTCGCGCCAGCTGCTTGCCGCCACCTTCGAGAATATGGACGCAGGTATCACCGTGGTCGACTCCGATCTCAATCTCATTGCGTGGAACAGTCGCTATGAGGCTCTGTTCGACTATCCTCCGGGATTGCTGCGGGTCGGAAGGCCGGTCGCCGACCTCATGCTCCACAACGCTTTGCGTGGCGACTTCGGCGACGGAGACCCGGCCCACCATGTAGAAAAGCGGCTTGAACACCTGCGGCGCGGGCGCGAGCATGTGTTCGAACGTCGTCGCCCGGATGGCCGCGCGCTCAAGACGGTCGGCGGGCCGATGCCCGGCGGCGGCTATGTGATGAGCTTCACCGACACAACGGAAGATGTGCGCATACGCGAAGAGTTGCGCCGCACGCTGGAGGGTCTCGAGCAGCGCGTGGCCGCCCGCACGCAGGAGTTGAGCGATGCCAATCGCCGCCTCGCTGAAGCCGACCGCGACAAGACACGCTTTCTCGCGGCAGCGAGCCATGATCTGCTTCAGCCTCTGCATGCCGCGCGCCTCTTCACCGCCGCGCTGGCCCGCGATGTCCCGGACGAGGCCACCCCGCTGATCGAGGGCGTGGAGAGAGCGATTATCGGCGCCGAGGACATGCTGCGGGCACTGCTCGATATCAGCAAGCTCGATGCCGGTGGCGTGCAGGCGCGGCCCGAACCACTGACTCTCGCCCCTTTCCTTGCCGATCTCGCCGAGAGTTTCCGCCCAAGCGCCGAGCGCAAGGGCCTGCGGCTGAAGCTGGCGCCGATGCCGGGCCGCGTCGATACAGACTCCGGACTGCTGCGCTCGCTCATCCAGAACTTTCTCGCCAACGCCATACGCTATTGCGAGCATGGCGGGGTCGTGATCGGCGTCCGCCGCCGTGGCGATCGCTTGCGCATCGACGTAGTCGACAGCGGAGTCGGCATCGAACCTCACCTTGTCGAAACCATCTTTGCCGAGTTCACCCGCCTGGGTCAGGTGGAGGCTGACGGATTCGGCCTCGGCCTGGCGTTGGCGGAACGGATTGCGCGGTTGATCGGCGGTAGGATCAGCGTTCACTCGATACCCGGTCGCGGCAGCCGATTCAGCCTCTCGCTGCCCGCGCTTCGCGATGGCCGGATCGAAGAGCCCACCAGTCCCGATGATGCACCCGCCATCAGGGCGCCTGCCGCGCATATTCGCCTGGACCTGCTGGTTGTCGATAACGATCCCCGTATCGTCGAGGCAAGTATCGCACTGCTACAGCGGCTAGGCCATCGCGCGATCGGCGCGATCGGCATCACCGACGCGCTTCCGCACAGTCGGCGTGTCGACGCTGTTCTGGCCGATTATCGGCTCGACGGGGGTGAGGACGGACTCAGCCTGATCGCTGCTATGCGCGACGAAGCGCCGGGCCTCGCCGCCATGATCATCTCTGCGGAGGACGGTCCCGAACTTCGCATGAAGGCTGCGGCAATGGGGGTAACAGTTGTCGCGAAGCCGGCGTCGCCGGCGGCGATCGAGGCCTTCCTGGCGACGATCTCAGTGCCGCAGGTCGAGGCCTAGCGACCGCGCGACGAGCGCCGCCTGCGTTCGGTTCGAAACGTCGAGCTTGCGCATGATCGCCGTCATATGGGCCTTGACCGTGGCCTCGCTGATCTTCAGCGAAAAGGCGATCTGCTTGTTGAGCTGGCCGTCGAGCACCGCAAGCAGAACCTTGAGCTGGGCTGGCGTCAGCGCGGCGACATCGCTTCGAATCGCATCGATCGCGCCGGCCTCGTCGTCCTGCGCGGCAATCGGCGCCTGCCCCAGCGCCGCGCGGATCGCGGTTTCGATGGCGGCGAGTTCGCTGTCCTTGCGCAGGAAACCGACCGCGCCGAACGCTCGGGCTTCCTGCGCGGCGCTTGACTCCTGGGCGCTCGAAACGACGAGGATCGGGACGGACGGACGCTCGGCATGCAGCAGCGCGATGCCCGAATAGCCGACCGCCCCCGGCATTTTGAGGTCGAGCAGGATCAAGCGAAGATCGGCCGCTTCGACGGCGGCATGCGCTGCCGTGGATAATGTGCCCGCCTCGATCACCGTTGCATCCGGCAGCACCCTGCCCACGGCCAGCGCGAGCGCCTGCCGGAACAGCGGATGATCGTCGGCGATGAGGACAGTGTCTGTCACGAAAACTCGCTATGCGTCGGCCAGCATCGGCCTACCCGCGAGGAGATGATCCACCACCGCGGGATCTGCAAGCGTCGATGTATCGCCCAGATTGCCGACATCATTCTCCCCGATCTTTCGCAGGATCCGCCGCATGATCTTGCCTGAGCGGGTTTTGGGCAAGGCAGGCGCGAACTGGATGACGTCGGGTGTTGCGATCGGCCCGATCTCCTGACGAACCCAGCGCACCAGCTCCCGCCGCAAAGTCTCATCGGGTTCGACGTCGGCGTTGGTGGTGACGAACGCATAGATGCCCTGGCCCTTGATCTCGTGCGGCATGCCGACGACTGCCGCTTCGGCAACCTTCGGATGGGCAACCAACGCACTTTCCACCTCGGCGGTGCCCATGCGGTGGCCCGATACGTTGATCACGTCATCTATGCGACCGGTGATCCAATAATAGCCATCCTCGTCGCGGCGGCAGCCGTCGCCGGTGAAATACATCCCCGGAAAAGTGGAGAAATAGGTCTGGAAGAAACGATCATGATCTCCCCAGACGGTCCGCATCTGCCCCGGCCAACTGTCGGCGATGACGAGACAGCCATCGCCCGCGCCTTCAACCGGCTTGCCGTCATTGTCGACCAGAAGGGGCCGCACGCCAAAGAAGGGCAGCGTTGCACTTCCGGGCTTCAGCGCGGTCGCGCCCGGCAATGGCGTGATCATAGCCCCGCCGGTTTCGGTCTGCCACCAGGTGTCGACGATCGGGCAGCGTTCCTCGCCCACGACCTTATGATACCACTCCCATGCTTCGGGGTTGATCGGTTCACCGACGGAGCCGAGCAGGCGCAGGCTCTTGCGGCTTGTCGCGCGTACCCACTGATCACCTTCACGCATGAGCGCTCGCAAGGCGGTCGGCGCGCCATAGAAGATCTCCACGCCGAATTTATCGATGATCTGCCAGAATCGTGAGGGATCCGGAAAATTGGGGACGCCTTCGAACATGACGGTCGTCGCGCCGTTCATCAGCGGCCCGTAAATCACATAAGAGTGGCCGGTGACCCAGCCGATGTCCGCGGCACACCAGTAGATCTGGCCCGGCCGATAATCGAAAACATATTGGTGCGTCATCGAAGCCCAGACGGCATAGCCTCCGGTGGTGTGGACCACGCCCTTCGGTTTGCCGGTCGATCCGGACGTGTAGAGGATGAACAGCGGATCCTCGGCCGACAATTCCGCCGACGCACATTCGGCCGATTGCGCGGCGCTCGATTCATGCCAGTCGAGATCGCGTCCGGCCAGCAGCGGCACGTCGGCCCCGGTGTGGCGCAGCACGATAACGGTTTCGACGTCGGGGCATTGGCCGAGAGCCGCATCGACATTGGCCTTTAGCGGGACCCGCTTGCCGCCGCGAAGTCCCTCATCCGCCGTCAGCACGATCCGGCTGCCGCAATCCTCGATCCGGCCCGCAAGCGCCTCCGGCGAGAAGCCTGCAAAAACGATCGAGTGGATCGCCCCTATTCGCGCGCAGGCCAACATCGCCACGGCCGCTTCAGGAACCATCGGCAGATAGATTGTCACACGATCTCCGCGCTGCACCCCACAAGCCCGGAGAAGATTGGCGAAGCGGCAGACATCGGCATGAAGCTGACGGTAGGTTATCCGGCGCTCTGGCGTCGCGGGATCGTCAGGCTCCCAAAGGATCGCGATGTTTTCACCGAGAGCGGCGAGGTGACGATCGAGACAATTGGCCGAAAGGTTGAGCGTGCCATCGGCGAACCAGGCGATGCCGAAATCCTCCCGGTCGAAACTCGTTTGCTTGGCTTGCGTGAAGGGGCGGATCCAGTCCAGCCGCTGTGCCTGATCGCCCCAGAAGGTCTCGGGCTCGTCGATCGATCGGCGATACATCTCGGCATAGCCGGCGCTGTCGATCAGCGCGGTTCGGGCCCATTCGCTCGGTATGGGATAGGTTGTGCCGGCCATTCGAAGCCATCCTCTCGCTCGGTCGGGCTCCCCGACTCCCGCCCACGAGTTTAGCCGCCGACGCGCGCCCCGCTATCCTAGACCAACGTCGTAGGCCGATCGACGATGGTCGCGCTGTCACCCGCTTATCGCCTCGAAGACAATGCCACACCCGCAAAGGGCCCGATCACGGGGAGAGGATGTGTATGGGCAATTGGAGAAACGTCGCCGGCTTGCTTGCCGCAAGCGCATTGATTGCGCCACAGGCAGCACTGGCCAAGAACCGACATGAGAGCGAACTCGAGGCGCGCGTCGCGAAACTCGAGGCCGAGATCGCCGAGATGCACGGGGCGTTGGAAGCGGGTGGTAAACAGGCCCACGCGATTGCCGCAGCACAGACCGCCGCGGACGATGCGGCAAAGGCTGCCGCCGCCGCGCAGGCGCAAGCACTCGCCGCGGCCACGAGCAGCGCGCAGACCGCGACGAAGCTCGCCAGGTTCGAGTCCGCGCCGCTACCCGAAGGCATTCGCGACGGCAACACCACCATCAAGCTCGGTGGCTATCTGAAGATGATTGCCGCCAACTCGCATTTCGGCGATGGCCCCGTTGCGACGAACTCGCTCGGCCGCGATTTCTATCTGCCGCAGGCTATCCCCACCGGCGGTCGCGCAGCCACTTATGCCGACGCCACCGCCAAGCAGACACGCCTCTGGCTGAACTTCGCGTCGACCGTCGCGGGCCATCAGGTCAAAGGCTATCTCGAGACCGATTTCCAGACCACCGCCAATGCCGCGCCGACGATCACGGGCGGCGGATCGCAGCGCACCACCAACGGCTACACGCTGGCGCTGCGCCGCGCCTTCATGACGGTCGATCGGTTCACGTTCGGACAGGAGTGGACGACATTCCAATATGTCGGCGCGCTTCCCGAGAGCACGGACTATGTGGGAGGCGTCGAGGGCACAGTCTTCGTTCGCCAGCCGCAGATACGCTATAGCGCGCCGCTGACGAAATCGGTGACCCTCAACATTGCCGTCGAGAATCCCGAAAGCAGCACGGCGACGCCCGGTTCGCCGACGCTTGTCGAGAATGGCACCGATCACCTGCCGGACTTCACTGCCCGCCTGGCGGTCGCCGGGACCTATGGCGAGCTGAGTCTTGCTGCGCTTGCCAGGCAAATCAGGTTGGAAACTGCCGGGGTCGGCGCAACCGCCACCGGCTATGGGGTTTCCGCCGCCGGAAAGCTGTGGCTCAACCATGATAAAACGTCGGACATTCGGTTCATGGCGACGTATGGCAAGGATATCGGCCGCTACGTCGGCCTGAACTTTGCGCCTGATGCGGTCTATGTGGCCGCCAGCGGCCGTCTGGAGGATGTGAAGATCTTTGCGGCGATCGCAGCTGCGCGCATCCCCATCACGCCCCAACTGCGGATCAACCTGATGGGCAGCTTCCAGAAGGTCTCTTATGCTGGCGCGCTGCAAGCCGCCAATCTTGCCACGTTCAACAAGCGCGCATGGAGCGTGGCGGGGAACCTGTTCTATTCACCGGTCAAAAATGTGGATCTGGGTGTCGAATATCGCCACGGCGAGCGCGAGCTTGTATCAGGCGTCTCGGGGGCCGTCGGGCGGCTGGAATTCGCCGCGAAATATGGTTTCTGAACGGCAAGCGTAAGAGCAAATCGAAGCATGGCGGGGTGGCAATCGCTGCCACGGCAACAAGGGAGAGAATGCGATGGCAACGACGGACGATGCCTTGCCCAAACATCATGTGGCAACGCACAGTGAGAAACTGATTATCACCGCCAGTTCGCTCGGCACGGTGTTCGAATGGTATGATTTCTATCTGTACGGCTTGCTGACGACCATCATCGCCGCCCAGTTCCTGACCGGATTGAACCAGACCACCTCGTTCATCATGGCGTTGCTGGTATTTGCCGCAGGCTTCATCGTGCGTCCGTTCGGCGCGCTCTTCTTCGGCCGCATCGGCGACCTGTTCGGCCGCCGCTACACGTTCATCATCACGCTGCTCGTGATGGGGCTTTCGACGTTCCTGGTGGGCTGCCTGCCCACGTATAAAACCGCAGGCGTCGCCGCCCCGATCATGCTTGTCGTGTTGCGGATGTTTCAGGGCCTCGCGCTTGGCGGCGAATATGGCGGTGCTGCTACCTATGTCGCGGAACACGCGCCAAACGGGAAGCGCGGCCTGTACACCAGCTGGATTCAGATCACGGCGACGGCGGGCCTGGCAATGGCGCTGCTGATCGTCATCGTCGTTCGTTCGCCGACGGTGGGGATCGGCGAGGAAGCGTTCCGGGAATGGGGCTGGCGGATCCCCTATCTGCTCTCCGGCGGCTTCCTCGCTGTCGGGCTGTGGCTACGCCTGAAGCTCCATGAGTCGCCGGTCTTCAAGAAAATGAAGGATGAGGGGACGGGATCGAAAGCACCGCTCACCGAAGCATTCGGGCAGTGGAAGAACATGAAGATCGTGCTTATCGCCTTCTTCGGCGCGATCGCCGGTCAGGCTGTCATCTGGTACACCGGTCAGCTCTACGCGATGTATTTTCTCGAAAAAATGCTCAAGGTCGAAGGGCTGACGGCGAACACGCTCGTGATCACGGCGCTTCTGCTGGCGACCCCCTTCTTCCTCTTCTTCGGCTGGTTGTCCGACAAGATTGGCCGCAAGCCGATCATTCTGGGCGGGTGCGCGCTGGCTGCGGTCACGTTGTTCCCGGTGTTCCACGCGCTGACCGAGGCCGCGAATCCCGCGCTTGCCAGGGCTCAGGCCACCGCACCGGTCACTCTGATCGCCAACCCTGCCGAGTGCTCGTCGCAATTCGATCCGGTGGGCCAGAACAAGTTCGACACAACCAGTTGCGACATCGTCAAGAACGCGCTGGCCAAGGCGGGCGTCAACTATCGCAACGTCGCCGCTACATCAGGCGCTCTCGCGGCAATCACGATCGGGACCACGACCATCACGGCGCCAGATCCGGCGACGCTGAAAGGCGACGAAAAGAAAAAGGCGATCGCTGCATTCACGGCCCGGGTCGTCGGCGCGCCCGCCGTCGCGGCGAAGCCTGCCGAAGCCGGCAAGCCCGCCGTAGAGGCAAAAGTGGCGGTAATCGGTGAGCTGTCGAAGGTCGGTTATCCCGCCAAGGCCGATCCCAAGGCGATCAATACCCCGATGGTGATCGCGTTGCTGTTCTATCTCGTGCTGCTGGTGACGATGGTTTACGGCCCGATCGCGGCGATGCTGGTCGAGCTATTCCCGAGCCGCATCCGCTATACCTCGATGTCGCTGCCTTATCATATCGGCAACGGCTGGCTGGGTGGGCTGCTGCCGGCGATCGGCTTCGCCATGGTCGCGGCGAACGGGAATATCTATTACGGCTTCTGGTATCCGGTCGCCGTCGCCGCAGCCACATTGGTGTTCGGGCTGATCTTCCTGCCTGAAACCTACAAGCGGGAAATCGACGGCTGATCGAAGCGAACGGGCGCGCGTTGCGATCGATCAACGCGCGCCCGCTTTTTCCGGCCCAATACAGGCCGAAATCGAAGACAGGACACTCGACCATGAACGCCATTGCATCCGCCAACGCGCCGGTTTCGCTTCTCACACGCGAATCCGTGCGGCTCAATGTGCGTCCGGCAACGCCCGACGACGAACCGGAATTGGGCCGATTCTTTGACAAGGTCAGCGACGAGGATCGGCGCTTTCGCTTCTTCACCGCCGCCGCTCACCTGAGCCATGAGCAGCTCGAACCGCTGGTCAAGGTGGATCATCTTCAGGTCGAAAGCTTCCTCGCCTTCGAAGATCTTACGGGGCAGCTCGTCGCTTCGGGCCTGCTGGCGAGCGACCGCGCATCGGATACCGCAGAGGTCGCGATTTCGGTCCGCGCCGATTATCGCGGCAAAGGGGTCGGGTGGGCGCTGCTCGATCTTCTGGCGGAAGAAGCCAGGAAGCGCGGCGTCCGCCGGGTGATTTCGATCGAGAGTCGCGACAATCATGCCGCGATCGAACTCGAACGGGAAAAGGGCTTCGAACCCCAGCCGGTCGAGGATGATCCGACCCTCGTGATCCTCTCCAAGACCTTCCGGTAGGATTGCGCAATGAGCGAAGCCTATGCCACCGCATGGCGGGACAGCCTCGCCAACCCCGAGATTTTCTGGTCCGACGCCGCGGCCGCCATCGACTGGGTCGTAAAGCCGCGCCGCATCTATGATCGAGACGACGGCTGGTTCGCGGGCGGGCAGCTCAACACCTGCTTCAACGCGGTCGATCGCCATGTCCTGGCGGGTCGCGGAGACCAGCTGGCGCTGATCTATGACAGCCCCGTCACCGGCAACGTGCGATGCCTCACCTATAGCGAGCTTCTCGACCATGTCGGCAGAACCGCAGGCATGCTCGCGGCACTCGGCGTCGGGAAAGGCGATCGGGTCGTCATCTACATGCCGATGGTTCCCGAAGCGGTGTTCGCGATGCTCGCCTGCGCGCGCATCGGTGCCGTGCATTCAGTAGTGTTCGGCGGCTTCGCCGCGCCGGAACTCGCGAAGCGCATCGACGACGCAGCACCAAAGCTGCTGTTGACGGCGTCATGCGGCATCGAGAGCCAAAAGATCATTCGCTACAAGCCGCTCATCGACGAAGCGCTGGCGCTCTCGCAGCATCAGGTCGAGCATGTGGTACTGCTTCAACGCGACGCACATCCGGCAGACCTCGACGCGACATGCTATCTCGATTGGACGGTACAAGTTGCCGAGGCGATTGATGCCCCCTGCATCGCCGTGGCGGCCGGCGATCCGCTCTATATCCTGTACACGTCGGGTACGACCGGCACGCCAAAGGGGGTCGTCCGGGAAAATGGCGGCCATGCCGTGGCACTCGCCTGGTGCATGCAGCACTTTTACGGCGTTGGCCCCGGCGAGACATTTTGGGCGGCATCCGATGTCGGCTGGGTCGTCGGACACAGCTTCATCGTTTATGGCCCGCTGCTGGCAGGCGCGACGACGGTGCTGTTCGAGGGCAAGCCCGTAGGTACGCCCGACGCTGGCACCTTCTGGCGCACGATTGTCCGGCACAAGGTCGACATATTCTTCACCGCGCCGACCGCCCTGCGCGCGATCCGCAAGGAGGATCCCGAAGCCAGCTTCGCGAAGCAGCTGGGCATCGGTGGATTGCGGGCGGTGTTCCTGGCCGGTGAGCGCGCGGATCCCGACACGCTCGGCTGGGCGGAGTCGATGCTGGGGGTGCCCGTGATCGACAATTGGTGGCAGACCGAGCTCGGCTGGCCCGCGACCGGAACCTGCCTTGGCCTCGGCGATACGCGCCGACGCCGCGGCAGCGCCGGCCTGCCGCTGCCGGGCTATGACTTTGCGATACTCGACGACGATGGCCTGCCCGTCGTCCGCGGAGCGACCGGCAGTGTCACCATTCGCCTGCCGCTTCCGCCGGGCTGCTTCCGCAGCCTGTGGAACAATCCGGCAGGCTATGCAAAATCCTTCGAAGCGTTCGAGGGATATTATGAGACGGGGGACGCCGGACACATCGATCCGGACGGGTTCATCAACATCATGGGCCGGACCGACGACATCATCAACGTTGCCGGCCACCGGCTCTCGACCGGCCAGATGGAGCAGATCATCGCGTCCCAGCCCGAAGTGGCGGAATGTGCCGTGATCGGCGCCGACGATTCGCTGAAGGGAATGGTCCCGATCGGATTTGCGGTGGCCAAGACGGGCTATGACGTCGAGGGTCTTGAGGCCAGGATTGTCGCACGCGTTCGTGCCGAGCTGGGCGCGGTCGCGGCGCTCAGGCAGGTCCACATCGTTCGCGCATTGCCCAAGACGCGCTCGGGCAAGATCCTGCGCGCGGTATTGCGCAAGCTGGCAAATGGCGAGACCTGCCCGACACCGCCGACCATCGAGGATCCGGCAGTGCTCGACGATTTCCGGCCCCTATTCGCCGAACGCTGCGCAGTCTGAGGCCTGAAGGTGATGGCTCGGCCGTAGTTTTAACGCCCGCCGAACTTCGCGAAGCTGGCGAGCGCTTCGGGCGACAAGGTCGCTTCGTGGAACAGGCGGTTGGCGGCGGCATCGGCCTGTTCATCGGCGACCAGGCTGGCAAAGTAGCGCTTCACCATGCCGGCGTGCGCCCGGGGAAGAGCAGCGAGCTGCTCCGCATGGGCCAGAGCATCGGCCTCGGCATGCACTGCGATCATATCCGCGAGGCCGATATCGTGCGCCGCCTGGCCGGAAAGAGTGTCGACGCCCCAACAGATGCGCCGCGCCGCGGGCATCCCGGTCCGCGCGATCACGGCGCCGAGGCCCCAGGCCGGGAAAAGTCCGATCGGCACCTCGGGCAGGCTCCATTTCGCATCCGGCGTAGTCACCACCACGTCGCAGGCCGCGGCCAGCGTGAGCCCGCCGCCGATGGCGAAGCCATGAACGGCAGCCACCACCGGGCAACGGCAATGGCCGATCGCACGCGCGAGGCGGCCCGAATCAGCCTCGAAGCGCATCCGTTGCGTTGCATCCATCGCCGCGAGCATGCCCAGGTCGCTGCCGGCGCAAAAGCCACGGCCGGCCCCCTTGAGCACGATGGCGCCAATCTCGCTGTCGTGCTCGAGGTGATCGAGCGCTTCGATCAGATCGCTAACCAACGCGGCGGACATCGCATTGCGCTGGGCCGGGCGATCGAGCGAAACGATCGCGATCGCCCCGCGCCGCTCGATCACCACAGGCGACGAAAGGCCGCCCTCGTCCTTCGTGCTCAAGCCGTGTCTCCTTCCGGGCAGTCCGCCTTGGCTGGCCGCGAACTGAACAGGCAAATATCGCCAGGCTTTTGCCTGACAGCCTGTGGTTCGCGGACCTAGCTCCGGCGCGGCTCGCGCCTCACGCCGCCTTTTGGGGCACCTTGATCTTGCCGTCCCAATTGTTGGTCGGCAGGATGTTGCGCATGCCGCAATCGACCAGAACGTCGCTACCGGTCATGGCCGAGGCTTCCGGCGAAGTGAGGAAGGCGATGACGTTGGCGATCTCTTCCGGCGTGCCGCGGCGCTGCAGCGGGCAGGCCTTGACCATTTCGAGCATGACCGCGTTCTTTGCCTCTTCGGCCCGGTTCATCGGGGTGTCGTTGATCCCCGGCGACACCGAAAGGATTCGCGCGCCCTTGGCGCCCCACTTGAACGAAAGCCGGCGAACCATATTATGAACCGCGCGCTTCGAGAGCTGATAGGCCCGGCCACCGCCGAAATCGATGAACTGGCTGACCTTTTCGATGAAATCCGGCGCCAGCGGCTCCTCGAGCACCTTGAACAGCTCCGGCGCCTCGGGAAGCATGTAGCCCGACTGCGAGGAGACCGCGATGCCGACCGTCTTCGCGTTCAGCAACGGCTCGGCTGCGCGGAACACGCGCTCTACACCAACGACATTGACTTCCAGAATGCGCTGGTCGGTGTTCTGCACACCGGGCACCCCGGCGGTAATCACCAGCGCCTCGAGATTGTCCACCGCCGCCATCAGCTTATCGACCTGCGCCTGGTTGGTCATGTCACATTCCATGGCGATGACGTCGCCGCCGATCTCGGCCGCGATCTTCTGCACGCCTTCAAGATTGTAGTCGGCGACAATCAGCCGCCCGCGCGAGGCCAGCTTCCTGGCCGTCACCGCGCCCATTCCGGATGCGGCGCCGATCACTACGTTGGTCATAAATTACTCCGTTGTTATGAGGTCAAAAGCGATGCCGATTCCGGCGAAACTTGGGTGATCAAAGGGTCCCTACTCCATCGACCTTGATCATGGATACAGCGTTGAAGAACCTTCGACTGACCACTTCGTGGTCGTTAACGATCTGAACCCATTCGACAAGCGAGGCACCCCATTCGAAAATGCGATGGCCTTGCTGCCGGGGGCAACCAACCCGTTCAATTATCCTGGCCCGGCGGCCGAACGGGCAATGGCAGCGGAGCGACTTGAATGCCTTCCTCGATCAGCGCCTGTGCCTCCTCGATCGTCGCCTGACCATGAATCGGGCGGCTATCCTGTTCACCGAGATGCATCGACCGTGCCTCGTCGGCAAAACGCCGGCCCACGAATTCGGAGCCTTTGAGCATCTTCGCCTGCACCTCGGCCAGCGCCTGCACCATCGCCTTGAACGCTTCGGGAGACGGCGATGCCGATGCCATCGGCACGACCGCACCCGACGGCGAAGGGCCGACGACCGGCGGCGGACTTTCGAGCGGCGCGCGGATGACCTCGCTGCGCTGGTTGCTCTTGGCCGTGATGCGCGGCGCCATCACGGCCTTGTCGACATCGGTGGAGCCGCAATAGGGACAGGCGATCAGGCCGCGCTTCTTCTGCGATTCATAATCGTCACTCGATCCGAACCAGATCTCGAAGACATGACCGGCCTCGCGGCAGGCAAGATCGAAGACGATCATGCGACGACGGTCACGGTATCGATCGGCCGGCGATGCGAAAGCGCCGGCACGCGCGCCCGGACTTCGGCCACCCGCGCCATATCGATGCTGGCAAAACCGACACCGATCTGATCGCCCATGTCGAGCAATATCTCGCCCCACGGATCGATCACCAGCGAATGGCCATAGGTCGACCGTCCATCCGCATGCGTTCCGCTCTGCGCGGCGGCCACGACAAAGGCACCCGCCTCGATCGCGCGCGCACGCAGCAGCACATGCCAGTGCGCCTTGCCGGTCGGCACGGTGAACGCCGCCGGCACCGACAGGATCTTCGCGCCCGCGTTGCTCATCGCGCGGTACAGATCGGGAAAGCGCATGTCGTAACAAATGCTCATGCCGATCTCGCCGAACGGCGTCTGCGCAACCACCGACTCAGTGCCCGGCGCATAAGCCGCGCTCTCGCGCCAGCTCTCGCCGGTCGGCAGATCGACGTCGAACAGGTGGATCTTGTCGTAACGCGCGCGGATCACGCCGGTCGTATCGATCAGGAAGCCGCGGTTGAGCAGCCGCCCGTCAGCGCCGCCCTTCACCGCCAGCGATCCCAGATGCACCCAGATGCCGGCATCGGCGGCGGCGGTCCGCACCGCGTCGAGCACCGGATCATCGGCTTCGTCATAGAGGTTCGGCGCCGCCCGCTTGCGATCGCGATCCATCAGCCCGCACATTTCGGGCGTGAACAGCATGTCCGCACCGCCGGCCTTCGCTTGCGCGATCGCATCGAGGATCGCATGGGCATTGGCGGCCGGATCGATACCGGTGCAGCTTTGATGGATAGCGATCTGCATCAGCCGGCCAGCAAGGCGTCCAGCTTGCCCGCCCGTTCGAGCGCGGCCAGATCATCCGAACCGCCGACATGATGATCGTCGATGAAAATCTGCGGCACGGTCGATCCGCCATTGGCGCGCGACAGCATCTCGGTGCGCTTCGGGCCGCCCATGCTGATATCATATTCCTCGAAGGTTACCCCCTTCTGGCCCAGCAATGCCTTGGCCCGGCTGCAATAGGGGCAGAATGCCTTCGTGTAGATTTCGACCTTCGCCATGATCTCTCTTATCCTGCTGACGCATCCGAATTGTGGTGCGCGGCGCGGAAAGTCAACGGATCACGGCATCGTCGCGCACGACACGCGCCCAGCACAGGACGGACACGCGCGCGGCCCCCGCCCGTTTCAGCACCCGCGCACAGGCATTGACGGTAGCGCCAGTCGTATAAACGTCATCGATCAGTATGATCGCCTTGCCTTTGACATCGGCATCGGGCCGCAGCGCGAACACGCCCTGCACCGCCTTGCGCCGCGCCGCCGGCCCCATCGCGCGCAAGATCGGCGTGGCCTTGCGTCGCCATAGCAGATCGATCGCGATCGGTGCGCCGGTCGATTGCGCCAGCGCGCGTGCCACCAAAGCAGCCTGATTGTAGCCCCGCCGCCAGATCCGCCAGCGGTGCAGCGGCACCGGAACCAGCAACGCCACGGACGGATCGGGCAGATGACGACGCATATGCCGCGCCATCGTCTCGGCAAAGCCGGGCCGCCGGCCATATTTGAGCCTGAGCGCGATCCGCCGGGCAATCGGGCCATAGCTGACCGCCGCGCGCATCCCCTCAATCGCTGGCGGATCGGCATGACAGGCGCCGCACAGGGCGCCCCGCCCTGGATCGATCTCGAACGGATCGCCGCACAAGGCGCATTGCGGATCATCGAGAAAATCGAGCGCCGACCAGCAGGCGAGGCAGAAATCATGATCGCTAAGCGTGACGACGCCGCAGCCCGGGCAGCGCGGCGGCAGCGCAAAGCGCACCACCCGATCGCCCAGACGCCGTACAGTCTGCATCACCCCGCCCATGCCGGACTTGTCACCCGGCCGCTGTGTCGGCACAAGCCCGGCGATGGATGGCTCCGAAATTTTCGATCGCGCGCTGCGCCGCCTGCGCCGCGACCGCGCCGCGCGCGACTTCGGCGATCATGCCTTTCTGATCGATCATATGGCCGACGAACTCGCCGAGCGGCTGGAGGCGGTGCAGCGCGAATTCCGGTCTGCTTTGATCCTCGGCTGCCATGACGGACGGGTTGGCCGGCGCTTCGCGGCGCCGGGTCGCTCGATCGTCAGCGCCGATGCAGGGCACGCCTTCGCCGCGATGTGCGGCGGCGTACAATGCGATGAGGATCGGCTGCCGTTCGCCGATGCGAGCTTCGATCTGATCATCTCGGTCGGGGTTCTCGACAGCGTCAACGATCTGCCGGGCGCACTGACGCTGATCCGCCGCATATTGCGCCCGGATGGGCTGTTTCTCGGTGCGTTTATCGGCGCCGGCAGCCTCGGCTGGTTGCGATCGGCGGCGATGGCGGCCGACATGGCGACCTTCGGCGGCGCCTCACCCCGTATTCATCCGCAGATCGACGTGCGATCGGCCGGCGATCTGCTGTCGCGCGCGGGGTTCGCGCTGCAGGTCGCGGACAGCGAACGGCTCGATGTCGGCTATGGCGATCCGATGCGGCTGATCGGAGATCTGCGCGGGATGGCGCAGATCAACATGCTGCAGGCCCGCAGCCGGTCCGGCGTCGGCCGCGCCTGGCTGACAGCGTTGTTCGAGCGATTCGCCGGGGACGCAGGACCGGAAGGCCGCATTCGCGAGACGTTCGACCTAATCTATCTGACAGGCTGGGCACCCGATCCCACCCAGCCCAAACCGGCGCGGCGCGGCAGCGCCACTGCCTCGATGGTCGATGCGCTGCGGGTGAAGCCCGCCTGAACGCTCAAATCAGCGCGTCGAGCAAGCCGATCAGTGGCTTGTCGGCGGGCGGCATCGGCAGATCGTGTAGGCCAATCGGGCGGATCCAGCGGATCGCCGACGCTTCGAGCGCCTGTGGAATGCCCCGCCACTTCCGGCAGATATAGAGAAGCAGAAGCAGATGCTGTTCGCCTAGCGGTTCGCTCGCAAAGCCGGCCGGGGCAAGGCAGGATGTCTGTGTCTCGATCCCCAGTTCCTCCTGCAATTCACGGACCAGAGCCGCCTCCGGCGATTCATCGGGCTCGATCTTGCCCCCCGGAAATTCCCATAATCCGGCCATCGACTTGTCCGCCGGGCGCTGCTGCACCAATACACGGCCATCGGCATCGATCAACGCGGCGGCAACCACGATCAGGGGAGCAAAAGCCGTGCCCGCTTGGGTCATCTGTACGCATCCTCACGCATTCTTAACCGGAACCCTCTACGGCCAATATTCCGAAAATGCGAATATCGGGGATAATGTCGGTGACGATTGGACTGTCTCGTCATGTAACGGCACTGTGGCGCGACGATCGTGGCGCAACGGCCGTCGAATATGGCCTGGTGCTGGCCCTCATCACGCTGGCTTCGCTTGGTGCGCTCGCGACAATGGCGGACACGGTCGTCGGCATGTGGACCGACATCGCTATCCGCGTGGCCGAAATCTAACCTTCCAGGGCCGAAAATCTTTGAGCAAATTAACGGTTTGAAAGGGACTGGCCCCATATAGTTCAGGCGTTGGCTGTTTGCGGGCCAGCCGGGCCGGAACACCCGAAGCAGGGACACGGAGAAAATCCATGAAGTTTGTTGCGAAGCTGTTGAAGAACAATCGGGGCGCGACGGCCATTGAATATGGCTTGATCGCCGCCCTCATCGCGGTTGCCGCGATTACCGCCATGACGAGCCTCGGCAATCAGCTCCAGAAGACGTTCAACAACGTCACCACCAATATGAAGGCCAGCTGATCCAGCTTGATACGCTGACGGCCGGCTAAGCGAAGGCGGCGGATTCGGTCCGCCGCCTTTGTACCCCCGCACGGCCCGTCCCAGCCATCGGCTCAGCGACTGATCGACACGGTGGTCCCCGGGCCGCCGAATGCGATCATCACATGCGCGCCCAGCTTTCGCGCCAGCGCCTCGACAATCACGGTGCCAAGCCCGGGCGGCGCCAGGGGAGCGACGGCCCGCATGGCAGCTCCGTTCATCCCGACGCCGTTATCGGAAACCATCAGCGTCCAGCCGCCGGCTGTCGTCCGATAGCTCAACGTGATCTTGCCGGGATGGTGATCCGGAAAGGCGTGTTTCAGAGCATTGATAACGAGTTCCGTCGCAATCAGGCCGATGCTCATCGCGTCATCGGCGTCTGCGATGCTCTCATCCACCTGTACTTCCAGCGACAATTGCGCCGGATCGGCGATCATCGATGCGGTGATATTCCGGCACAACGTCGTCAGGTAGGCCCGCAACCTGACATTGCCTGTCCGAGCCATTGCCAGGTGGTTCTGCACCGCGGCGACCGCCAGCACGCGATGATGCGCCTCCTCGATCTGGCAGCGCGCCTCTGCAGATGTGGTCCGACGCGCACCCTGCATCAGCATGCTTGCGATGACCTGCAAACTGTTGGCAATCCGATGCTGCAGTTCCTGAAGCTGAACATCCTTGTCCTGATGCGATATTTTTTCCTCCGTCTCCTGCGCACGTATGCCGGTGAGATCGGTAATCGTGAGCAGGATCAGGTCGTCGCCCTTCTGCCCGACATCACTCAGCAGTTCGGCGTCTAGCCTCAGCCGCTGGGTCGGTTTTCCCCGAGGGGTCAGGCTTATTTCGTGATTCCTGAGCGGATCCCCGCCCACCTGCACAGCTGTCAGCATCAGCCGAAGATGGTCGGCGCCCCACGCATCCGATCCCAGCGCTCCCAAGGGCTTGCCCCGTATGCCTTCCACATCGAAATCGAAGGCCGATCCAAATGACCGGCTTGCCGCGATGATGACAAGAGCATCATCGAGCAGGAGCAGGGGTGTGACGGATGCGGCAATCACTGCCATCGCCAGGCGATCTGCCCGGGGCACAAGAACGGGCGACTGGGTCAACATGAAAAGGCCCTCAGCGACCGGAGACTCGCGCAATGAAAGCCGTTCCCGGTTTACGGGCCATGCCTGAGGCTGACTTCACCTGAGGGACGGACAGTACGCCATAGCACAGAAATTTCGCATCCCTGCATGCTCATATTCCGCAGGAAATCGTCGAAAGGCGCCACAACGTATAGGATGGCCTGCGCAGATGTAATTCGCGCACCGCTCGTGAGATCATCGTTCCGACGACGTTGACGATCGCGTCTCAGCCTATCGCCAGATATTTATCGCGCCGCGCTTCACGCACCTTCGCCGGCTTCAACCTGCTCAATTTGTCCAGCTCTTCGCCAATAGCCGTTCCCAACGTCGCGATCGCAACTTTCGGTTCACGATGGGCACCACCCAGCGGTTCGGGAACGATTCGATCGATGACACCGAGCTTGAGCAGATCGGACGCGGTAATCTTCATCGCCTCGGCCGCGTCGGCAGCCTTTTCACCGGTGCGCCAGAGGATCGAAGCGCAGCCTTCGGGCGAAATGACAGAATAGACGGCATGTTCGAACATCAACACGCTGTTCGCCGCCGCGATCGCGATCGCGCCGCCCGAACCGCCTTCGCCGACGATCGCGGCGATCATCGGCACGCCGAGCGCAAGGCATTGCTCGGTCGATCGGGCGATCGCCTCGGCCTGACCGCGTTCTTCCGCCTGAATGCCGGGAAAGGCACCCGACGTATCGATCAGGCTGACGACCGGCAAGCCGAAGCGGTCGGCGAGCTGCATCAGCCGGATCGCCTTCCGATAGCCCTCGGGCTTGGCCATGCCGAAATTGTGGCGGATGCGGCTCGCCGTGTCGTTGCCCTTTTCATGGCCAATCACGACCACGCGGCGGCCGCCGAGCCGCCCGAGCCCGCCCATGATCGCCTGGTCGTCGCCAAAAGCGCGATCGCCGGCCAGCGGCATGAAATCGGTGATGAAGCCCGCGATATAATCCTTGAGATGCGGTCGTTCGGCATGGCGGGCGACCTGGGTCTTCTGCCAGGGCGTCAACTTCGCATAGGTTTCGCGGAGCAGCTTTTCGGATTTGGCTTCGAGTTTCGAAACCTCCCCCTCAATATCCAGCGAACCGGCATCGGCGGTTTCGCGAAGCTCTCCGATACGGGCCTGAAGCTCCGCAATCGGCTTTTCGAATTCCAGATATGCGACCATCGGCATCGGTTAGGCGGGTGTGACGCGTCCGTCAATAAAGCGGCCTTCCATCACCCCTGCGTTTCGGGCACCGGCTTACGCCCACCGGCCCCGTCCATGAGCGGATGGCGGCTGTTGACCAGTTCGACAAGGTGCGCGCTGTTGACGTGGGTGTAGATCTGCGTGGTCGCGATATCGGCATGACCCAGCATCGTCTGCAGGGCGCGCAGATCGGCCCCGCCTTCGAGCAGATGGGTCGCAAACGCATGGCGCAGGACGTGCGGGCTGATCCGCTGCGGCGCGATTCCCGCCTCCGCCGCCAGTTCACGCAGCAGCTGGAACAACCGCACCCGGCTGAGATGGCTCTTGCCCGATGGAAACAGAAACACCTGGTCGGCCGGCACGTGCCGCGCCCATTCCGCGACCGCCGCCCGCGCGCGATCGGAAATCGGCACGAGTCGCTCGCGCCCGCCTTTGCCGCGCAGGATGAGGAACGGCTGGTCGCCACGCAACGCATGCCGCGGCAGCGATACAAGCTCGGTCGCCCGCAATCCCGATCCGTAGAGCAGTTCGACGAGCGCGATCAACCGCAAGGTCAGCGAATCGCCACGATCACGCAGCCGTTCGTCCAGCGCAACGAACAGCTTCGCGATATCGCCATGCCCCAAGGTTCGTGGCAGGGCGCGCTGCGTCGTCGGCCGCGGCAAGGCATCCGAAGGATCGTCGGCACGCAGGCCCTCGGCCTCCAGAAAGGCAAAGAAGCGCCGCAATACCGATGATTTGCGCGCGACACTGGTGCGCGACAGCGCCATCCATTCGGCGCCGAGACGCTGGAGGCCAGCTTCTCCTGCCGATATCAGGCAGCCATCCAGCAATTCGGATGCCGCGCGAAGATCCGAACCATAAGCCAGCAAGGTGTTGCGCGCTGCGCCATCCTCGACCGCGAGCACCTCCAGGAACTGGCGGATGGCCTCGCGGTCGCTGATCTGCATATTCAGGCGATCACAATCGGGTCATCGCTTCGGCGGCGATCATGCGCGCCTCGCCGTCCAGCCCCACGGCGCGCAGCGCGTGGATCATCGTATAGAACATGCCCGGCGACACGCTCCGCCAGTCCCCCTTCTGCATGCCCGCCGCGACCAGCAGCGCAACCGTCCCGGGCTGTCCGCGTGACGCCGCGCGCATCAGAATCCGCGCCCAGTTCGAACGGACATCGAAGGTGATCCCGTTGTCCGCCGCCAGCTTGACCGCGTCGGCGCCGCCCAGCCTCCCGAGCCCGGCCAGCGCCGCGATCAGCATGCGCGCCTTATGCGGATCGCTGTCATTCGCCCGATCGACATAGCCGGCGACTCGCGCCGTGCTGAGATCGACCCGCGGCCGTTCCGAACCCGTGGCGAGAATGGCCCAGGCCGGATCGCCCTTCTCCGCGGACATGGCCGATACGACCGACGCCCAGCGATCGGCGCGTCGATCAAGCCCCGCCGACATCATTGCGCCGACCAGACCCGCCACATCGCCTGCATCGTCCTGCGATGGCGCGATCCGGGCCGCCGCCCGCGCGGTCAGCACGAACGCGGCGTAGCGATCATGCGGTTCATCGGGCTTGGCACTGTCGCCATTCCACAATGCGCGCATAGCGGAAACCCGCGCCGGATCACCACTGCCGACATAGCAGGCACGCAATTTGCCAGCAGGACTGGTCTCGGCGAAATCATCGCTCTCATCGCCGGCCGCTCCATAGAGATCGACCAGCGCCGCGTTCGAAAAAACGCCGAGCCGCGCCGCCGTCATCGCCGCCTCGATCCGCTCGGATGCCGGCAGCATCGGTGCGCGCGCCTGCCACGCCAGTACCTGGGGGCCGGCGGTCGTCAGCAGGTCGGCGGGAATCGTCACGCCGAGAGCACTCGCCATGCCGAAGCGCCATGATGTGAGCTGGTTCACCCCGGTCCAATCCACGGCCACGCTTCGCTGGCCGGCGCCGTTCACGCCCATCATCTTCTCGGCGAACTGGATATCGATTCCGCGCGCGTCGCGGGTGCGACGGCGGGCCTGATCGATCAACACGCCGGCAATCGCCGTATCCCCCGACAGCGCGGCGCAAACCGCCTTGGCCAGCGGCCATAAAGGCTCCTTGCTGGCAAGTGCAGCCGGATCGGCCAGCGGGCACAGCCCGGCCGCATCGGCCGTCGCCAGGGCCGTCTGCCCCGCAACAGCGAACAGCTTCGAATTGAAATGATCGACATCGACACCCTGCACGAGCATGCGCGCGCCATCGGCTTCGCCCATGCGCAGCAACAGCCAGGCGCGTTCGGCGATCCAGTCGGCCGGCCGGACCCGCGCCGGCGTCGCCACGCGTGACAGCAACGCTCGCCGCAGGGTGATCGATGCCCAGCGCGATGCCAGCGGCACATCAAGGCGTCGCATCAGGACAGACAGCATTTGTCCATCGGCATCGCCGAAGGTCTGCGGCCCGAATCCCGTAAACGGCCCCACCATATCAATCGATCGCCGCGCCGATTCGGGCAATTCCATCGCCTCCGCGACAGGCGCGGCTATCGGCTCCTCCGGCGCGAAGATCGCCGGATCGAGCGTCATCTGCGGGCCGGCAGCCGGCGGCAGCAGCGACACGGGAGCACCCGCGGCCGGTGCGGTCGATTGCGCTGCGGGCACCGGCCGGTTGGCGGGGGCCGGCTGACCGAATCCCGGCGGCAACAGCGATTCGGGCGCGCCCTGCGCGAACACCGGCGCCAGCGCCGCCGCACCGATCACGACGACACCGCCCGCGAGCGCCGCCAATATAGGCTTACTTGGCCTGCGCGTCATTCAACATCGCCTTTTCGACCGTGACGGGCTGCTTCTCGGTATTGACGAAACCGAGCGCCAGCAACCCTCCCACGACGAGCACGACGACGACGACGAATATCATGCTGAACCGCGACATTTCATTCCTTCGACAAACTTTGGCCGGCCCCAAACCGGCGACTTGAAACCGAACCGCTTTTGCCCGAGGGGGCGCCTATGTGTATAGCCCTCGACGAAATGCCGCAAAATCCGTCGCCGAATCTCCGTATCGACAAAGCGCTCGTGCTCGTCGGCCTTATGGGCACGGGAAAATCAACCGTGGGCAAGCGGCTTGCCGGCCGGCTGCACCTCCCGTTCGTCGATGCCGATAGCGAAATCGAGCGCGCGGCGGGACTCAGTATCACCGAAATATTCGATCGATTCGGCGAAGAGCAATTTCGCGATGGCGAGCGGCGCGTGATCGCGCGCCTCCTCGACGGGCGCCCCAAAGTGATCGCCACCGGCGGCGGCGCCTTCATGCAGCCGGACACACGCGAACTGATCCTGCGCAAGGCCCGGGCGATCTGGCTCGACGCCGATCTCGACGTGCTCACCGAACGGGTCGGCCGACGCGACGGCAGCCGGCCCTTGCTCCGGAACCGCGATCCGCGCGAGGTGCTCGCCGAGCTTGCAGCCGTCCGCAACCCAATCTATGCGCTCGCGCCGATTCATGTCCGCAGCCAGCCGCTGCCGCACGAGGCGACCGTCGACAGCATATTGAAGGCCCTGGCCGAATGACCGACGACGCGACCGATATCGCCGTCGCGCTCGGCGAGCGCAGCTATGCGATCCACATCGAGGATGGCTCGCTCGATCGGGCCGGCGCATTGCTGAAGCCCTTTGCGCGGCGCAACCGCTTCATCGTCGTGACCGATGCGCATGTCGCCGCGACACAATCGGGCCGCCTCGGCACCGCACTGGATGCCGCCGGCATCGCGAGCACCATCGAAATCCTGCCCGCCGGCGAGGCCACCAAGAGCTGGGCCAATCTCGAACGCGTGACCGACTTCCTGCTCGACCAGGGCGTCGAGCGTAACGACACGGTCATTGCGCTGGGCGGCGGCGTGATCGGCGATCTCGTCGGCTTTGCAGCGTCGATGCTCAAGCGCGGCTGCAATTTCGTCCAGATCCCGACGACCCTGCTTTCGCAGGTCGATTCGTCGGTTGGCGGCAAGACAGCGATCAATTCGCGTGCCGGCAAGAATCTGATCGGTGCTTTCTACCAGCCGGTCCATGTGCTGATCGATCCGACGACGCTCGACACGCTATCGCCCCGCGAGGTGCGCGCGGGCTATGCCGAGGTCGTCAAATATGGGCTGATCGACGATCCCGACTTTTTCGACTGGTGCGAGGCCAACGGCCCCGCCTTGCTCGAAGGCGATTCGAGCGCACGCCGCTTTGCGATTGCGCGCAGCGTTGCGGCCAAGGCGCGAATCGTCGCCGAGGATGAGCGCGAAACCACCGGCCGCCGGGCGCTGCTGAACCTCGGCCATACGTTCGGCCATGCGCTCGAGGCGGAGACCGGCTTTTCCGATCGACTCCTGCACGGCGAGGCCGTCGCCACGGGCATGGCGCTCGCCTTCCGCTTCTCGGCCGCGGCGGGCCTGTGCGATGCCGCCGTCGCGGCGCGGGTCACCGCCCATCTCGAAGCGGCAGGACTGCCGGCAACACTGGCAGCCGCCCATGTCGATGCAAGCGGCGCGGCACTCGTCGCGCACATGCTCCACGACAAGAAAATGGAAGGCGGCCGCCTGCCGTTCCTGCTTGCGCGCGGAATCGGGCAGACCTTCCTCGAGAAACAGGTCGATCTGACAACCGTCGAACGGTTTCTGGACCAGGAACGCGGCTGACGAAGGCCTGTAGCGCCGCGAACGCATCCCATGGGCCGGATCGTGGCGAACCGGGCGATCGTGTCATTTTCAATTCTTTCGACCGGGAGGTGCGACCATATCGGCGCGGCGACGTTCAGCCCTGCATGAGAGACGCGAAAGGAAGCGTTCGATGTTGGAAACCCTCGACACGCCCGTTCACCACCAGCTCCGCGAACAGTCCGACGCTTATCCTCGTCCGACCTTCCATAACGGCCGACCGACCTTGCTCGGCAGGATGCGTCGCCACTATCTCGACATACTCGCATCGATCTACATCTATAACGAACATCGGGGCTATCGGAGCCTCGACCGCGTTCTCGAGGCGGTGCGCCTGCGCTGTCCCGACGATAGGACCTTCACCGCGCAGGTCGAAAAGCATCGTGCCGATGAACGGAAACATTATGCGATGTTTCGCCGCTATTTCGAACTGCGTGGCGAAATGCCTTATGCAGTGGACCGCACCTGTGGTCACATCGACCGGCTGATCAGAATGACGTTCGGCTGCCACATCGACGATCTCGATACCGATGCGGTGGTGGCACAGCCCGAACTGTTCAACAAATTGTGCCGCATCATCATGATCACCGAAATTCGCGGCATGCATATGGTCGATACGCTGCTGCAATCCCTGCTGGTCAAGGCCGACCGGCCGTTGACGAAGATCTTCAAGGTAATAGAGAAGGATGAACCCTCGCACTGGATGCCCTACGATGCATGGCTGCAATGCCATGATGGCGGAAAGCCTCGACTTTTCGAACGACTGGCGGACTTCTGGGTCCATCTGAGCCTGGTGCTGGTCAAGCTGCCATTGCTCTATTGCAACCCGCGCCTGTCGCGCCGGACCAACTGGCAGGACGACGAGGCGGCAGCCGCCAACGAGTCGCAACCATCCCGCATCGCGCGGACGGTCTGATCTGGATGCGGGTCGAAAGCGATCAATCCGCCATCGCGGACTCGCCGGTCATGCCCGTCGATCTGATCGGAGCACCGCGTGATGGCTGGATACGCCGGCTATGGAGTGGCAGGCTCGCGCTGCTTTTGATCCGTAACACGGTGGTAAGCTGCACCGTCTTCCTGTTCGGTCTCGCCTTGTTGTGGGTGCTGGTCGAGCGCGGCGGGATGAACAAGCTCGGCGCGGCGGCGCTGGGCTTCCTGGTCGCGAATACGATCCATTATGCCTTTTGCCGTTTATGGATTTTCCCGGGCAGCGATCGCCCGCTCTCCTCCGGCTATATGTATTTCTTCATCAACTCCGGAATCGGTTTGGTCTCCACCATCATATTGTTCGATGGCTTCATGACGCTGATGGGAAGCCACTACATTGCCGCCCGCATCGTCGCATCGATCCTGGCCGGCTTGACCATGTTTCTGCTGAACGCGGTTCTCAATTTCAAATGCGTCTAGAAACAGCCTCGCCGCGCACGGCAAGCCCCATGCGAATTGCCTTGTTCTCAGGCAATTACAATTATGTACGCGAGGGCGCGAACCAGGCCCTCAATCGCCTTGTCGGCCATCTGGAAGCGGCCGGCCATAAGGTGCGGGTCTATTCGCCGGTTACCGCGACGCCTGCGTTCGAACCGACCGGCACGCTGATCGCCGTGCCTTCCGTCACCCTGCCGCTGCGCAGCGAATTCCAGCTGGCCCTCGGCATTTCCAAAACCGTCGGGCGCGACATTGCCCGTTTCGCACCGGAAATCATTCACGTCTCGACCCCCGATATCCTCGGCCTGCGCGCCCAGGCGTTCGCGCGGCGAATCGGCATACCGATCGTCGCCAGCCTCCACACGCGGTTCGAAACCTATGTCGATTATTATGGGCTGGGATGGACGCGGCCGTTGATCGAGGCGCATCTGCATCGCTTTTACCGCCGCGCCGATCATGTGCTCGTACCCACTCCGGCGCTGCGCCAGGACATGCTCACGGTGCGGGGCGTCGATCGGGTCACGGTGTGGAGTCGCGGTATCGATCGCGCATTGTTCAGCCCCGGACAGCGCGACGTCGCATGGCGTCGGGCGAACGGGTGGAACGATGACGATGTAGTAATCCTCTTCTTCGGGCGCCTCGTTCTCGAAAAAGGGGTCGATATCTTCATCGCGACCATTCGACGCCTGCAGGCGCAGGGATTGCGCATACGATCGCTGATCGTCGGCGCCGGCCCCGCGGCATCAAAATTCGCCGCTCTGCCTGACGCTGTCCTGACCGGGCATCTCGACGGCGCCGATCTCGCGCGTGCGGTCGCCAGTGCAGACATATTGCTCACGCCCAGTGTCACCGAGACCTTCGGCAATGTCGTGCTCGAAGCCATGGCGTCGGGATTGGCGATCGTCAGTGCCGACGTCGACAGTGCTCGCGCGCTGATCGCGCCCGACATCACGGGTACGCTGTGCCCGGCGACCAATGTCGAGGAATTCGCGTCCGCCGTCGCCGCGCTTGTCGCCGATCCCGGCCGCCGTCATCGGCTGGGGCGGGCAGCCCGGCAGGCGAGCGCCGCCTATAGCTGGGATGCCGCGTCCCGATGCGTCGAACAGGCTTATGTGGATACACTGGACGATATAGCGTCGCGACAGAATGGCCAGACGCGAACACGCCGGCAGTCGTCCGCCGGCGCGCTATAGCCCGCCTCTACGCAACCGCCGGGGCGACCGGCTCTCCGGGTCGGGTCTCCCTGTGCAACCAACTGAGCCTGAGCGTGCTCAAGCGCCACGAGTCGCCGATCTTCACATAGGTGTTATTGTAATAGCCGTACCCGTTGACCACCGTACCGTTCGCCATTTTGGCGAACATATTGACCGCCCAGATCCCGTTGGCGGTACTGGGTGACGTAAGCTCGATCTCCGGCATCAGCGCATGGTGCACGGCCAGCGCCGGGGTAGTGATGATCCGGGTGACGAAGGCCTCGATCCCCTGGGTCTCCCCTCGACCGCCTGAGCCTGTATCGCAGTAGAAATCGTCGATGATCGTCGTGCGAATGAGATCGGCGTCCCGCGTGTCAGCTGCCCGCAGAAATCGTCCCTGGACCTGCTTGATCGCCTCAATGTCGTTCAACACCCATTCTCCCCTCAAGTTTCGGCAATGATCGAGCCGCAAAGCTGTTCCGTCAAAGCTGTACGATGATTGCCGACTCTTTCCCGAATTGGAACGAAGAAATTGGTGCTCATCATGATGACCCCATGGTGGGCCCGACGGAGATGACGGATCCACCCTCCTGCTCTGAACGCCATTGGCGCACGATGCGATGCGCCGTTGTTCGGACGCGTCCGATCACAGCCGGAACGGCACATCTGAACGGTGGATAAGCCGCGCATTCAGCGCCGCGCCACTTAGCGCAGCTTATGATGGGCCTGCCTGGTTGAGGAGATGCAGGATGAGAAAGTTCATTATCATTTCGGTCACGCTGGCAGGGCTTGGTATGGCGACACCTTCATGGGCGGATCGCTGGGACGATCGTGATCGCCCACCGGCCGGCTATTGCGACGAAGGCCGCGCCCATGAACTGGAGTCGCGGATCGCCCATGACGTCCGCGACGGCCGAGTCAACGAGCAGGAAGGCGAAGACCTGCACGCCAAAATCGACTGGGTCGAAGGCATGCAGGCGCGCTTCTGCCGCTCGGGCATGAACGACTGGCAAGTTCGCCAGCTTGATGCGCATTATCATCGGATTGCCGCCGAACTGGCGGATGCGGAAAGCGGCTATAGCCCGGAGTGGCGTGAAGACTGGCGCGAACGGAGATGAATTTCGGTTCCCGCCATTGAAATCATCGCCCGAATTTGGGGCTCTGCGTTGCCAATTTTTCGGCCTCCTCGTCCGCACGCTTTTCTGCGACGGCGTTGATGGACAACATCACGAGCTGGAAGCCATTGTCCTTGCTGAGGATCTGCATCGTGACTTTGGGCGGACGGACGTCGCGGGACATCAATATCCAATCGCGGACGTTCGTCGCAACCCAGGCGACGGGATCCTTGGGACCGGCGGACAATATTGCCGCCGGAGCTGCATTTCCCGGCCGGATCGAGGTGGCGGGAAATGATCGGGACAATCGCATATAGCGCACGATGCCGTCTTTGACGAACACAAGCGCATACATGCCCGCCGTGAGTTCGACATATCGGCTTGCGGCGGCCTCAAGGCTGACACCATAGGCGGCGGCGATGATGGGAAGATGGGAAGATGGGTAACCGTCGGCTTGCC
This sequence comes from Sphingomonas sp. YR710, assembly GCF_900101455.1. Classification (GTDB taxonomy): domain Bacteria; phylum Pseudomonadota; class Alphaproteobacteria; order Sphingomonadales; family Sphingomonadaceae; genus Rhizorhabdus. The sequence continues at coordinate 85,156 of NZ_FMZJ01000012.1, read as the reverse complement.
TAGACCGGCGACGAATTCGACGAACCATGGCTTGGGCATCAGCAGGCCCGCGGCAAAGCGGTTTGCCTGCATCTCTTCCTTGCGTTGCGGCGTGTCGGTTCGCTTCTCACCCAAATCCCGGTTGGTACACTTCCGATCGCCGCGATGGGTCTTGATGAGGAAATGCCCGAGCGCGTGCGCGCTGGCGAAACGTCGACGCTGCTCCGCGAGGCCGGCGGCGCACAGGATGATACCCTCCGTCTTCTCGACGTCACTCATGCTCGCGCTCACGAAACCTTTGTCTTCGAGATCGCGAAATTCGAAGATTCCTGCATCGCGCGCGATCTGCTCTACCTGCACCGGTGGCCGCAGGTCAGGATAATGGTTCAATATTGCGGCAAGAAGCGTCTCCGGGGATCCACACGCCGCCAGAGCCTTCGATAATGTGTTTTTCTGCATGAACGGCTTGGTACCTTAATCATACATCAGACGCGACGGTTTCGGCAGCAAGGCGCCTTTCCCGCAACGAGGGATGACGGAAAGCTACCGTCCCCGCGTCACCACGACCGCCAGCCATAGCCAGCCGGCGATCATCCCGAGCCCGCCAAAGGGGGTGACCGCACCCAATATATGCGGTGCGCCGAGCGCCATCGCGTACAGCGTGCCCGCAAAGACCCCGGCGCCCAGCAGGAACAGCCAGGCGATCCCCCGTCCCCCCGATCGGCCGACCGCGTACAGGCCGGCCAGCGCATGAATCATCTGATATTCGGCACCAGTGCGCAGCCATTCGACAGCTTTGCCCGCTGCACCATGCGCGCCATAAGCCCCGGCAATCACCGCGATCGCACCCGAAAGCGCGAGCAGCCCCGCAAGCGGATCGCCACTTTTCTTCCTCATTCGAGATCCTCCAGATCCAGCTTGCGATCCGGCGTGAACATTCCCTCGCGGCCGCTCGCCAGGTCGCCGCTCGCCATTTGTGCCTCCAGCCTGATGCCGTCGCGCCGCCGATATTCGGCTTCGATCTTCTCGGCATTGCCATCGCTGATGCCCACCGCATGGAGCGCCTCGCGGCCGAGCACGACTGCTGATTCGTAGAGTTCGCGAACACTCCCGGCGAGATCGAGCCGCGCCAACTCCATCATATGCCGCCGGTCAAAGGCACGCACCAGCACCGCCGCCTGCGGGAAGGCGCTGAGTACCGGCTGCAGTTCGGCTTTCCCCAAGGGACTGGCATCGATGCAGAAGATGATCGCACGCGCCGTCTCGGCGCCAGCCTGCCGCAGCAGATCGACGCGGGTGCCATCGCCATAATGGACCTTCCAGCCAAAGCGGCCCGACAGATCGATCTGCGAAGGCTTGTTGTCGATCAGACTGACCTTCGCGCCCGACGCCATCAGCATCTGCGTAACGGTCTGCCCGAACCGGCCATAGCCGACGACGATCGCGGTCGGCTGTTCGCTGCCGTCGGGGCCCGGCCGTTCCTCCTCCTCCCGCGCCGGCGCCTGGATGAAGCCGCGCGCGACCATCATCAGGAAGGGCGTGGTCGCCATAGACAGCGTCACGATCGCACCGAACAGGCTCGCCGCCTGCGGCGCGATCAGCAGCGCGTCGCGCGCCTGCGCGAACAGCACGAAAGCGAATTCACCGCCCTGGCTGAGCAACAGCCCGAAAGCGAGCGCCGAACGGTTGCCAACGCCGAACAGTTTCGCGATCCCGAACATGACGGTCGCCTTGGTGACCACAACCGCGATCGCCATGCCGAGCACGAACAACGGCCGTTCGGCAATGACGTGCAGATCGAGCAACATGCCGACCGCCAGAAAGAACAGGCCGAGCAGGATCGTGCGGAACGGCTCGACATCGGCCTCCAGCTCGTGCCGATAGGGCGAATCGGCGAGCATCACGCCGGCGATGAAGGCGCCGAGCGCGGTCGAAAGATGCAGCGCCTCCATCGCGGCAGCCGCGGCGATGACAGTGAACAACCCGGCCGCGACGAACAGCTCGCGCTCGCCGAGCCGCCCGATCACCTTGAACAGGGGATTGAGGATGAAGCGCCCGGCCAGCACCAGCCCGACGACGGCCCCGATCGTGTAGAGGCCCAGCAGCCAGCCGGGCGGCGTGCCCGGCGCCGGCGGCGTGCGCGACAGCGCGGCGATGATCGTGATCAGCGGAACGATCGACAGATCCTGAAACAGCAGCACCGAAAAGGTACGCTCGCCCGATGGCGTGCTCATGCGCCCCGCCGATCGCAGCATCGGCAACACCTGTGCCGTCGACGACAACGCCAGCGGCAGGCCCAGCGCAAGCGAAGCCGCGGCCGAAAAGCTTGTGAATGCGTAAATCACCCCGCTGATCGCCAGCCCGCACGCCGTAACCTGGACGAAGCCAAGCCCGAAGATGTCGCGCTTCAGCCGCCAAAGCCGGTTGGGGTGCAGTTCGAGCCCGACGAGGAACAGCAGCAGCACGATCCCGAGTTCGGCGATGCCGAGTTTCGATTCGGCATCGCCGATCAGCCCCAGCCCCTGCGGACCGATCAGCGCGCCCGCGACCAGATAGCCGAGGACGGCACCCAGCCCGAGGCGGCGGAACAACAGCACGAAGGCAATCGCCACGCCAAGCAGCAATACCCCGTCCTTGAGCATGAACGCAGCCTGGTGCGGACCGCTCATCGCGACTCCGCCGGAACCGTCGCCCGTTCGGCGGCTTCGGCCACGGCCTCGAAAGCGAGCCGGATCGATGCGTGGCGCGCCGTGTGGGGGATGGCCGGTCTGAAAATCTCGAGGCCCGGCCAGTCGCCGGGATCATCGCGCGTACCGGCCAGGAACCCCGTCAACGCGTCGCGCGCTTCGGCCAGTTCGGGGGCACTCTTGCCGATCGCATGCTCAGCCATCAACGCGGCCGAAGCCTGGCCGAGCGCGCAGGCGCGCACCTCCTGCCCCAGTTCGGATATGCAACCATCGGCATCGAGCCGAATATCGACGGTCACCCGGCTGCCACAGATCGGCGATCGTTTGGCGACGGTCGCCTGCGGATCGTCGAGCCGGGTCTGATGCGGAATGCTCGTTGCGAGCCGAAGGATCGTCTTATTGTACAGGGCGGCCGACATGCCGCCCATGTAGGATGCTTTACCGTCCTGTGCGACCCCGTTTTACGTCGATTCGACGAGACGACGGGACTTTCGCCCTCAGCCTTCGAGCTGGCGGATCAGCAACCGGACGTCGGCATCGAGCTCGGCATCGCTCTGCCGCAACTTCTCGATCTGGCGGACGGCATGGATCACCGTGGTATGATCGCGGCCGCCGAAACGCCGGCCGATTTCGGGCAGCGAACGCGGGGTGAGCTGTTTGGCCAGATACATCGCGACCTGACGCGGCCGCGCGACCTCACGCGCCCGGCGCGCGCTGCTCATCTCCGACTGGCGGATACGATAATGGTCGGACACCTTGCGCTGGATCTCGTCGATCGTCACGCGGCGCTGGTTGGCGCGGAGGATGTCCGCCAGCGTTGCCTGGGTAAACTCGATGTCGATCGGCTTGCCCGACAAGGCCGCATAAGCGACGACCCGGTTGAGCGCGCCTTCCAGTTCGCGAACGTTCGCGCTGATCCGCTTGGCCAGGAACAGCACCACGTCGGCCGGCACATTCGCCTGCGGCATCGATTCGAGCTTGCGCGTCAGAATGTTGAGCCGCAGTTCGAAATCGGCCGGGTTTACATCGGCGACGAGCCCCCAGGACAAGCGCGAGAGGATACGGCTTTCGATGCCGTCGAGATCCTGGGGCGAGCGATCGGCACTGATCACCAGCCGGCGCCCGGCCGAGATCAGCTCGTTCATCGTGTGGAAGAATTCTTCCTGCGTCGATTCCTTGCCGGCGATGAACTGGACGTCATCGATCATCAGCACGTCGGCCGAACGCAGCCACTGCTTGAAGCTGAACGTATCCTTGGCCCGCATCGCCGAAACGAATTCGAACATGAATTTTTCGGCCGACATATAGACGACCCGCGCGCCCGGATGGCGCGCCAGATAATCCTGGCCGATCGCATGCATCAGATGGGTCTTGCCCAACCCGGTGCCGCCATGGAGGAATAGCGGATTGAAGGCGAGCGCACCGCCCTCGGCGAGCGTGCGCGCTGCATTATAGGCTACCTCGTTCGCCTTGCCGACGACGAAGCTGTCAAACGTATAGCGTGGCTCCAGCGGCGTGCAGCGGCGTGCGTCCGCGGCCGAGATCGGCACGACCACAGGCGATGCCGACGCTGGTGCATCGGCCGCAATCGATTCGCCCGCAAACAGCACGGTCCGCGCAGCGCCGCTATCGGCGACGACGCTGACATCGCTGATCTGCGGCAACAATGCGCGCCAGGCATGGCCCAACTGATCGGCAAAATGCGTATTGACCCAGTTCGCCATGAAATCGCTGGGTGCGACCAGCTCGACCGATCCCGCAGCGAGATCGCATTCGCCAAGCGCCAGCGGCTTCAACCAACCGTCGAACGTCCGCGCACCGATCGTCCGGCGCAGACTCGATCGAATCGACTCCCAGGCCGAACTCAGCGCGGAGGCGACATCGCCTCCAACCGGGGCGGCACTGCGCAGTACATTTCGGTCAAGTCCTGCAGGCACGTAAAATCCTTCCCGAACGGACGTGTATCCGCCCCCCAAATCACCGACAAAGAAGACAAAAGCCTCCCCTTGTCCGCCAGCTGCCCGCCGGACTTTGTATGCACAAAACTCGTGTTTATGGTCCGAGACGACAGAATCGCCGTGCGGCCGAAGCGCACATTAGGGAGATCGCGAACCGCCGATCAAGGAGATCATTTTCATCGAAGTGAAATAAACAGGCTTGACAGCGCCAAGCCGGGATTTTCATTCGCTTTTAGATTTAAGCAAGTGTTTTCAGTTACTTATTTTGACTACGCCGAACGAATCAAAACAATTCCGCATGTTACAGCCTCGTTTCGTAACCATGACAAAAAGCCCGCCGGCATATCTGCCGGCGGGCTTTTTGAACTACCAAACGATTACAATCAGCCGAGAGCGGCGACAGCCTTCGTCAGGCGCGAGAACTTCCGCGAGGCGGTGTTCTTGTGAACGACGCCCTTCGACACGCCACGCGCCAACTCGGGCTGGGCGGCGGCAAGTGCCGCAACGGCCGTATCCTTGTCGCCGGCGACAAGGGCCGATTCGACCTTCTTGATAAAGGTACGGATGCGGCTGACGCGGGCTCCGTTGATTTCGGCGCGACGATCGTTGCGACGAATGCGCTTCTTTGCTTGCGGCGTGTTCGCCATGCTGTTCCTCGAACCTGAATAAATGAAATGGACGGCACAGGCGAACCCGCACCGCGAAGGCCGCGCCAATACACAGGGTCTCCCCTTCGGTCAACTATTCAGCGCTGGCATTTGGGGCAGAAAAAGGTTGATCGCCCGCCTTCGGGCCGCCGCTCGATCATCGCGCCGCAATGGCAACTCTCGCCTTCGCGCCCATAGACACGCCATTGTTTCGAAAAATAGCCCAATTCGCCGTCGGGCCGGGCATAATCGCGCAAGGTCGATCCGCCCGCTGCGATCGCCGACGCCAGCACGTCGCGAATCGCCGCGACCAGCTTCGCAAGCCGGGCCTTCGCGATTTCCCCACCCGCCCGCGCCGGCTCGATCCCGGCCATGTTGAGCGCTTCGCACACATAGATATTGCCAAGCCCGGCGACGACTTTCTGGTCGAGCAGCAAGGCCTTGATCGGCGCGAGTCTGCCGGCAATCGCCTTTGCCAGATAGGCGGCGGTGAAGTCGGCACCCAGCGGCTCCGGGCCGAGCGTTCTGAAAGCCGGAAAGTCACCCAGGCTTTCCTGCCGTACCAGGTCGACCGATCCAAACCGCCGCGGATCGCACAAGGCCAATATCCGGCCCTCGTCGGTTTCGAGAATCAAATGGTCATGCGTGCCGATTTCCGAAGGATCGATTCGCCACCGCCCCGACATGCCGAGATGGAAGATCATGACGTCATCACGATCGGTCTCGATCAGCCCATATTTGGCGCGCCGCCCGAAGCCGGTTACGCGTGCGCCGGTCAGCCGCTGGCGCAGGTCGATCGGAAAGGCCCGGCGCAGATCGGCCCGCCGCGTTTCGACGCGGACAAGACGACGCCCGTCGAGCACGGGCTGCAGGCCGCGGACTGTGGTTTCGACTTCGGGAAGTTCGGGCATGGGAGGGATTCGGCCTTAAGCCTTCTCCCGCTCGCGGGAGAAGGTTTGGATGAGGGTCTTCTTCTTTCTTCTTCCGCACGCAAAAGGAAGAAGAAGACCCTCATCCTCCCTCCGCCTGCGGCGGGGGGCCCCTCCTTCTCCCGCACGCGGGAGAAGGAATTAACGCAGCCGCCCACCAAAGTTGCTGCGCCGATAGCTAGGTTGGGTTTGCGGGCGCGGCAAGGCCTCGCTAGAGCGTGCGCCATGACCGATACCGTATCCTTTGGCTATACCGACGTCTCTCCGGCCGAGAAGACCGAAAAAGTCGGCGCCGTCTTCCGCAGCGTCGCACAGCGCTACGACATCATGAACGATGCGATGTCGGTCGGCATGCATCGGCTCTGGAAGGACCGTTTCGTCCGCCGCGTGCGCCCGCGCGCCGGCGAGACGATTCTCGACATGGCCGGCGGCACCGGCGACATCGCCTTCCGCATGGCGAAGCACGGCGCCGACGTCACCGTGTCGGACATCAACGGCGCGATGCTGGAAGTCGGCATGGAGCGCGCGAAGAAGCGCGGGATCGACGGGCTGGTCTGGTCCGAACAGAATGCCGAGACGTTGAGCTTCGGCGACAAGGCGTTCGATGCCTATACGATCGCATTTGGCATCCGCAACGTCACCCATATCGACAAGGCGCTCGCCGAGGCACATCGCGTGCTCAAGCGCGGCGGCCGCTTCTATTGCCTCGAATTTTCGACCACCCTGTGGCCGGGCTTCGCCGAGATTTACGACGCTTATTCGCACAAGGTCGTCCCCAAGCTCGGCAAACTGCTGGCGCATGACGAAGACAGCTACCGTTACCTGATCGAATCGATCCGTCGCTTCCCCCCGATGGACAAATTCAAGGCGATGATCGCCGATGCCGGCTTCGTGAGCACGAAGGTCGAGCCGATGCTCGGCGGGCTGGTCGCCATTCATAGCGGCTGGAAGATTTGACCCGTTCGATCACCCATGTCTGGCGGCTGCTCCGATGGGGCCGCACGCTTGCCAAACATGGCGCGCTGACCGGGATCGAGCGTGATCCGCTGACACCCGCGCCGGTGCGCCGGCTCGTGCGGATCGCGCGGATCGGCGCGCGCGTGCCCGCGAAACCGGAATATGCGGCGGCCTTCGAACAGCTCGGCCCGGCCGCGATCAAGCTCGGCCAGGCGCTGGCGACCCGGCCGGATCTCGTCGGCCCCGAGGCTGCAGCCGATCTGTTCCGCCTTCAGGACGCGCTGCCCCCGGCCCCTTACCCCGCCATCCGTGCGGCAATCGAACAGGGTCTGGGCAAGCCGCTCGACCAGATCTTCGCGTCGTTCGACGAAATCCCGGTCGGCGCCGCCTCGATCGCGCAGGTCCACAAGGCCGTCACGATCGAAGGCAAGACCGTTGCCGTGAAGGTGTTGCGTCCCGGCGTCGAAGAGGATTTCGCCCGCGCGCTGCAAACCTATGAATGGGCCGCCGCCCAGGCCGAGACGATGGGCGGCGAACTCGCCCGGCTGCGCCCCCGGCTCGTCATCGCCACCTTCAAGCAATGGACCGCGCGCGAGCTCGATCTGCGCCGCGAGGCCGCCTCGGCCTCCGAACTCGCAGAGAATATGGCCGCGGTGCCCGGCTTCGTCGTCCCCGCGATCGACTGGAGCCGCACGGCGCGGCGCGTGATGACGATGGAGTGGATCGACGGGGTCAAGCTCAGCGATCGCGCTGCGCTGATCGCCGCCGGTCATGATCGCGCCGAGCTCGCCGCCCGCCTCGTCCAGGCCTTCCTGCGCCAGGCGATCGCCGACGGCTTCTTCCACGCCGATCTTCACCAGGGTAATCTGTTCGCGCTCGCCGACGGCCGCATCGCCGCGATCGACTTCGGCATCATGGGCCGGATCGACCGCCGCGCCCGGGCCTGGCTCGCCGAGATCATCCACGGGCTGATCACCGGCAATTACAAGCGCGTCGCCGAAATCCATTTCGAGGCCGGCTATGTGCCCGCGTACCACAATGTCGCCGAGTTCACGACCGCGCTGCGTGCTGTCGGCGAGCCGATCCGCGGGCTGGCCGTGAAAGATATTTCGGTCGGGCAGATGCTTGATGGCCTGTTCGGCATCACGCGCGATTTCGACATGCAGACCCAGCCGCATTTGCTCCTGCTGCAAAAGACGATGGTGATGGTCGAAGGCGTAGCGACCTCGCTCGATCCCGATCTCAACATGTGGGAGACGGCGGGCCCCTTCGTGCAGGAATGGCTGCGCTCCGAACTCGGGCCCGAAGCCTGGCTCGCCGATCGGCTGATCGCGGACGTGAAGACGATCGCGGCGCTGCCCGAACTGGTTCGCCGGATCGAGGCGAAATTCCCCGCGCCCGGTGGCGCGCCGCCGCTGCCGCCATTGGCCGACGTGCAGGTCATCCGGATCGGCGGCGGCTGGCGCTACGGGCTGGTGGCCGTGCTCGCGGCGGTGGCTGGCGCGGCGGCGATGGCTCTATTATCTTGAGGTCATGACCCGAGACGAAGCCTTGGCCCGACTGCGCTCGCACGAGCATGAATTGCGCTCGTCCGGTATCAATGCGCTGTTCCTGTTCGGATCGACGTCGCGCAACGAAACGCGGGACGATTCGGACGTCGATCTTCTGTGCGATCTGAACGACTCCGATAATCTCGGACTGCTCGAATTCATCCGCTTGAAAGATCGTATGTCCGATGTTCTGGCCTTACCCGTCGATCTGATCGAACGCCGAACCGTGCGCCCCCGCATATGGGAGCGTATCGAGCCGGAATTGGTCAGGGTGTTTTGATGGCCCCATCGCTCCGGGATGTTGACCATCTCGAACTCATGCTCCAGCTGATAGATGCCATCGAAAGGCGCCTGAACGGCATGCTCCGTCCTGCGTTCGAGGCCGATCAGGATGAGATCGATCTCACCGCTTTTCGGCTCGGCCATATCGGCGAAGCTGCGCAAAAGCTGTCGGAGCCTGTCAGAGAACGGCATCCACAGATTGACTGGCGCAGCATTTACGGCATGAGAAATGTGATCGCCCACAACTACGGCGCCATTCTTCCGTCGTTGTTGTGGAATGTCGTCGAACATGATCTCGAGGCACTTCGATTGGCATGTCGGACGGAACTGGATCGCCTGACCAAATGACGTCCCCTCGCATCCTCCTCATCATCGGCGGCGGCATCGCGGCCTATAAGTCGTGCGAACTGGTGCGGCTGATCCGCAAGGGCGGCGGATCGGTGCGGTGCGTGCTCACCGAAGGCGGATCGCATTTCGTGACGCCGATGACTTTGGCCGCGCTCTCCGAACAACAGGTCCACACGAGTCTGTGGGATCTCAAGAACGAGACCGAGATGGGCCATATCCAGCTCAGCCGCGAGGCCGATCTGGTGGTGGTCTGCCCGGCGACCGCCGATCTGATGGCCAAAATGGCCGCCGGCATCGCCGACGATCTGGCGACCACCCTGCTGCTCGCGACCGACAAGCCAGTGCTCGCCGTGCCGGCGATGAACGTGCGGATGTGGCAGCACAAGGCGACGGTGCGCAACGTTGCGCAGTTGCGGGCCGATGGCGTGACGGTGATGGAGCCCGACGAGGGCGCCATGGCGTGCGGCGAGTTCGGGCCGGGGCGACTGCCGGAGCCCGAGGCGGTGTGGGCGAAGATTCAAACCCTGCTCACCCCCACCACCACATCGTCATCCCGGCGAAAGCCGGGACCCATGGATACGGCAGCGGGCGGTTCCAGCCCCGACTTCACCGCGCCTTCGTCCGCGCCCGCAACCATGGGTCCCGGCTTCCGCCGGGATGACAAAGGTGGTTGGGACAACGAGGGAGCCGATGCAGGCGTCCTCGCCGGCAAGCACATCATCGTCACCGCCGGACCGACGCATGAGGCAATCGATCCGGTCCGCTACATCGCCAACCGGTCGTCGGGCAAACAGGGCTACGCGATTGCCGGCGCACTGGCGGCGCTGGGTGCGAAGGTCTCGCTGATTTCGGGGCCGGTGACGCTACCCACGCCCGCCGGCGTCACCCGCATCGACATCGAAAGCGCGCGCGATATGGCAGCCGCCGTCGACGCCGCCCTGCCGGCCGACGCCGCGGTGATGGTGGCCGCGGTCGCCGATTGGCGCGCGGAAAGCGCGTCGGGCCAGAAGATCAAGAAGGACGGCTCGGGCACCGCCGGCGTGCTGCGCCTCACCGAGAATCCCGACATCCTCGCCGGCCTCGCCGCCAGCGCCCGCCGCCCGCGCCTGCTGATCGGCTTTGCCGCCGAGACCGAGCATGTCGTCGACCACGCCGTCGCCAAGCGCGAGCGCAAGCAATGCGACTGGATCGTCGCCAACGACGTTTCGGGCGACGTGATGGGCGGCGACAGCAACAGCATCCATATCGTCACGCGCGACGGCGTCGAAAGCTGGGAGACGCTCCCCAAGGCCGATGTCGCGCGGCGCCTCGCTGCAAGGATTGCCGATGAACTCGTCTGACATCACCATCCGGCTCAAGCGCCTGCCGCATGGCACAGGCCTGCCGGTGCCGGCTTATGCCACCGAACATGCCGCCGGCATGGACGTGGTCGCCGCCGAGGAACTGATCCTCGCCCCCGGCGCGCGCCATGCGGTCGCGACGGGCTTCGCGATGGCGATCCCGGCGGGCTATGAGGTCCAGGTTCGCCCGCGCTCTGGGCTCGCGCTCAAATACGGCATCACCTGCCTCAACACGCCCGGCACGATCGATGCCGATTATCGCGGCGAAGTGAAGGTGATCCTCGCCAATCTCGGCAGCGAGCCATTCGCGGTGAAACGCGGCGAGCGGATCGCGCAGCTCGTACCGGCGAAGGTGCAGGGAGCGAGCTTCGCCGAGGTCGCGGAGCTGGACGAAACGGTGCGGGGTGCCGGCGGGTTCGGGTCGACCGGTGTCTGATATTCGGATGGTGTTCCCCACCCCAACCCCTCCCCTGAAGGGGAGGGGCTTTCGGGTGCGCTCGCCTCTAGCAAAGCCCCTCCCCTTCAGGGGAGGGGTTGGGGTGGGGCAGCTCATCTCGACGAACGTAACAGCCGTTGGGCTCCCACCATGCCCCTGACCGACAACCAGCTCGATCGTTACGCGCGCCATATCATCCTCAAGGAGATCGGCGGCGGCGGCCAGATCGCGCTTCTCGATGCCACCGTCGCGGTGATCGGCGCCGGCGGGATCGGCTCTCCCGCAATCCAGTATCTCGCGGCAGCGGGGGTCGGCCGGTTGCGGCTGATCGACGACGATATCGTCTCGCTATCCAACCTCCAGCGCCAGACTCTGTTCGCCACTGCCGATATCGGCCGCCTCAAGGTCGAGGTTGCCGCCGAGCGGGTCGCCGCGATGAACCCCGACGTGACCGTCGAGGCGATCGCAAAGCGCATCGATGCGACCAACGCCGCGGACCTCCTCACTGGCGCCAATCTCGTGCTCGACGGCTGCGACAATTTCGGTACCCGGCTGATCGTCGCCGACACCGCCCGCGCCTTGCACATTCCGCTCGTGTCGGCCGCGGTCGGCCAGTTCGACGGGCAACTCGCGACCTGGCGCGGATGGGAGCCGACCAGCCCCTGCTATCGCTGCCTCGTCGGCGGCGATCCCGATCGCCCCGATATCAGTTGCGCCGATCAGGGCGTATTGGGCGCGCTGACCGGCGTGATGGGCAGCCTCGCGGCGATGGAGGCGATCCGCGCGATCACCGGCTTTGGCGACGATCCGGCCGGGCAATTGCTGCTGATCGACGCGCTCGCCTTCCGCACGCGCACGATCAGGGTTCCGAAAGATCCGGGGTGCGGATGCGCGGGCTGACGGTCATCGTCGCGGCGGCGGATGGCGATCGACTGCATGCCGCCTTGACCTTCGCCTGCGCGTCGGCCGCAAGTGGCGTGCCGACGCGGCTGCATCTGCACGGCAGCGCGGTCGCGCATCTGGCGCGGCCGATCGGCATGGTCGGCGACGCCGGCTATGCGGCGCAGGGCCTGCCCACGCTCGGCCAGATGTTCGAGGAAGCCTTAGGGCTCGATATCGCGATCAGCGCGTGCCAGAGCGGCCTCGCCCTGGCCGGTCTAATCGCGGGACAGATCGACGGGCGCGTGACGATGAGCGGACCGATCGGCGTTTTGCAGATGGCGGACGACGACAGAATATTAACATTCTAAGCCGGCGGCAGCCGGCTGCGCCCCAGGAAACCCAAGGGGGAAGCTTAAGCAACTCTCACAGATGAAACCGGATTTTCGTTCCGATTGAGATGTTTTATACGGCCGTCAGGTTGGGATTCGGTTAAATTCCATCTACGGATTTTTGCTTACGGTATCGCCCGCGAAAGCCGTTCGCGAACGCCGTCAGCCGCCCTTCCGCGATCGCGCTGCGCAGGTCCGCCATGAGCCCCTGGTAGAAAGCGAGATTATGCTCGGTCATCAGCATCGCGCCCAAAATCTCGCCCGCGCGGATCAGGTGGTGGATATAGGCGCGGCTGAACTGCGTGCAGACCGGGCAGGTGCAGCTTTCCTCGAGTGGCCTTTGATCCTCGGCGAATTTCGCGTTCCGAATGTTAATGGCGCCGTCGCGGGTGAAGGCCTGCCCGTTGCGGCCCGATCGCGTCGGCAGCACGCAATCGAACATGTCGATCCCACGCTCCACCGCCCCCACGATATCGTCGGGCTTGCCGACACCCATCAGATAGCGGGGCTTGTTGGCGGGCAGCATGTCGACCGCGAAATCGAGCACGCGGAACATCTCGGCCTGCCCTTCGCCAACCGCAAGCCCGCCGACCGCGTAACCGTCGAAGCCGATCTCGCGGAGTGCTTCGGATGACTGGAGCCGCAAATCCTGCTCCATCGATCCCTGCTGGATGCCGAACAAGGCGGATCGTTCGGCATGATCGACCCCGCTGTCGAAGCCCTGGCGCGATCGTTTCGCCCAGCGCATCGACCGCTCCATCGACGCCGCCGCCTGATCGCGGGTTGCCGGAAAGGCGGTGCATTCGTCGAACGCCATCACGATATCCGATCCGAGCAGCCGCTGGATCTCCATCGATCGCTCGGGGCTCAGCATATGGCGCGAGCCATCGAGATGGCTCTTGAAGGCCACGCCCTCCTCGGTCTTCTTGGTGAGATCGGACAGGCTCATCACCTGATAGCCGCCGCTGTCGGTGAGGATCGGCCGATCCCAGCGCATGAATTCGTGCAAGCCACCGAGCCGCGCGACCCGTTCGGCACTCGGCCGCAGCATCAGATGATAGGTGTTGCCCAGGATGATGTCGGCGCCGGTCGCGCGGACATCGGCGGGCTTCATCGCCTTGACGGTGGCGGCGGTGCCGACCGGCATGAACGCCGGCGTGCGGATATCGCCGCGCTGCATCGCGATCGCACCGGTGCGGGCGGCGCCGTCGGTGGCCGCGATGGTGAAGGAGAAACGGGGGTTGGTCATGAGAGCGCCGTACACACTACTTCCCCTCCCTGCCAAGGGAGGGGATTGAGGCTCATCGAGGTCGGGATGGCCCCCGGCCATCCCTAATCATGCCCGGGGGCATGATTACCTCGATGAGGGTGATGACCGAAGTGGCTCGATGCCACTGAGGGCATGTTTACCGCACGGTCGGACGCTCGCCTGCGGCTCGCGACCCCCCCCCTACCCCCTCCCTTGGCAGGGAGGGGAAAAGATTGTTGCACCTCTCATTCTCCCCTGCCACCCAGCAATCATGCATCTCGGCCCCGAAACCTACGCCCTGCTCACCCTCACCGCGTTCGTTGCGGGGTTTATCGATGCGATCGCCGGCGGCGGCGGGCTGCTGACGGTGCCGGCGATGCTGTGGGCCGGCATCCCGCCGATCGCGACGCTCGCCACCAACAAATTGCAGGGCACGTTCAGCTCGGGCACCGCCTGTTTTAATTTCAGCCGCAAGAAGATGATCGACTGGCGCACCTATTGGCCGACGATCGTCGCGATCCTTTTGCTGTCGGCGCTCGGCGCGTTCATCGTGCAGTCGATCAAGGCGCAGGTGCTCAACCTGATCGTGCCGGTGCTGCTGATCCTGATCGCGGCCTATGTGCTGCTTTCGCCGCGGATGAGCGACGAGGATGCGCACCAGCGGCTGAGCGTCGGCGGCTATACGCCGATCGGCGGCGCGATCGGATTTTACGATGGCTTCTTCGGCCCCGGCACCGGCAGCTTCTTCGCGACGTCGCTGGTTGCGCTCCGCGGCATGGGCCTGATCCGCGCGACCGCCCATACCAAGGCGTTCAACTTCACCAGCAATATCGGAAGCCTGATCGTCTTCGCGCTCGGCGGCCATATGATGGTGCTGCTCGGGCTGTGCATGGCCTGCGGATCGATGATCGGCGCCTATGCCGGCGCGCATACGGCGATGCGGTTCGGCGCCAAAGTGATCCGGCCGCTGCTGGTGACGATCTCGCTCGCGCTAACGGCCAAGCTGCTGTGGAATGCGCTGAGCTAGGCTCGCCTGCGCTGATACAAATGCGTCGCCATCGCCGCGCCCAGTACCGGTGCCAGAAGGTTGACGAACGGCACCAGGAAAATCCCGGTCACGATGATCCCCATCAGCGCGCGTTGCCCCTTCGTGCGATCGAGCCACAGGATGCGCGCCGCCCGGTCACCATGGCGGGCCGCGACCATCTCACCGAGATCGCGGCCGAGCGCGAGGCCGTTGACCGCCACGAACAGGATGAGCGGGCCGATCCCGGTGACGATCAGCAGGATATAGAAGGGCAAGGCGACCAGATTGTAGAGGATCAGCCGCGCCGACGATCTGAGGCCGAGCCACGCGCCGCCGGCCAGCCCCATCGGTCGCGCCTTGGCCAATGCCTCGGGATAATGCCGCCGCTCGACCGCCTCGGCGATGCGATCGACGAAGCCCG
Source organism: Sphingomonas sp. YR710 (assembly GCF_900101455.1). Lineage (GTDB taxonomy): Bacteria > Pseudomonadota > Alphaproteobacteria > Sphingomonadales > Sphingomonadaceae > Rhizorhabdus. The sequence continues at coordinate 70,075 of NZ_FMZJ01000012.1, read as the reverse complement.
AGATCACGCCGATCGCGATCGCCGGGAACAGGAACCAGATGCTGAGCAAAGTCAGCAGTAGCGCGCCGAACCCGCTGGCCGAGGCATCCAGCGCGCAGCTATCGTCGAGCAACCAGCCGCACGGATCGGCGCCATCGAGCAGAAAGCCAGCCAGCACACCCACGCCCACGAAGATCAGCAAGGTGATCAGCAGCGACACGAGTAATATCCGCAGGATGCGGGCATCGGCCAGATCGCCGATCGCGAGGGTGAGGGCCTGGATCATCGCTACCCTACCGATGGCCCGGCAAAGGGTTCCGTGAGTGGCGAAAATACCGGCCACAGGGGGTCGAAGCCCGGATGCAAGGCGCTGGAAATGTCCTGCGTCGCATGCTTCAGTCCGACAGGATGAGGGGATGGACAATGGCGCGGACGCAGATCGATGGCATCGGCATCGACTATGAACTGATCGGCGAAGGTCCGCTCACGATCATCACGCCGGGCGGGCGCTTCTCCAAAGATGCCGGAGGAATCCGCGAACTCGCCGAGACGCTGGCCGCGGGCGCGCGCAGCGTGCTGATCTGGGACCGGCCGAATTGCGGGGCATCCGATCTGTGCTTCACCGGCACTTCCGAAGCAGCCCTCAACGCCGACACGCTGGCCGGGCTGGTCCGCCATGTCGATCGCGGACCGGGGTTGCTGATCGGCGGCTCATCCGGCGCACGCGTCTCGATTCTCGCTGCCAGCCGCCATCCCGAGATTGTCTCGCACCTGTTCCTGCTGTGGATCAGCGGCGGGCCGATCTCACTGGCAGCACTCGGCGCGCGCTACTCGGCGGCCTCCGCGATGGCGGCGGCGAGCGGCGGCATGGCGGCGGTCGCCAAACTGCCCGAATGGCAGGAACAGCTCAGCCGCAACCCCGGCAATCGCGCGCGCATGCTTGCGCAGGATCCCAAAGCCTTCATCGATACGATGCAGAACTGGTGCGCGGCCTTCTTCCCGATCCCGGGATCGCCGATGCCCGGCATGACCGCCGCCGATCTCGCCCGGCTCGGCACCAACCCCGTGATGATCCTGCGCAGCGGCCCGACCGATCTCTACCACACAAGCGAGACCGGCGAGGCGGTCCATCGCATGATCCCCGGATCGCACATCGCCGAACCACCCTGGGGCGAGCATGAATGGCCGGACCGGATGGCGGCCGCCGCCAAGGGCGAAAGCCTGTTCGCGCACTGGCCGATGCTCGCACCGCAGATATTGGCGTTTGCGAAGGCGTGAGACGATGGGCGATGTCGCGCTCTACGGTAGCAGCAAGCTCGAATCGCCGTAGCTGTAAAACCGATATCCCGCTTCGATCGCATGCGCATAGGCCGCCTGCATCCGCTCGCGCCCCATCAGCGCCGACACCAGCATGAACAAAGTCGACTTCGGCAGATGGAAGTTGGTCATCAGCCCGTCGATACCCCTGAAGCGATAGCCGGGGGTGATGAAGATCGCCGTATCCCCCTCGAACGGCCGAATCACGCCATCCTCGGCACAGGCGCTTTCTATCAGGCGCAGACTGGTGGTGCCGACCGCGATCACCCGGCCGCCGCGCCCGCGCACCGCGTTCAGGCGACCTGCCGTAGCGGGATCGATCCGGCCCCATTCGGCGTGCATCTTGTGGTCGTCGGTGTCGTCGGCCTTGACCGGCAGGAAGGTCCCCGCGCCGACATGCAGCGTCAGCGTCTCGGTGGCGATGCCGGCGGCGGCGATCGCCGCCATCAGCGAGGGGGTAAAATGCAGGGCCGCGGTCGGTGCGGCGACGGCGCCTTTTTCGCGAGCGAACATCGTCTGATAGTCGGAATGATCGCGTTCGTCGGTGGGGCGCTTGCCGGCAATATAAGGCGGCAGCGGCATCGTGCCCGCGCGCTCCAGCAGCACTTCCACCGGCTCGCCGCCCTGAAAATCGAGCAGGATCGATCCATCCTCGCCACGATCGGCGGCAATCGCGGAAACGCCCTGGCCGAAATCGATCAGGTCCCCGGTGCGCACCCTTTTTGCGTTGCGGACGAAGGCGCGCCATAAGCGCAGCCCCTCGCGCTTGTGGAGGGTCGCGCCGATCTTCGCGTCGCCCCGGCGACCTTCGAGTTGCGCCGGGATGACGCGGGTATCGTTGAAGACGAGGCAGTCGCCGGCACACAGAAGGCCGGGCAGATCGCGGACGACATGATCGGCGAGGCCGGCGGCATCGACACGCAGCAGCCGCGCGCTATCGCGCGGCGCGGCGGGGCGCAGCGCGATATTTTCGGGCGGCAAGGTGAAATCGAAGAGGTCCACGCGCATGTCGAACATCTTATTCTATCCTCCCCCGCCAGGGGGAGGTGTCAGCCAAAGGCTGACGGAGGGGGCGGACGGCAATGGCCGTGAAGGTGGGCGCCAAACAACGGCTGATCGCAGCCCGCCCCCTCCGTCGCCTTCGGCGCCACCTCCCCCTGGCGGGGGAGGATCATGACCCTGAAATCCCGCCTTTTGTTGCGGCGCTTGGAAAAAGGCAAAATCTCGAGATATCAATGCGGTTTGGCGACGCCTTCGTCGCCGGCCACCGCGTTGACCGCGGCGCTGGTATTGGGTGTTGCGGCCACCGGTGCGGCGGCGGGCGGCGGCGGCACCGATGCCGGCCCGTCGGCCTCCATCGAGGCATGGACAATCCGCGACGGGTTGGCGGGCGGCTCGCCTTTCTCGATCGCATCGACATATTCCATGCCGGAAATGACGCGGCCGACCGGGCTGTAATTGCCGTCGAGCGCCAGATTGGGCTGCAGCATGATGAAGAACTGGCTGTTGGCCGAATCCAGCCCCTCCGCCCGGGCCATCGACATCGTCCCGCGGACATGCGGCATATCGTTGAATTCGGCCTTGAGGTCGGGCAGGTCGGAACCGCCCTCGCCCGTGCCCTTGGGATCACCGGTCTGCGCCATGAAACCTTCGATCACGCGGTGGAATTTCAGCCCGTCATAGAAATGGCGCTTCACCAGCGTCTTGATCCGCTCGACCGAGAGCGGCGCCTTATCCGGGCGCAGCAGGATCTTGACCCGCCCGCCGGTCGACAGATCGAGATCGAGCACATTCTGCGGATCGAGCGGCGGCGCGGCCGGCGGTTCGGCGATGGTCTGGGCAATGGCACCGCCGGCCATGCAAAGGCCGACAAAGGCGGCAAGAACGAACTTCGAACGCATGTTACCTGCTTCTCCCACCACGCTGCTCACGCGGCCAATAGTCTTAAGCGGCTTGCCAGGGGCTGAACCGTAACCCCGCGACATTCCGTTCGATCACGCACAAGCGGGCCGGACGGGACATCATCTCAACTGCCCTTCTTACCGATCTTTTCAACGCGCGCGATCACTTCCTGCGCGACGGTCGGCGGCACGAAACGACGAATCTCCCCACCATAGATCGCGATCTCCTTCACGAGCCGCGACGCGATCGGCTGAAGCGCGACATCGGCCATCAGAAAGACGGTTTCGATGCGATTGTTCAGCTGCTGGTTCATGCCCGCCATCTGATATTCATATTCGAAGTCGGCGACAGCGCGCAAACCCCGCACGATCATGCTCGCCCCCATCTTCTCGGCGAAGGTCATCAGCAGCGAATCGAACGCGACGACGTCGATCCGGTCGCCCAGATCGGCGGTTTCACGGCGGACCATCGCCAGCCGCTCGTCCAGCGAGAACATCGGCGATTTGGACGGATTGGTGGTCACACCGATCACCAACCGGTCGACCAGCTTGGCGCCGCGCCGGATGATATCCATATGGCCAAGGGTGACCGGATCGAACGTGCCGGGATAAACGCCGGTTCTCACCATAGACTTGCTCCCCCTCCGCGCGATGCCGGCGCCCGATCAGCGATCGCGATTCACCGTATAGCGTGCAATATCGCGTAACAGATCGGCCTCGCTCCCGAAATTGGAGAGATGGCCGATCGCCTGTTCGACCAGCAATTGCGCCTGCGAACGAGCACGCTCAACGCCCAGCAACGAAACGAACGTCGCCTTGCCGGCCTCGGCGTCCTTGCCCAGCGCCTTGCCCGCAAGCGCCGGATCGCCTTCGACATCAAGCAGATCGTCGGCAATCTGGAAAGCCAGGCCCAGATCATGCGCAAAATTCCGCAGCCGCATCCGGCCTTCGGGTGCAACCTTGCCCAATATCGCACCGGCCTCGATCGCGAAGGCGATCAGCGCGCCGGTCTTGAGCTGCTGGAGCCGGGTCACGGTCGCCAGTTCGAAGGTCGTGGTCTCGGCGACGATATCCATCATCTGCCCGCCGACCATCCCGGCCATGCCCGATGCCTTGGCGAGCTCGGATACCAGTTCCACCCGCACGAACGGATCGCTGTGGGTCGCCGGATCGGCCAGCACCTCGAACGCCAGCGTCTGGAAGGCATCGCCGGCCAGGATCGCGGTCGCTTCGTCATAGGCCTTGTGCACGGTCGGGCGACCGCGGCGCATGTCATCATCGTCCATCGCCGGCAGATCGTCGTGGATCAGGCTGTAAACATGGATCGATTCGATCGCGAGGCCGGCCCGCAACGCACTCTCGCGGGCGACGCCGAACAGATTGGCGACCAGGCAGACGAGCAGGGGACGCAACCTCTTGCCGCCGCCGATCGCCGCATGGCGCATCGCCTCGATCAGGCGCGCGCGCGCATCGTCGACCGGCGCCAGATAGGCATCGAACAGGGCGTCGATATCGTTGGCGACACGCTGCATCTCGAGGGCGAGGCCGCCCTTCATCCCGTCGTTCATCGGATCAGCCGACGTCGAAGGGTTCGGTGGCGGCCGGTTTGCCGTCGGCATTCAGCACGATCTTGTCGATCCGCATCTGCGCCGACTTCAGCCGTTCCTCGCATTGGCGACGCAGCGCATCACCCTCCGCATAGAGATCGATCGATTGATCGAGCGGAACGTCCCCCGATTCGAGCCGGCGGACGATCGCCTCCAGCTTCTTCAAAGCGTCCTCGAACGACAGTTCGGCAACAGGGGCAGGCACGTCTTCCATGGCGCGGCTTGTGGTCTCCGGGGGCGACAGGGTCAAGGCCGACGACCGGCCCCATCCATCACTTCTTGAACGGATCCTTGAACGCCGGGCCGGCGAACAGGGCTTCGGCTTCGCTGGCATGGACGACATCGGCGCCGCGCGCGACCGCGTCGCGCTGGGCGCGGAGCTGTTCGATCAGAGCTTCGCGATCGCCTTCGAGGCGGGTGTCGGTCGGCGCCTCGATGCCGGCCGCCTTGGCCGCCTTGAGCACCAGCGCATCGAGTTCGCGCTGCGAGCACAGGCCGAGCGTCACCGGATCCTTCGGGGTGATATTGGCGATGTTCCAGTGGGTGCGATCGCGGATCGCCGCAATCGTCGTACGCGTCGTGCCGATCAGCTTGGAAATCTGTCCGTCGGATACTTCGGGATGGTTGCGGATGATCCACGAAATGCCATCGGGCTTGTCCTGCCGCTTCGAAACCGGCGTGTAGCGCGGCCCCTTGGTACGGCGGACCTGATCGGGGCCCTTGAGCATCACCAGCCGATAGGCCGGGTTCGCCTGTCCCTTTTCGATCTCGCTCATTGCCAGCTCACCGGCGCGGACCGGATCCCGGCCGGTCAGCTTAGTCGCCGCCATATCGTCGGCGATGGCCTGGATCTCCAGGATGTGCAGGCCGCAAAAGGCTGCGATCTGTTCAAAGCTGAGGGCGGTATTATCCACCAGCCATGATGCGGTCGCATGGGGCATGAGGGGCTGGGCCACGTCGCGTCTCCGAAAAATAAAAGGGCCGCCCCTTCACGGAGCGGCCATATGTGCTGGTGCCGGATGTAATGAAGCTGAAGGCGGAGCACAAGGCGGGAGTTGTGTGGGAAGATTGCCCCAGGGCCCCTCTCCCGCTTGCGGGAGAGGGCTTAATACCAAGAACCATTGAGGAGGACTCTTCTCCCCTCCCCTTCAGGGCCGGGGCCGGGGGTGGGGCCTCTCCTCCGCGTCGCGCCAAGCTGATAGGCCCCACCCCAACCCCTCCCCTGAAGGGGAGGGGCTCATGGGTTCTGATCAACGCACCTTGGTAAAGTCTCAGGCTGCGCGGCGCCAGCGCGAGATGATGTCGTCGTCGATCGGGACGAGGGCCGACAGGAACTGTTCCGCGCTCCGCCGCCATCCGAAGCTTGCCCCGAAGTCGGCGGCAACCGCCCGATCGCACGTCAGCGCTAGCACGACCGCATGCGCCAGATCGTCGTCCATCGCGGCGACGGCAGGATCGAGTACATCGATCGGCCCCGACACGGGGAAGGCGGCAACGGGCGTTCCACAGGCCAGCGCCTCGATCATCACCAGCCCGAATGTGTCGGTGCGGCTAGGGAAAACGAACACATCGGCACCGGCATAGGCCGAGGCGAGCGTTTCGCCGCCGAGCATGCCGAGGAATACCGCATCCGGATATTGCCGCTCCAGCGCCGCCCGCGCCGGCCCGTCGCCTACCACTACCTTGGTCCCTGCCCCGCCGAGGCCCAGAAAGGCGCCGATGTTCTTTTCGACCGCGATCCGCCCGACGTAGAGCTGAATCGGCCGCGGCAGCCCCGCGAACGCCGGATGGGCCGCGCGATCGGGCCGGAAGATCGAGAAGTCGACGCCGCGCCCCCAGCGCAGCACCGGACCGACGCCATGTGCACCCAACGTCTCGACGACCGACGGGGTCGAGGCGAGCACCGCCGACGAGGGGCCATGGAACCAGCGGATATAATGCCAGAACCATTCGGCGGGCAGCTGCGTCCGCTGCGCCAGATATTCGGGAAACTGGGTGTGATAGGCGGTGGTGAACGGCAGTCCGTTCGCCAGGCAATAGGCCCGTGCCGCGATCCCAATCGGCCCTTCGGTGGCGATATGGATCGCATTGGCGCCGCTGTTCGCGATCCTTTGCCCCACGCCGTACCGAGTCGTCATCGCCAGGCGAATCTCGGGGTAGCTCGGGCAGGGCAAGGATCGGAACTGGTCGGGGCCGATCACGCTGACGAGATGGCCCATCGCGTGCAGCTCGGCCGTCACCGCCTGCAACGTCCGTACCACGCCATTGACCTGCGGGAGCCAGGCGTCGGTGGCGATTACGATCCTCATGCGGCGATCGCCGCGCCATATGCCGGCTTGACGGACCGGGCCTCCGCCTTCTGCCGCGCCTTCATCTCGTCGGCCCAGTGCAGCACCTCCATGCGTCCGTCGAAATGCTCGACCAGAGCGGTGCAGCCCTCGACCCAGTCGCCGTCATTATAATAAATGATATCGCCGAACTGGCGGACCTCGGCGGTGTGGATGTGCCCGCACACCACGCCGTCGACGCCGCGGGTGCCCGCCTCATGCGCCACGGCTTCCTCGAAGCGCGAGATGAACTCGACCGCGTTCTTCACCTTTTGCTTGGCATGCTTCGAGAGCGACCAGTACGGCAGGTCGAACTTCTGGCGTACCCCATTGATCAGCACGTTCGCGCGCAGCAGCAATTCATAGGCAAAGTCGCCGAGGAAGGCGAGCCAGCGGTGGCACATCACCACCGCGTCGAATTCGTCGCCATGCGTCACCATCAGCCGGCGCCCATCGGCGGTCTCGTGGATCGCGCTGCGGCGGATCTCGATGCCGCCGAAGGTGAGTCCGGTGAACTGACGGAACATCTCGTCATGATTGCCCGGGATGAACACCACGCGGGTGCCGCGCTTGGCGCGCTTCATCACCCGCCAGACGATGTCGTTGTGGAGCGCCGGCCAGTACCAGCTCCGCTTGAGGCGCCAGCCGTCGATGATATCGCCGACCAGATACATCGTCTCGCTATCGGTGGAATCGAGGAAATCGATCAGCATCGCCGCATTGCAGCCGCGCGTGCCGAGGTGGATGTCCGATATCCAGATCGTGCGATAGCGCCGCCGCGCGCCATCGGGTTCGGCGATCTGCGGTGGCTGCTCGCCGAGTGCGCGAATGCGGGTGATGGCGTTCATCTGCCGTCTTCCTGTTTGGTTGACGGTATCAGCTCATCCAGAAATTTTGTTACAGTCGCAGGCAATGAATGCTTACGGGTCGATGACAGCTGCAGAAAAACGGGGCTTGGACATGAAGATCTTCGGCGATTCGATCTCGGGGAACTGCCTGAAGGTAAAATGGACCGCAGATCTGCTCGGCATCGCCTATGACTGGATCGAAACCAACGTGCTGACCGGCGACAGCCGGACACAAGAATATCTGGCGATGAACCCCGCCGGGCAGGTGCCCGCCGTCCTGCTCGACGACGGCCGCACGCTCGCGCAATCGAACGCGATCATCACGTGGATGGCCGAAGGCAGCGCGCTGATCCCGGTCGACGCCTTCGATCGCGCGAAGATGAACGAGTGGCTGTTCTGGGAGCAATATAGCCACGAACCCTATGTCGCGGTCGCGCGGTTCCAGGTCCGCTATCTGGGCAAGCCGGTGAGCGCGCTCGAACCGAAGATCGTCGAGCGCGGCAAGGCGGCGTTGCAGCGATTGGACGAGGCAAGTGTGGATCGCGATTTCCTGCTCGGCGATGCGCTCACCCTCGCGGACATCGCATTGGTGGCCTATACGCGGGTCGCCGACGAGGGCGGGTTCGTGCTCGGCGACTATCCGAACGTGGTGCGCTGGATCGCGCGGGTGGAAGCCGCGCTGGGGATCGCGTGAGGGAACCGCAGGCGCACCATGTCCCCGGAATAAAAAAGAGCTCGCACAGCTTGGCAGAGCCTGTACCTCCTCGAGCCTGACGACAGGGAGAGGCGAGGATATGGACGTGTTGCGAGAAGCCACCCGCAGATATGGCTTCCCGATCGCCGCGTTGACCGGCACCGCCCTGTCGATGGCGATGACCGGCCATGTCACCGGGCTGTGGAACAACCTGTTCCACCTCCCGATTCTCGCCGGGCTCGCGGGCATGCCGCAATTCGCGCGGGATCCCTTCATCCAGTCGCTGCCGCATTATGCGTCCGGCTTCTGGCTGATGCTGGCCGGGGTCGCGCCCGGGGATAAAGCATGGCCGCTGCTGCTGGCGCTGGCCATCGCATCACGCTTGCTGACGATGGCGGCCTTTCTCGCCTGCGCCGATATGATCGGCATCAGCGATCTCAAAGGCCGGCTGCTGTTCGTTGTGCTGATCGCCTTTTCCAGCCTCGCCAATGGCTATTCGACGGCCGGCGCGGGCGGACTGTTCATCAGCTATTTCACGCATAGCGAGGTCGCCAACGCAACCATCCTGCTATCGGTCTGGTGCGCTGCGCGCGGGCGTTTTACCGCCGCCTTTGCCCTCAACGGGGCGACGGCCTTTCTCAATGCGTTCATGGCGGCATGGGCGGCGGCGCCGCTCGGCTTCATCGCGATCCTGCTGCTGGCCCGCGGCGAGATCGATGGCAGGACGCTGGCGCGGCGGATGGCGATCGGGCTCGTCCCGTTCACGATGCTGGCCGCGCCGGCGATCTATTCGATCCTGTCGAACCCGGAATTCGGCCGCCCGAGCGACTTCGACTTCATCGCCTTCATCACCGAATATTTCCCCGATCATTTCCTGGTGGCGGAACTGAGCCCGAAAACGCTGCTCGCCTTCATCGTCGCGACCGCCGCCGCACTTGCGGCCGCGGTCGCGCTGGTGCGGATCGAGCAGCGGGCGGCTTTCTGCCTGGCCGCCTTGCTGGGCTTCGTGACGTTATGGCTGGCGGGGACGATATTGCCGCTGATCACCCAATCGCCGATCCTGCTCAGCCTGCACCTGCTGCGCGCGGGTGTCGGCATCCATCTGTTCGGCGCGCTCGCGATGGCGGCGCTGACGGTGCGATGGGCGCAAAGCGCCGCCCTGAGCGATCGACGCATCCGGGCGCCGCTACTGGCGCTGGCGATGGCGACCACGCGCTACGCGCTGCCTCTGGTCGTTCCGATTGTGCTGCTCGCGCCACGGCTCCGTTTACCGCCGCGGATCGCCCGGTTGCGGATCGACTTCGCCGTGGCGGCGATATTGATCGCGGTGGTCTGGCCCATGCAGATCGTGTCGCAGACCCGGTTCAACGCGATGCTTGCAAGGAATATCGCCGCCTGGCGCGCACTCGGCCTGTGGGCGAACGCACACAGCGCACCCGGCGCGCTGTTCCTGATCCCGATCGGCAATATCCGCTTGCCCCCACCCTATCCCGCGAAGGACCCGCAGCAAATCGGCCTGTCGACCGGCTCCGAGGTGTTCGAAACCTTTGCCGAACGCCGGATCTGGGTCGACGTGCGCGGCGGCGGCGCGATCATGTGGGCGCCCAGCTATCATCGCGTCTGGCGCCAGCGGGTGCTTGAGGTCATGGCATTGCCCGATCACGCCGCGCGCATGGCTTATGCGCAAACCCATGGCATCGATTTCGTGATCGACGGCTGCGGGTTGGGGCGGCCGGTCGTGACGGTCGGCAAACGCTGCGTCTATGCGGTGACGCGCACCAGCAGCGCGCGGGCGCCGCTTTTGGTCAACCGGGCGGGAAGTTGACGGGGCAGCCAGTGCAGCGGTCGATCGGCCATACGGCAGCCTAACAGCGTCTGGCCAGCCGGCAGCGGGGCGCCACCCGCACAATCGCCGGCGCTGTCCTGCACGATCAGCAGCAGATCGCCGCGGCGCGCGGGGTTTGTCACCAGCCGGCCCACGAGCCCCGCCTCGGCGAGCGGCTCGCGGAGTTGCGCGGCGATGACCGGAAGCGTGTGGATCGGCCCGGGCGTCGTCCGCACCAGCGGCAGCGCCGCATTGGCGACGCGATCGAAGCGGCCAAGCTGGCTCGCCAGTGCAAGGTTGCCCACCACCACAGCACCCACCGCGACAGCCACCAGCGCGCGACGGGCGGCCTGCCATTGGCGATCGGCAAGCAGTGCCGCGACGAGCGCGATGCCGGCGAGCGGTAGCGTATAATAACGCTGATCCTGCGACACCATCAGCGCATAAGTGACGAAGGCGAAGCTCAGCGCGATGACCAGCAGGGCCGGCACGACCAACACCGATCGCCCGGTTCCGCCGCGCCGGCCTCCCCGGATCGGCAGCAGTGCGAACAGGATCGCCATCCAGATCGCCGCGCCATATTTGGGATCGGCGAACAGGCCGAGCAGCGGATTCAGCGCCCAATGGATATGGAACAGTCCGGGCGACACCCACAGCCGGCCGACGGCGGGATTGAACAGCACATGATCGACATGCGCCACGCCGCCCGCCATATGCGCACTCGGGATCAGCACATGACGCATGGCGACATGCAGCCGATAAAGCGAATCGCCGGTTGCCCGGAACAACCATGCCCATTCGATCAGCAGCGGTGCGGCAGCGAAGCCGAACAGCCACAGATATTCGATCCGCCGTGTGCCCGGCCGAAAGATCAGGCACGCCGCATGGACGATGAGAAGCCAGCTTGCCGTCTCGCGCGTCAGCATCGCGAGCGCGGTGCAGACGCCTGAAAGCGCGAACAGCAACGCCGGCCGCCGCACCTGCCGGCCGAACCACAAGGCCCACAGCGCGACGCTTGTGAACAGCAATTCGATGATTTCGGGGAATATGCTCGTGCCGATCCGCAGGAAAAGCGGTGTGGTGAGCAGCAGCAGCGCCCATATCCACGCCACCCGGCTACCCGCTGCCTGGCGGATCGCCGCGAAGTTGGTCGCGGCGAACATCAATGCGGCCGCGATCGGCACCCACAAGGCCGTCGCGATCGTCGCCCCCATGAAGCGGAACAGGAGCGCCAGCGGCAGGATCAGCGGATGGCGGAGTTCCCAATGCGTCTTTCCCACCAGCGGCGGGTGCGCGAGCCACGCGCGGGCGGCATCGAAATAGCGCTGGTCATCGAACGGCCCGCCGCCGAACCCGGTCGGGTTGAGGCGCAGGACGAACCATGTCGCCAGGAGCAGCAGCGCCAGTTCGACGACGAGTGTGGGCCATGCAACGGGGCGACGGGTGGCGGGGCGTCTCATCGCTTTCTACTCCCCTCCCTGCAAGGGAGGGGTAAGGGGGTGGGTCGCGAGCGTAGTGAGCGTCCCCAGCGGCCCGCAAACGCTGCGCCAGAGGCGTCGAGGCTCTGGCGTAGCCACCCACCCCCAAACCTCTCCCTCGCAGGCAGGGGAGTAGATTGCGTCGCCCCTCACGCCCCCATCGTCAGCACGATCTTCCCGACATGCTCGCCCGACTCCATCCGCCGGTGCGCATCGGCGGCATCGGCCAGCGCAAAGCTCCTGTCCATCGCCGGGCGCAGCGCGCCCGCCTCGATATGCGGCCAGACCGCGCTGCTGATCTCATCGGCCACCAGCGACTTGAAGGCCAGATCGCGCGATCGCAAGGTCGATCCCGTCAGCGTCAGCCGCTTCTGCATGATCTTCCAGATCGGGATTTCGGCCTTGGCCCCGCGCATGATCGCGATCGAGACATGGCGGCCATCCTCCGCCATGCAATCGATGTTGCGCGGCAGATAATCCCCGCCGACCATATCGAGCACGACATCGACGCCGCGCGCGCCGGTGATCGCCTTCACCTCGGCCACGAAATCGGCGGTCCGGTAGTTGATCGCATGGGCCGCGCCCAAGCCGAGCGCGGCCGTGCATTTCTCGTCCGATCCGGCAGTCACGATCACGATCACACCGAACAATTTGCCGAGCGCGATCGCCATCGTCCCGATGCCGCTCGTTCCACCGTGGACCAACAGATAATCACCGTCGGCAGCATAAGCGCGCTCGAACACATTGCTCCACACCGTGAACAAAGTCTCGGGCAAGGCCGCCGCCTCGGCCATCGACAGGCATTCGGGAACCGGCAGGCACAGGCCGATATCGGCCACTGCATATTCGGCATAGCCGCCGCCGCCCAGCAGCGCACACATCGGCTGCCCCAGATATTCGGGCATCACGCCATCGCCGATTCCAACGACCTCGCCCGCCACTTCGAGCCCCGGGATCGAGGGCGCGCCCGGCGGCGGCGGATAATTGCCGATTCGCTGGGCGATATCCGGACGGTTGACGCCGGCCGCCGCGACTCGCAGCAGTACCTGCGCGGGCCCCGGCACCGGCACGGGGCGGCGCACCGGCACCAATAGCTCCGGCCCGCCCGTCGCGTCGGGGTCGATCGCGGTCATCCAGTCCGGTGTTTGCGCCATCGCCCCTCACAAAATGAACTTCCGTGCAGCCGTTTATTGACACGCGGCGCGCTCCGGTCAACGCTGTGTCCATGGAGCCCGACGATCCTCTCGCCAAACGGCCGGACGACCCGGTCAGCCTGCTCGTCCGACAGGATCTCGATCCGCTGTCGGTTACCGAGCTGGAGGCGCGCATATCGGCGCTCGAAAGCGAAATAGCCAGATGTCGTGCAAAGATCGACAAGGCCGTTAACCATCGCCTAACCGCGGAAGCGTTATTCAGGAAATGAAAGCGGGCCGACATGAGTGCGGCGGACGCTGGCAGCTTCGGTCGGAGATATGGTCCTTGATCAACGGACCATCGCACCCGACATATACGTGGTCGGCATGGCTTGGCCCATGCGGCAGGGAGTATTGAACAGATGCCTTCTTTCGCCCGCGAACTGGAACAGACGCTCCATAACGCATTGTCTGCCGCCAGCAGTCGCCATCACGAATATGCGACGCTCGAACATCTGCTGCTCGCTTTGATCGCCGACGATCATGCATCGAAGGTGATGACGGCGTGCGGCGTCGATCTCGGCGAGCTGCGCAACGCGGTCACCAACTATCTCGATACCGAACTTGAGGCGCTCAAGGTCGAGGACGAGAGCGATCCTAATCCCACCAGCGGCTTCCAGCGCGTCGTCCAGCGGGCCATCCTCCACGTGCAGTCGTCCGGTCGCGAGGAAGTGACCGGCGCCAACGTGCTGGTCGCCTTGTTCAGCGAGCGCGAAAGCTACGCCGTCTTCTTCCTGCAGCAGCAGGACATGAGCCGCCTCGATGCGGTCAGCTTCATCAGCCACGGTGTCGGCAAGGCCGGCCAACCCACGGAGCAGCGCGAAGTGAAGGGGGCAGAAGAAGAGAAAACCCAGTCGAAATCGGATGGCAAGAAAGGCGAGAGCGCGCTCAAGCAATTCTGCGTCAACCTCAACGAGAAGGCGAAGGACGGGAAGGTCGATCCGCTGATCGGGCGCGGGCCCGAGGTCGATCGCACGATCCAGATCCTGTGCCGCCGCTCGAAGAACAACCCGCTTTATGTGGGTGATCCCGGCGTCGGCAAGACTGCGATCGCCGAAGGGCTCGCGCGCAAGATCGTCGAGGGCGACGTGCCCGAGGTATTGCTGCCTGCGGTGATCTATTCGCTCGACATGGGCTCGCTGCTCGCCGGCACCCGCTATCGCGGCGATTTCGAGGAGCGGCTCAAGCAGGTCGTGACCGAACTCGAGAAGATGCCGGACGCCGTGCTCTTCATCGACGAGATCCATACGGTGATCGGCGCCGGCGCCACCTCAGGCGGCGCGATGGATGCATCGAACCTGCTGAAGCCGGCTCTGTCGGGCGGCACGATCCGCTGCATCGGTTCGACCACCTACAAGGAATTCCGCAACCATTTCGAAAAGGACCGCGCGCTGCTGCGACGCTTCCAGAAGATCGACGTCAATGAGCCGACGGTCGAGGATGCGATCAAGATCCTGGCGGGCCTGCGCTCGGCCTTCGAAGCCCACCACCACGTCAAATATACGCCCGAGGCAATCAAGGCCGCGGTCGAACTGTCCTCGCGCTACATCAACGACCGCAAATTGCCCGACAAGGCGATCGACGTGATCGATGAGGTGGGCGCGATGCAGATGCTGGTGGTACCCGCCAAGCGCAAGAAGGTGATCACGCCCAAGGAGATCGAGCAGGTCATCGCGACGATGGCGCGTATCCCCGCCAAATCGGTGTCGAGCGACGACAAGAAATCGCTCTCCACGCTCGAAACCGATCTCAAACGGGTCGTGTTCGGGCAGGACAAGGCGATCGAGATCCTGTCGTCGGCGATCAAGCTCAGCCGTGCGGGCCTGCGCGATCCCGACAAGCCGATCGGCAACTATCTGTTCTCGGGCCCCACCGGCGTCGGCAAAACCGAGGTTGCCCGCCAGCTCGCGTCGATCATGGGCATCCCGCTCCAGCGGTTCGACATGTCCGAATATATGGAGCGCCATTCGGTCAGCCGGCTGATCGGCGCGCCTCCGGGCTATGTCGGATACGATCAGGGCGGCCTGCTGACCGATGCGGTCGATCAGCATCCGCACAGCGTGCTGCTGCTCGACGAGATCGAGAAGGCGCATCCCGATCTGTTCAACATCCTGCTGCAGGTGATGGACAATGGGAAGCTGACCGATCACCACGGCAAGACGGTCGATTTCCGCAACGTGATCCTGATCATGACCACCAATGCCGGCGCGTCCGACATGGCGCGCGAGAGCCTGGGCTTCGGCAACCTCACCCGCGAGGGCGAGGATGAGGAAGCGGTCAAGAAGATGTTCACGCCGGAATTCCGCAACCGGCTCGATGCGATCGTGCCGTTCGGCTATCTGCCGACCGAAGTGGTCTCGCGCGTCGTCGAAAAGTTCATTCTGCAGCTCGAACTGCAGCTGGCCGATCGCGACGTCCACATCAGTCTTGACGAGGAAGCCAAGACCTGGCTCACCGCGCGCGGCTATGACAAGCTCTACGGCGCCCGCCCGATGGGCCGCCTGATCCAGCAGAAGATCAAACAGCCACTGGCCGAGGAATTGCTGTTCGGCAAACTCGTCCATGGCGGCGAGGTGAAGGTGAAGCTGAAGGACGACGCGCTCGCGTTCGAACTGACGCCAGCCGCGCCGAAGCGCCCGAAGAAGAAGGGTGGCGCTACGCCGAAGCTCAAGGTGTAAGCCTCATCCTTCCCGAAAATTGAGAATGGCCCGTGCCGAAAGGAGCGGGCCATTTTCTTTTGGGCGCCGCCCCTCCCTTTCAGCAAGCGAAGAAAGGCGGAATTACTCCGCCGGCTGCGGAGCCGCGGCGCCGATGTCGTGATCCTCATTGTTGACCAGCGCACGGCGCAGCTTCGGCGCCAGCCACTTCTCCAGATCGTCGGCCAGCGTGAAGCCCGCCGGCACGATGACGAGCGTCAACACCGTCGACAATGCCAGCCCGCCGATCACGCACACCGCCATCGGTGCGCGCCAGCTGCTGTCGCCCGAAAGTCCGATCACGATCGGCAGCATGCCGGCGATCATCGCCACCGTCGTCATCACGATCGGCTGGGCGCGCTTGTGTGCGGCCTCGAGGATGGCAGCCGTGCGATCGACACCCTTGCGCATTTCCTCGATCGCGAAATCAACGAGCAGGATCGAATTCTTGGCAACGATCCCGAACAGCATCAGCAGCCCGATATAAACGGGCAATGACATCGACATACCGGCCAGTTTGAGCGCCAATATCCCGCCGAGCGGCGCGAGCAGCAGCGACGCCATGTTGACGAACGGCGGCAGCACCCGGCGGAACAGCAATATCAGCACCGCGAAGACGAGCAGTACGCCCGAAACCACGGCAATGATGAAGCCTCTGACCAGATCGCCCTGCAATTCCTGGTCGCCAACCAGAATCTCGCGCACGCCATCGGGCAGATTCTTCATCGTGCGCGTCTCGTGGATCGCCTTATAGCCGTCACCGCTGACCACATTGGGCTTCAGATCCGCGCCGATCACGATACGGCGCACCTGATTGTAGCGACGAATCTTGGTAGGCCCGGCGCCAAGGTGAATGTCGGCGACCACCTTCAGCGGCACGGTCGTTCCGAACGTCGTCGCCACCGGCAAATTCTCGATCGTCGAAAGATTGCGGCGCGAGTTTTCGCCCAGCGATACGCGGATCGGGATCTGTCGATCGGACAGCGAGAATTTGGCCATATTCTGATCGATGTCACCGAGCGTCGCGATGCGGATCGCCTGGCTCAGCGCCGCGGTGGTGACGCCCATGTCCGCGGCCAGGTCCGCGCGCGGCTTGATGATCAGTTCGGGCCGGCGAAGATCGCCGTCAATGCGCGGATCGCGGACCAGCGGGCTGGCCTTCAGTTCGTCGACGAGCGCTTCGGCGGTACGGACCAGCTTGTCGGGATCATCTCCCGCCAGCATCACCGCCATGTCACGCCCGAACCCGCCATTTTGCGACTGAAAGCTGACCCGCGCGTCGGGGATGCGCGACAGTTCCGGCGCCAGCGCGCGTTCGAACGCGACGCTCGTACGGGTGCGTTCCTTCGCCGGCTTCAGCGCAGCCGTGATCTGCGCGAAGCGTGTATCGCCGTCGGTGCCGATGTCGGCGAACACCGCCGACACGTCGGGCGCCTTGCGCAGGATCGCCGTGGCCTGATCGACGACCCGTTCGGTATCTTCGTGCACCCGCGCACCTGGCGTCAGCTCGACGTTCACCACGCTCGTATCCTGATCAAGCGACGGCTGGAATTCCTGCGGCATCGTTCCGAACAAGACGATCGTCAGCACGAACGAGGCCGCGCCGAAGCCGATCGTTTTCCAGCGGTTGGCGAGCGACCAGTGCAGCACGCGGACATAACCGTCCATCAGCCGCCCGCCGCCATGCGCGGCCGTGCCGTGTGCCTTCAGGAAATAGGCCGACACCATCGGCGTGATCAGTCGCGCGACGAGCAGGCTCATCAGAACCGCCACCGCTACGGTGAGCCCGAACTGTTTGAAGATCTGCCCCGGAATGCCCGGCATGAACGACACCGGCACGAACACGCCGACGATTGCCATCGTCGTCGCCACCACCGCCAGACCGATCTCGTCGGCGGCGTCCATTGCCGCGCGGTAGGCGGTCTTGCCCATACGCATGTGGCGGACGATATTCTCGATCTCGACGATCGCATCGTCGACGAGAATGCCCGCAACGAGGCTGAGTGCGAGCAAGCTGATCGTATTCAGGGTGAAGCCCATCAGGCTCATGAACCAGAAGGCCGGGATCGCCGATAGCGGGATGGCGATCGCGGAGATCATGGTCGCGCGCCAGTCGCGCAGGAATATGAACACGACCAGCACCGCCAGCACCGACCCCTCGATCATCGCCTCGATCGCCGAATCATATTGGATCTTGGTATATTTGACCGAATTGACGAGCTCGGTGATTTTGACCCGCGGATTTTCCTTCCGAAGCTGCGCCAGCACCTTCTGCACCTGGTCGTAGACCTTGACCTCGGATGACCCCTTGGCACGCTGAAAATTGAACGACAGCACCTGCCTGCCGTTCATTTTGGTCAGCTCGCGCTGCTCGGCATAAGCGTCGCGCACCGTCGCGATATCCGAAAGCTGGATCACCCGGCCCGATCCGACCGGGATGCGCATATCGCCGAGCTGCAGCGCGGTGGTCGCGTTGCCGAGCACGCGGACCGACTGCTCGGCACCGGCGACCCCGGTACGGCCGCCCGCGGCATTGACGTTGATCGCGCGCAGGATGTTGTTGACTTGCGACGCGGTCACGCTCTGTGCCTGCATCCTCGCGGGATCGAGAATCACGCTGATCTCGCGGGTCACGCCGCCGCCGCGCCTCGCGCTCGCCACCCCCGGCACCGACAACAGCCGCTTGATGATCGTATCGTCGACATACCAGCTCAACTGCTCGAGCGTCATGTCGTTGGCTTCCACCGAATAATAGGCCAGAGGCCCGCCCTCGGTATCGACCCGCTGCACCTGCGGCTCCAATATGCCTTCCGGCAAATCGGATCGAATCTTGGATATCGCGTCACGCACGTCGTTGACCGCGCGATCGACCGGCGTGCCGAGCTGAAATTCGACGTTGGTGTTCGATGCGCCCTCGGTGACCCAGGAGGTGATCGCCTTGACATTGCCCACCGATGCCACCGCCGCTTCGACCTTGCGGGTGATCTGCGTTTCCATTTCAGTCGGCGCGGCGCCGGGCTGGCTGACGGTAACCTGTGCGGCCGGGAAGCTGATGTCCGGCATGCTGTTAATGTCCATGCCCAGGAAGCTGATCGTGCCCGCCAGGGTCAGCGCGATGAACAGGACGATCACCGGAATCGGATTGCGGATCGCCCACGCGGAGATATTGCGCACTTCGAAATCCTTCCTGATGGCCGATCGCTGCTCGGCCTTCGGCCGCGCCGCAGGCTCGCTTGGCTGTGTTAGCTTTATACTACACTTATAGCGAGGGCAAGACGGAGGCATAGTCGCGCCCGTATGCGCCGCCCACATCTTTCGAATTCACGCGGCTTGCCCCTTGACGCGGGTCCGCAATCTTCGTTTCGTACCTTCAACCATATTTGGACGCAGGGAGAGGGCGAAAGGCGCATCGGCGGCCATGGCGACATGGCGGCTAACCGGGGGGATGCGGCGTGCGCTACGAACTGATCGTCATCGGCAGCGGCCCGGCGGGGCGACGGGCCGCCATCCAGGCCGCCAAGCTTGGCCGCTCTGCCCTCGTCGTCGAGAATCGCGCCCGGGTGGGCGGTGTTTCGGTTCACACCGGCACGATCCCATCGAAGACGTTGCGCGAAACCGTGCTCAACCTGACCGGCTGGCGCGAGCGCGGCTTCTATGGCCGCGCCTATCGCGTGAAGAAGGAGATTGGCGGCAGCGATCTCAACATGCGGCTGCGCAAGACGCTGGAACATGAGATCGACGTGCTCGAGCATCAGTTCGCGCGCAACGGCGTCCGCACGATCGCCGGTATCGCGCGCTTCGTGGGGCCGCACGAGGTCGCGGTTGTCGAGCCCGATGGCGACGAACACCGCTTCGAAGCGGACAGCGTGCTGATCGCCGTCGGCACCGCGCCGTACCGGCCGCCCCACATCCCGTTCAACGATACCAATATCCTCGATAGCGACGCGCTGATCGCCGAACCGCGCGTGCCCCGCAGCCTGACGGTCGTCGGCGCGGGCGTGATCGGCCTCGAATATGCGACGATCTTCTCCGCGCTCGATGTGCCCGTCACCTTGATCGAGCCCCGCGACACCTTTCTCGATTTCATCGATCGCGAGATCATCGACGAATTCGTCCACCAGTTGCGCGATCGCGGCATGGCGATCCGGCTCGGCTGCAAGCTCGAACGGGTCGAGGTCGATGGCCAGGGCTGGCCGATCGCGATCCTCGACGATGGCCGCCGCATCCGATCGGAAATGCTGCTCTATGCCGCCGGCCGGATCGGCGCGACCGCCAAACTCGGCCTCGATACGTGCGGGCTGGAAATCGACAGCCGCGGCCGGCTGGCCGTCGATCCGGCGACCTTCCAGACGGCCGTGCCGCATATCTACGCAGCCGGCGACGTGATTGGCTTTCCAAGCCTCGCCTCGACCTCGATGGAGCAAGGCCGCATCGCCGCCTGCCACGCCTTCGGTGCGCCGATGCCGCCCGCGCCCGCTTATTTCCCTTATGGCATCTATGCGGTGCCCGAGATCTCGACCGTCGGCCTGTCCGAACAGGAGGTGCGCGAGCGCGGCATACCCTGCGAATGCGGCATTGCCCGGTTTCGCGAGACGTCGCGCGGCCACATCATGGGGCTGGAAACGGGCATGATGAAGATGATCTTCGCGCTCGACGACCGGCGCCTGCTCGGCGTCCACATCATCGGCGAAGGCGCAACCGAGCTGATCCACATCGGTCAGGCGGTGCTCAATCTCGGCGGCACGCTCGATTATTTCGTCGAGAATACGTTCAATTATCCGACCTTGGCGGAAGCTTACAAAATCGCTGCGCTCGATGCGTGGAATCGCATGCCACGGGTGTGACTTCCCCGTGTTCGTCACCCCAGCGAAGGCCGGGGCGACGGTTTTTGGTTGGTGGACGTCCCACGACAACCTTACCCTTTGACGAAACCTGCCATGCTGTCTTAGCCTGCTAACACTCCAATGACAGGGCCACACATGAACCGTATCCTGATCGCGCTGCTCGCGACCTGCACCAGTGCTGCCATCGTCCAGGCCGCCGAGCCGGCGAAGGACGACAAGCCCAAATGGGACGTCTCGGCCGACCACGGCCCTGCGAAGGACGTGCCGATCGACACGCGCAGTGGCACCTGGATGTCGGTCGATGTTTCCCCCGATGGCCGCGAGATCGCGTTCGATCTGCTCGGCGATATCTATGTGATGCCGATCGGCGGCGGCGAGGCGCGGGCGATCCTGACCGGGCCGGCATGGGAGATGCAGCCGCGCTGGTCGCCGGACGGCCGATCGATCGCCTTCACCTCCGATCGCGGCGGCGGCAACAATATCTGGATCGTCGACAAAGACGGCAAGAATCCGGTGCAGGTGACGAAGGAGGATTTCCGCCTGCTCAACCAACCCGAATGGACGCCCGACGGCGACTATATCGTCGCGCGCAAGCATTTCACCGGCACACGATCGCTCGGCGCAGGCGAAATGTGGCTGTATCACCGATCCGGCGGCGGCGGCGTCCAGCTCACCAAGAAGCGCACCGAGCAGAAGGATACCAATGAACCGGCCTTCTCGCCCGACGGCCGCTATCTCTATTATTCGGACGATGTCACGCCGGGCGATACATTCGAATATAGCAAGGACGTCAACGGCGAAATCTATGCGATCCAGCGGCTCGATCGGCAGACCGGCAAGATCGAGAAATATGTCGGCGGCCCCGGTGGATCGATCCGCCCTACCCCCTCGCCCGACGGCAAGACCTTGGCCTTCATCCGCCGCGATCGCTACAAATCGACGATCTATCTGCTCGACATCGCAACGGGCCGCGAGACACCGATCACCGATATTCTCGACCGCGACATGCAGGAGACATGGGCGGTCGAGGGCGTGTATCCGGGGATGAGCTGGACACCAGACAGCCGCTCGATCATGTTCTGGGCGCAGGGCGGAATCAAGCGCATCGACGTCGTCAGCAGGGCGGTCAGCGACGTACCCTTCCACGTCACCGGCACCCGCCGGATCACCGAAGCCGTCCGTCATCAGGTCGATGTCGCGCCCAAAAGCTTCGACGTGAAGATGGTCCGCTTCGCGAAGACCTCACCCGACGGCAGCAGGGTCGTATTCGAGGCGCTCGGCCATCTGTGGATCCGCGATGTCAATGGCGGCACGCCGAAACGGCTGACGACGAACGACCAGTTCGAACTCTATCCGAGCTGGTCGCGCGACGGCCGCCAGATCGCCTATGTGAGCTGGTCCGACGACGAGCAGGGCGCGGTCCGGGTCGTCCCCGCTACGGGCGGCCCCGGCCGCAAGGTGACGGCAGTCGCCGGCAATTATCTCGAACCCGCCTTCTCGCCCGACGGCAAGGCCATCGCCTTCACCAAAGTCCAGGACGGGTTCCTGACCTCGCCGGTCAACGGCCGCGAGCCCGGCATCTATCTGGTCCCTGCGGCCGGTGGCGCCGCGAGGCGGATCGCCGACAGCGGTAGCGAACCGCAGTTCGGCGCCTCGAACGATCGCGTCTTCTACGTCGACGACGAGGATAAGAAGCGCGTGCTCAAGTCGGTGGGGATCGATCGCAGCGAACCGCAGACTCATCTCGCCAGCGAATTCGCCGCCGACTTCGCGATCTCGCCCGATGAGAAATGGGTGGCGTGGACCGAACGCTTCCAGGCGCGGGTGATGCCATTCGCGCGCACGGGCAAGGCGATCGACGTGTCGGCCGACATGAAATCGCTGCCGGTGTTCCAAGTGACCCGCGACGCCGGCAATTGGATCCACTGGTCGGGCGATTCGCATAAATTATGGTGGTCGCTCGGCCCCGATCTTTATGGCCGCGAAACCCGTGAGGATTTCACCTTCATAGCTGGCGCGCCCGCCAAGCTGCCGCCAGTCGCCGAAAAGGGCATCAGCCTCTCCTTCGCGATGCCCTATGACGCGCCCAACGGCCATATCGCCTTCACCAATGCGCGGATCATCACGATGCGCGGCGGCAGTGAGGTGATCGACAAGGGCACGATCCTGCTCGACGGCAACCGTATCGAAGCGGTCGGCGCGAATGTCAGCGTACCCGCCGGAACCAAGGTGATCGATGCCACCGGCAAAACCATCATCCCCGGCCTGATCGACGGCCACTGGCACGGCAGCATGGGCGCCGACCAGATCATTCCGCAGCAGAGCTGGATCAATTTTGCCGGGCTCGCCTTCGGCGTCACGACGATCCACGACCCGTCAAACGACACCAGCGAGATCTTCGCGGCTTCCGAACTGGAGAAAGCCGGCCTGATCACCGGCCCTCGCATTTTTTCGACCGGCACGATTCTTTACGGCGCGACCACGCCCTTCACCGCGAAGATCGACGGCCTCGATGATGCGTTGGGCCATTTGCGGCGGCTGCGGGCGGATGGCGCATGGTCGGTCAAAAGCTACAATCAGCCCCGCCGCGAACAGCGTCAGCAAATCATCGCCGCCGCCCGGCAGCTCGACATGAGCGTGGTGCCCGAGGGCGGCTCGCTGTTCGAAATGAACATGACGATGATCGCCGACGGCCACACCACGATCGAGCATTCGCTGCCGGTCGCCCACGTTTACGACGACGTGCTGCAGTTCTGGAAGGGATCGGGGACCGCCTACAACCCCACGCTGATCGTCGCTTATGGCGGGCCGTTCGGGGAGAATTACTGGTATCAGCACAGCAATGTCTGGGCAGATCCGATCCTGTCGCGCTGGGTGCCCCGTCGCGTGCTCGATTCGCGTGCGCGCCGACCGGTGATGGTGCCCGACGAAGAGAATAATGTCATCGAAGTCTCGAAGACCGCGAAGCGAATCGGCGACCTCGGCATTCCCGTCACGATCGGCGCGCACGGCCAGCGCCAGGGATTGGGCGCGCACTGGGATATGTGGATGTTCGTGCTCGGCGGGATGAGCCCGATGCAGGCGCTCGCAACCGGCACGATCAATCCGGCGCGGGCTTACGGGATGGAGAAGGACCTCGGCACGCTGGAGCCGGGCAAGCTCGCCGACCTGGTGGTGCTCGACGCCAACCCGCTCGAGAATATCCGAAACACCACGTCGATCCGCTACACCGTCGCCAATGGCCGCGTCTATGACAGCAACATGGACGAAGTCGGCACGCGGATGCGAAAGCGCAAGCCGTTCTGGTTCGAACAACCGGGCAACAGCGCATGGACCGATCGCGCGGCGGCCGAAGCGATCGGGCATGTCGATTGAGAAGGCGTTCCTCTAAACCTTGTCCCCGGCGAATGCTGGGGTCCCTCCAAGGTCGCGATGTGCGGAGAGGCGTGAGGGTTCCCAGCCTTCGCCGGAATGACGGAATCGGGCTAATTTCGCGAGAAACCTAAGCACCCCATTGATCCACCCCCGCGCCAACCCATGTTGCATGGCAGCAACCGAGGAATTCTCCCCCTTATGCCGCATCCCGTGATCGACGCCCGCTCCGTTCGCCTCGCGCTGGGAAAAGGCACGGCCCGCGTCGAGATATTGAAAGGGGTTGATCTGAACGTCGGTTCCGGCGAAGCCGTCGCCCTGCTCGGACCCTCGGGATCGGGCAAATCCTCGCTGATGGCGATCCTGTCAGGGCTGGAACGCGCCGATGAAGGCCATGTCCATGTCACCGGGCTCGATTTCACCAAACTCGACGAGGATGCGCTGGCCGCAGCGCGGCGCGGTCGGATCGGGATCATCCTGCAGGCGTTTCACCTGCTGCCGACGATGACCGCACTTGAAAATGTCGCGGTACCGCTCGAACTGTCCGGCGACGATCAGGCGTTCGAGCGCGCTCGCGCCGAGCTTGCGGCGGTCGGGCTCGGCCATCGGCTCGATCATTATCCTGCGCAATTGTCGGGCGGCGAGCAGCAGCGCGTGGCGATCGCCCGCGCGATGGCGCCGCGACCGGCGCTGATCTTCGCCGACGAACCGACCGGCAATCTCGACACGGCAACCGGCCGGACGATCATGGATCTTTTGTTCAATCGCCAGCGCGAGACCGGATCGACGCTGCTGGTGATCACCCACGATCCCGCGCTGGCCGCGCGGTGCAGCCGGATCGTCGAGATGCACGACGGGCTGATCATCGCCGACAAGATCGCCGCATGAGCCTGCCCTGGCGGCTGGCACTTCGCGAATTGCGCGGCGGGCTCGCGGGTCTGCGGCTGCTCGCCCTCTGCCTGTTCCTCGGTGTCGCCGGGCTGGCCGGGGTCGCCAGCCTGTCCTCCGCAATCGTTGCCGAACTCGATATTCGCGGCCAGGAGATTTTGGGCGGCGATATCGAGATGCGGGTGGCGCAGCGGCAGGCGGCCGCCGCCGAACGCGCGGCCTTCGCAAAGGTCGGCACCGTTTCCGAAAGCATCAAGATGCGCGCGATGGCATCGAACGCCGATGGCAGCAATGCGGTGCTGGCGGAGCTCAAGGGCGTCGACGATCGCTGGCCACTTTATGGCAAGCTCGCGCTGCAGCCGGGCGCGATCGCGGCGCGGCCGGCCGGGCTGAACGTCGCGATCGATCCGGCGCTGGCCGATCGGCTGTCGCTCAAGACGGGCGACTCGATCGGTCTCGGCAATGCGCGCTTCCGCGTGATCGGGCTGATCGCCAACAAGCCCGACAGCGCCGGGGAAGGGTTCACCCTCGGGCCGGCGATCATCACCGACATGGCCGGATTGCGCGCGACCGGGCTGGTACAGCCGGGCAGCCTGTTCACATCGCGCTATCGCATCCGGCTGCCATCCGGGGTCGACGCGCATGCGCTGGCCGGCAAGCTCGATCAACGCTTCCATGATGCGAACTGGGAGGTCAGCGATCGCAGCAATGCCGCGCCGGGGCTGCGCCGTTCGGTCGAGCAGCTCGGCCAGTTCCTCGGGCTCGTCGGGCTGACCGCCCTGATCGTCGCCGGCATCGGGGTCGGCAACGGCGTCAGTTCCTGGCTCGATCAGCGCCGGAGTGGGATCGCCACGCTGAAAATCCTCGGCGCCTCTTCGCGGACGATCTTCCAGACCTACCTGATCCAGATCGGGCTGGTGGCGTCCGGCGCAATCATTGCGGCCTTGATCATGGGTGCTGCGGTGCCGGCGATCGTCACGGCCGCGGCGGGCAGCGCCCTGCCCGTGCAGCCGCACTTCGCAATCTATCCGGTGCCGCTCGCGATCAGCGCCGGCTATGGCCTGCTCGCGGCCCTGCTGTTCAGCCTCGCGCCGCTCGCGCGGGCAGGCCAGCTATCACCGGCGACGATCTTCCGTGCGCGGATCGAACCGTTCGGACTGCCGCGCCCGCGCGTGCTGGCAACGATGATCGCGGCGGGAATCGGGCTGGCTGCGCTGGCCGTGGGATCGGCACGCGATCCGATGCTCAGCATCGTCTTTCTCGGTGGCGCGCTGGCGATGCTGCTGGTGCTCGGCCTGGTCGGCTGGCTGATCCGCCGGGGTGCCGCCGCCCTCCCCCGCTCGCGCCGCCCCTTGTTGCGGCTGGCGATCGCCAATCTCCATCGTCCCGGCGCGCAGACCGATCGGCTGATCGTGGCGCTGGGCCTCGGCCTTACGCTGTTCGTGACGATGGCGGTGGTACAGACCAACCTGTCGCACCAGATCACCAGCACGGTGCCGAAGATCGCGCCCAATTTCTTCGCGCTCGATATCCCGACCGACGGCATCGATCGATTCGCCGCGATCGTTCATGGCGCCGCGCCGACGGCGACGATCACATCGGTCCCGTCACTGCGCGGATCGGTGGTGGGAATACGCGGGGTCAGGGTCGCCGACATGAAGGATATTCCGCAAGGCGCGTGGATCCTGCACGGCGATCGCGGCCTGACCTACGCCGCCGCTTTGCCCGCTGGCAGCGAGGTTATCGCGGGCAAATGGTGGCCGGCCGATTATGCCGGGCCGCCGCTGGTTTCCATCGAGAAACGCGCCGCCGAAGCCCTGGCGCTCAAGCCGGGCGATGCGATGACGATATCGGTGCTCGGGGTCGAGATCGAGGCCAAAGTGGCGTCGATCCGGCAGGTCAATTGGGAGACGATGGGCTTCAATTTCGGCATCGTCTTCGCGCCGGGCGCGCTGGAGGGCGCGCCGCACAGCTATATGGCGACGATCGCCTTGCCCGATTCGGCCGAGCCGAAAGTCAATCGCGCGGTGATCGGCGCCTTCCCGTCGGTATCGCTGATCCGCATCAAGGATGTCATCGGGCAGATATCGTCGCTGTTCGATCAGCTCGGCACCGCGATCCGCGCGGCGGCATCGGTGACGCTGGCCGCCGGCATCGCCGTGCTGATCGGCGCGATCACCGCCTCCCGGCGCGCGCGCATCTATGATTCGGTTCTGCTCAAATTGCTCGGCGCGAGCCGGGGACAGATCTTGCTCGCACAGGCGATCGAATATGCGCTGCTGGCGGTCGCCGTATCAGCGCTGGCGCTTGGCGTCGGCAGCGTGGCCGGCTGGTACGTCGTGACCGCATTGTTCCACCTGAAATGGGCGCCCGACTGGATCGTGATCGGCGCGACGCTGGGCGTCGGCGCCGTGGCGACGCTCGGCATCGGCCTGATCGGATCGCTCCCCGCGCTCAATGCCCGTCCCGCGCAGGTGTTACGGACGTTGTAAACGAAAATCCTCCCCCGCCAGGGGGAGGTGACGCCGAAGGCGGCGGAGGGGGCGGGCGGCGACCAACTGCACCTTGGCACCGCCTCATATCCCTCCAGCTACGTCGATGTCCTCCCCCTCCGTCAGCCTCCGGCTGACACCTCCCCCTGGCGGGTGAGGATCTTTCCTGCGTCGCTCTGCGCGGTCCCGAGCCGCAAGGCCGCCGTGGCGCCCGCCATGATCGACAGAGCGATCTCGGCCGGATTAACCGCACCGATTGCGAGGCCGGCGGGGCCCTGGATGCGGGCCAGTTCGCTCTCCGAAAAGCCGAGCGCGGTCAGTCGCTCGATGCGGCGGGCGTGAGTGCGCCGTGACCCCAAGGCGGCGATGTAGAAAGCCGGGCTCCGCAGCGCCAGCACCAGCGCCGGATCGTCGATCTTGGGATCGTGGCTGAGGGTGACCACGGCAGTCGCCGAATCCGGGCGCCATTCGGCGATCGCCTCGTCGGGCCAGCGCGTGTCGACCGTGATATCCGCGAAACGGCTGGCCGCGGCGAAGCCGTCGCGCGGATCGACGAGCAATGGCTGATAGCCAACAAGCGCCGCCAGCGGCGCGAGGCTTTGCGCGATGTGCACCGCGCCGACGATCATCATCCGCAGCCGCGGCGGATAGATGTTGGTGAACGTCTGGTCCGACGAAAGCTGTTCGGCGCTATAGCCGGTCGCGAGATCGGTGGTCACACCGATCGATTGTCCGGCGGCGCGCGCGGCGGCGATCGTATCGAACATCGCCGGCGGGAAATGCTCGTCATCGATCGTCTGGACGAAGACCGAAATCTCCCCGCCGCACGCCAGGCCGACCTGCCACGCCATATCATCGGCGATACCATAATCGCGCCGCACCGATCCTCCGCCCTGCCGCAGCAGATCCTGTGCGGAAACGATCACGTCGCCTTCGACGCAGCCACCGCTGACCGATCCTTCAAACAGGCCGTCATCGCGGATGATCGCGTGCGATCCCTTGCGACGCGGCGCCGATCCCCACGTCTCGATCACCGTCGCCAGCGCGACCTTGTGACCGGCATCCAGCCACGCCCGCGCGGTTGTCAGCACATGATCGAGTTCGTCGCCCATAATCTCTCCAATTGCCGTTTTTGGTATTGGGGTGCCGCATCGGGATTCGCAATCCGTACGACAGCAAAAAGGGGCGGCCCTTGCGGACCGCCCCTCCTGATCTTCACGATGGCTTTCGCCTCAGAAGGCGCCGTACGCCTCGTTACCGACGAAGCCCATCTTTTCGACCTGGGCCCGCTTGGTTACGGCCAGAACCCGGTCGACCACGACATATCGCGCCTGGGGATCAGGCTGCAGATGCAGCTCAGGGATCGGGTTCATCGTCTGGGTGATATCCAGATACTGGCGCAGTCGAAGTTCATCGATCTCGGTGCCATTCCAGTAGATCTTGTCCGCTGTGTCGATCGTCACCTTGTTTTTCACAGGATCGATATCCGGCTTTTTCTGATTGGGATTATCCTGCGGAAGATCGAGCTTCACGGCGTGGGTCTGGATCGGGATGGTAATGATGAACATGATCAGCAGCACCAACATCACGTCGATCAACGGCGTGGTGTTGATGTCCATCATTGGCTCACCTTCGGCGCTACTCGCTGCCATTGCCATGATGTTTACTCCTCGAAAGCGGGATCAGAGACGCTCGTGAACGGTGCCCGGAGGCGGCTCGGAAATGAAGCCGACGCGGGTGAAGCCAGCGCGCTGCATAGTGAACATCGCGCCGCCGATGCAACGGAACGGCGTATTGATATCACCGCGGATATGGACCTCCGGCAGTTCGAGGCCAGGAGCATTCGGGCCACCCTGCCGGTCGATTTCATGCTTGAGCTTCACGACCGCGCGATCGATCAGCGTTTGGGCATCGACCTTGGTCTGTCCCCAATACACCTCGCACTCGCCCTTCGCATTGCCGCGGATAGACAGGGCGACATTTTCGGGCTTCGTGGTCGTTGGCTCGAACACCACGTTCGGCAACTTGACCGGAACCGTCTGGATCACGACCGGAACGGTGATGAGAAAGATGATGAGCAGAACCAACATGACGTCCACCAGTGGCGTCGTGTTGATGTCCGACATCGGGGCGTCGTTTTCGGCGGGGCCCGCACTCATGGCCATCGGCACAGATCCTATTCTACTACTATCGACTATCGAACCGGCCGGAGCCGGCAATCGACATTGTCATTCGGCAATAGCCGCGACGGAGACGGATGCCCGCTCGGGCACCCGCCCCGATCATCGATTACTTCTTGACGGCAGCCGGCGCCGGCGCACGGGCAGGAGCAACCGGCTTCACCGCACCAGCCGAAACCATGTAGCCATGGAGATCGGTCGCGAAGGCGGCGAGCTGTTCGGAAACCACCTTGTTACGGCGGAGCAGCCAGTTGTAGCCGAGCACGGCCGGAACGGCCACGGCCAGACCGAGCGCGGTCATGATCAGAGCTTCACCGACCGGGCCGGCGACGGCATCGATCGAGGCCTGACCGGCCGCACCGATCTTGATGAGCGCGCGGTAGATACCGATAACCGTACCGAACAGACCGACGAACGGCGAGGTCGAACCGACGGTGGCAAGCACCGCGAGGCCGTTGCCGAGCTTCGAGTTGATCGCACCCTGGCTGCGCGCGAGCGAACCCAGCAGCCATTCGTGCTGGTCAACCGGATCGGTAAGCTTGGTGTGCTGATCCTGCGCGATCAGGCCGTCATCGACGATCTGGCGATAGGCGCTGTTCTTTTCGAGCTTCGCCTGACCATCGCGCAGGCTGGGCGACGACCAGAAGGTGGCACGGGCTGCCTTGCCCTGATTCAACACCTTTTGCTGCTCGAGCAGCTTGGTGAACATGATGTACCATGAAGCGGCCGACATGATCACCAGAATGCCAAAAACCGTCTGAGCGATCAGACCACCCTGCTCGAGAGCGGCCATAAGGCCATAAGGATTGCTGCCTTCGGCTGCGGGAGGTGCCATAAACTGAATTTCCTTCTCTGAATTCTTCGTTTGAATGTTGGTTGCGTTCCGCTGCCCTCAGGCCGGCAGCACGGCATCAAATCAATCCTTCGGGATCTTCCAGGTGAACCGTCCATTATAGACGGACGTGGTGGCATTTCCCGCAGCGTCCTTACCGATGTTGAACCGGGCACGACGCGACAACAGTCGACAAGAGGTGTCGTCGAGCAAGGGGTGACCACTGCTCTGCGTAACCTGGCAGCCAGTTACCTTGCCGTCAGTACCGACATCCAGCCGGTAGCCGACAGTGCCCTCTTCGTTGTTGCGAAGTGAACTCGACGGATAATCATCCGTCGACATCAGAGACTGAAAATTGCCCTTTGGCGTGGCCCGGACAGCCTGGCTGACCGGAGGAGCCGGCGGAGCAACCGGAGCCGCTTCGTGGATCACGGGTGCCGTGGGAACCGAAATGACCTGTGGTGCCGTCACCGTCTGCACCTGCACGATCGGCGGCGGAGTCACCATGGGTGGCGGCGGCTGCACCGTTTTCGGCGGCGGAGGTGGAGGCGCGGCCTTGGGCGGGGGCGCTTCCTGGACGTCGAAGGTCTTCAGATCTGACGAGACCTTCTTGATGACATTGAACGCGAGACCGGTGATGAACGCATAGCCTAGCAGGGCGTGAAGCGCCGCAACCAGCCCGATCGAAATCACCTTCCGCGAGCTCATCGATTGATCAGCATAAGCCATTAAGGAACTACACTCCCTCCAATCCACAAGCTGCAAACCAGCCGACCGCGACGAAGCATGCCCGTCACGCACGGCCCAAACCCGCCAATTTATCAATCAAATTATTTGGCGGAGTGTGTCCTTATCGCGACAGTTGAATGGACGCAACAGCAGAAAGGCCTATCCCCCGCAGGATTATCGGGCATGGCGCCCTTCCTGGAGCATCACTATAATCGCACGCTACAGGCTATTTCCGAGGTATTAAGAAATCATGCCGCTTGCCCGAGCTCTTTCCGTTGGAATTGTTGGCACGATACTTGCTTGTACGCCAACCTTCGGCGCAACCCCTAGCCAGCCGACGCCTGCCTCCACTGCAATTCCAGTCCTGCCGCCTCCGTTATTTCCCCGACTTTCCTTTGCGAATCTTGCGGATCATGCCCTTGCTGCGCATATCGTGGCGGTGGTTCAGGTGGCGGAAGCGAGCCGCCTGAAAGGTGAGCTGGCGCCCGGACTTTCAGCGGATTTTGCCCGTTTTTTGATCACGGCCAATGTCGAGTCGCTGCTGACCGTCCGCGCGGAAAAAACGCAGCCGGGCGCGGCCGACGGCCTGCCAGGGATAATCAGCTATATTATCGACCTTCCGCTCGATGCCCGAGGCAAGGCACCCAACCTCAAAAAAAGACGATTTCTTCTGCTCGCCAATCGCGTTCCCGACCGGCCGGCGGAGCTGAGACTCGTTTCACCTGATTCTCAGGTCGATTGGACGCAGGAGGAAGAGCGCCGGATTCGCGACATTCTGGTTGCGGCCAGCGCCAACGACGCACCGCCGAGAATCACCGGCATCGGCAGTGCATTTCATGTGCCGGGTGCGATTCCCGGCGAAAGCGAGACGCAGATCTTCCTGACCACCGACAGCGGTCGGCCGGTCTCGCTCAATGTGCTCCGGCGGCCCGGCGAAGCGCCGCACTGGGCCGTATCGCTGGCCGAGATCGTCGATGATTCGGCCGAGCCTCCGCATCGCGATACGATGCTCTGGTACCGGC
Organism: Sphingomonas sp. YR710; assembly: GCF_900101455.1. Lineage (GTDB taxonomy): Bacteria > Pseudomonadota > Alphaproteobacteria > Sphingomonadales > Sphingomonadaceae > Rhizorhabdus. Next base: position 37,851 of record NZ_FMZJ01000012.1, on the reverse strand, counting down.
TGGCCTGCTTCCTTCCCGCCGATCTGCCGGACAGCGCGATCGCCAGCATGTCCCCGGACGATGCCACAGCCGCGCGTGCCGATTATGCGGTCGTCCTGAAGGGGTTGGGTGATTGCGGGCGGTCCGCGCCGCAATAGCCGGAACCGCGGCTATTCGTCCGTCGCCAGGTGCATGAAATCGCGGCCGAAGCTCAGCAAGCTGGCGCCGCCGTCAACGAACAGGACCTGGCCAGTAATGGCATCGGCGCGGGCGAGAAAGGCCACCGCATCGGCAACCTGGCCCGGCGTTGGCAGCCGCCGCAGCGGCATCATCGCCGCCAGCCGATCGAGCTGGGCCTCAGAATAATCGTCGGTGGGCAGGTTCAATCCCGGCGCGACGCCGTTTACCCGAAGCACGGGCGCCATCGCATGCGCCGTCACCCGCGTAATCCCCTCAAGCGCCAGCTTGGAGGCCGTATAGGCGGCATGATCGATCGTCGGATTGCGAATCGTCTGGTCCAGCAGGTTGATCACGCTGCCGCGCCCTTCGGAGCCGATCAACGCGGCCAGCCTGCGCGTCAGGATCGCCGGCGCAGCGGCGTTGAGACGATAATGGTCGACCATCGCCGCCATGTCGACATCGGCCCAACCGCCGCCCCCGAACATCGAGGCGCTGTTGACGAGGCAGGATGGCGGCCGGCCAAAATGATCGGCGACCTCGTCGAGCAGCCGCAACGCCGCCGCCTCGTCCGCCAGATCGGCCTCGAACGTCGCCCATGGCGTACCGAGCGCGCCGAACACCGCAAGCAGCTCGGGATCGGGATCGGCCTGTGTGTGGCTATGGATCGCCAGCGCAAATCCGGCCCGCGCCAGCGCGGCCGATATGGCGGCGCCGAGCCGGCGCCCGCCGCCGGTTACCAGCGCCAGCGTCATGCGGCGTGGCGGACCAGGGTCATGCCGATCGATTCGCCGTTCTTGCTGATCGCCAGCTTGACGATTCGCACCTCGATCCGGCTGATCCGGCTATCCTGCACGAACAGCGTGTCGCAGATATGCTCGGCCACCGCCTCGATCAGCGTGAAGTGGACGTTGCGCGGTATCGCCTCATCCATCGCCCAGCGGAGATCGAGATAGTTTTTCGACGCGGCAAGCGGCGTGTCAGGCTCGAACCTGTCGGGCGCCGGCAGATCGGCGATCACCGAAATGCTCAACGGCTGCGGGAGCTTGGTTTCTTCCGAATAGATGCCGGTCAGCAATTCTATCCGCACATCGCGCACCTCAAGGCGGACGACACCGGCCTCGGCGACATGAACCGGCAGAACATCCAAACCTGTGGTCGAAGCGACAACGCTTGCCATGGGCATCGCACCTTGTTTCCTGATTGAAGGGCCGCCGCAACGGCTGCGCGCGCCTCTAGCAATACCACCGCTCTTTGACCAGCCACAGCGAAGTGCTCCGACGAATGCCTCAAAATCGGGCAAACCGGGGCAAATCGTTGCAGGGCCGCTGCGAAAGCCGTGCTATCCCCGATTTATCCACAGCTTGTCCCCATCTGCCGGGGAAAAGTCCGATCGCGTCATGCGGACATCGATGGCCGCGCCGAAAGTTCGCCATGCCAGCGCGCAATCGCCGGTCGATCGCGTGGATCGGCCAATTTGATCGCAATGCCGAAGTCGATCGCGACGATGGCGGCGATATCGGCGAAGGAAAAGCCATCGCCCGCGACATAAGGATGACCTTGCAGATGCCGCTCAAGAATGTCGGCGAAGGCGGTCCACATCAGCCGCCCGCGATCGGCCAGCGCCGATATTTGCGCGATCGGCGGCCATTCGCCGGGCAATGCGCGATCGACGAAAGCCTTGTTACCGTTGCGAAATGCGCTGACGGCCGCCGCGTAGCAATCGCCCTCGATCCGCCGCAGCCACGCCTCGACGAGCCCCGCCTCGCGCGCATCGCGCCCGAACAAGGGCGGATCGGGATGCTGCCATTCGAAATAGCGGCAGATGGCGACCGAATCGTCGATCACCGCCCCATCGTCGAGCAGCAAGGCCGGGATCTGGCCGCGCGGATTGATCTTCAGATAATCGGACTGAAGATGCTCGCCGCTTCGCAGATCGACGACGGTACGATCGATGTCGAGGCCCTTTTCCCGAAGATAAACGCGCACCCTTCGCGGGCTCGGCGCCCAGGCCGCATCAAAAAGCTTCATGATCGGACCTCGATTTGTCTTGGAATCCTGAGATGAAGCGGTAAACGCGCCGGCCAGCCCCGTCCAGCACGCCCAAGACAGAGACCAGCCCGCATTGATCCGTATCGCTCCCATCGCCGACGTTCCGCCTGAAACGGTCGATTTGCTGCTCGATCAGGCCTTCGGAACCGATCGACGCGGACGGACGGCCTATCGGCTGCGCGACGGCATGGCCGCGGTGCCGGACCTGAGCCTCGTGGCGCTGCAGGACGGCCAACTGATCGGATCGATCCAATGCTGGCCGATCGAACTGCGCCACGATGAAGGCGCGGCCGCGTTGATTCTCGTCGGCCCGGTCGCGGTGCGCCCGGATCGTCAGCGCGACGGGATCGGCAAAATGCTGATGGCAGCGGCACTGGCCGCCGCCGATGCGCGTGGCTGCGAGCCGATGGTGCTGATCGGCGATCCTGAATATTATGACCGTTTCTTCGGCTTTTCGGCCGGGCCGACCGCCGAATGGGCCGTGCCGGGCCCCGTCGAACGCCATCGCCTGCTTGCACGGCTGCGCCCCGGACAGGATGTTCCGGCAAAAGGCACGCTGGGGCCGAGGCTGGGCGCCGATGCCCATCGCGCCGCACTTGAACGCCAGGCCCAATGATGGCTAATCGGTCGCCATGCCTGAAACCTTGCCACCGCCCGACATCGCGAACCTGTCGCTGACCGAAATTGCGGCGCTGGCAGCGGCGAAGCGGCTGCCACCCGTCGAAAGCTGGAACCCCGCGCATTGCGGCAACAGCGAGATGCGGATCGCCGCGGATGGAACATGGTTCCACCAGGGATCGCCGATCGGCCGCGCGGCGATGGTGCGGCTGTTCGCAACGATTTTGCGACGCGAGCCCGATGGCGGCTATGTGCTCGTGACTCCGGTCGAGAAATTGTCGATCGCGGTGGACGATGCACCGTTCGTGGCGGTCGAACTCCGATCCGAAGGCGAAGGGCCGGCGCGGCAGATGGCGTTCCGGCTGAACATCGACGAATTGGTGGTGGCCGGTCCCGACCATCCCTTGCGGATCGTCGTCACCGAAAACGGCCCCCATCCCTATCTGCGCGTGCGCGGGGGGCTCGATGCCCTCATTGCCCGGCCGGTTTATTATGAACTGATCAATCTCGCGCTCGATGAGGGCGCGGACCCGCCCGGCCTTTGGAGCGGCGGCCAGTTCTTCGCACTTGACGGCCGATGATGCTCGCCGACCGCATCCGGCATCTGCTCGCCACGAACTCGGGCCGCGACGAGAATATGTTGAGCGACGAGGATATCGAACAGATCAATCCGGGCGAAATCGCGCCGGCCGCCGTCCTCGTCCCCATCATCGACGCGCCCGAGCCGCGGATGCTGCTCACCGTCCGCCATGCCGGAATGCGCAAACATCCGGGGCAGGTCGCCTTTCCGGGCGGGCGGGCGGATCCCGAGGATGACGGCCCGATCGCGACCGCCCTGCGCGAGGCGGAAGAAGAAGTCGGGCTGCCTCGGGCCTGCGTCGATGTGATCGGACCGGGCGGCCGATATCGCACCGGCAGCGGATATGACATTACGCCGATCATCTCGGTCATTCCCGAAGGCCTGATACTCGTGCCGCACGAGATCGAGGTCGCCGATATATTCGAAGTTCCGATCGCCCATCTCTTCAATCCCGCCAATCATGTCCGCCGGCCGCGGGAATGGGGCTCCGGCCTGCGACATTATTACGAAATCACCTGGGGCGATTATCGCATCTGGGGTGTCACCGCCGGTTTGATCGTCAATCTGAGCAAGCGGCTCGAATCCTTATGACCCGCCTGCCGGATACGGCGTGGCGCAATCGGCTCGGCCTGCCCGAACTGCTGGCGGCATTGGGTAGCGACGACGATATGGTTCGGCTCGTCGGCGGGGTCGTCCGCGACACCTTGCTCGGCCATAGAGCGGAGGATGTGGATTGCGGAACGCGCTTCGAACCGCAGGAGAGCAGCCGCCGGATCAAGGCAGCCGGCTACAAGGTGATTCCCACCGGCATCGCCCATGGCACCGTCACGGCGATCCTGCCGTCCGGCCCGATCGAGGTGACGACCCTGCGCCACGATATCGCCACCAACGGGCGGCACGCCGTGGTCGCCTTCACCGACGACTGGCAGGCCGATGCGGCCCGCCGCGATTTCACGATCAACGCGCTGTCGGCGGAACCGCGCGACGGCACGATCCATGATTATTTCGGCGGGCTCGAAGATCTTGCCAACGGGATTGTGCGCTTCATCGGCAAGCCGATCGAGCGGATCGCCGAGGATCATCTGCGAATTCTGCGATTTTTCCGCTTTCACGCCCGGTTCGGCAAGGGTGTGCCGGACAGCGCCGCGCTTGACGCCTGCATGGCCCGCGCCAACGACCTGATGGCCCTGTCGCGTGAGCGGATCGCGGACGAACTGCTCAAGCTGCTGCGCGTCGCCGATCCGGCGCCCACGGTAGCGCTGATGCTCGAAAGCGGCATTTTCACGCCGATCCTGCCCGAGATCGCGCGCGACGGCGTCGAACGGCTCACCCGGCTCGTCGATCGCGAGCGCGTCGCCGATGCAGCGGTTGACCCGCTGCGCCGATTCGGTGCGCTATTGCCGCAGCGCCCTGCGATGGCCGCTGGCATCGCGCAGCGGCTGAAACTGTCGCGCGTAGCAACCCGTCGGCTCGAGCAGGGCGCAGCAGGCGAGCATGATGCGCCGCGCGCGCTCGCTTATCGTTTTGGCACCGACATCGCGACCGACATCATCCTGCGCGGCGATATGCCGGACGGCGAACTGGCCGCAGCAATGGCGTCGCTGAAGGGATGGGAGCGTCCGCGCCTGCCTGTCGGCGGGGGCGACCTGATCGCCCGCGGACTCAAGCCCGGCCCGGTCGTGGCGGCAACATTGCAGGCGATCGAACGACGCTGGATCGCCGAAGACTTTCCCGGCGGTGACCGCCTCGATCCGATCGTCGATCAGGAACTCGCGCTGGCGTTGCGCGAGCTCATGTAGGCATAAGCTTCATCGAGCGGCAGCGGCCGCGCGAAATAATAGCCCTGCGCAATGTCGCAGCCGAGCGCGACCAGCGATTCGGCCAGTTCGGCGGTTTCGACGCCCTCGGCCGTCGTCGTCATCCCGAGCGCGGAAGCCAAGCTGAGGACGGCCCGCACGATCGCCGTCGAATCGCGATCCTTCAGCATCGGCATGATGAAGCTGCGATCGATTTTGAGCGCATCGATCGGCAGGCGTTGCAGATAAGCGAGGCTCGAATAACCGGTGCCGAAATCATCCATCGCGATCCGGACGTCGAGATCGTGAATATCCTTGAGCACCGCGGTGATGCCTTCGGGATCGCTGACGATGCAGCTCTCGGTGAGTTCGAGTTTCAGGCGCGCGCCGGCGATCCCGCTTTCCATCAGCGCCGACTGCACCGCGGACACCACATCGTCACGCTGGAATTGCACCGCCGAGACGTTGACGGTCATATAGATCGGCAGCGTCTTGCCGTTGCGGCGGTCCCATTCGGCCAGCGCGCGCAGCGCAGCCCGCAGCGCCCAGCGGCCGAGCGGAATGATCAGGCCCGATTCCTCGGCAACGGGAATGAATTCGACCGGCGAAATCGTCCCGCGTTCGGGATGCTCCCAGCGGGCGAGCGCCTCGAAACCGGCGACCCGGCCGCTGTCGAGCGCGATCAGCGGCTGGAAGGCAAGGGTGAGCTGATCGCGTTCGATCGCACGCCGCAATTCGGTTTCCAGGCTGAAGCGCTGGCGGGCGGCGGCACTGTCGCTGGACCGGTAGATTTCGGCATGGCCCGAATATTTGGCCCGCTTCATCGCGAACTGGGCGTTGCGGATGATGTCCTCGGCCGACTCGACCCCCGGTGCCATCAGGGCACAGCCGACCGCGCAATCGATCTTGATCTCGAGGTCACCCAGCCGCACCGGCGTCGCAAAGCAGCCCTGGATGCGCCGCGCGGCGTGCAAGGCATCAGATTCATTGTCGCCTACGGCAAGCAGGACCGCGAACTCATCCCCCGCCAACCGGGCCAGGAAATCGCCCGAACGCAACGTGGAGACCAGCCGGCGGGCAACCGTGATGATCAGTTCGTCGCCGGCCAGCGAGCCGACCCCTTCGTTCACGCGGCTGAAGCGGGTGAGATCGGCCACCAGCACGGCAAATTTGCGTGGGGTGGACATGTCTTGACCGATGTACTGATCGACCTGTTCGGCAAAGGCGACCCGGTTGGGGAGTCCTGTCAGGCTGTCGTGCAGCATCTCGGCGCGTAGCGAACGTTCGCTTTCGACCTGCTGAGTGCGATCGACCAGGGACAATATGCATCGGCGAAACGGCGCGCCGTCACTCCGCAACCGCACCATATGGACTGAAAAATGCCGCCCGCCGATGCCATCGCCTTCCTGCATGGACAAGGTGCGATCCGCCTCGTCGGAGCCGAGAAAATCCCGGAGCGCAGCCAGCAACGGCAACGCGATACCGCGACTCAGGTCTTCGCCTTCGGACTCCTGGCAAAAATTGCGGCGGCGGTCCGACAGATGAATGAACGCGCTGTTGCGCGCCAATATTCGGGGGCGACCATCGACATCGGCGACCAGTGCGATCGCCACCGGCAAGGCATCGATCAGTTCTTGCCAGGCCGCCTCCCGCGGCATGTCCAGCAGCGATTGAAGGGCGGCCGGCAGATAGTGCGACGCCTCTGACGATGCCGAATCATTGGCACGAAGATCGGTATAAAAAGGATGCTGGACGGCCCGCATAGTCATGATGCGATAGCAGCAGTAGGTTAATGCTCTATTTCCAAAAGATTAGCGGGCACCGTTCACGAAAGATTCCTGAAACGGTTATCTCGGGGGAAACCCACCGGCGGCAAGCGGCCCGCGGCACCACGCGCCGCCCGCCATGGCGAAAGATCGCTCTCGGTCCGGGTCCGCCCGCTATCCCCGCCCATTGTCCAGCTCAACCCGGCATCGAACCGGAAGGTGAGCGCGTCCGACAAGCCGCCATCCTTGTAGCGCTGGAGCTGCACACCCTGCCCGCGCGCCATCCGCGGCAATTCGTTCAACGGGAAGATCACGAGCTTGCGGTTATCGCCGATCGTCGCGACATAATCATCGCCTTCCGATACCGGATGAACGATCTTCAGCCGTCCGCCCTCGCGCAGGTTGACGACCTGCCGCCCCTTACGCGTCTCGGCGGTGATTTCGCCCATATCCACAACGAACCCGCGGCCGTCGGCCGATGCCAGCAGCAGTTCGGCGCCGGGCTTCGCGATCAGCAAGGCGGCAATGCGCGCATCCGAATCGATGTCCGCGAACAACCGCACCGGCTCGCCAAAACCGCGCCCGCCGGGAAGCTTGTCCGCCGCCAGCGTATAGAAACGGCCCTGATCGGTCGCGAGCAGCACCCGATCGGTGGTCTGGCCGTGCAGCGCATAGGATGGCCCGTCGCCTTCCTTGAACTTGAGCGCTGCGATCTGAGCGGCATCGGCATGCCCCTTCATCGCGCGAATCCAGCCACGTTGCGAAAGAATCACGGTAATCGGCTCGCGCTCGATCATCGCCTCCAGCGGGATCTCGCGCGCGGGGCCGGCCTCGGCCAAGGTCGTCCGTCGCGCACCGAGCGGCGTCTCCGGGCCATAGCGTTCGCGCAGCGCCGCCAGATCCTTCTTCATCCGGGTCCGCTGCCGCGCCGGGCTTTCGATCAGCGCCTCCAGCCCCTTGCCTTCGGCATCGAGCGTCGCGCGCTCCTTGCGAATCTCCATCTCCTCGAGCTTGCGCAGGCGGCGCAGGCGCATATCGAGAATCGCTTCCGCCTGGCGATCGGTGAGACTGAATTCGGCGATCAGCACGGGTTTCGGCTCGTCCTCCGTGCGGATGATCTCGATCACCCGATCGAGGTTCAGATAGGTGATCAGATAGCCGTCGAGCAGTTCGATACGATCGGCGATCTTGGCCAGCCGATGCTTCGACCGCCGGATCAGCACCTCGAACTGGTGCTTGAGCCAGGCGACCAGCACCTCCTTGAGGCTCATCACGCCCGGCGTGCGCGTATCATCGAGCACGTTGAGGTTGAGCGGGATCCGCACCTCGAGATCGGTCAGCCGGAACAGGCTTTCCATCAGCATGTCGGCATCGACGGTGCGGCTGCGCGGTTCGAGCACGATGCGGATCTCGGCATCGGATTCGTCGCGAATATCGGCGAGAATCGGCAATTTCTTGTCGTTGATAAGGGCGGCGATTTCCTCGATCAGCTTCGATTTCGGTACCTGATAGGGGATTTCGGTGATGACCGCGTTCCACACACCGCGGCCCTGATCCTCGACGCTCCAGCGCGCGCGAATGCGAAATCCGCCACGGCCGGTCGCATAGGCCTCGGCGATCGACGCCGGGCTGTCGACCAATATCCCGCCGGTCGGGAAATCCGGCCCGCGCACATATTGCATCAAGGTCGGAATATCGGTCTCGGGCTGATCGATCAGCAGCATCGCGGCGTCGATCAGTTCGGCGACATTGTGCGGCGGGATCGATGTCGCCATGCCGACGGCGATGCCGCTCGCACCATTGGCGAGCAGATTGGGGAACAGACCGGGGAAGATTTCCGGCTCTTCCTCTTCGCCATTATAGGTCGGGCGGTAATCGACCGTGCCTTCGTCGAGGCCGGCCATCAGATCGCCAGCCGCTATGGTGAGCCGCGCCTCGGTATAGCGCATCGCCGCGGCGTTATCGCCGTCGACATTGCCGAAATTACCCTGCCCATCGACCAACGGATAACGCAGCGAGAAGGTCTGGGCGAGGCGGACCATCGCATCATAAACCGACTGGTCGCCATGCGGATGATATTTGCCGATTACATCGCCGACGACGCGCGCGCATTTCTTGTAGCCGCTGGCCGGATCGAGCTTGAGCAGCCGCATAGCCCACAGCAGGCGGCGGTGAACCGGCTTCAGCCCATCGCGGACATCGGGCAGCGAGCGGGCGGTGATCGTCGACAGCGCATAGACGAGATACCGGTCGGAAAGCGCGCTGTCGAAAGGGGTGTCCTGGATATTGTCGGACGGCTCGGCGGTATCGGTCATGGGATCGCTCTAGCGGCTAATGGTCCCGGCGGGAATCCTTATCCGCAAGGCTTGGGTCACGGCCATAGGCACTTCGAACGAGATCAGCGCAACAACGTGATTGTCAATTCGGCCGCATCAGCAACCTGCTGCCAGGGCCGATCGGCCGTCAGCACTTCGGCCTGACGCAGCTTCGCCAGCGCAAGGCAGGAACGATCGCCGAGAGATAGTCCCGCCTTGCGTGTAATGCTGGCGAGCCTGCCAGCCGTTACGGCCTGGGCATGATCAAAGGAAGCGATCTCTATGCCGGTATCGGCAAAGAAGGCATCGATCGCGTCAGTCGGCAGACCGTTGACGGCTGCATAGGTATAGACTTCCGCGACATTGACCGTGCTTGCGATCGCTTCACCGAGCAGGTCGAATACGGAATCACCGCCAGCCTCGCCAAGAATTGCGGCGAGAATCGCCGAGGCATCAATGACGATCGTGCTCAACGCTTCCGTGCCTTTTCCACTTCATCCGCACGTTCTGCCGCACGCCAGCCGAGGAAATCGGCGACACTCGCTTTCTCCGCAAAGCCAGTCTCACGGGCCAATGCGCGGATATGATCCCTGACGTCTTTCATCGTCCTGATCCGTATCGCGCCGTCAATGACTTCGATGCGAACCGGACCGCCTCGTTCGAGGCCAACCGCCCGGCGCAATTCGGCCGGCAGACTCAACCGTCCGGTTTCGCTGACATATCCACCCAGGCTCGATCCGGATATGGTTGCGTCGATCGGTTCCCGCTTCCGTGAAGCTGCCACACCACCTCCTCAACGCCAAAACCCTAAGCTAGGGCGTAAAATCAATATAGGACAAAATTATTTCGTCATCCACAAATATATATTACGACAACAATGCATTATGGTTCAACCTGGTGAGTGCCGCCACACGCCGCTTCCGCCAGCAACCACTCACGAAACGCCCGCACCTTGGCCGCATTATGCTTGTGCTCCGGATAGACCAGCCAGAAGCTGCCCTGCCGCCCGACATGGTCGAACATCTGCACGAGGCGCCCCGTGAGCAGTTCGAACTGCCAGAATGATGGCGACAGCATCGCGACGCCATGGCCGGCGATTGCCGCCTGCCCTTCGATGATCTGTGAGTCGACGTGCAGGGTGCGACGCTCGCGATCGTCGTCCTGCGCGACGCCCACCTGTTCGAACCACGCACGCCACCAGCGATCGTCCGAATTGAGCATCAGCAGATCCAGCAATTTTTCGGGCCGATCGAACGGGCCGTGACGATCCCGATAATCGGGGCTGCACATCGGCGTGAATTCGGCGGGAAACAACTCGAATGAGCGCAATCCCGGCCAGCTGCCATGGCCGATCCGGATACCGACATCGATCGGATCACGGGAAAAGTCGACGAGATCGTTCGACGCCGTGAGGCGCACCGCAATATCGGGCCGGCCCATCTGGAAGCGCGCAAGCCGCGGCCCAAGCCAGTTGGTGGCAACGCCGGGCGCAGCCGTGATCGCCAGCACCCCGCCTTCGTCCTCGCGCACCTTGGCGAACGCATCGTCGAGCAGATCGAACGCCGCCGATACCTGCGGCGCCAGCCGATGCCCGGCGGCGCTCAGCGCCACCCGCCGCCCGGTGCGGACAAACAGCGGCGTACCGAGCCGCTCCTCGATCAATTTGATCTGATAGCTGACCGCGGCCTGTGTCATCGCCAGCTCTTCGGCCGCGCGGGTAAAATTCATATGCCGGGCCGCCGCTTCGAACACCCGGACCGACGTCAAAGGTGGCAGATGGCGCGCCATATCATAAGGCCTCTTTATCAGCTTTGATCGACGGACAATTGGCCGTCAACTTGGCCAGAGCGTATTTCAGTCTCGTCAGGCCGTGCAAGCGGCTTCTTCACGAGGGATCGGAACGATGATCGAAATAAATACGCAATATGTCGCGGATCGCTTGCCGGCCAGGCTCGCCCGGCTGGCTGGCCATATCAGGAATGGCATACGCTGGTGGGCCGAGCATCAGGCATGGCCGGCGCACGATGCGATCCGGATCGATGACGACACCGCCGCCCGCCGCCCGCGTAGTGCCTATTTCCGGTGAGAGCTTTCCGCCGCAGCCCGCTCAGATCGTCATCTGCGATCCGAGTTCGACGACGCGATTGGGCGGGATGCGGAAGAAATCGGTTGGATCGGATGCATTGCGGTACAGGAAGATGAACAGCAGATCCTGCCAGAACGGCATGCCGCTGTGCTTCGATGGCCGCAACGTGCTGCGCCCGATGAAGAAGCTCGTCTGAATCGGCGCCATGCGCTTGCCGGTGGGTTCCTTGACCTCGAGGTCATGCGGCACGTCCGGGCTTTCCATGAATCCGTAGGTCAGCACGGCGCGGCTGAAATTATCGTCGAGCCGCGTGACCGTCAGCCGATCGGCGGGATCGACGATCGGGGTCCGCGCCGTCCGCACCGTCAGCGCGATATTCTTTTCGTGAAGCACCTTGTTGTGCTTGAGGTTGTGCAGCAGCGCGCTCGGCGCCGCATTCGGATCGGATGTCAGGAAAACCGCGGTTCCGGACACGCGCTCGGGCGGGCGCGCCGCCAATATCGGCGCAAGTTCGTCGAGAGAAATGGCCTGCGATTGATCGAGCGTGGTCAGCAGGGCACGACCGCGGATCCAGGTAAAGATCAGCACCGCGATACCGCTGGCGACGACGATCGGCACCCAGCCGCCGCTGGCGATACGCAGCGTGTTGGCACCGAAGAAGAACAGGTCGAGCGCAAGGAACGGCGCAATGAAGGCGATCGCAACCGGCGTCTTCCACCCCCAGTTCCGCCGAACGATCACGAAGGCGAGGCAGGTCGTCACCACCATCGTTCCGGTAACCGCAATGCCATAGGCCGACGCCATCGCCGATGACGAGCGGAAGCCGAACACCAAAATCATCACGCCAATGAACAACAGGATATTGATCGATGGCAGGAAGATCTGGCCGGCCGCGCTGTGCGACGTCTGGCTGATCTTCAGGCGCGGCAACAAGCCGAGCTGGATCGCTTGCTGGGTCAACGAAAAAGCCCCCGTGATCACCGCCTGGCTGGCGATGATCGTCGCCAGGGTCGCCAAGATGACCAGCGGCACGCGGGCCGAGCCCGGCGCCATCAGGAAGAACCAGTCCTGGTTGCCGAACGGTGTGCCGGCAGCAGCCGCCACCTCAAGCTGGTGCAGAGCGAACGCCCCCTGGCCGAGATAGTTGAGCGCCAGTGCCGGAAAAACGACAAAGAACCAGCCAAGCCGGATCGGCTGGGCCCCGAAATGGCCCATATCGGCGGTCAACGCCTCCGCGCCGGTGACCGTCAGGAACACTGCGCCAAGCACGAACAGACCCTGCGTGCCATGACCGAGCATGAACAGGACCGCGTGATGCGGTGACAATGCGCCAAGGATAGTCGGTTCATCAGCAATGTGCATCAACCCTAGCCCGCCGATCACAATGAACCAGATCAGGCAGACCGGGCCGAACAGTTTCGCCACGGTCGCCGTGCCATGCATCTGCATGCCGAACAGGCCGATCATGATCGCGCTCGTAATCAGCAATATCTCGCTGTTGCTGATACTGTTGGCGAGCGACGGGATGGTCTGCAGCCCCTCGACCGCCGACAAAACCGACAGCGCCGGTGTGATGATGCCATCGCCATAGAATAACGCCGCGCCGACGGACCCCAGGATAACGATCAACGCGCCATGTTTGCGGGTCGATCGCTGCGCGAGCGCCATCAGCGCCAGCACGCCGCCTTCACCTTCATTGTCCGCACGCATCAGGAACAGCACATATTTGCAGGTGACGATCAGGATGAGCGCCCACAACGCCATCGACAATATGCCGAAGATTTCGCTGGCGACGATGCCATCCGAGGCCGCTTGCCCCAGCGCTTCGCGGAATGCATAAAGCGGGCTGGTGCCGATATCGCCGAACACGACGCCAAGGGCGCCCAACGACAAAGCCGATAGACTTTCCTTGCCGTGCTCGCCCAATTTTATGCCCCCAACCGGAATGTCGACATTTTCCACGGGATCGGCCCCACAAACGAATCCGTCGCGGCGCTTAAGCCCGTGCCTGGAGTATTGCACGCGAATTCGCGCCGCAACGCGGCATCGTTTGCGCGAGGGGGGCAATCGCTGTAAGGGCGGGTTCGAACTGCCTCGGTGGCGCGTCCGAATCGACGTTGTCTCCGGGGCTTCTCTGTTTTCCTGCGCCTTTCGGAGGCAAAAATCGATGACCCGCCGCCGCCAGATCTACGAGGGCAAGGCCAAGATCCTGTATGAAGGTCCCGAACCGGGCACGCTCATCCAATATTTCAAGGATGATGCCACCGCGTTCAATGCCCAGAAGAAGGGCACCATCAACGGGAAGGGCGTGCTCAACAACCGGATTTCCGAGCATATCTTCACGCTGCTGGCGATGATCGGCGTGCCGACGCATTTCATCCGCCGGCTGAACATGCGCGAACAATTGATCCGCCAGGTCGAGATCATCCCGATCGAGGTGGTCGTGCGCAACGTCGCCGCCGGTTCGATCGTCAAGCGCCTCGGCATCGAGGAAGGCACGCAGCTGCCGCGCACGATTATCGAATATTATTACAAGGACGATGCGCTGGGCGATCCGATGGTCGCCGACGAGCATATCGCCTGCTTTGGCTGGGCCAGCCAGGAGGAAATGCACGACATCGCCGACATGGCGATCCGCGTGAACGACTTCATGTGCGGGCTGTTCGCCGGGATCGGCATCCGCCTGGTCGATTTCAAACTTGAATTCGGTCGCTTCTACGACAATGATTTCGCGCGCGTGATCCTGGCCGACGAGATCAGCCCCGATGGCTGCCGGCTGTGGGATATCGCCACCGGCGAGAAGCTCGACAAGGATCGCTTCCGCCAGGATCTCGGCGGCGAAGTCGAGGCCTATCAGGAAATCGCACGGCGACTCGGGCTGCTGCCCGAAGGCGACACCACGATCCTCGACCTCGAAAAGCATCGCAAGAATCGGAACAAATAAGGGCCGGCCGGGCGACGCGTCGATGCGACGCTCGCCCGGCCGCAATTTCGCCGCATTTGAACGCAGCGACCTTTACAACTTTATCGATAGACATAATCTGTCCTTCGTCGGGATGCCCGACAGAACGGAAGGACAGGCCCATGGCGACGTCCCGTTTCGAACGCCCCTCAGCGGCGCCGATCGTGCTTTTGCTCCCCGATGTCGATGCCGACCGAATCGGTTATTGGCAGGATCAATGGGCAGCCTCGCGCCTCGACTGCATGTGCATCGACATGGGCGCCGCGCGCCGGCCCGACCGCAACAGCTGGGTGACGAGGCTCGATCAGGCGATCCGCGGCCTCGATGCACCAATTCTGCTCGTCGGTCATGGCACCGGCGCGCTCACCATCGCCTGGTGGAGCGAACTGTTGGGACAGGAAATCGAAGCCAATGTCGTCGGCGCGCTGCTCATCGCACCGCCCGATCCGGCGGCGGCCGAAGGCGATGAGAGGATGCATGCCTTCGCGCCGCTGCCGCGCACCATCCTGCCCTTCCCGTCACTGGTCGTCGCCAGCGAGAATGACCGAGCGATTTCGATCGATCGCGCATTCAGTGTCGCGCGCGAATGGGGCGCCGGCTTCGCGCGCTTCGGCGCCTGTGGCCATTTTGGAACCGGGGACGGCCTCGGCGCCTGGCCTCAGGGCGAGCAATTGCTCGATAGCTTCATCGATCTGATCGAAACCGGGCCCATCCGCGCCACCCGATCCGATACGACCTTCTTCTCCGGCTGGTTGCCCCAATCCGACCAGTCGTTGCGCCAGCTTCGCCGCTGAACCGACGAACCTGCGCCGCCGGCGCGCTCCGCCGCCTTCTCCGGATGGCGGGGCGCGTTTTGCCGTGACCCGTGAAGTTTAACTGTGGTCGCGCAAAAATAATCGCTATGGCGAAGCGCGCGCGCTCCGATTATGGGGCTGCAGCGAAAACAGTCAGTCGACTGGCACTTGCGGAAATATTTGCTTCCCGGAACCGAAACAGGCGGGCCGGGCGGTGATGGCTTTGGAAGGTTACAGATAATGAGCAACCGTACGGAAGCGATCAAAGTCGCCCCGAACGACGCGTTCCATATCGAGACGGTGTTGTGGGTCCGTCACTGGAACGAGCATATGTTCAGCTTCGCGATCACACGCCCGGCATCGTTGCGCTTCCGCTCGGGCGAATTCGTGATGATCGGCCTTCAGGGCGAAACCAAGCCGCTGCTGCGCGCTTATTCGATCGCGAGCCCGTCTTATGCCGACGAGATCGAATTCCTGTCGATCAAGGTTCCCGACGGCCCGTTGACGTCGCGGCTGCAGCAGATCGTACCGGGCGACGAAATCTACATGGCCCGCAAGACCACCGGCACGCTCGTCACCGACGCGCTCAAGCCGGGCCGCCGCCTGTTCCTGCTTTCGACCGGTACCGGCCTCGCGCCGTTCATGTCGGTGATCCGCGATCCCGACGTTTATGTTCAATTCGATCAGGTGATCCTGTTTCACAGCGTCCGCCGGGTCAGTGATCTGGCTTATCGCGAGTTGCTGGAAAGCAAGCTCGCGGGCGATCCGCTTGTCGAGGACGAGGCGCGCGAGAAATTTCATTATATCCCGACTGTCACCCGCGAACCGTTCCCCCGGCAGGATCGAATCACTACCTTGCTCGAAAAGGCCGACCTGTTCGACGGCGTCGAGGGCGATCATGTGCTTGATCCGGTTCATGACCGTGCCATGTTGTGCGGCAGCATGGAGATGATCAAGGATTGCGCGGCGATCCTCGAACGGCTCGGCTTCGAGGAAGGCTCGAACGCAAAGCCAGCCGATTTCGTGATCGAAAAGGCGTTCGTGGGATAAGGACTAAAGCCCCTCCCCTTCAGGGGAGGGGTTGGGGTGGGGCCTCTCCTCCCAATCAATGCTGGTCTCGGTGAGATGCGGGTGCCCCACCCCCAAACCCCTCCCCTTCAGAGGAGTGGCTTTTAGTGCAGAAAGCCGTTCGACAACTCACTTCATCTTCAGCGTCAGCCCGGCAGCGACGAGGAACACCTCCTCCGCCGCCGCCGCGATCGCTTGGTTCAACCGCCCGGCCTCGTCGCGAAAGCGGCGGGCGAGCGCGTTTTCGGGCACGATGCCACATCCCACTTCGTTACTGACAAGCATGATCGTCGATGGCGATGCGGCCAGCGCCGTCACAAGGCTGGCCGACGCGCCTACGATATCCCGTTCGGCGAACATCAGGTTGCTGAGCCAGAGCGTCAGGCAGTCGACAAGCAGCACCCTGCCCGCAGCCCCTTCGGCCGCCACCGCAGCAGCCAGATCGATCGGACATTCGACCGTCCGCCAGCGCGGGCCTCGATCGGCGCGATGGCGCCCGATCCGATCGGCCATTTCCTCGTCCAGCGCCTCGCCCGTCGCAATATAGACCAGCTCGCCGCCGAGCCTCTCCGCCTGCTCCTGCGCGATTCGGCTCTTTCCCGATCGCGCGCCGCCCAGGAACAGGATCACCTCTCCACCCGACATGCTTGCTACCATCACCAACCCGTTCTAAAGGCGCCACGCGACAGGTTCCCAGAGATGGGATCAAAAGGGAACCCGGTAGTGGCTTGACGCCGCGATCCGGGGCTGCCCCCGCAACTGTAACCGGCGAGCGCCTGCCCCTTCACGCCACTGGATTCCGATCCGGGAAGGCGGGACGAGTGCTGTGACCCGGGAGCCAGGAGACCTGCCTGTCGCAGTCGATCCATCGCGCGGACGGGGTGTGCCGGGTGATCGAGGTTCTTCCTCGCGTGACGACGTCCATTGGGGTGGTGCGCGCGAAGGGATGAGCAACCTCGCGAGAATGCTGCCGTGCCTTGGCGCGTGCGACCCCTTGTTGTTGATCAAGGGGGACTTATGCCTTCTCATACTGCCAGACTGATTGCCGTTTCCGCCATTTTCCTGTCGAGCGCTGCCTTCGCGGACGACAGCGCCGACACCATCGTCGTCACCGCGACGCGCAGCGAGCAGCCGCTGTCGCGGATCGGCCAGACGATCAGCGTCATCGATCAGGAGACCATCACCACCCGCCAGGCCGATACGGTCGCCGATCTGCTGCGCACCGTGCCCGGCGTGACGATCGCCCGCAACGGCGGCATCGGCGGCACGACATCGGTGTTCATCCGCGGCGCCGAAAGCGAGCAGACGGTCGCATTGATCGACGGCATCAAGCTCAACGATCCGTCGGCACCCGGCGGCGGCTTCAACTTCGGCGACCTGATGATCGGCAATATCGCGCGGATCGAGGTGCTGCGCGGATCGCAATCGGTGCTGTGGGGCAGCCAGGCGATCGGCGGCGTGATCAACATGATCACGATCCCACCCAGCGACACGCTCAAGATCAACCTTCGCGGCGAATATGGCTATCGCAACACCGGCCAGATCGTCGGCAACGTATCGGGCAAGAGCGGTCCGCTGTCGGCCAGCGTCGGCGCCGGCTATTTCCGCACCGACGGCATCTCGTCGTTCGACGAGCAGCTCGGCGGGGCCGAGAAGGATGGCTATCGCAACTATGGCGCCAATGCCAATTTCAACCTGAAGCTGAGCGACGATATCTCGGTCGATCTGCGCGGCTGGTATTCGCACGGCCGCAACGGCTTCGACGGCTTTCCCGCCCCGAGCTTCGCCTTCGCCGATACGCCGGAATATGGCACGACGCGCGAGCTGGTCGGCTATGCCGGCCTGAACGCCGCCCTGCTCGACGGCCATTTCCACAACCGCCTCGGCTTCGCCTACACTGATACGCGCCGCCGCAACTATAATCCGACCTTCGGCTCCGCGCCCAATTTCCTCGCCAACGGCCGCAACGAACGGATCGAATATCAGGGCAATTACGACATCGGCGACGGCTGGCAGGCAACGTTCGGCGCCGAAAACGAGCGTTCGCACTTTTCGACGGCCAGCGGCGGCCCCGCCACGACCGCGCATGCCACGATCTCCAGCGTGTATGGCCAGATCGTCGCCACGCCGATTGCGGGCCTGACTGCAACCGGCGGCGTCCGCTACGATCACCACAACACGTTCGGCGGGGCAACCACCTTCGGCGCCAGCGGCGTATGGACGCCAAATGGCGGCAAGACCGAGTTGCGCGCGAGCTATAGCGAGGGCTTCAAGGCACCGACCCTGTATCAATTGCTGAGCGAATATGGGAACACGTTGCTCCACCCGGAGACGGCGAAGGGCTGGGATGCCGGGATCACACAGCGGCTCCTCGGCGGCGCGATCGAAGCCAGTGCGACCTGGTTCCACCGCAATTCGCGCAACCTGATCAACTTCGTCTCCTGCCCGTTCCCGACACCCACTGTCGGGATTTGCGCCGGGCGGCCGTTCGGCACGTATGACAATGTCGCCAAGGCCCGGGCGCAGGGCGTCGAACTGACCGTAGCGCTCCACCCGGTCGAGCCGCTCAAGGTGCAGGCGAACTATAGCTGGACCGATTCCGAAAATCGCACGCCAGGCAGTTCGACCTTCGGCAAGAATCTCGCCCGCCGTCCGCGGCAGAGCGTGAACACGTCGATCGACTATCGTTGGCCGTTCGGTCTTTCGACCGGCGCGACGCTGACCCATGTCGGATCGAGCTTCGACAACGCCGCCAACACCCGCAAGCTCGAGGGCTATGTGCTCGCCGATCTGCGGGCCAGCTATCCCGTGACGAAGAATATCGAACTCTATGGTCGCATCGAGAATCTGTTCGATGAGCATTATGAGACGATCTTCCGCTACGGGACGCCCGGCCGGGCTGCCTATGCCGGCGTACGGCTGAGCTACTGAGGCGGTGAACGACCGCGCTCCGATCGATGTGTTCCGTGTCCATGGCGGGCGCATCGATCGGGCGCGTGCGATGTTCGGGGGCAACGACTGGATCGACCTGTCGACCGGCATCGCCCCGCATAACTATCCTTTCTATCCGGGTGCAGCCGCGTTTACGGCGCTGCCGGACCCGGACGCCCTGGCCGAACTGGAAGCCGCCGCGCGGGCAGCATTCGCGGCTCCGGACGGAGTTGCCGTTGTCGCCGTGCCGGGCAGTGATATGGCGCTGCGGCTGATTGCGCGGATGTTCGAGGGACGGCAGGTTGCCGTCGTCCGGCCCGGCTATGGCGGTCATACCGCAATCTGGCCGCGCGACCGTCTGATCGAGATTTCCGCCGATGATCTGGAAGAAGCGGCGGCGACAGCGGACGTCCTATTGCTCGCCAACCCCAACAATCCCGATG
This sequence comes from Sphingomonas sp. YR710, assembly GCF_900101455.1. Taxonomy (GTDB): domain Bacteria; phylum Pseudomonadota; class Alphaproteobacteria; order Sphingomonadales; family Sphingomonadaceae; genus Rhizorhabdus. The sequence goes on along the minus strand of NZ_FMZJ01000012.1, from coordinate 18,284 downwards.
GCCGGGTGGTTGAGCCCGAACGGCTGGCGAAGCTCGCAACGACGTTGGCCGAGCGATCCGGGTGGCTGATCGTGGACGAGGCGTTCGCGGATATACACCCAGTTCCTCCCCGAGCATGCTCGGGGAGGTGGCAGCGCGAAGCGCTGACGGAGGGGCAATCCGACGGCTCCGCAAACCCCTCCACCATGCTACGCATGGTCCCCCTCCCCGAGCAAGCTCGGGGAGGAATTGCTAACGTCATCCGGCTACGATCGTTCGGCAAATTTTTCGGCCTGCCCGGCCTCCGGCTCGGCTTCGTACTCGCGCCACCCGCGGTTGCACGGACGATCCGCTCATGGCTCGGCGACTGGCCGGTATCCGGCCCCGCAATCGCGATCGGCACCGCCGCCTATCGCGATCTCGACTGGCAGGCGACCCAACGCAACCGGCTCGCGAAAGATGCCGCGCGGCTCGACGCTCTGATCGCCGCAACCAGGCTGACCTCGTGCGGCACGCCCCTGTTCCGCCTGATCGAGACGCAAGGCGCCGACGCCCTGTTCCGGCATCTCGCGGCGGCGCATATCCTGACGCGGCCTTTTGCCGACTATGCACACCGGCTGCGCATGGGTCTTCCCGGCAGCGAAGACGACTGGGCGCGGCTGGCGCACGCGCTGGACGCATGGAGAGGATGACCGATGCCTGAGACCGAAGAAGACTTCGCCCGCCATAATGCCCGCATGCAGCGTGTCCAGCAGGCGCGCGCGAAGATGCAGGCGCGCCGCACCTTGGAGCGCGGCCTGCTGATCGTCCATACCGGCAACGGCAAGGGCAAGTCCTCATCGGCCTTCGGCATGGCGATCCGTAGCCTCGGCTGGGGCATGAAGGTAGGGATCGTCCAATATGTGAAAGGCAATTGGGAGACCGGCGAGAAAACGTTCTTCCAGGCCAATCCCGATCTTCTGACCTTCGAAGTAATGGGCGAAGGCTTCACCTGGGACACGCAGGACCGCGCCCGCGACATCGCGGCGGCGCGCGCCGCCTGGGAACGGTCGAAGGAACTGATCCTCGACCCGGCCTATGATTTCGTGATCCTCGACGAACTCAATATCGTATTGCGGCAGGATAGTTTGCCGATCGACGAGATCGTGGCCTTTCTGCAGGACCGCCCATTGACCAAGCACATTTGCATCACCGGCCGCAACGCCAAGCCCGAACTGATCGAAATCGCCGATCTTGTGACCGAATTCGGCGAGGTGAAGCATCCGTTCAAGGCCGGCTTCAAGGCGCAGAAGGGTGTGGAATATTGAGCCGGCTCCCGCCCCCCAATCCATCGTCTTTCCTCCAAATGCGCGTAAGCGCCGACTTGAGCCCTCTCCCGCTTGCGGGAGAGGGTTGGGTGAGGGTCTTCTGTCTTCTTTTCTTCTTCCGCGCGCTATTTGAATGGAAGAAGGAAGAAGACCCTCATCCAAACCTTCTCCCGCAAGCGGGAGAAGGCTTAAGGGGACGCGATCGCTGCAAATTCAGCGCGTTCGCGGGAATGACGTTTATATGCGTAGCATCCTCCCCCCTCGCCGCCGCGCCGCGCGTCGTTTCGATCAACCCCTGCGTCGACGCCGTGCTGGTGCGGGTGGCGGATCCGGCGCAGATCGCCGGCATCAGCCATTATTCGCAAAATGCCGCCTCGACCTCGATCCCCCTCGATATCGCACGGCGGTACAAGGCGACCTCGGGCACGGCCGAGGAGGTGGTGGCGCTGTCCCCCGACATCGTGATCGCCGGCCAGCACGTATCGCCATCGACCATCCACTCGCTGGAGAAGATGGGGATCAGGCTGGTACAATTGCCCGTTCCCGAAACGATTGCCGAAAGCGAGGAACAGGTGCGCGCGATCGCAGGGCTGGTGGGACATCCCGACCGCGGCGAGCGGCTGGTTTCGGCAATGGAAGGCGCCGTCGTCGCCGCGCGCCCGGCCCGGCCGAGTGCCGTACCGGCATTGATCTGGCAGGGCGGCGGGCTGGTGCCCGGCAAGGGCACACTCGCGGACACGCTGCTGCAGACCGCGGGCTTCCGCAATCTCAGTGCCAGCTATGGCCTCAAGCAATGGGATATCCTCCCGCTCGAATATCTGGTGGCCAATCCTCCACGGCTGCTGCTGTCGGTCGGGCTGGGTGCCGGCACCGGCGACCGGCTGCTGGGTCACCCCGTCATGCAGAAGCTTGGTGGCAGGATCACATTTCGTCCCTATCCTCCGCGCCTGATGAATTGCGGCGGGCCGACCATTATCGACGCGCTCGCGCGTCTCACGCAAATTCGCAAGGAGATGGGACAACCATGAATGCTCCCGCGATCCGCCTCAACATGGCTCTGGCCGCCTGCCTGCTGATCGCCACCGGCTTTTCGCTCGCGGCGGGCAAGGTGTGGATACCGTGGAACGCCTGGACGTTCGCCGATCCGCGCTGGCTGATCATCGCCGAACTACGCCTGCCCCGCACCGTGCTGGCGCTGACGATCGGCGCCGCATTGGGCCTGTCGGGGGCGGCAATGCAAGGTTATCTGCGTAATCCGCTCGCCGATCCCGGCCTGTTCGGCGTATCTTCGGGTGCCGCGCTCGGCGCGGTGCTGTCGCTCTATTTCGGCTATGCGGCGTCAGCTTTGCTCTTGCCCTTGTTCGCCCTGGCGGGCGCGGCGCTGTCGATGGCGGCGCTGGCGCTCCTCGCCGGGCGATCGGGCAGCCTGATCCTGTTCACGCTGGCGGGGATGATCCTGTCGAGCATCACCGGATCGATGACCGCGCTCGCGATCAGCCTGGCACCGACGCCGTTCGCGGCATCGGAAATCATGACCTGGCTGATGGGCGCGCTGACCGATCGGAGCTGGGATGACGTGCGGCTCGCGCTGCCGATCATCGCAGTGGGTTCGGCGATCCTGGCATTCACCGGCCGCTCGCTCGACGCGCTGACACTCGGCGAGCAGGCCGCGCGATCGATGGGGGTCGATCAGAGGCGACTGCAGATGATGATCGTGCTCGGCGTTGGCCTGACGGTCGGCGCATCGGTCGCCTCGGCCGGGATCATCGGCTTTGTCGGGCTGATGGTGCCCCATATGGTGCGGCCGCTCGCGGGCAACCGGCCTTCGGCGATCCTGCTGCCGTCGGCGCTGGGCGGCGCGCTTTTGCTGCTGCTCGCCGACAGCCTCGTCCGCGCGGCCCCGACCGTCAGCGAATTGCGGCTCGGCATTGCGATGTCGATCCTCGGCGGCCCCTTCTTCCTGTTCCTGATGATCCGCATGCGGAGGACGCTGGCATGACCGTGAAGTTGGGACTGGCGGTTGATCGGCTGTCGCTGACGCTCGGGCAGAACCGGGTGCTCGACACGGTGAGTATGGCCTTTGCGCGCGGCCGCGTGACCGTGGTGCTCGGTCCGAACGGCGCCGGCAAAAGCAGCCTGCTCGATTGCCTGGCCGGGCTGCGCCTGCCCGACGCGGGCACGGTGCAGCTCGATGGCATAGCAATCGCCGCGCTCGATCGTCGGACGCGCGCGCAGCGGATCGGGTTGCTCCCGCAAAGCGCCGATGTGCACTGGAATGTCGATGTTGCCACCCTGGTCGGCCTCGGTCGCTTTCCGCATCAGGGCCGCTGGGGCGAAACCCCCGCCGATCGCGAGGCGGTCGCGCGGGCCATGGCAGCCACCGACGTGACGGCCTATGCGACACGCGGCGTCAATCATCTGTCGGGCGGTGAGCGCGGGCGCGTGCTGCTCGCGCGGGTGCTGGCCGGGGAACCCGAATGGCTGCTCGCCGACGAGCCGCTGGCGAGCCTCGATCCCGCGCACCAGCTCGACGTGCTCGATCGCCTGCGCGGCATCGCCGCCGATGGCGCCGGCGTGATCGTGGTGCTGCATGATCTCAACCAGGCGGCGCGAGTCGCCGACGACATATTGATGCTGCGCGAAGGCAAGGTCATCGCCTTCGGCCCCGCCAGCGACGTGCTGACCGAAGCCCGCATCGCCGAAACCTATGGCGTAGCCACGCATATCGGCCGCACCGCCGACGGGCAGGCGTTCGTCATCCCGATCCGACGCACCGGATGATCGCGATCGGAACGGCGGGGCAGTTGGTGGCGATCCTGCCGCTGGAGGCCGTAATCGGCTATCCGATGGCGATGTTGCGTCTTGTCGGCCATCCGGTGATCGCGTTCGGACGGCTGATCGAGACGGGTGAGCGGCACTGGAACCACGGACGTCCTGCGCGAAAGCGGGTTGCGGGTATCGGACTGCTTCTGCTGCTCGTCACGGTATCGGGTGGAATGGCTTGGGCCATCGCAACGATCGCCGGACATGGCTGGGGCACGATCTTCGTCATTCTGATCGCCACGACCGGCCTCGCCCAGCGCAGCCTGTACGACCATGTCGCGGCCGTGCTGCGCCCGCTCAAATTCCTCCCCGAGCTTGTCTCGGGGAGGGGGACCGCCCGAAGGGTGGTGGAGGGGTCTCCGGTGCCCCCCGGTTGTTCCGCAGTCCCCTCCACCGGCTTCGCCGGTCCCCCTCCCCGTTCCGGGGAGGAATTTTTAGGACAGGCCCGCACCGCAGCCTCCATGATCGTCGGCCGCGATACCGAAGCGCTCGACGAGAGCGGAATCGCCGTCGCCGCGATCGAATCGCTGGCCGAAAGCTTCTGCGACGGCGTGGTCGCACCCGCTTTCTGGTTCCTGATCGGCGGCCTGCCCGGCCTCGCGATCTGCAAGGCGATCAATACCGCCGACAGCATCGTTGGCCACCGCGATGCCCGTTACCGCGATTTCGGATGGGCGTCGGCGCGCGCGGACGATCTGGTCAACCTGATCCCGGCTCGCATCGCCGGCCTGCTGATCTGCATCGCCGGGGCGGGTGGCCTGGGCGTGATGCTGCGCGATGCTCGCCACCATGCCTCGCCGAACGGCGGCTGGCCCGAAGCCGCGATGGCGGGCGTGCTGCAACGGCAGCTGGGCGGCGCGGTCAACTATGATGGCGAACCCGCCGAACGCGCGATCCTCGGCGACGGAAGCCCGCCCGAGGCGAACGATCTGGCTCGCGCGCTCGCCGTCTATCGGCGCGCGTGCCTGCTGCTATGGCTGATGACAGGGGGCGTCGCATGGCTGCAATAATGTTGCAGGGTACGGGATCGGACGTCGGCAAATCGGTGCTGGTCGCGGGGCTGTGCCGGCTGTTCGCCAATCGCGGGCTCAAGATATTGCCGTTCAAGCCGCAGAATATGTCGAACAATGCCGCGGTGGCGCAAGGCGGCGAGATCGGCCGCGCGCAGGCGCTGCAGGCACTGGCCTGCCGCGTGCCGGCGACGGTCGACATGAATCCGGTGCTGATCAAGCCGCAATCCGATACCGGCGCGCAGATCGTGGTGCATGGGCAGGTGCGCGGCAATCTCGGCGCCGGCGATTATCAGGGCCGCAAGGGCGAGTTGCTGGGCGCCGTTCTCGCATCCTATGCGCGGTTGCGCGAGCAAGCCGATCTGGTGATCGTCGAAGGCGCCGGCAGCCCCGCCGAGATCAACCTGCGGCGAGGCGACATCGCCAATATGGGCTTTGCGCGCGCGGCGGGGGTGCCGGTGGTGCTGGTCGGCGATATCGATCGCGGCGGGGTGATCGCGTCGATCGTCGGCACCAGGGCGGTGATCGAGCCTGAGGATGCGGCAATGATCCGCGGCTTCCTGATCAACAAGTTTCGCGGCGATATCGCGCTGTTCGACGATGGCTATGCCGAGATCGCACGCCGCACCGGCTGGCCCGGACTGGGGGTGGTGCCATGGCTTGCCGCGGCCCGCTCGCTGCCAGCTGAGGATGCGGTGGTGCTCGATCAGCAGCAGAGCGGCGACGGCGCGGTGACGATCGCGGTGCCGATGCTGTCGCGGATCGCCAATTTCGACGATTTCGATCCGCTGCTGCACGAGCCGCAGGTGCGCCTGAAAATGGTCCCGCCGGGCCAGCCGCTTCCGGCCGACGCCGCTCTGGTGATCCTGCCCGGCACCAAGGCGACGATCGCCGATCTGGGCTTCCTGCGCGCGCAGGGCTGGGATATCGATCTGGCAGCGCATGTCCGGCGCGGTGGACGAGTGCTCGGCATTTGCGGGGGCTATCAGATGCTCGGCACCCGGATCGCCGACCCCGGCGGTATCGAAGGGCCGCCGCAGACCGTCGACGGGCTGGGACTGCTGCCGGCCGAGACTGTCCTGACCGGCGACAAGAGAGTGACCGAGATCGAGGGCATCAGCCTGGCCGACGGCATCGGCTTCAGCGGTTACGAGATCCATTCGGGCCGGACCACCGCGACGGGCACCCGCCCCCTGCTCCGCTTTGCCGACGGCAGCGCGGACGGGGCGCTGAGCGCGGATGAACGGATCGCCGGCTGCTATGTCCACGGGCTGTTCAACCGGTCGGCGCAGCGCGCGGCCTGGCTGGCGCGGATCGGCGCCGCATCGGACGGCGTCGATCAGGCATATCGCGTCGACGCCGCGCTCGACCGGCTGGCGGCGGCGCTGGCCGAAGTGATCGACACCGCAACATTTCTCGCCATTGCAGGAACGGCATCATGATCGACGACAGCAGCATCTGGGCCCATCTGGATGGCCTCGCCAAGCCCCGCCGCAGCCTCGGCAAGCTGGAAAGTCTCGCGGCGAAGCTCGCGGCCGTCCAGCAACGGCTCGATCCGGTCACCAGGCCACGCCGGCTCGTGTTGTTCGCCGGCGATCATGGCGTGATCGCACAAGGCGTTTCGGCCTGGCCCGCTGCGGTGACGGCCTCGATGGTCGATACGATCGCCGCCGGGCGCGCAACCAGCAACGCGCTCGCCGCCGCACAGAATTGCGACCTGCGGCTGGTGGACGTCGGCGTGGCATCGCCACTTGCCGGCAATGCGCCGGGCTGGTTCCGTGCGGCGCGGATCGCGGACGGCACACAGGATCTGGCAAACGGCCCCGCCATGAGCATCGCCGATTTCGATGCGGCCTGGGCGGTGGGGGCCGATGAGGCGAAGCACGCCGCCGACGGGGGCTTTGCCATCGTGATCGCCGGCGAGATGGGGATCGGCAACACGACGCCGGCCGCATGCCTGACCGCGTTGCTGGCCGGCATTCCCGCTAATGCCGCGATCGGGCCGGGTGCCGGAGCCGACGACGCGACCATCGCCAGCAAAAGACGGGTCGTGGCGGAGGCCGTGGCCCGCCTGGGGGGGCGGCTCGACGCCGATCCGCGCGCCGCGATCGCGGCGGTATCGGGTTTCGAGATCGTCGCGATGGCCGGTTTTTTCGCCGCCGCCGCCGAAGCGAAGATCACGATATTGCTCGATGGCTTCGTCGCCACCGCCGCCGCGCTGGTCGCCGAACGACTATCCCCGGGCACAAAGCGCGCGATGATCGCCGCGCACCGATCGGCCGAGCCGGGCCATATGGCCGCGCTGAACCAGCTCGGGCTGACCCCGCTTCTGGAATGGGACATGCGGCTGGGCGAGGGAACCGGCGCGCTGGTCGCGCTACCGTTGCTCGACAGCGCCGCGGCATTGCTGTCGGATGTTATCTCGCTCTCCGAACTTGGGCTGGGCCGTGCCGACTGAGCCGCCATGGTGGGCGCCGCCGGCAATGGCGATCCAGTTCCTGACCCGCATCCCCGTCCCCGCCACCGCTCGCCTCGATCCCGATACGGCCCAACGTGCGCTGAGCAGAAGCGTAGGCTGGTTCCCGCTCGTCGGCGCGCTGATCGGGACGATCACCGCCGGCTTCATCCTGTTGTCGGGCCTGCTCTGGCCGCGCATCGTCGCGGTGCTGATCGGCCTGATCGTCGAAGCGCGGCTGACCGGTGCCTTCCATGAAGATGCCGTTGCCGATTTCTGCGATGCGTTCGGCGGCGGATGGGATGCCGAGGCTGTCCGGCGGATCATGAAGGACAGCCGGATCGGCAGCTATGGCGCGCTGGGGCTGGGGCTGGCCGTGGCCTTGCGGGCGGCCCTGCTGATCGCCTTGCCGGCACCGCTGATCGCCCCCGCGCTGATCGCGTCCGCGACCTTTGGCCGGCTGATGCCGGTGGCGGTGATGGCGCTGGTTGCGCCCGCGCCGGCCGGCACCGGCATCGCCAAGGACATTGCCGCCAATGTCGGCCTGCGGACGATATTGCTGGCGATACTGACCGCGCTGCCGGGCCTCGCCTGTTTTGCGGTCCGCATGCCGATGGCGATGGCGATGGCGACCGTCACCGCCATCTTCTTCATCTGGTGGTTTCGCGGTCTGCTGATCCGGCGGATCGGCGGCTGCACCGGCGACTGTCTGGGTTTCGCGGCTTATGCCGGGCAGATCGGGCTGCTGCTGGCCGCCACAGCGTCGTGACCGCCCGGATCTTGCTCATCCGCCACACCGCCGTCGCGAAGCGATGGCACGGAATCTGCTACGGCATCAGCGATGCCGGACTCAGCATCGAAGGCCGGCGGCATGCGCAGCGTCTCGCTGCTGAACTGGCGCGCGAGAACGTGTCTGCCGTGATCCATTCCGGCCTCAGGCGGGCGAGCATGCTGGCCACCCTGATCGCGCGTCGCCACGGCATTACGCCGGTCACCGATGCGCGATGGCGGGAGCGTGACTTCGGCAGCTGGGAAGGCCACAGCTGGAACGCGATCTGGCGCCAGACGGGTGACGAGATGAACCGGATGATGCACGATCCGGACGACTATCGGCCCGGCGGCGGCGAATCCGGCGCCGATCTGGCCGGCCGGGTAGCGGCGGCTTTCGCCGACTTGCCGGCCAACGGCACGGTCATCGTCGTCAGCCATGGCGGCCCGATCGCCTCGCTGCAAGCCTGCAGGGCGCGGCGCCCGCTGACCGAGGCGATGCGTTTCATTCCCGAACCAGGCACGATAATCGCATTGCCACGATGAAGGTCAACGTGGCACCGATAGGGCTAAGTTAACATTCTATGTTTACATCAGAGTAGCAAACCCGTGAGCGGGCGATATCGGCGGGAAGTTTGGCGTGACGACTCAGCACAGGAATCCCGGCTCCGCGATCGAAAATGATGCTGGTATTCGGTCACCGCCTTCCTCATCGCGGCGCAAACCGTCTTGCCGCGAAAGATGTTCGGCCAGATGATGCAGAAGGCGGATATTGACCGCAGGCCGAAACGCAAGAACAAGCAACAGATGTTGAAGCGAACGGATGCCCTGCTGAAGGATGCCCAGGGCATTGCGCGGATCGGCTTCTGGCAATTGGATGGAGACACGCTGGAACTCGTCTGCAGCGAGGGAATGCTTGAGCTGTTCGAGTTCGAAGACAATGGTTCCTTCGATCGATACCGCTATGCCGATCGCGTTCATCCCGACGATCGTCCGCTTTTGGATTCGGCATTCCGCACGGCCATAAAAGCGGCGTCGCGATTGGATGTTCAACATCGGGTAATTCGACGAGATGGGAGCATCCGCCATTTCCGCGTGATGGGCAGGGTCGATCGGCATGATGAGGGCCATTGGCGCATTGTCGGAACGACGCAGGACGTTACCGAAATGGTCTGCCAGGAAATTGCGCTCCGCGAAAGCGAACGCCGCCTGACGGCTACCATCGAGGCTTCCCCGCTACCACTTGTCCTCAATGATCAACAAGGTCGTGTCATCTATCTGAACGCGGCGTTCTGTCGTGCGTTCGGCTATCAGTTGTCCGAAATACCCACGTTCGATCATTGGTGGCCGCTCGCGCATCCCGATCCGGATTGCCGGCTCCGAATTCAGGACGAATGGCGTTCGCGCCTCATCGAAGCAACCGCATCGGGCACCGCCTTTCGTCCGATGGAAATCAGCATTCGCGCGAAGGATGGTTCCTATCGAACGGTCGTTGCAACCGCCACGCCAGTGGAGCCGACCACGGACGGACTGCTGCTTGTCGCGCTCTATGACATTACCGACCGCAAGCGGCTGGAAGAACAACTGCTTCACCATGGCCGCTATCTCCAATCGGTTATCGATGCGAGCCCGACCGCGCTTGCCATGTTCGATGCCGACCGTCGGCTGATTGGCGTTAACCAGCGCTTCTACGAGATCCACCAGATCGGTCGCGAAGACGAGTTCACGCCCGGCAAGGACAAGTTCGACGATCTTGCGCGTTACCTGCATGCGCGCGGGGATTTTCCGAAACATTCGGTGGAGGCGTTCGTCACACTATGCATCGAACATATCAATCGTCGGCAACATCTCCGCTTCGAGCGCAAGACATTCCAGAATCGCGTGATGGAGTTTGAGTGCATCCCTCTGGAAGCCGGTGGCACGCTGATTTCGTGCATGGACATTACCGATCGCGCACGCAAACTCGACGACGCCCAGATCGCAGCGCTCCATGATCCTCTGACGCTGCTCCCCAACCGGCGTGCACTTGAAAGCCGCTACGATGGCATGATGACCGATCAACCGGCCCGTTCGACACTGGCCGCGCTTCTGCTCATCGACCTCGATCGCTTCAAGGCGATCAACGACAAGTTCGGTCACATCTATGGCGACCTCCTCCTCATCGAAGTTGCCGATCGGCTGCGGGCCTGCGTTGGAAATACGAAGTTGGTCTTTCGTCTGGGTGGTGACGAATTCATCGTCCTGATCAGCGGATCCACAACCGACAATGCCGATGCCAGGGAGGCCGCGGAGCGTATCGCAAATGATATTTGCGCATCGCTGTCACGTCCCTATCGCCTGCAACCCGCGGCGGAAGAGGGGACCGAATATGAGGAATGCACCTACGAATGTTCGGCCAGCGTTGGCGGGTGGGTACTGCCCCCCACCACCGTCTCGTTGACCATCGCGATAAAGAAGGCTGACGAGGCCCTGTACCGCGCAAAAAGCCTCGGCAGGAACGCCATCCTTATCCATTGACGGGCAATAGCTGCGTAAGGCCAGCGCGTGGCGCGACCAGTGCTCACCGTGATGCGCGCTCAGGCCGGATCTGGCTGGGGCGGGAGGATTCGAACCTCCGAATGGCGGCACCAAAAGCCGCTGCCTTACCACTTGGCGACGCCCCAGCAGCCGTCCGGCGGGCGCCCTTATAGGCATCGCGCGCGCGATGGGAAGCCTCGACGATCATTCCCGCTTGGGTTAGGGCGTTGGCGGCGACTTACCAGGGTGACTCATGGCGATATTGGTGACGGGTGCTGCGGGTTTCATCGGTTTCTATACGGCGCAAATCCTGCTCGCCCGTGGCGAACGGGTGATAGGGATAGACAATCTCAACGACTATTATTTCGTGAAGCTGAAGCATGATCGCATCGCCGCGCTGAATGCGATGGGCGGCGATTTTCGATTCGTCGAATGCGATTTCGGCGACGAACATGCGCTGGAGGCGGCGATAGCGGGCGAATCGATCGATCGAATCGCCCATATCGGTGCGCAGGCCGGCGTCCGCTATTCGCTGCAGAATCCGCGGGCATATGTGCACAGCAATCTCGTCGGTCATGTCAACATTTTGGAACTGGGGCGGCAGGCCGGGGTGAAGCATATCGTCTATGCTTCGTCATCGGCCGTTTATGGCGGCAATGACAGCCTGCCATTCCGGGTCGAAGACAGGGTGGATCAGCCGCTGTCGCTCTATGCTGCGACGAAGAAGGCCGACGAGTTGATGAGCGAATCCTACGCCCATCTCTATCGCATTCCGCAGACCGGGCTTCGCTTCTTCACCGTCTATGGGCCATGGGGCCGGCCCGACATGGCGGTGTGGCTATTTACCGATGCGATATTGCGCGGCCGGCCGATATCGGTGTTCAATAGCGGCGCGATGCGGCGCGATTTCACCTATATCGACGATATCATCGCCGGGGTGATCAGCGCACTCGATAATCCGCCCGCCGATGACGGCCAGACCAAATCTGGCGGCAGCCGATCGCCCCATACCATCTATAATATCGGCAACAACCAGTCCGAGGATCTGGGTGAACTGATCGATACCATCGAGGCCGCGTGCGGCCGCCCGGCGATTCGCCAGATGATGCCGATGCAGCCCGGCGATGTGAAGGAAACGTTCGCCGACATCAGCGCGATCCAGCGCGAACTGGGCTTCCGGCCGACGACCGGCATCAAGGTCGGCATACCGCGCTTTGTGTCCTGGTTTCGCGACTATTATGGGATGAACTGACCATGCGGAAAGTCATCCCAATCCTGATCGCCCTGCTTCTGCTTGGCGCGTGCGGCCACAAGAACAAGCCTGTGCCGCAGACCGAAGATCTCGGCGCGCCGCAGATCGCCACCAGCCTGGATGATGCAGGGCTGCCCGTCGACAAATCGGATCAGATCACCGCGATCGATGCCGCAACGGGCGATGCGAGTGGCATGCCGCACGATGGCGGGGCCGCCATCGTCCATCCGAAAGCCGGATCGCAAAAATCGACCGAGGCCGACGATGCGCCGCCGGCGGATGCCCCTCCGCTCGTCGCCCCGGCCGCCCCGACCATCGCACCTCCGGCGACTGCGCCGGCGCCGGCGCAGTCGCCGAACTGAATGATGGGCTTACATAAAGGAGCATGACATGGCGCAGGATGAGGTGATGGCCCGGGCGATCATGCTCTATGATCGCTTCACCCATGGCCGAGGGAACCGCCGCGCCTTCATGCGCGACATGACCCGATTGGCGGGCGGCGCGGCAGCGGCGCAGATGCTGGTCACCGCCATCGCGCCCGACGCGGCAGCCGCAGCGATGATCGCCGAGGACGACAAGCGACTGACGAGCAAAGACGTCACCTGGACGGGTGCCCACGGCCATATTCTGGCCGGCTATATGGCAATTCCGAAAAAGCATCCGAAGAAGCCGGCGGCTGTACTCGTGGTCCACGAAAATCGCGGACTTCAACCTTATACGCGCGATGTGGCACGCCGACTGGCTGTGGCCGGCTTCGTCGGACTGGCGATCGATTTTCTTTCGCCGCAGGGCGGCACGCCGGCGGATGAGGACAAGGCCCGCACGATGATCGGCGCGCTCGACCTGCCATCGGCCGCGGCCGATGGTATCGCGACGATCGACTGGCTCGCGCACCATCGCCTGCTGAACGGCAAGGTGGGCGTCGTCGGCTTCTGCTGGGGCGGGGCGATGGTCAATCGGCTCGCGGTCGGCGCCGGCCCGGCGTTGACGGCCGCCAGTGCTTTTTACGGTCCGACTCCGCCACCCGCCGACGCCGCGCAGGTCAAGGCAGTGATGCAGCTTCATTATGCGGGCAGCGACGACCGCGTGAATGCCGGCGCCGGCGCCTGGGCCGACGCGCTGAAGGCCGCCGGAGTGCAGGTCACGCGCTACGATTATCCGGGAACCCAGCACGCCTTTCACAATGACACGTCCGCTGCGCGCTACGATGCCGCCGCAGCAGCGCTGGCCTGGGAACGGACAATCGCCATGTTCCGGGAAACGCTGGCGTGAGCGGCAAGGCGCCTCCCGTCAGCCTGTATCGGTAGCCTCCGCCCGAAGCCGACGTCGCCAGCGCCATGTCAGCAGAAAGATGCGCGGGCCTTCGACCAGATAGCGGCGCCAGAGACGCGCCGGGTCGTTCACCAGCCGATGGAGCCATTCGAGCGACGTCCGCTGCATCCAGCGCGGCGCACGTCTGGCGCGGCCCGTCAGGAAATCGATCGACGCGCCAATGCAGAGCGCCGTACCGGAGGCGCCCGGCATTTTCGCCATCTCCTGAGCGATCAGCTCCTGCTGCGGTGAGCCGACCGCGATCAGGGTGAACCGAGCGGGATGATCGATGGCGAAGCGCACCGCCGCGGCACGGGCCGCGGGATCGGACCGCAGGGCCATTGGCGGAATGTGCTGATCGATCGCGATATCCGGCCGGAGTGCGGCGAGAGCGGTCCGCGTCGATGGATCACCACCGATCAGGCAGATGCGATCGCCGGGCCTCAATATTTCGCGGATAAGCCGCGCGGTCAGATCGCTTCCCGGCACCACCGGCAGCGCAACGCCGCACATGGCCGCGAGCCGCGCCAGAATTCGGCTGTCGCACAAGCACCAGCCGGCATTCGCATAAGCCTGATGTTCCGGTCCGGCACGATCGAGCCGCGACAAACGGACGACATGATCGACATTCGGGGTGACCAGGTAGCGAAACAATGATCGGGCGGTGCAGCTCTGTAGCTCCGCAACGACCTGCTGCTCGGTCAGCGGATCGAATGCGAGATCGAGAAAGGTGCGTCTCAGCACGAGGCCAGCGTCTTTCCGGGATGGATTGCGGCACCGGGCATCACATTCCTACCGGCAAAAAATAGCTGTACCCGTGCCGCAGCCACAAAAAAGCCCGGCGCAATGGCCGGGCTCTTTCGGTCGACAGGCGCATGTCGCGGTTAGCGACGATCGCCCATGAACTGCAGGAGGAAGGTGAACATGTTGACGAAGTCGAGATAGAGCGTCAGCGCGCCCATGATCACCGTCTTGCCGACCATGTCCGAACCGGCCACGTGGAAGTAAAGGCTCTTGATCTTCTGGGTGTCATAAGCGGTGAGGCCCGCGAACAGCAGCACGCCGATGAAGCTGATCACGAGGTTCATGACCGGTGAGCGCAGGAACATGTTGATCACCATCGCTACCAGCAGGCCGACCACGCCCATGATCAGGAAGGTGCCGAATGCCGACAAATCCTTCTTGGTGGTGTAGCCGAACAGGCTGAGGCCGGCAAAGGCCGCAGCGGTCGCGAAGAAGGTCTGCGCGACCGAGGCGCCGGTATAGACCAGGAAGATCGACGACATCGACAGGCCCATCACCGCCGCGAAAGCCCAGAACAGCATCTGTGCCGAAGCGGTCGACAGACGGTTGATCCCGAAGCTCAGCACCATGATGAAGCCCAGAGGCGCCAGCATGATCACATATTTCAGCAGACCGGGGCCGCGAAGGATCGGCTCAGCCAGACCCGAATTGGCGAACAGCATCGCGACGATGCCGGTCAGCAGGACGGCGGATGCCATGTAATTGTAGATCGAGAGCATGTAGGACCGCAGCCCAGCATCGTAAGCCGCGTCGGCCACGCCGACCCGCGTTGCGCGCGGCGCCGCAGTCGATCGGGGGTCAGACCAGTTTGCCATGATGTAAAAACTCTCCATGAAGAATGGCGACAGCGCCACTCGCGTAACAATATCGGCTGAAGCCGTCTTCTTTTCAAGCAGGCCGCCCGTGAATATGTTCTGAACAGGGTTGCGCCGGGCGGTATCCGGCCCGACATGGTCCCATGTTTCGACTTTTCGTTGCCCTGCGGCTGCCACGCGCAATGCGCCAGGCGCTCGTCGCCATGATGGGTGGACTGCCCGGCGCACGCTGGCAGGGTGACGACCAGTTGCACCTGACGTTACGCTTCATCGGCGAGGCCGACGCACATCAGACCGCGGATATCGCGGCGGCCCTGGGATCGATCCACCATCGGGCCTTTGCATTGACGCTCGATGGCACAGGCTGTTTCGACAAGCGCGGACGGATCGATGCGCTGTGGGCCGGCGTGACCCCGCACGATGCCGTCCGCTCGCTTCGCGATTCGGTCAACCGCGCGCTCGCCGGCGTCGGCGTCGCCCCCGATCCGCGCGCCTTCGTACCGCACATCACGATCGCGCGCTTCTCGCCCCGTAATGCGCCGATAGCTCCGCTACCCCCGGGGCTGCTGATGCCACCCCCGGTGGAAGGGTTTTTCGACAGCTTCAACCTGTATGAAAGCGACCTTGGATCCGAAGGATCGACCTACTCGATCCTCGAACGCTACCAGCTGGACTGAATCGTCAGTCAGACGTTCCGAAGGGACTTCGGAATGTTTTCGGCCGCGATAGATCGCCGTAAAATCGCGACCGCCATAGAAGAATTGTTCGAGATCAACAATCGCCTCCGGACGATAGACGACATCAACCTCGGGCATCGGCGAACAACCGTTTAAGCCGCTCATCGACCTCGGAATCGGTAAGACTGGGGCGCGGATCGTCGATCGAACGCCGAATGCGAGCCTTGATCGAGGCGATCCGTTCGGCATCTTCCACCCGCTGGGCTTGCCATAGGCGAACGGCAGCTCGCAGGCGCTTCGCTGGTCGAGGCATATTCGCCGGCTTCTACGCTCGCGCGGATCGCCCCGACCTGTTCTACAGTCATCGTAACGCTGATCTTTTCGCCATGCGACATGGACTCAAGCCTCCTTGAACTTGAGTAGTATAAAATCGTACCGCGGGCGAGATTCGCGATCGTCGACCGCTACACCTTCACCCCTTGATGACCCCGCAGGCGATTCGGGCGCCCGCGGCGCCGGCTGGATCGGTCTTATAGTCGTCCGCCGTCTCGTGGATGACGACAGCCGCGCCGTCGGTATCCAGCAACGGCATCTCGCCGCCATGCAGCATCCCGCCTGCGATGACCGCATCGAGCGAGCCCGTACCATCCCCGCCGACCGTCATGTTCGGCATGTCGCCCATATGCATGCCCGCCGGATTGTCGCGGCCGTGCTGCTTCATCGTCGGGTTCCAGTGGCCACCGGCGCTCTTGAAGTCTGGCGCCGTACACAGGCCGACCGTATGAACATGCACCGCGTGCACGCCAGGCGTGAGGCCCGCCGCGTGAACGGAGATGTGAAGGCCGTCCTTGCCCTGCATTACCATCGCATGGCCCTTGATCACGCCTTGGGTGTCGACCAGATCCGCCATGGCCTGGCCCTTGCCTGTCATGCCCATCTCGGCCGTAGCGGGGACTGCGGCGGCGACAAGCGCCATACCGACGACAGAAGCGAAAACGCGCATCACATTTCTCCTCATCGAATGGCCCGCTCATAGCATGAAGGTCGTCCCCGGTTATGCCAAAAAAGCAGACGCCCTCCCCCGGCCTTGCACCACGGCGCTTTACTCGCCGGCCGGAGGGGTTAACTCTGTCAGGCATATCGACGGATCCCGGACGGATCCGATGTGACGGGGGAATCTATGGTGGCATCGGGGACGGACCAGCGGATCGTGGTGGTGGGCCTGGGCTATGTCGGCCTGCCGCTGGCGGTCGCGCTCGCCAAGCACTTCCCGACGACCGGCTTCGACATCAGCCCGGAACGCATCGCTGAATTGCAGCGAGGCCATGATCGCACCCGCGAGGTCGATCCCGAGGCGCTGGAGGCATCCTCGATTGTACTGACCGCCGATACATCGCAAGCATCGGGTGCCGACATCTATATCGTGACCGTCCCGACACCGGTCGATGACGCCAATCGTCCGGACCTGGGCCCGGTGATGGCCGCCACCCGCACCGTCGCCGGGCTGATCCGCCCGGGCCTCGACACGATCGTAATTTATGAAAGCACGGTCTATCCGGGTGTCACCGAAGACGTTTGCGGCCCGGTCCTCGAGCAGATTTCAGGGCTGAAGCGCGGCGTGGACTTCTTCCTCGGCTATTCGCCGGAGCGCATCAATCCGGGCGATCGCGAACATACGGTCGACCGGATCATCAAGGTCGTGGCGGGCGAAAATCCCGAAATTCTCGATCGGGTGGCCGACATGTACGGCCGTATCACCAGCGCCGGCGCATTCCGCGCCGCATCGATCAAGACCGCCGAAGCCGCCAAGGTGATCGAAAATGCGCAGCGTGACATCAACATCGCCTTCATGAACGAGATCACCCAGATCTTCGCCAAGCTCGACCTGTCGATCTGGGATGTCCTCGAAGCCGCCGGCACGAAATGGAATTTCCTGCGCTTCCAACCCGGGCTGGTCGGCGGTCACTGTATCGGCGTCGATCCTTATTATCTCAGCCACTGCGCACAGAGCGTCGGGCATCTTCCCCGCGTGATCCTGGCCGGCCGATCGATCAACGATTCGATGGCCTCATGGGTCGCCGACGCGATTCATACGCGGCGCAAAAGCCGGATCGGATCGGTGTTGATATTGGGCGTCACCTTCAAGGAGGATGTTCCCGATCTGCGCAATTCGAAGGTGTTCGATGTCGTACGACGGCTGCAGTGGCTGGGCCATACCGTCACCTTGCACGATCCGCTGGCCAATGCGGCCGAGGCCGCCCATGAATATGATGCAAAGCTGTCGCCAGACGCTCTGGCGGGGCAATATGACATCGTCGTGGCGGCGGTGCCGCACCGATCCTACAAGGATCTCAGCGATGACGCCATCAAGGGGCTCGTAGCCGGTGACGGCCTGCTCGCCGATCTCAAAGGCATCTGGCGCGATCGGGCGCTGCCAGCACAGATCGAACGCTGGACTTTGTAGTTAGAGCATCGTGCCGTTAATCTGATCCATACCCAGCTTTGACGAAGAAGTTGGAGCATTCGTCGGGTTGATAGAGGTGACATATGTCGCCGATGGCATCGA
>NZ_FMZJ01000013.1 GCF_900101455.1 Sphingomonas sp. YR710 | reverse complement strand
TCATCTATGCTGGCCTCCTCACCAGTGGCCAGCTTGAATCACAAATCTATCCGCCAGAGAACCCCTTCGATTCAATCACAAGCGGAAAAACTCTAGGCGCTAACAAAAGCCCAGGTTTGCCTTCTCCCGCTTACGGGAGAAAGCTGGCTGAGGGGCTACTTCTATCTCTTAATCTTTATTTGCGCGGCGGGCGGCCATCGCGCGCGCCACGAATTACCCTACTCTGCCGCCACCTTGGCCTTCTTCACCGCAGGCTTTTTCGCGGCGGCCTTCTTCGGCGCGGCTTTCGCCGATGCAGTCTTCTTCGCCGGCGCCTTCTTCTTGCCCTTGGCCGGGCCCTTCGCCGCGCGTTCGGCAAGCAGGATCAGCGCCGATTCGAGGGTCAGCGTCTCGGGATCGGCCGTCTTGGGCAAGGTCGCATTGGTAACCCCATCGGTGACGTAGGGCCCGAACCGCCCCTCCATCAATTTGACGTCCTTGCCAGTCTCCGGGCTGGTGCCGAACTGCTTGAGCGGCTCGCGAGCAGCGCCGCGCCCACCCTTGCTCGCAGCAGCCTCGGCCAGCTTGACCACCGCGGCATTCATGCCAACCTCAAAGACTTCGGCGGTTGAGGTCAGCCGCCCATATTTGCCGTCGTGCAGCAGAT
Source organism: Sphingomonas sp. YR710 (assembly GCF_900101455.1). Lineage (GTDB taxonomy): Bacteria > Pseudomonadota > Alphaproteobacteria > Sphingomonadales > Sphingomonadaceae > Rhizorhabdus. The sequence continues at coordinate 143,494 of NZ_FMZJ01000013.1, read as the reverse complement.
AAGGACCGAACCGACCGATCGACGCCGTGATCGGCAGACCGGTCTCCGGATGCAGGCCGATGGTGCGCGGAAGCGAGACGAGCTTGAGCGCCATCGCGAGGTCGATCACATCGGTTCCGACATCCTTGGGAATCGATCCACGCTTCGCATCCTTGCCCTCGCCGAGCTGGATATAGGGGCCGAACCGCCCTGCGCGCTTCGAGACTTCAAGACCTGTCTCGGGATCGGTACCGAGCACCACCGGACCGGTATCTCCCCCGTCCTTGGCGCCACCGGCGTCGGCGAAGCGGCGTGTATATTTGCACTCCGGATAGTTCGAGCAGGCAACGAATGCGCCGAACTTGCCGCCACGCAGCGACAGCCGGCCCGCGCTGCACGAGGGGCAGAGCCGCGGATCGGTGCCGTCTTCCTTTTCAGGGAACAGATAGGGTGCAAGGAACTCGTCCAGCGCTGCCGTGATATCCGAAGGCTTCTGCTCCATCACCTCGGCCGTCTTGGGCTTGAAGTCCTTCCAGAAGGCCTCAAGGATCGCCTGCCAGCCAGCCCGGCCACCGGAAACATCATCAAGGCTGTCTTCGAGCAACGCGGTATAATCATAGCTCACATAACGCTCGAAAAAGCGCTCGAGAAAACTCGTGACCAACCGACCGCTCTCGTTTGGCGTGAAGCGATTTTTGTCGACCGTCACATAATCGCGATCCTTGAGCGTCTGAAGCGTCGAGGCGTAAGTCGACGGACGACCGATCCCCAGTTCCTCCATCTTCTTGACGAGGCTCGCCTCCGAATAACGCGGCGGTGGCTGGGTGAAATGCTGCTCGGCGTTGACCTTCTTCTTCGCAGGCGCATCGCCGTCCTTCATGCGCGGCAGGCGGCGGCTCTCCTCGTCGCCCTCATCGTCGCGGCCCTCCTCGTAGAGCGCGAGATAGCCTGGAAAAAGTACGACCTGCCCCGTCGCGCGCAGCCCGTGCTGGCCGGTGCCGTCGGCCAGTTCGACGGTGGTCCGTTCGAGACGGGCAGACGCCATCTGGCTGGCTAGTGCGCGCTTGTAAACGAGATCGTAGAGCTTGGCATGATCGCCGCTGCCGGCCCGATCGCGCCCGAAATCGGTCGGCCGGATCGCTTCATGCGCTTCCTGTGCATTCTTGGCCTTCGTTACATATTGGCGCGGTTTATCAGGGACATAGGATGCATCATAGCGGTTGGCGATCGCGCCGCGCGCGGCATTGATCGCGCTGCCGTCCATCTGGACACCATCGGTCCGCATATAGGTGATCGCGCCGTCTTCGTAGAGCGCCTGCGCGATCCGCATCGTATGGCTGGCGGAGAAGCCTAGCTTGCGCGCGGCCTCCTGCTGGATCGTCGATGTCGTGAAGGGTGGCGGCGGGTTCCGGGTGATAGGTTTCGTCTCGACCGAGACGACCGAGAAGCGTCCGGCCTCGACATCGGCCTTGGCGGCATTGGCATCGCCGGCCGCCCCGATCGTCAGCCGATCGATCTTCTGCCCGCGCCAGCGCACGAGCCGGCTGATGAACGCAACCCCATCCTGCTCCATATCGGCCGTGATCGACCAATATTCCTGCGCGCGGAACGCTTCGATCTCGCGCTCACGATCGACCACGAGCCGCAATGCCACCGACTGGACGCGGCCCGCCGACTTCGCCCCTGGCAGCTTGCGCCACAATACCGGCGAGAGCGTGAAGCCCACCAGATAATCGAGTGCACGGCGGGCGCGATAGGCGTCGATCAGATCCTCGTCCAGCGCACGCGGATTCGCCATGGCATCGAGCACAGCGGCCTTCGTGATCGCATTGAACGTGACCCTCTGGACATCCTTGGGCAGCGCGCGGCGTTTGCGCAGCACCTCCTGCACGTGCCACGAAATCGCCTCTCCCTCGCGATCGGGATCGGTTGCGAGGATCAGAGTATCGGCAGTCTTCGCCTCATCGGTGATCGCTTTGAGTTGCTTGGCCTTGTCGGCATAGGCCTCCCACTCCATCGCAAAGCCGTTGTCGGGATCGACCGAACCATCCTTGGCAGGAAGATCGCGGACATGGCCGTAAGACGCGAGTACCTTGTGACCGGGTCCAAGATATTTCTCGATGGTCTTGGCTTTGGCGGGGGATTCGACAACGACGAGTTTCATGGAATTCCGAACTTTGCCTTACGTGTGTACGCACGAGGGTGGCGAGATGAAGCGGGCGACGTCAAGGGGCGTGTTGTTTAACATACACTGACCCGCCCCCCGGCGTGACGCTCCAGACGTGCGGCGAGTTCGAGTTCCAGCAGCACGGTTGCCACGATCGCCGGCTCCAGCCCGCTCTGCCGGATCAGTTCGTCGATCGACACCGGCACCGGCCCCAACAGATCGGCGATCGCACGCCGCGCGATATCATCCGCATCTTCGAATATTGGTGGAGGCCCGGGATTCGGCGCGCGTTCGGATGCCACACCGGCGCGAAAGGGGCCGATCGCCTCGATGATGTCGGCCGCCGTCTGCACGAGCGTCGCGCCCTCACGGATCAGCAGGTTGCAGCCCTGGGCCCGCGGGTCGAGCGGAGATCCTGGGACCGCCATCACGTCACGGCCATATTCGCCCGCCAGTCTTGCCGTGATCAGCGAGCCGGACTTGGGTGCCGCCTCAACAACCACCGTGCCCAGCGACAGCCCCGCGATGATCCGATTGCGATAAGGGAAATGGCGCGCGCGCGGCTCTATCCCCGGCGGCTGCTCGGCGATCAGCAGGCCGCGCTCTGCAATCTCCTGCTGCAACGCTTCATTTTCCGGCGGATAGTGGACATCGATGCCACCGGCGATCACCGCTATCGTACCGCTGGCGATCGATCCCTGATGCGCAGCGGTGTCGATGCCGCGCGCGAGGCCCGATACGACGATATGCCCTTCATCTCCCAGATCATGGCACAGCATCCGGGCGAAGCGGACGGCCGCCGCCGATGCGTTACGCGCGCCGACGACGGCAACCGCAGGACGCACCAGCAGCGAGACATCGCCTTTGACGATCAGGGCGGCCGGAGCATTTTCGACCTCGTTCAGCAACGCAGGATAATCGCCGATACCGCGGAACAGATAGCGCGCGCTGAGACGCTTCACCGCATCGAGCTCGGCCTCGATCGCGGTCAGGCTTGCAATCTGCGGGACCTTGCCACCGCCTCGGCGAGCGAGATCGGGAATCGCATCCAGCGCCGCTTCGGGCGAACCGAACCGCGCGATCAACTGGTGGCTGGTGATCGGGCCGATCCCCGGCGTGCGGATCAAGCGCAGCCGAGCAATGCCATCATCGCGACCGATGCGATCGGCCATCCGTCAGCCGGCCTTGCCGCCGCCCACCCGGGGCTCGGTTCCGTCGAGCAATCTCACGATATTGCTACGATGCTTCCAGATGAGAAGTATCGCCATTGCCAGGAACAACAGGACCAGGTCGGGTTGCCCGCCCGCCGCCGCCGCAACAGGCGCGCTTGCCGCCGCAGAGATTCCGCCCAGCGATGAACGGCGTGTGATTGCCAGCATCGCGATCCACACCACGGCGAAAGCAATACCCGCTGGCCAATAAAGCGCCAAGGCCGTGCCAAGCATGGTCGCGACACCTTTGCCTCCGCGGAAACCGAGCCATACCGGAAACAGATGCCCCAGAAAAGCCGCCGCCGCCGCCATCGGCTGAAGCTCGGGCGCGAATTGCGCGGCGGCCACTACCGCAACGGCGCCCTTGGCGCCGTCCAGCAGTAACGTGGCAGCCGCCAGTCCCTTGCGGCCGGTGCGTAGCACATTGGTCGCACCGATATTGCCCGATCCGATCGTCCGCAGATCGCCCGCTCCGCCAAGCCGCGTAAGAATGACGCCGAACGGAATCGAGCCGATCAGATAGGCGCCCAACAGCACCATGGCTGTCGCAAATGATAGCATTGCGAGGCGGCTCCCCTGAATATGCGCTCAGCATAGTCGAACATTCCGGACGCGCAACACGCACAACTGCACAGAAGGTTTCGCGGGCGATACGATGCCCCGACGATGGCCCGTTTTGCGACAGCCCATTTTCAATCGCACCCGGGCAGTCTACATGGCTGCCGATGGCCGATGATCGCCCGATCCTGATGTTCGATTCCGGAGTCGGCGGTCTATCCGTGCTCGCGCCGACGCGCGCACTGCTGCCACAGGCATCCTTCGTCTATGTCGCAGATAATGGCGGTTTCCCTTATGGAACCCGGAGCGAGCCGGAAATCGCGGCGCGGGTTCCGGCCTTGCTCGGCCGCTTGGTCGAACGGTGCCGGCCACGCCTTGTGGTGATTGCCTGCAACACCGCGTCGACGATCGCGCTCGCGGCGGTGAGAGGCGCGCTCGACGTACCGGTGGTCGGCACGGTTCCCGCCATCAAGCCTGCCGCCGAACAGTCCGAAACCCGCGTCATCGGTGTGCTCGGCACCGACGCCACCGTTCGTCAACCTTACGTCGATGACCTGTCGCAGCGTTTCGCTGCTGATTGCACAGTGCTACGCCACGGGTCGGCGCGACTGGTGGAACTGGCCGAAGCCAAGCTGCGCGGCGCGCCTGCTGATCCCGAGGCCTATGCTGCGGTATTGAGCGGATTGCTCGACCAGCCGGATGGCGATCGGATCGACACGGTCGTGCTCGCCTGCACCCACTTCCCCCTGGTAGCGGAGGAACTCGGCAATGCCGCGCCACGGGCACTCCGGTTCGTCGATGGCGGCCCTGGCATAGCGCGGCGCATCGCCTATCTGACGGAGGGGCAGGGCTGGCCCGCACACCCGGTCGGGCGGGCCATCTTCACCGCGCCGGTCGACATGAGCAAGCCTTTGCAGGACGAACTCAGCCAGCGCGGGCTCACAGCCATCTCGATCATGTAGCCGCGGATCAGGGCGCCGATGATTTCATCGATGTTGCGTCTGAAACGTCTGGCAACGCCCAGCCCGCCAGCGTGGCGCCGCTGGAGGCACTTCTGAAATCGGCCGGGGCGCGGTCGGACTTCGAGTCGTGCTGCGATACCAGATCGTCCTGATCCTGCCGGCGCTGTTGCTCATCTTTCTGAGTTTTCGACACACGATCGCCGAATGGGCGTAAACGCTCCGCGCTGCTTATCATCGAACAACTTAAGACGGGGGGGGGCCGCCCAACTAAATCGCGCCGATCAGACGCGCGACCTTCGCGCCATTCCTCTGCCGCCGCCGTCATGTCGCAGGCTGTACGTCGTACGGGCACGACCGTCACATAACGAGTGGCAAAGCCTGCAGCGGATTTACGGGAAAGCACCTATTCAACGTCCCCGATCAAAGATTTAGGACGAAATCCGTTCGACATTCTTCGCACTGGCTTTCTGTCGGCCTTGGCCGTAAAAGACCGGTCGATTCAGGCCTTGGGAAGGCCAGACGGGGAGCAGGGCTCTTGGATTACCAGCGCGTTTTTACCCAGGCGATCGACCGGCTGCATGCCGAAGGCCGCTACCGCGTGTTTATCGACATCCTGCGCAACAAGGGCATGTTCCCGAACGCGCGCTGCTTTGCCGGCCACAACGGTCCGAAGCCCGTCACGGTATGGTGTTCGAACGACTATCTCGCCATGGGCCAGCACCCCAAGGTGATCGAGGCTATGGAAGAGGCGCTGCACAATGTCGGCGCGGGTTCGGGTGGCACCCGCAACATCGGCGGCAACACGCACTATCACGTCGATCTCGAATATGAGCTGGCCGACCTCCACGGCAAAGAGGGAGCGCTACTGTTCACCTCGGGCTATGTTTCGAACGAAGCGACCTTGTCGACGCTCGCCAAGGTGCTGCCGGGCTGCATCGTATTTTCGGACGAACTCAATCACGCTTCGATGATCGCTGGTATTCGCAATTCAGGCTGCGAAAAGCGCGTGTTCCGCCACAACGACTTGGCCCACCTCGAGGAGTTGCTCGCTGCCGAAGATCCCGAATGCCCCAAGCTGATTGCATTCGAGAGTGTCTATTCGATGGACGGCGACGTCGCCCCGATCCACGCGATCTGTGATCTCGCCGACAAGTATAATGCGCTGACCTATCTCGATGAGGTTCACGCAGTCGGCATGTACGGCCCGCGCGGCGGCGGTATTTCCGATCGCGACGATGCAGCCAAGCGGCTGACAATCATCGAGGGCACTCTGGGCAAAGCGTTCGGCGTGATGGGTGGCTATATTGCAGCCGACACCATGATCATTGATGTGATCCGCTCTTATGCGCCCGGGTTTATCTTTACGACGTCACTTTCGCCGGTGCTGGTTGCCGGTGCGCTCGCCAGCGTGCGCCACCTCAAACAATCCTCGGCAGAGCGCGACGGTCAGCAGGCCGCGGCCGCAACCTTGAAGCGGATGTTCGCCGAGGCGGGACTGCCGGTGATGGATACCGTCACCCATATCGTTCCGCTGATGGTCGGTGATCCGGTCAAGGCCAAGAAGGTCAGCGATATCCTGCTCGCCGAATATGGCGTTTACGTGCAGCCGATCAACTATCCCACCGTTCCGCGCGGCACCGAACGTCTCCGCTTCACGCCGGGGCCGACGCACAGCGAGGCGATGATGCGCGAACTGACGCAAGCGCTCGTCGAAATCTGGGACCGAATGGAGATGCGGCTCGCCGCCTAAACCCTTGTCTTAACGGGCGTGAAACTCGCACCTGTTACAAACGTTCAACCTATGTTCAGCCGCCTCTTGCGATAAACCGTGGCAGAACTAGGTTGATGTTCCAGAAAATAGATAAGGCGTTTTCCGATGCCCCTCCCCAGGATGATCCTTTCAGCAGCGCTGCCTCTCGCGCTGTTGACCGTCGCCGGTTGCGCCGAGCCGTTTCAGGCCAATGTCGCTCGCTTCCAGGCGCTGCCCGTCCCGCAGGGCCAGACGTTCGCAATCGAACCGATCAATGCCCGCAATGAGGGTGGTCTGGAATTCGCGCAATATGCGGGGCTCGTCAGCCAGCGTCTGCAGGCATATGGATATCGCCCTGCCGAGGCTGGCGCGAAGGCTGCACTGATGGTGCAGCTCGATTATGGCGTCGACAAGGGCGTTCAGAAGGTCGTTTCACGAGCAACGCCTCCCTTTGGCCCCTACGGCTTCGGGTACGGGCCCTATGGCTACGGCCGCCGCTGGGGCTATGGATCGGCCTTCTATTATGGCTGGGATTCCTTTGCGTACGATCCTTGGTTCGATCGGCAGGTCGATAGCTATACGGTTTATACGAGCTTCGTGAACATGACGATCATCCGTGCGGACGGTCAGCATGTGTTCGAAGGCAAGGCCAAGGCCCGCTCGCTCGACGATAGCCTGACGATTCTAGTCCCCAAACTGATCGAGGCGATGTTCACAAACTTCCCTGGTCAGTCGGGGGAAGAAGTGAAGATCACCGTCGCGCCGCCGGCGAAAGGCAAGAACTGACAGAGCCAAGGCGTTGAATTTTTTCGCCTGACCGAATAACCCTGCACGCAAATTCCGCCAGCGCGCGCGGCGGGCGGGGACCATTATGCTGATCGACACAAGTTCATCGTCCTCGACAGATCCAACCGCAACGATCGACGACGAGGCACAAGGTCCGGGCGATCGCGATCTGCGGCTGTTCGTGTTCGGGTTGTTTTTCGCCTTCGGTGGCATAACCAGCCTGAACGACGTCATCATTCCAAAACTGAAGGGCCTTTTCACCCTCAGCTATGGTGAGGCAATGCTGGTGCAATCGGCATTCTTCGCGGCCTATTTCATTGTTTCGCTGCCGGCGTCGGCCATCGTCCGCCGTTTCGGCTATCTGCGGACCGCGGCTATCGGCCTGCTGACGATGACCCTCGGCTGCCTGCTGTTTATCCCGGCCTCTGGCTCAGGCAGGTTTCCGATCTTCCTGATCGCGTTGTTCGTGCTTGCAGCGGGGATCACAATTGTTCAGGTCGTCGCCAACCCGCTTATCTCCCGGCTCGGCCCCGCCAACACGGCCTCCAGCCGCCTGACCTTCGCGCAGGCTTTCAATTCGCTGGGAACGACAATCTTTCCCTATGTCGGCGCGATTCTAATCCTCGGCGGATTGGCCAAGGTCGATCCAACCACGCTCGATAACGCAGCCCTTGCGCTGTACCGAACCGCGGAGACGCGTGTTATCGTCCATGCCTATATCGGGCTCGCGGTCGCGTTGCTTCTGGTGGCCGGCGCGCTCTGGCTGCGGCGCAATCGGCTGCAAGAGCAGGCGCAAGCGGAAACCTCTCCGCTCCAGGCCTTTATGCTGCTGAAGCGGCCCCGCTTCGCCTTCGGCGCGCTGTGCATCTTTCTCTATGTCGGGGCCGAAGTGACGATCGGCTCGTTGATGGTCGCCTTCCTTACCCAGACAGACGTGATGGCGATCTCCGCACAAGCCGCCGGCAAGCATGTCGCCTTCTATTGGGGCGGAGCGATGGTCGGCCGGTTCATAGGCGCTGGGCTGCTGCGCCTGATCTCCCCAGGCAAGCTGCTGGCAGCCGTTGCAACAGGGTCGATCACCCTGATCCTGATCGCCGCCAACAGCGCCGGCCCCGCATCAGGTTGGGCGCTTCTCGCCATCGGGCTATGTAACGCGATCATGTTCCCGACGATCTTCTCACTCGCCAGCCTGGGGCTCGGAACGCGCGCGGCCGAAGGATCCGGCATCATTTGCATGGCTATTGTCGGCGGCGCGATCCTTCCTCCTCTCACCGGCCACCTCGCGGATCTTTCCGGACTTCGGCTTGCACTCGCGATCCCGGCCGCCTGCTATCTCGTCATCATGATCTTCGGGTTGTTCGCAAGCCGCCCTACGAGCCGCTAGCCGCCGCATCGTGCAGCGCCTCGCCAATGCCGTCACGGCTCGATGGTGGTATGCAGCGGGAATCGTTCAGCACCACCCTGTTCCGTCCAGCGGATTTCGCCCGATACAGAGCCTGATCGGCACGATTGACAGCGGTACCGACATCCTTGTCATCATCAGCCAGTTCCGCGATCCCGAAACTGCACGTAACTTGCACAGAAACATCGTCTCCGATCGACAGCGCGGCGAATTCCGATCGGAGGCGATCGACGATCCGGACAGCCGCCTCACCCGTCGTATTCGCCAGCAAAATTCCAAACTCTTCACCACCCAGCCGGCCAACCATATCGCCACGACGCAACGAACTCGCGACATGGGTCGCAAATCGCTGCAAGACATCATCGCCGACGGCATGGCCATGGCGATCGTTAATCGTCTTAAAGCCATCCAGATCGGCTATGATCACCGCGAGCGGCTCATGCCGAAAGCGGGTAGCGATAATCGCCTGCGCGGCCGCCTGCTCGAAACCGCGCCGATTGTACACCCCGGTCAGCGGGTCGCTGATGGTCAGGACGCGCATTTGCCCCGCCAGATCGGTTGCGATCAGGAAGACCGCAGCGACGCCGATCACGATATAGCCGCAAGTCAGTCCGAGCCCCAATGCCACACGATAAACATTCATGAGCTCCGGCGTACTTGAGGCAATCTGCACAACCGATAGGATCACTAGAAGCAACTCAAGCACGGCAAATATCGCCATGGCGCAAATCAGCACCCGTTCGCCATGTGTGGTCCGACGCCCCCTACCCAACATCGACGACACCGAGATCATGAACATGGCGCAGCCGAATAGGCTCGTCGAACTGAACGGCCCTAGGCCCAATGCCGATGTTGTCACCGCAATGCCCGTAAAGGCGATCACGCCTATCGAAAACCGCACATAGTGAGGAGACAAGCCAGCACGCTGTCGACAGCCGATCGCCCACAGGGAGCCGGACGTCATGCTCAGCGCCGAGACGATTGCAAGATATGGCACCGCATGTGGAAAAAGTTGCAGCCCCGTCGCGTTGACAACCCACTGAAGCGAGGCTGCGCCGAACGCCATCGACCAGGTCAGCGCATGCCTGGGCTTACCGAGATCGCGCCAAGCGAGTCCCATGGTGAGGCTCAGCACCGAATTTGTGCAAAATAAAACTGCCAGGATGACCGCCGTCGGTGTCATCCGATCAACGTGCGCCCCCATCCACCGACAGTCCGAACCCGCACCGCGCGGTACGAATTTTGGTCAGTGCCCCATTTGGTAAAAACACGGCCATGTGGATCACGCGACCAGATGCAATCGGGGGGCGTTTACCGTGCCGAGTCGCGCAGTAACCCCCGGCAACCGTTCGATTTTGGCCACAAGTTCGGCGTCCAGTCGGAAATCACGCCCCAGCAGGACATCGGCCGTCATCTGATCGGGCAGTATCGCCTTCAACCACATTTCGCCCCGCCCCCCCCTTTCACCCGCCACAAGGTCGGCCAACGCTGGCAATGCGCCCGGATCGGCCGTCTCGATATCGATTCGTAACCTTATTGCACCCGCAAGTGTTTCGAAACTCTGTAATCCCCGCACCGTAACCCGGGGCGTCTCCTCGCCGGGGCGCCAGTCGAGTTCGACCCGCAACAGAGCGCACGCCCCGGCTTTCGCGGCGTCTTCCAGTTCGGCTGCAGCCATTTCATCGAAGCAAGTAGCAATAAACTGCCCCGTGGCATCCGAACATGTCGACATCATGTAGCGCTTACCCCGCGCCGATGTCCGCCAACGCGCATCCTCGACCAGCGCGGCCATCACCGCGACCACCCGACCGCCGTCGGCGGGCGCGGGCAGCGAACACAAGGCTGCATAGCTGCGCGCGCCATTCGCATCGGCGAGATGGCGAACCTGATCGGTGGGATGCGACGAGAAATAGAAGCCGAAACAATCCTTCTCGGCGGCCATCCGATCGATCAGCGACCAATGCACGCCCCGATCGAGCCGGATCGGCGCGACGCCCCCGGCGATATCGCCGAACAGCCCGCCCTGCCCGCTTGTCCGCGCGTCGGCGGCGCTTGCCGCGTGCGCCAAGATCGTTTCGGCGGCTGCGAATACGGGCGCGCGCTCATCCTCGATCACATCGAACGCACCGCCGGCCGCCAGGCTTTCGAGCTGGCGACGATTGATCAGCCGCGGATCGATACGATCGGCGAAATCTTCGAGGCTTTCAAAAGGCCCTTTCGCCTTACGCTCGTCGGCAAGCGCTTCCATCGCCTTTTCACCAACGCCCTTGAGCGCTCCGAGTGCAAAGCGTACGCGGCCGTCCTCGACACTGAATTCGGCCTCGCTATGGTTGATGCACGGCCCGAGACATTCGATTCCCATCCGCCGCATGTCATCGATGAAGATCGCCAGCTTGTCGGTTTGCGCCATGTCATAGCACATCGACGCAGCGTAAAACTCCGGCTTGTGATGTGCTTTCAGCCAAGCGGTGTGGTAGGCGACCAGCGCATAAGCGGCTGCATGGCTCTTGTTGAAACCATAGCCTGCAAATTTGTCGATCAAATCAAACAGCTCATTGGCCTTGGGCGCGGCGATATCGTTCGCCGCGCAACCATCAACGAAGCGCTGGCGCTGGGCGTCCATTTCCGCCTTGATCTTCTTGCCCATCGCGCGGCGCAGCAGATCGGCTTCACCCAGCGAATAGCCCGCCAGGATCTGCGCGGCCTGCATCACCTGTTCCTGATAGACAAAGATCCCGTACGTCTCCTTCAGGATCGGCTCGAGCAGCATATGCGGGTAGATGATCTCCTCGCGCCCGTTCTTGCGGGCGCCGAAGCTTGGGATATTGTCCATCGGCCCCGGACGGTAGAGCGAGACCAGTGCGATGATGTCCTCGAAACAGGTCGGCCGAACCGCCGCAAGCGTACGCCGCATACCTTCCGATTCGAGCTGGAACACGCCGACGGTGTCGCCGTGCTGGAGCAGGGCATAGACCTCCGGATCATCCCAGCCGAGCGTATCCAGATCGACCGTAATCCCGCGCATCGACAGAAAATGCAGCGCCTTTTGCAGCACCGACAGCGTCTTGAGCCCCAGAAAGTCGAATTTTACGAGGCCCGCGCCCTCGACATATTTCATGTCGAACTGGGTCACCGGCATGTCCGAACGCGGATCGCGATACAGTGGCACCAGCGCGTCGAGCCGGCGATCGCCGATCACCACGCCGGCCGCATGGGTCGAGCTGTGGCGCGGCAGGCCTTCCAGCCGCATTGCAAGATCGAGCAGCTTACGGACCGCCGAATCATCTTTATATTCCCTGGCGAGCTCAGGCACGCCGTTCAGCGCGCGATCGAGCGTCCACGGATCGGTCGGATGGTTGGGAATCAGCTTGGCCAACCGATCGACCTGACCATAGCTCATCTGGAGCACCCGGCCGGTGTCCTTGAGCACCGCGCGGGCCTTGAGCTTTCCGAACGTAATGATCTGCGCGACCTGATCGCGACCATATTTCTGCTGGACGTAGCGAATCACTTCGCCACGCCGCGTTTCGCAGAAATCGATGTCGAAATCGGGCATCGATACACGTTCGGGATTGAGGAAGCGTTCGAACAGCAGACCCAGCCGCAGCGGATCGAGATCGGTAATCGTCAGCGACCACGCCACCACCGAGCCGGCACCCGACCCGCGTCCTGGGCCGACCGGAATGCCATTGTCCTTCGCCCACTTGATGAAGTCGGCAACGATCAGGAAGTAGCCGGGAAACCCCATCTTGATGATGATGTCGGTCTCGAACGCCAGCCGGTCGAAATAGGCCTGCCGGTCGACGGGGCCGGTCATCTTCGCCAGCCGCGCCTCGAGACCAAGCTTCGCATCGCGGCGTAGCGCCTCGGCCTCGCCGTCACGATCGCCGGCCAGGCTGGGCAGGATCGGCTTGCGATAGGGCGCTGCAACCGCGCAGCGTTGCGCCACCACCAGCGTGTTCGCCAGCGCCTCGGGAATGTCGGCGAACAGCCGCTCCATCTCCCGCGCCGGCTTCATCCACAGATCGGGCGAAGAGCGCCGCCGCTCGGTGCTTTCGATATAAGACGAACTGGCGATACAGAGCATCGCATCATGCGCCGGGTAGAATTCGGCCTCGGCAAAGCAGGCCGGATTGGTGGCGACCAGCGGCAGATCGCGGGCATAGGCCAGATCGATCAGCGCGGTTTCTGCACGTTCCTCAATATCGTTCCCCCGCCGCGACAATTCGACATAAAGCCGTTTCGGAAAAAGCAGTTCCAGCTTCCCGGCATAGTCCGTCGCCGTGGCGAGCTGCTCATCGGCCAGCAGCCGCGCAAGCGCGCCCTCGCCGCCACCCGTCAGCGCGATCAGTCCGTCGGTGCGGCCCTCGAGGAAGGCGAGCGGGACATGTGCATCCTCATGCACCGGCCGTTCGAGATGCGCGGCCGATACCAAAGCGCACAGATTGTCATAGCCGCGCATGTCCTGCGCATACAGCGCCAACCAGTCGATGATGAGTTGATCCACGCCCGGTCGGGCAACGCCCAGCAGTGTGCCGATGATCGGCTGAACGCCATCCTTCTTGGCTGCATCGGAGAAGGCCATCGCCGCGTAAAGGCCGTTGCGATCGGTGAGCGCTACCGCAGGGAAGCCAAGTTTGCGCGCTTGTTTGGTGATCGCCTTCGGCTCGATTGCCCCCTCGAGAATCGAGTAAGCGGAGAAGACTCGCAAGGGAACGAAGCACTGGTAAGACATGAATCATTATGTAGGCGCCCGCCCGCGATTCGACAGCGAAAAATCGGATGGCTCAGCTTTGTTCAGGTGACGAATGCACCGACACGCTGGCCCCGCCGCTCGGCGCCATGCCCGGATACCGAGCATGGATCAGTTCCGCAGATTGTCCAGCGATCCGCTACCAGTCGTGATCGTGGTGGTGCCGCTGATCGCGATCAACGCTTTGGATATCCCGAAGCTACCGGCCGAAGTGGGAGCGGGATTGGGCGGTCCGTCGCTAATGGAGATGCCCCTCGTGGAGCCGCAATACGCGATCCATCTTCGCCGCGATCCGCTCATTGTGAGTCGCCACGAGCGCCGCCGACCCTTCGCCGCGCACCAGTTTAAGGAATTCAGCGAACACGATGTCCGCTGTTGCTTCATCTAGATTGCCGGTGGGTTCGTCCGCGAGCACCAGCGCGGGCCTATTGGCAAGCGCCCGCGCCACCGCCACCCGCTGCTGCTCACCGCCTGAAAGCTGGCTAGGGCGATGCGTGAGCCTGTGAGCCAGCCCCAGCGTGCTGAGCAAAGCCTCCGCGCGCGCCTGCGCGGCCGGCTTCTCCGCGCCGTGTATCATCTGCGGCAGGATGACATTTTCGACAGCCGAGAAATCGGGCAGCAAGTGATGGAACTGATAGACAAATCCCATCGAATCGCGCCGGATGCGGGTGCGGCCGTCATTGTCCGCCTTCGCTGCTTCTTCGCCCGCGATGCGGATCGATCCCTCGAACCCGCCTTCGAGCAGCCCCACCGCCTGCAACAGGGTCGACTTGCCCGATCCCGACGGCCCCAGAAGAGCGACGATCTCGCCGGGCGCCACCACCAGATCGATGCCCCGCAAGACGTCGATCCGCTGCCCGCCCTGTTCGAACGAGCGGCGCAATCCCGATACGGCAAGGACCTCATTCATAGCGCAGCACCTGAACCGGATCGGTGCTCGCCGCTTTCCACGCGGGATAGAGCGTAGCGAGAAAGCTCAGGAACAGCGCCATTACCGTGATCACCACCACTTCGACCGGATCGGTCTTGGACGGCAGTTCGGTGAGAAAACGGATCGACGGATCCCACAGATTTTGCCCCGTCACGAGTTGGACGAAGTTCACCACGCCCTGCCGGAAGAACAGGAAGACCGCCCCGATTATCAGCCCCGCCACCGTGCCGAGCGCGCCGATCGTGATGCCGACGGTCATGAAGATCTTCATCAGTCCCGATCGCGATGCCCCCATCGTCCGCAGGATCGCGATGTCGCGCGTCTTCGCTCGCACCAGCATGATCAGCGAGGACAATATGTTGAAAACGGCGACCAGTATGATCAGCGATAAGACGACGAACATCGCCACCCGCTCGACTGCCAGCGCCTCGAACAAGGACGCGTTCATCTCGCGCCAGTCGCGGATTTCGCCCTGCATCGCGATCTTCGGCTTCAGCGGTGCCAAAATCTGCCCGACCTTGTCGGCATCGTTGGTCTGGATCTCAACCATGCCGACCGCATCGCCCAGCATCAGCAGGGTCTGCGCATCCTGCATCGGCATGACCACGAACGCCTTGTCATAATCATAGACGCCAACCTCAAAGATCGCCGCCACCTGATAACTCACAATTCGCGGCACCGTGCCGAACGGCGTCGTCTGCCCCTGCGGGCTGATCAGGCTGATCTCACTGCCGACATCGGCGCCGAGTTGCTCCGCCAGCCGGGCACCGATTGCCACCCGGTTCGATCCCGGCACCAGCGCGTTGAGCGCGCCCTTGACGACCTTGCCCTGCATTACCGGATTAGTGCGGATATCGTTGACCGTCATGCCGCGTACCAGCACGCCCTCGACCCGACCCGAAAAGGCCGCCATCAAAGGCTGCTCGATCAATGGCGTTGCAGACGTAACACCGGGCAGCGCCCTCGCCTCACCGGCGATCCGCCGCCAGTCGGGCAGTTTTCCGTCATAGCCCTGGATCACGGCGTGACCG
The DNA here is from genome assembly GCF_900101455.1 of Sphingomonas sp. YR710. Taxonomy (GTDB): domain Bacteria; phylum Pseudomonadota; class Alphaproteobacteria; order Sphingomonadales; family Sphingomonadaceae; genus Rhizorhabdus. The sequence continues at coordinate 127,964 of NZ_FMZJ01000013.1, read as the reverse complement.
TTCAGCCCGACAATCTTGTCGAACAGTTCGGCCCGGAACCCATTCATAACGCTCATTACGATGATCAACGCCGCCACGCCGAGCGCGACGGCGAACAGGCTGATCGAGGCAACAAGGAAGATGAACGCCTCGCCCCGGCCGGGCAGCAGATAGCGTTTCGCGATCATGCGTTCGTAGCGGGAGAGGATCATGACGGCCCCCACAGGCCGTCATCCCAGCGAAAGCTGGGATCTCGTGCGGCAAGCGCAGTGCCAGAGATCCCAGCTTTCGCTGGGATGACGAGGAAGGTCTTCACCCCGCCACCTTCGCCAACGCATCCTCGACCGACAGCTCGATCTTCTCGCCCGTCGCCCGCCGCTTCAGCTCAACCACGCCGCGATCGAGCCCCTTCGGGCCGATCACGATCTGCCAGGGCAGGCCGATCAGATCCATCGTCGCGAACTTGGCGCCGCCGCGCTCGTCGCGATCATCGTAAAGCGTCTCGACGCCGGCACCGTTCAGCTTCGCATAAAGTTCGTCCGCCGCCGCGGCACAGCGCGCATCATCGGCACGCATGTTGATCAGCCCAACCTTGTAGGGTGCAACCGATTCCGGCCAGATGATGCCGGCATCGTCATGGCTTGCCTCGATGATCGCGCCCATCAGACGGGACACGCCGATACCATAGCTGCCCATCTGCGGGATCACCGGCTGCCCGTCGGAGCCCTGCACCGTCATCCCCATCGCCTTCGAATATTTGGTGCCGAAGTAGAAGATATGCCCCACCTCGATGCCACGCGACTGCTTGAGCGCCGCGCCAGCCTCGGCTTCGCGCGGCAGATCGCGCTTCTCATCGGTCGCCGCATAATCCGCTGTCAGGCCGGATACGAACGCCTGCAGCGCCGTGGCGTCATCGGCATCGACGTCGAGCTGGCGATCGGCCTCCCAATTGGTGTGATAGAAGACCTCGCTCTCGCCGGTCGGGGCGAGCACGATGAATTCGTGGCTGAGATCGCCGCCGATCGGACCGGTATCGGCCTGCATCGGGATCGCGCGCAGCCCCATGCGCTTGTAGGTCCGGAGATAGGCAACGAACATCCGGTTATAGCTGTGCCGCGCGCCGGCCTCGTCCAGATCGAAGCTGTATGCATCCTTCATCAGGAATTCGCGGCCGCGCATCACGCCGAAGCGGGGGCGGACCTCGTCACGGAACTTCCACTGGATGTTGTACAACGTACGCGGCAAATCGCGGTAACTGCGCGCCGAATCCCGGAAGATCGCGGTAATCACTTCCTCGGCGGTGGGGCCGAACAGCATGTCGCGATCGTGGCGGTCCTTGATGCGCAGCATCTCCGCGCCATAATCGTCATAGCGGCCCGACTGGCGCCACAGATCGGCCGACTGCATCGTCGGCATCAACAATTCGATCGCGCCCGCGCGATCCTGCTCCTCGCGGACGATCTGTTCGATCTTGCGGAGCACCCTGTGGCCAAGCGGCAACCAGGCGTAGATCCCGGCCGCCGTCTGGCGGATCATCCCCGCCCGCAACATCAGCTTGTGGCTGATGACCTGGGCATCGGCGGGCGATTCTTTGGTGACAGGCATGAAGTGACGGGAAAGGCGCATAAGGCTCCGGACGTGGAAAGATCGGCGGTTGCCGCTGTCTATGCTGCCCGACGACCGGGGGCAACCGCGATAGCTGTTGCCAATACACCACACCCCTTCACTTTCGATTCCCTTAACCCTGAAAGCCGATGACAGGCCCCCATGTCGGCGGTAGGAAAGCCCCACGAAACATAGGCAAAACAATAGGCCATGGTTCGGGGAGACCGAGGCTCCGCCCGTCGTTAAAGGGGACGACGAAGCGTAGAGCCCGTTCAAGGGGGCTGGCGAGCTTTCGTCACGCAGCGCCGGGATCGGAAACGATCCCGGCGCTTTTCGTTTTGGCGCTGTCGCGTTGCGGTTCCGACAAAAATGCCGATCGCGTCAGGCGGCGCGGCGCAATGCGGCGTGACCCGTCTCGCCTGGAACCGCAAAACGAAAACGCGTGACCAGCGAAGCCAGGTGGTCAGATTCGTCCTTGAGGCTCCGCGCCGCCGCGGTCGACTGTTCGACCATCGCTGCATTCTGTTGAGTCATCCGATCCATTTCCGACACCGAATTGTTCACGACCCGCATCGCTTCAGCTTGCTGCGTGGCCGACGATGAAATTGTTTCGGATAGCTTGCTGATCCGGCCGACCTGATCGACGATTTCCTGCAATACGTCGCCCGCCTGCCCCACCAGCTTTACGCCGCTCTGCACCTGCTGCGAGCTTGTGGAGATGAGCGCCTTGATATCCTTCGCCGCATCGGCCGAACGCTGTGCCAAAGCCCGAACTTCGCTGGCCACGACCGCAAAGCCCTTGCCGGAATCACCCGCCCGAGCGGCTTCGACCCCTGCATTGAGCGCCAGCAAATTCGTCTGGAAAGCGATACTGTCGATCACATTTATGATCTGGGCGATTTCCAGCGACGACTGCTCGATCTCCGCCATCGCCGCGACCGCCGCCTGCACGACCACGCCTCCATTGGTCGCGCCGGCATGGGTCTGCGAGACCGATTGGCTGACGCCGCGTGCGCCATCGGCCGTCTGAACCATCGCCGTGGTCGTAGCGGAGACCGCCTCGGCCGTTTCTTCCAGACTACCAGCCTGCGCCTCGGTACGTCGGGCCAGATCCTCCGACGCCGAGCTTATCTCCTCGGACCCTGTGTTGATCCCCTCGGCCACCCGCGCGACGCTCTGGATCACTTCGTTCAAACCCGACATTGCCTGATGGAAATCGCGCCGCAGAATTTCATATTGTTCCGGAAATGCAGTTGGGATCCGGAATGTGAGATCTCCCTTGGCCAAGGCGCTGAGCCCGCTGGCCATGGCCGATACGACTTCCTTCTGCTCGATCGCCGCGGCTTCGATCCGCGCCTGCACTTCGCGCTGCCGCAACGCGGTCTGGCGGAACACCTCGACGGCACCGGCCATGATACCGATTTCGTCGCTGCGGTCCTTACCGATCATGTCAACATCAAGATCGCCAGCCGCCATCTTCTGCATGATTGCCGATGCCGACGAGATCGGCGTCACCACGCCACGATTGAGCTTGAAGATCCCCGTGGCAAGCGCAAGCAGGAACAGGACGGCTCCACATCCGAGCGCGATGATGGAACGATGCAACGTCGTTGCCGCTGCAACCGCGAGATCAGCCTTGTAGCGATCGCCCTCGATGACAAGCTTATCGATACGGGCGCGGTGCTGTCCGTACAGCATATCGAGTTTGGAGAGGCTCGCCTCCGCCACCGAAATGTTGCCCGCCCGGATCGCCGGCAGGAAGATGTCGTCTAGCTCGTGAAAATAATCCCGCGCGGGCAAGGCGGCCGCACGCGCGAGTTCCTTCAGGTCGTCGGGGATATCGGCCTTACCCCAATAGGCCTGGCGAGCTTCGAATTCCGCTTGCAAGGTAGAAATCTTCGATTCAATATTTGGCAGTTCGCCTGGCTTGCGAAGCACCGACATCGCGGAAAGGTGCGTTTCAATGATGTAAAGCGGTGGTGGCAAGATATCGGCGACAAGCTCACTCGCCTGCCGATCGCTAGTCGAAATCGGTCCGCCGAACCGTATCTCGTTGACGTTCACAGCCGCAAGAACAGCGCCGAGAAGGAAAATGGCTCCCAGTGCGAGCCCAAAAATTCGACTGGCCGATTTTATCGTCATGACGAGTCCCCGACAGGAACCCCACCATGCGTGATCGCCGGCCGATTCCAGATAAGCTGGCCTACCTGCAATCGATTACTAAAACCCTACTCTACTATGGTTATTTACGTATGCAGGGAGCCCAGTAGCCAATCGAGGCAAAACACGAAATATCGGTTCAAGCACCTACAGATGCGGCCATTCCCGCGTTGCCGCGTTAGGGACACGAAGGAGAAGCGCAATGGCCTCACAACCACCACCGCCCGATGGCATTCCCGCCGACACGCCAGTCGATGATCCCATACCGTCGCCGATCGATCCTCCGCCGGGGGCCCCCACCGATCCCGTGTGATCCTTCCGGGGCAAGCGCGCGCTCAGGTCGCCGCCCCGCCGATCGACCGCGCACGCGACGTGCCGCAAGCAAGCGAACTTAGGGGGGGCTTGTTCAACTTCGGCGGTGGCGGCATAGCCAAAGAGAGGACGATAAAAAACAATGCCTGCCTCGCCAGGGGATCGCGACGCAAAGCGATCTTGCGGGCGCAAGCGAACCGCCGTGGGAGCTATCAGGATGCGAATGACGATTTACGCCTATCCGTGGGATCTGGCGCGCGTCGGCGTGGAGCGCGCACTCAAGCAAATATGCGCGGACGGGATCTCCGCGATCGACCTCACAGCTTCCTATCACCCCATCGATGCGCTGTCCCCGCGCGAGGGCGTTTCGATATTCACCAACGCACGTGGTGCGGTCTATTTCCCGCCGAGGGACGAACGCTACGGACGCATCAAGCCGCACGTCCACTCACCTGAAATAAGCGCGATATGGCCCGAAACCGCTCGACATGCGCATGCGCTCGGTCTTGACCTCAACGCCTGGACGATCACGCTTTTCCAGCCGTGGATCCGCGACGCCCACCCCGATTGCGCGCGCGTCTTCCCCAGCGGCAACCCCAGCGGCTCGGGCGTGTGCCCCGCGAATGACGATGTTCGCGAGTTCCTGGTGACGATGTGCGAGGACATGGTTGACCAGTTTGGCATCAAACTCGTCCGGCTTGAGAATATCATGCCGGTTTTCGATTTCGATTGGCTGCGTCCACGCACGCTCATCACCGTTCCCCCATTTGCGCGGACACTGATGAACCTGTGCTTCTGCAACGCCTGCATCACCAAGGCCGTCGCAAAAGGCCTCGATCCGGTGCGCCTGCGCGAGATCGTGAACACAGCGATCAACAGCGACATCAGCGAGGGCTGCAGCAACGATCATCGCACAGCGGCACTGGCCGATGACGCCGAACTGCGTGCCTATGCCGAGCTGGCCATGCGCAGTTCCACCGAACTGGTCACCGCCATCGCCGCCGCCATCAAAGGCAAGGCGCGAGTCTCGATCAACGCGGCGGCATCCTATGCGATGTTGATTGGCACAGCCCGGGAGGATGAACTGCTCGGCGAATTTCTCTCCGCTGCCGATCAGGCCGAGTTGATCCCGGGGCATCCGGACAATGCCCATGTTGCGGCCCTTGCCGGCGGATTGGCTCCGCCGCGCGAAATATCGGCGATGATCCCCGTTGTTCGCGCCACCGGCCTCACCGGCCCGGCGCTTCAGGCGCGCCTCGCGGCCCCGGAAGCCAGAGTTCAGGCCGCAGTCGACGCGGGTGCCACCGAACTGTCGCTTTATAATTTCGGGTTGCTGCGCGAGAGCGACATATCCGAATTTGCCGCGAGCATTCGCCGCGACTTCGGCTGAAGCGCGAAAGCGCTGGCGATCAGACCAGCCGCGACTGCCCCAATGCCGCGGCAATGAAGCTGGCGAACAAGGGATGCGGATCGAATGGCTTGCTCTTCAGTTCGGGATGGAACTGGACGCCGACAAACCAGGGGTGATCCGGCCGCTCGACAATTTCGGGCAGTTCGCCATCAGGCGACATGCCCGAAAAGACCAGCCCGCCGCGCTCGAGCGGTTCGCGATAGTGAACGTTGACCTCATAGCGATGGCGATGGCGCTCGGATATTTCGGTGGTGCCGTAAATTGCGGCCGCATGGCTGTTGCCTGACAGCTTGGCATCATAGGCGCCGAGCCGCATCGTGCCGCCCAGATCGCCACCCTCTTCGCGCTTTTGTAGCCCCTCTTCGCTCATCCATTCGGAGATCAGACCGACAATAGGTTCGTCGGTCGGGCCGAATTCGGTGGTCGAGGCCTTGGCAATGCCGGCCGTGTTGCGCGCGCCTTCGATGCAGGCCATCTGCATCCCCAGACAGATACCGAAATAGGGGACGCGCCGTTCGCGTGCGAAACGCACCGCTGCGATCTTGCCTTCCGATCCACGCTCCCCGAAGCCGCCCGGCACCAGAATTGCGTGCATCGGTTCAAGTTTGGCCGCTACTTCCGCTTCGTCCTGCTCGAACAATTCGGCGTCTATCCAGCGGATATTGACCTTCACCCGATTGGCCATTCCGCCATGAATGAGCGCTTCGTGCAGCGATTTATAGGCATCGAGCAGGCCCACATATTTCCCGACGACGCCGATCGTCACCTCGCCCTCGGGGTTTTCGAGCCGGTCGATGATTTCGGTCCAGCGCGAAAGGTCCGGCTCTTCACCGGCTTCGATTCCGAAAGCAGCGAGCACGGCCTCATCCAGCCCTTCGGCATGATATTGAAGCGGCACGCCATAGATGCTCGGCGCATCGAGCGCCGGAATCACCGCCTCCTTGGCGACATTGCAGAACAAGGCGATCTTGGCCCGCTCGCCATCCGGCAGTTCGCGATCGCAGCGGCACACCAACACGTCGGGCTGAATGCCCAGCGAGGTAAGATCACGCACGCTGTGCTGGGTAGGTTTGGTCTTCAGCTCGCCGGCTGCCGCGATATACGGAACAAGCGTGAGGTGGACGAACACCGCATTGGCCCGACCAAGATCGTTCCGCAGTTGGCGAATCGCCTCCATGAACGGCAGCGATTCGATGTCGCCGACGGTGCCGCCGATCTCGCACAGCACGAAATCGAGCCCGTCGACGTCGGTGCGGGCGAATTCCTTGATCGCATCGGTGACGTGCGGGATGACCTGCACGGTCGCGCCCAGATAGTCGCCGCGCCGTTCCTTCTGGATGATCGTCTGGTAGATCCGACCAGAGGTTACGTTATCTGACTGCCGGCCGGGAACGCCGGTGAAGCGTTCATAATGACCAAGATCGAGATCGGTTTCCGCACCGTCGTCGGTCACATAGACTTCGCCATGCTGATAAGGCGACATCGTGCCGGGATCGACGTTCAGATAGGGATCGAACTTGCGGATTCGCACGCGATATCCGCGTGCTTGCAGCAGAGCCGCAAGGCTCGCCGCCATGAGACCTTTGCCGAGCGACGAGACCACGCCGCCGGTGATAAAAATGAACCGCGCCATGGGAGGATGGGCTTACCCGCGAGAGGGGCCGAAGGGCAAGCTTGCGATGCCCCGGCCGGTGAAAAATTCTGGATGAAATTGTCTGGGCAAGGCCGACCGATCTGCGACGGAGGCTATCCGACGATCCGAGCGGTCGCATGCGTTTCGCCTTTACATGGCTATTTGGCGGGCGCCGTTCCGTTCGTCGGAGCCACCGTGCCTTGCGCGGCCGCGGCCGCCAGCGGATCAGCCGAGGGCGGAGGCGTGGGTGCTGAAATCGGTGCGGCTTTGCCGACCAGCGACGTATCGATCTTGGTCGGCCCCCGCGCCACGGTCGCCAAAGCGGCCAGGCCGATGCTCATCACGACGAACAGGGTCGCCAGCACCGATGTGGCCCGGGTGAGGAAATCGGCCGCGCCGCGCGCGCTCATCAGCCCCGACGAATTGCCGCCCGATGCGAGCCCGCCGCCTTCGGAGCGCTGCATCAAAATAACGCCGACTAACGCCGTTGCGATGATGGCATGAACAACGAGGAGGAAGGTAAACAGCATGTACCGGCTTTCGTTCGTGAAGCGCGCGATCTAATCGATCATCCGCGAAGGTTCAACCTTGCAGCAACATATTGGCCGCTCAGGCGCAGGCGGCAGCGCCCTCGATGATCGGAACGAACTGTGCCGCGGTAAGACTGGCACCGCCCACCAGCGCACCATCGACATCTGCGACCGACAGCAATTCGCGTGCATTGTCCGGCTTCACCGACCCGCCATAGAGAATACGCACGCCCGTGCCCGCACTCCCCAGCAGAGACACCAGCTTCGTGCGGATCGCGGCATGCATCTCGGCGACGTCAGCGACCGAAGGCGTGCGGCCCGTACCGATGGCCCAGACCGGCTCATAGGCCACCACCAGTTGCGCCCCATCGGCGGCACGCGGAATCGATCCGTCGAGTTGCCCTTCGACGATAGCGACGGCGCGCCCCGCATCGCGCTCTGCCTCCGTTTCGCCAACGCAGACGATGGCGATTTGACCGTTGCGGATCGCCGCCTCGGCTTTTGCGTGCACCTCCGCGTCGGTTTCATGCTGATCGGCCCGGCGCTCGCTGTGGCCGACGATGACCATCTTCGCGCCGGCCTCGCGCAGCATCACCGCGCTGATGCAGCCGGTGTGTGCGCCCTTGTCGTCAGCATGGCAATCCTGGGCACCGATCGTCAGGCCCGGCTGGCTTGCCACCGCGGCCGCGATCAAGGTGAAGGGCGGGCAGATCGCGACGTCGACCGAGGCGTTTCGATCGGCGGCCTCCCGAATCGCAGCGAGTTCGCCGAGCGCCGCCAGCGACCCATTCATTTTCCAATTGCCTGCCACCAGCTTGCGCAACACCATCGATCACTGCCCCATTCTATCGATTCTCCATTGTGCCCTAGCAATCGATCGACCGATCGCCAACCATCCTACGCGGCTTGAAGCGGGCCGCCGCCGCCTCTATGGCAACGCCTTCCTTATGCTGGCTCATCGGAGCGCTTGATGATTTCCTTCCTCCGCCGCGCGCTTTCATCCTGGATAGTCCTCGGACTGCTCGGCCTTGTGCTGATCGCATTCATCGTGACCGGCGTGAGCGGACCATCGAGTTCCGGCCCCAATGCTGCGAATGGCGGAACGACCGTGGCGAAGGCCGGCGGAATCAGCATCAGCGCGATCGATCTCAGCCGGCGGATGCAGAACCAGTTCGATCGTGTCCGTCGCGAGCAGCCAACCCTCGAGCCCAAAACCTTCGTAGCCGCCGGCGGCTTCGATCAGGTAACCGACGCGTTGATTACCGCTCGCGCGCTCGACGCCTGGGGCCGTGCGCATGGCTTCGCGATTAGCAAGCGGCTCGTTGATGCAGAGATCGCCGGCATCCCGGCCTTTCGCGGCGTGACCGGGCAGTTTGACGAAAAGACCATGCGAGCGCTGCTCTCGCAGCAGCGGATCAGCGAACGCGACCTCCGTAATGACATTGCCAGCGACTTGTTGCGCAGCCAGGTGCTGACGCCAGTCGCCGCCGGCCTTCCCGTGCCAGTCAGCCTCGCAAAGCCCTACGCCAATCTGCTGGTCGAATTGCGCACTGGACAGGTTGGCATCATCCCGTTGGCTGCCGTCGCCGACACGCGCCAGCCGACGGACGCCGAGATTGCGGCGGCCTACAAATCCAACATCGCCACATATACCCGGCCCGAGACGCGCGTTTTGCGTTATGCCCTGTTCGGTCCGGCCAATGTTGCTGACAAGGCCAAGCCCAGCGACGCCGAGATCACAGCTTATTATGAGGGCAACGCCACCAAATACGCCGCCCGCCAGACGCGCAACCTGAGCCAGATCATCGTGCCGACCGAGGCAGCGGCCAAGGCTATTGCAGCCAAGGCGGCCAGCGGCGCATCACTTGCGGCCGCCGCCACACAGGCGGGGCTCGAAGCATCGACGCTTACCGATCAGGTGCAGGCGGATTATGCCAAGACGGCCAATGCACAGATCGCACAGGCGGCCTTTGCCGCAGCGAAGGGCGCGCTGGTCGGGCCAATCAAGGGTGCCTTTGGCTGGTATGTCGTGAAAGTCGACGCGATCACCGGGGCTCCCGCCCGATCGCTCGATCAGGTCCGCGGAGAAATCGTCACTACGCTCACCAAGCAGAAGGCCGATGCGGCACTGTCAGATCTCGCGACCGCCATCAACGACGCGATCGACGACGGATCGAGCTTCGACGAGGTCGCGAAATCCAACAAATTGATTGTCACCACCACCCCTCCCGTCCTTGCGAACGGAACAGCGCCCGACACGCCCGACTGGAAGGCGCCGCCCGAAGTCGCCGCGCTGTTGCGCCCTGGCTTCGAAGCCGGTGCCGATGACAAGCCCACCGTCGAAACCGTCATCAAGGGGGAGCAGTTCGCCGTGTTCGGCGTCCGTCAGGTAATTGCCCCGACGCCATTGCCGCTCGCCCGGGTTCGCGATGCCGTTGCCCGCGACATCATCGTCACGCGCACCCGCGCCAAGGCCCGCGCGATCGCCACCGCCGTTACGGCAAAGGTCAACAAGGGCATGCCACTGGCTGCCGCCATGGCAGGCACTGGCGTGAAATTGCCGCCTGTGCAGCCTGCCTCGGCGCGCCAGATCGATCTCTCGCGCGTTGATCCGAAACAGGTACCGCCTCCGGTTCGGGCACTGTTCGACATGAAGCCCGGCCAGGCCAGATCGATGCCCGCGGACAATGGCGGCGCCTATTTCGTCGTGGTGCTGAGCGCGGTTGCGCCGGGTGATTTCACCAAATATCCCGGCCTCGTCGATAATACGCGGGGCGAGCTTTCGCAGGCCTCCTCCACGGAACTTGCCGAACAGTTCATGAAGGCGGTGCAACAGGATGTCGGCGTGACGCGCAATGCCGATGCGATTGCGCAAGTGAAGCGCCAATTTTCCGGCGCGCAATAATCGGGCGACAGGCGCATGACCATCGAACAGGATCAGGCCGCGCTCGCGGCGCTTCGCGCCGGCAAGCCCGCTTTGGTCTGGCGGACGCATATTGCCGACACCGACACGCCCGTCGCCGCGGCGTTGAAGCTGATCCGGCCCGGCCGCGGCGATTTCCTGCTCGAATCGGTAGAAGGCGGCGGGACGCGCGGCCGCTACACCCTGCTGGGGCTGGCGCCCGACCTGATGTTTCGCGCGCATGGCGCCTTGGCCGAGATCAACCGCAACTGGGCCAATGATTGCGAAGCCTTCGAACCGCTGACCGAAGACGCGCTTTCGGCGATGCGGACCCTGGTCACGGCCTGCCGGATGGAGGTCCCGACAGGTTTGCCGCCCGCGCTTGCGTGTCTGGTCGGTTATTTCGGATATGAGACAATCGGCCTCGTCGAACGGCTTCCCCGCCCCGCCCCCAATCCGCTTGATCTGCCCGACATGCTGTTCGGGCGCCCCACCCTGATCCTGATCTTTGATCGGCTCGCGGACGCGTTGTTCATGGTCGCGCCGGTATGGCCGGAAACGCCGGGATCGCCCGAAGAAAAGGTTGACGCCGCCGTCGAACGGATCGATGCGCATGCCGCAATGCTCGCCACCGCGCTTCCGCCCCGGACGCGAACCGACATCGATCCAGCATCGATCGCACTGACTCCACAGTTGCCCGTCGGCCGCTACGAGCAGATGGTGGCGCGGGCGAAGGAATATATCGGGGCGGGCGACATCTTCCAGGTCGTCCTCGCCCAGCGTTTCTCGGTACCGTTCACGCTGCCGCCAATCGATCTGTATCGCGCACTGCGCCGAATCAATCCGTCACCCTTCCTTTATTTCCTCGACCTTCCGGGCTTCGCATTGATCGGTTCGTCGCCCGAGATCCTCGTGCGTGCGCGCGACGGCGAGGTGACGATCCGGCCTATCGCCGGCACCCGTCCGCGCGGCAAGACTACAGCCGAGGACATGGCCAATCGCGATAGCCTGCTCGCCGATCCCAAGGAACGTGCCGAGCATCTGATGCTGCTCGATCTCGGGCGCAACGATGTCGGTCGGGTCGCGCTGGCCGGCACGGTGGAAGTGACCGACAGCTACACCGTAGAATATTACAGCCATGTGATGCACATCGTCTCGAACGTTGTCGGCCGCCTCGATCCCGCCAAGGACGCGCTCGACGCCCTGTTCGCGGGCTTTCCGGCCGGCACCGTATCGGGTGCACCCAAGGTTCGCGCCTGCGAGATCATCGCCGAACTCGAGCCGGAGACGCGGGGAGCCTATGCCGGGTGCGTCGGCTATTTTTCGCCCGATGGATCGATGGACAGCTGCATCGTCCTGCGCACGGCGGTGGTGAAGGACGGCATCATGCATGTGCAGGCCGGCGCCGGTATCGTTGCCGACAGCGATCCTGTTTATGAGCAGCGCGAATGCGAAGCCAAGGCAGGCGCCCTGTTTGCCGCCGCCCGGGAGGCTATTGCCCGCGCTGGGGATGCGGGCTTCGGCCAATAGTTACTCAGTAACATATGCGGCATTCGGGCAACACTCAGTCCAAAGCCTATAATAGGTGGATCGAATCCTAAACTAATCCGTTCTGAGCCAAGCCGTTACGGTAGCAGAAAGGTTTAGTGAACAATGAGAACCCTATTTTCCACTTCGGCAGCGATTGCCGTTCTGGCGCTTGGCGTCACCGCGGCGAATGCGCAGGATTTGAAGACTGGGCCCGCCAACTGGACCGGCCCTTATGTCGGCGGCCAGATCGGCTATACGTGGCAGCCGCGGGATGGTGATGAGCATGTCACCTATTCGACCTCAAGCGCCACGTTGCCGACGACTTTCTGCGGCGGCGCACCGACTTCGCCCAGCCGGAACACCGGCTGCCGCAAGGACAATGATGCCGGTCAATGGAAGATCCATGCCGGCTACGACTATGAATTCGGGACCGATCACGGCCCCGTGATCGGCGCCGTGATCGAAGGGGGCAAGGCCTATCTTTTCGACAACGTCACCGCATTCAGCTCGACCGGCAACGTCTATCGGCTCGGTTCGAAGCTGAAGGAGAACGGATCGATCCGCGGCCGCATAGGCTATGATTATCACGGAACGATGCTCTACGGCACGGGTGGTGTTGCTTATGGCAAGATCCACAACACGTTTGCCACGTCCGATGCCACGGCCGCCTTCACGACCACCAATTCGAGCAAGGGCGCGTGGGGATTTAACTATGGCGGTGGTATCGAACAGAAGGTCGGCCCGGTTTCGATCGGCGCCCTCTATCTGTTCACCAGCCTGAAGAACCATGATTATAGCGTCCATGGCACGGGCGGTATTTATGGCACCGGCACCGACATGCAGCGCCAGTTCAGCAAGTTCGGCTATCACACGATCGCCGCGACCGTCAGCTACCGGTTCTGAGCTAGCTCGACAAGAAAGGGGGCGGAGTGGTCAGACCACCCCGCCCCTTTTTTGTGTCATTGGCCACAGCCTCATCCCGGCTTGCGCCGGGATGAGGCACCTGCTCAATTGCCCTTGAGTTTGACGCCGATATACCTGCCCGGACTGTTGCCGCGCTGGACGAACAGCAGGACGGTCGACTTCTTTGCCTTGCGTGCAGCCTCGATCGCGGCAGCGGCAGCCTGGCTGGTCGTCACCGGGATCTGATCGATCTGCAGGATCACGTCGCGTGGCTGGAGGCCGACCGTACCGGCATCGCTCGACGGGTCGACATAGTTGATCACCACACCACGCACCGTCCCCGGCAAACCAAGCTTGCGATCGAGTTCCGGCGTCAGTGTCTGGAAGCCCAGGCCCAGCGTATTGCGGGTCGACTGATCGGGATTTGCCTGCCCGGCATTATCATCGCTTTCGTCGTCGCCCGGATTGGCAGCGCCGGCGAGTTGATCCTCCGGCGGCCGCTCACCGATCGTCACGATCAGCGACTTGCGCTGGCCCTCACGGATCAGTTCGATCGGCATCTTGGTGCCGACCGGTGCCTTCGCCACGATGTAGGACAAGGTATTGTCCGGCGTCACGTCCTGACCATTGACCTTCACGATCACGTCGCCCTGCCGGATCCCGGCCCGCGCCGCGGCTTCGCCAGGCTCGACCCGCGCGACAAGCTCGCCATGGTCTTTGGGCAAGCCCAGGCCGGCGGCGATATCCTCGGTCATGGGCTGGATACCGACGCCGAGATAGCCGCGCTTGATCTTGCTGCCCGATTTCAGCGCCTCGATCACCGGCTTCGCCTCTTCGGCCGGAATCGCGAAACCGATACCGACATTGCCGCCCGTAGGCGAGAAGATCGCGGTATTGATGCCGATCACATTGCCTTCGAGATCGAACATGGGGCCACCGCTATTGCCCTGGTTGATCGATGCATCGGTCTGGATATAGCGATCGAACGGACCAGGCGCGCCGATGCTGCGATGGAGCGCCGAGACGATGCCGGCCGTCACCGTACCGCCGAGCCCAAACGGATTACCGATGGCCACCACCCAGTCGCCAACCCGCGCCCGCGTCGAATCACCGAACTGGACGAATGGCAGATTCTTCGCATCGATCTTCAGCAAGGCTAGGTCGGACGTCTGATCGCGGCCTACGATGGTCGCCTTATATTCCTTGCGATCCGGCAAGGTGACTGTGATCGAACTGACCACCGCACTGCTGCCTTCCTGTGGCGAACCACCCGAAATCACATGGTTGTTGGTTACGACATAGCCATCCGGCGAAATGATGAAGCCCGAACCGAGCGACGTCGCCTCGCGGGTGATCGGCTTGCCATTATCGTCGGTCCCGCCGCCGAACCGCTTGAACAGCTCCTCGAACGGCGTTCCAGCAAAGGCGTTGGCGCCATTCTTGACCTGGATCTTCTGGGTCGTCGAAATATTGACCACCGCCGGCTGAAGCCTGGCAGCCAGATCGGCAAAGCTCATCGGCGCGCCGGCCTTGGGCGCGGCGGCCGAAATCGTACCGGGGGCATTTTGCGCGACCTGCGCGCCGACCGGCTGTTGCATCGTCAAGGTTGCCGTGGCGCCACCAGCAAGCAGGGCCGCAGTAATTGCATAAGCATAACGCACTTTGGCCAACTCCTTAGAACTCCTGTTTTGCCCAGTTAAACATATTTCGGGCACGTTTTTTCATCATATCAGACTGAACCGAGGTTGAACGCATGCGCCCGCGATCAGGGCTTCCCCCGAAACTGACGTAAATATTCATTGTCAGGTGACAGGATCATCGTCGACGTGCCGGGCGCTTCCTGTCCGTCGGTGCCGAATGTCGCGCGATAGGATTGCATCGCCCGGTAGAAATCGTAAAAATTCGGATCCTTCCCGAAGCTAGCCGCATAAACGCCCGCAGCTTGCGCATCGGCTTCGGCAGTGACGATTTGTGCCTGCTTGCGTCCTTCGGCGAGGATCGACCTGGCTTCCTGCTCGCGCGCTGTGCGCATCCGCTGGAACGCCGATTCGAGCGGCGTGCCATCGGGCAGGTCCGCGCGTTTGATCCGCACGTCGACAATTTCTGCGCCATATTGCGCGGCGACATGATTCAGCCGAGCCTGGATATTGTTCATCACCTGTCCGCGCTCGGGGCTGAGCAAGGCTGCAAACGGCCGCTTGCCCAGTTCGTTCCGAAGCGATGATCCCAAAATAGGGCGCAACGCCTCGCCTACCCGCCGCTCGCTGCCGGCGGTGATATACATGCGCAGCGGATCGATGATCCGATAACGGGCAAATGCATCGACCTCGAGCCGCAACTGATCGGTCGACAGCACCGACTGGCGCTGCATATCGAAATCGAGCACGCGCTTGTCGATCCAGACGACATTCTCGAAAAACGGAATGCGGGCGATCAGCCCGGCACCGGTCCGACCGAACTCTTCGTTCGACCGATAGGCGTTATAGACGCGAACGGGCTGGCCGACGCGCACGATCAGCGCCTGTTGCGTCTCCGGGACCACGGCAAAGATGCTGGATACCGCGACGACAAGCGTGACCGCGGCAATCGCCCAGCCGATCATCCCGCGGCTGACAGTGTTCAACGAACCATTCATTGTGCCGGCGTTCCCTTTGCGGCAGCCGGAGGCAAGGCGAGGTAGGGCACCACGCCGGGCGCCTCGACGACCGTCTTGTCGGTCTTGGCCAACACGCGTTCCATCGTTTCGTAATACATGCGGCGGCGGGTGACCTCGGGCGCAAGCCTGTACTGCGCATAGACCTTGTCAAAGGCCGCCGCTTCGCCTTCCGCTTTCGCGCCCAGCTGCTGCGAATAAGCCCGTGCCTGGTTCAGATATGTCTGCGCTTCCTGCTGGGCGGCCGACACCGATTTGAAGGCATCGTTGACCTTGGCAGGCGGGTCGGCCTGCTTGATCGCCACACCCTGCACCGCGATCCCCGATCGATAGCTGTCGAGAATCTCCTGCATGCGCTGCGCGACACGCGCTTCGATCTGGCTGCGCTGCGGCCCGATCGCATCGTTCAACGACACGCGCGCAACCTCGGCCCGCATCGCGCTCTCGGCGACTTCCCCCACTGTGTCGTCGGGATCGGCGAGCTGATATAGATAGAGTTCCGGATCGCGAATGTTCCATCGCACCGAATAAGCCAGATCTATGATGTTCTGATCGCCGGTCAGCACCAGATTCTGATCATTGGCGGATGTCGAACCGATATCCTTCACGCGGATATCCTCGACGTCGATCTTGGTGACGACGTCAATTGGCGCAGGAAACGAAAAGCGCATGCCCGGCTGCAATATGCCGGCATAGCTGCCGAGGCGGGTGACCACGCCGCGCTGCTGCGGGTCGATCTGATGCATGCTCGTCCAGATCAGCCAGACGAGCACGAGGCCGATCGCCGCAAAGCTGGCGATCTTGCGGGTGTCCGGCTCAGGCGCTCCGGGGCCGCCAAACCGCTCGCGCCCGCGCCGCAAAAGTTCGTCGAGCGCCGAACGCCCCCCGCTGCCGCCCGGCTTGCGCCGTGGAGCCTGATTCCACGGACTGTTGGCTCCATCGCCATCATCACCGCCGGAACCGCCGCCCCAGGGGCCACCTTCATTCAACACGGCTATGCTCGGCGGTTGCGCTTCGGATTTTTCACTCATGCGCCCATTATAGGTGCCGCTCCTGAGGAAAAACAGTGCTCTTTCCGTGCCGACGATCTAAGCGGACGCGCATGGATATCATCGACTCCCTTTCGCTGGCGCTCGACAGCGTGATCGACCCCATCAGCAGCCGCGGCCTGATCGCGAGCAAGCGCGCCGCAGCACCCCGCTTCGCCGACGGCGTCGCATCCGTCGTGCTCGACGTGACCGGCTTGTCGAGCGGCGCACGCGAAAAGCTGGAACAGGCCGTCAAGGCGGCGCTCGGCCCGGTTCCCGGCGTCGAAAGCGTCCGCGTGGCGATGACCGCCGAGAAGCGCGGCCGCAGGATCATCGCCGTCGGCAGCGGAAAGGGCGGGGTCGGCAAATCGACTCTCTCGGTCAACCTGGCCGTCGCGTTGCACCGGGCGGGCAAGAAGGTCGGGCTGGTCGATGCCGATATTTACGGCCCTTCGCAGGCCCGGCTGATGGCGACCGAAGGCATGCGGCCGACCGCGCAGGGCCAGAAGATGGATCCGATCATGTCGCCGCTCGGCATTCCGATGCTGTCGATGGCGCAACTCGTCAAACCCGGCCAGGCGATCGCCTGGCGCGGCCCGATGGCCGGCAATGCGCTGGGCCAGCTGATCGACGCCGAATGGGGCGATACCGACATATTGATCATCGATCTGCCGCCGGGCACCGGCGACGTGCAATTAACGATGGTCCAGAAATACAAGCCGGCCGGCGCCATCATCATTTCGACTCCGCAGGATCTGGCGCTGATGGACGCCACGCGCGCGGTCGATTTCTTCCGTCATGCCGATGTTCCGATCATCGGCATGGTCGAAAATATGGCCGGCTATGCCTGTCCGCACTGCGGCGAAATATCCGATCCGTTCGGCCAGGGTGGCGCACAGGCGGCCGCTTTGACGATGGCATTGCCGTTTTTGGGCCGGGTTCCGCTGGATATCGGCATCCGCATGGCGTCCGATGCGGGCCTTCCGCCGGCCGCGCAGGATGACGATACGATCTTCGCCCCTCTTGCGGCGAAGCTCATAGAGTGGTTGAACCCTGTGAAGCGCGCCGCATTTTAAGAGGCCCGCTCTACAGGAGAAGCCGATGCCACTCCATACAGACCAGGATATCGCCAGCCTTTTGCAGCATGCCCACACGATCGCGATGATCGGCGCATCCGACCGCCCCGATCGCGCCAGCAACGGCGTGATGCGCTTTCTGCAAACCCACGGCTACAAGGTGATCCCCGTCAATCCGGCGCTCACGGGCCGATCGGTCAACGGCGAAACCGCGGTCGCCTCGCTGAACGATATCCACGAGCCGATCGATATCGTCGATATCTTCCGCAACCCGGACGATGCCGGCGATGCCGTCGACGACGCCATTGCGGCGCATGCCGGCGCCGTCTGGCTTCAGCTGGGCGTCATCAATGAGTCCGCCGCAGCCCGTGCCGAAGCCGCCGGCGTCAAGGTGGTGATGGATCGCTGCCCGAAGATCGAGTTCGGCCGGCTGGATTTGTAGCGCCGGAATTCATTTTCCATCCTCCCCCGCCAGGGGGAGGATCAAAAAAGGGCCGGCGAGGTTTCAGCGCACGACGCCCTTCACGGCCCGCGACGCAAGCCGCTCCACTGCGCACGCATGGATCCCCGGCGCGGTCGCCAGCACGCCGAACGCCTCGCCGCGGGTGCTGTTGTAGCGCAGGGGATGGCCGAAGGCGTTCGTCACAGTGGCACCCGCCTCCTGCGCGATCAGCGCGGCCGCCGCGATATCCCATTCATGCCCCCAGCGGATCGTCGCCAGCAGATCGGCCTCGCCCGCCGCCACCATCGCGATCCTGAGCGCGATCGAATTGGGTTTGGGGACCGTCACCAGATCGGCATCCTGCTTCATCAGCACGTCGGCCGGCACGCGTGCGCCGAACAAATCGGTACGGCGCGACGCGATCAATGGCACGCCGTTGCGCGTCGCCCCTTGCCCCGATTGCGCGCGCCAATGCTCGCCGCGCGCGGGGGCATCGAGCACGCCGATCAGCGGCCGCCCGCCCTCGACCAGCGCGATCGACACCGCCCAGCCGTCACGACCGCGCACATAATCGCGGGTACCGTCGATCGGATCGACAACCCACACGCGAACGCAGTTGAGCCGCGAGGCATTGTCGGCGGTTTCTTCGGACAGCCAGCCGGCTTCGGGATCGATCGCCATCAGCCGCTCGTAGAGCAAGGCATCGGCCGCCAGATCGATATCGCTGACCGGGCTGCCCTCGTCCTTGTTCCAGTGCCGAAAGTCGCCGCGCCACGATGCGAGCGCCATGGCGCCCACTTCGGCCGCCACCGCGCTGACCGCATCCAGAAGCGTTTCAGGCACCGGCCACCATCATCCCTTCGATCCTGATCGTGGGAACATCAACGGCCCGGCGGAATTCCAGATCCGAAGCCGGCGTCAATTCGCGATACATATCCTTGAGATTGCCTGCGACCGTGATCTCGGCGACCGGCTCGCAAATCTGGCCGTCGCGAATCACGAAGCCCGAAGCGCCGCGGCTATAGTCGCCGGTGACACCGTTGACGCCCTGCCCGATCAGCTCGGTAACATAGACGCCCAGCGTGATATCCGCGATCAACTCCGCCGGCGAGAGGCTTCCCGCCTGCAGATAAAGGTTGGTAACCCCCGTTCCGGGAGGCCCGCCAACACCGCGCGTGGCATGGCCGGTCGGCGAGAGGCCGAGCTGCCGGGCCGAGGCCGAATCCATCAACCAGCCGGTGAGGACGCCATCGGCGATGATATCGCTCGCTGCGGTCGGCAACCCCTCGCCATCGAACGGCTTGGATCGTTGCCCGCGCGGGCGCAGCGGATCATCGCGCACAACGATGCCCGGCCCGAACACCGCAGTGCCGAGGCTATCGAGCAGGAAGCTTGTCCGCCGGGCAATCGACGATCCGGTGATCGCGCCGATCAGATGGCCTAGCAGCCCCGATCCCACGCGCGGATCATAGACGACCGGCATCGCGCCGCTGCTCAGCTTTCCCGGGTTCAAGCGCCGAACCGCGCGCTCGCCCGCACGCTGCCCGATCGCCTGCGCATCTTCCAGATCCTCGAGATGGCGGGTCGAATGAAACGCATAATCGCGCTGCATACCGCCGCCTTCGCCGGCGATCACGCTGGCCGAACAGCCATAGCCGCTCGACGTATAGCCGCGCGCGAAACCATGGCTGGTCGCCAGCGCGATCACGGTACGGCTGGCCGAAGCCCCCGCACCTTCGCTGTTGGTGACGCCGGTCACCGCGCGGGCGGCGTCCTCGGCGGCTTCGGCACGTTCGCGCAGCTGCGCCGGCGACGGATCGGCATGGTCATCGCCATCGACATCGGGCGCCGCCCCGCGCAGCAACCGGTCTTCGGGGGCCAGCCCCGACCAGGGATCCTCGGGTGCCTCACGCGCCATCGCCACCGCGCGTTCGACCAGTGCCGACAGCGCATCGTCCGACAGATCGGACGAGGACACGCTGGCCGATCGGCTGCCGACGAACACGCGCAGACCGATTTCCTCCCCCTCCGATCGTTCGACATCCTCGAGCGCGCCGAGGCGCACTGATATCTGGGTGGAGGCGTTGCAGACATAGAGCGCATCGGCGGCATCCGCGCCGGCCTTGGCGGCTGCGGAGACGAGGGCGGCGGTACGATCTTCGGCTTGGGGGACTGTGAACATCAGCCGGACTTAGGAAGCAGGGTGCCGAACGTCAAAGCCTATCGGCAATAAATCCTCACGCTGTCGCGCCGATCACGAGGCAGGCGAGGAACATCAGTAGCCCGGCGAAGCGGTTCGCCCGGAATTTCGCGAGCGCATCGGCCGGATCCCTTCGATCCAGCGCGATCACCTGCCAGCCGAGATGGACCGCCATCGGCGCCAGCCCGACCAGACCCAGAAGTTGCGGCCGAACCAGCCAGAAAGCCGCTCCCCACAGAATGAGGGCGAGAACATAGAACACAGCGACCCCGCCCCGCGCATGCGCGCCCAGCGCGCGCGCCGAGGATTTGACGCCAGCCAGCGCATCATCCTCGATATCCTGAAGCGCATAGATCGTATCATAGCCGATCACCCAGCAGATCGACCCGGAATACAGCAGCCACAAAGCCGGCGCGAACCCGCCGGTCGCCGCCGGCCAGCCGACCAAAGCCGCCCAGGAGAAGACGATGCCGAGCCATGCCTGCGGCCACCAGGTGATCCGCTTCATGAATGGATAGGCGGCCACCGCGCCGAGGCTGGCGAGCGCCGTCACAGCTGCGACCGAATTGAGCTGGATCAGTGCGATCAACCCGACCAGACACAAGCCCGCGAGCCATGCCCAAGCCGCTTTGATGCTGATCCGCCCGCTCGCCAGCGGACGCTGCGCCGTCCGCGAGACCTTCCGGTCGAGATCGCGATCAACGATGTCATTATAGACGCAGCCGGCCCCGCGCATCGCGATAGACCCGAGCAGAAACCACAAGAGCAGATCCCAGCGCCGGAACGCCGCCCCGGCCAGTGCGATGCTCCACGCCCCCGGCCAGAACAAGAGCCACCAGCCGATCGGCCGATCGAAGCGCGCCAGTTGCACCAGATCGCGGACCGTCCTGGGCAGGCGCGCGAGCAGGCCGCGGCGCTCGCTGTCGGCAACGATCTCGGGATCCATCATGCGCCCCGGCTAGCCCTGTCGCGCGGCGGCTGCAACCCGGTGCGGGTCATCCGGCTAGATCCACTGGTGACGCTGAGCCATGCGACGGGCTGGTTGGTGAAACTGCTGCTTATCGGCGCGGCGACGGCGTGGCTCTTGTAGGTTAAAGGCCGCACAAAGCCGCATTTTCAACGGCCGTTCGGGCAATTCGGGCGCATTTTCCGTTGAAACTATTACAAAACGATGTCAGATAATTTATTGTTTTATAACGATAATTACTGTTTTTATGGCGGAAAATTTTTCGCCACTCAGAACCAACCCGGCACGTACGCCGTCGGGGACGCCGCTCCGGCATTTGTACCCGATTTGTTCAAAATACTCAAGCCGTAACCGCCGCGGCCCGAGGTTGCGAAGACGTCAGGCATCGCAATATGGCGGCTCATCATAATCAACCAGCTGACCGGCGTCCGCGTCTGCGCTCTTATCGTCGCGCCTTCAGGCAATTTCAAACGGACACGCAACCCGCAGCTCTGCTAGGGTGGCTACCTTCTTGATTCATGCGAACCGATAGGGCCACGAATATGGCAAAGCTCACCATCAAAGATATCACCCCCGCATTCGGCGCCGAGATCTCGGGCCTCGAGCCGAAAGTCCCGCTCGACGCGGAAACCTGTGCGCAACTCAGGACGCTGTTCGACGAGCGTAGCCTGCTCGTTTTCCGCGACGTCGACATCGACGTGCAGTTCCAGACCTATCTGTCCAACATGCTGATCGGCGACGATGCGAGCGTTCCCGACGATCTGCCGATCATGAAGGATTTCTACGTCTCGAACGAAAAACCCAAGTCGGCAGCGCCCTTCGGCCGGCTGATGTACCACTCCGATTCGCAGTGGGCGAAAAACTGGTGCTACGCATTGTCGCTTTACGGCGAAAAGGTCGAACAGCCATCCGCTCCGACAATGTTCGTCAGTTCGATCGTCGGCTGGGACACGCTGCCCGAGCATCTGCGCAAGCGCGCCGAGGGGCACTTCGTGATCCACCAGCACGATCCCGAGACCTACCAGAAGCGCGCCGCGGGTGACCCCAATGTGCTGCTGAACGATCTGAAGGCCAGCGAGGACTCCGATCCGCAGCCCATCGTGCTCACGCATCCCCGGACTGGGCGGAAGCTCCTCTACATCTCACAGCAGATGACCCGCAACGTCGAGGGGATGAGCGAACAGGAAAGCGACGAACTGCTCGGCCTCCTGTTCGATCACCTATACGACAAGAACAAGGAAATGGCGCACCACTGGCGCGAGGGCGATCTGGTCGTCTGGGACAACATCGCGCTGCAGCATGCCCGCCCGAACGTCCAGAGCGAAGGCCCGGCGCGCACGCTGCGCAAGACGATCGCCCCCCCGCCGAAGGTCGGCGCGGTGAAATCGCTCAACTATTCGAAAGTCGGCGCCGCCGCCTGATCGAAACGAACCGCGCAGAGATCGACGGAATTGGTGCACCTGGCACGATTTCGGCTTTGGGCCGGCGTGAATGCCCTGTTGATGGCTATATGCTATTGCGGTGACGCATTGCGACACCGCAATTCGCATTCGTGACCTGTACGCGCGATCCTGATAAGCGCCAGCCATGACCGCCACACCCGCCTGGCCGCCCGCCAGCCTGCCCCGCCTGTTCATCGACAGCCCACTATCCGACGGACAGGTGCTGACGATCGATGGTGGACAGGCCCATTATCTGACCGGCGTGATGCGTCTGAAGGCTGGCGATCGGATCATGCTGTTCGACGATCGCAGCGGCGAATGGCTGAGCCAGATCGAAAGTGTCGCCAAGCGCAGCCTTGCCGTTCGCCTGACCCACCATATCCGCCCGCGCGAAGCCGTGCCCGATCTTTGGCTGCTCGCGGCGCCGATCAAGAAGGGTCGGATCGACTGGGTGGCGGAGAAGGCATCCGAACTCGGGGTCGCGCGGTGGCAGCCGGTGATCACGCAGCGCACCATCGTCGACCGGCTCAACCTCGATCGCCTGCGCGCGCATATGATCGAGGCAGCCGAGCAATGCGAACGCACGGCGCTCCCCGTTCTCGATGAACCCGTAAAGCTGACCGCGCTTCTGCGCGACTGGCCCGCGGATCGCGCGCTCATCTTTGCCGATGAGGAAGGCGGCGTGCCGATGATCGACGCCATCGCGCCGGGGCCGGCCGCGATCCTGATCGGACCGGAAGGCGGCTTCACCCCCGACGAGCGCGCCATGATCCGTGGCATTGCCCAGGCTGTCGGCGTGTCGTTGGGGCCTCGCATCCTGCGCGCCGATACGGCGATGGCGGCGGCAGTAACTTTATGGATGGCAAAGGCGGGAGACTGGCGGTGAAGGGCCGGAGGCACTCCCCTCGCTGCTTGCAGAGAGGGGAGTTCTGACAGCGCTTATCAAAACTTTCTCATGCCTGCCGCTGCGGATCTGCGGGCAGCGCGCACCAAAAAATGTGACGAATTCACGATCGTCTAGCCAGGTACCGATCGGTCCGCTATGGGGCGGCGATGAGTACGCGCACAGCAGCCGATGGCGAGGATCCGCTGATCGAATCCCGTGAGGATTTGATTTCCGTCTTTTCCGAGGGGGAAAAGCCCAAGGAACAATGGCGCATCGGCACCGAGCATGAAAAATTCGTGTTCTTCGAAGATTCACACCGCGCGCCATCTTATGAGGAACGCGGCGGCATCCACGCACTGCTGATCGCGCTGACCAAATATGGCTGGGAACCGATCTACGAAGGCGACAAGATCATCGCGCTCAAGGGCTCGGACGGCAATGTCAGCCTTGAGCCTGCCGGCCAGTTCGAACTTTCGGGCGCCCCGCTCGACAACCTTCACCAGACCTGCGCCGAAACCGGCCGCCACCTTGAACAGGTGAAGGCGATCGGGGAACGGCTCGGCATCGGCTTCCTCGGCCTGGGCATGTGGCCGGACAAGACCCGCGAGGAATTGCCGATCATGCCCAAGGGCCGGTACGACATCATGCTGCGGCATATGCCCCGGGTGGGATCGATGGGACTGGACATGATGCTGCGCACCTGCACCATCCAGACCAATCTCGATTATTCATCCGAAGCCGACATGGTGAAGAAGTTCCGGGTGAGCCTGGCACTGCAGCCGCTGGCGACCGCTTTGTTCGCCAATTCGCCTTTCCTGGAGGGCAAGCCCAACGGCTATCTCAGCTATCGCAGCCATATCTGGACCGACACCGATCCGCACCGCACCGGCATGCTGCCGTTCGTGTTCGAAGATGGCTTCGGCTATGAACGCTATGCCGATTATATGCTCGACGTGCCGATGTATTTCGCGTTTCGCGATGGCTATGTCGATGCCGCCGGGCTCGACTTCAAGGATTTCCTCGCCGGCAAGCTTTCCGTCCTGCCCGGCGAACGCCCGCGGATCGGCGACTGGATCGACCATCTGTCGACCGCCTTCCCCGAAGTGCGCCTCAAGAGCTTCCTGGAAATGCGCGGCGCCGATGGCGGGCCGCATAACCGCATCTGCGCGCTGCCGGCGTTCTGGGTCGGGCTGCTCTATGACCAAGGTGCGCTCGACGCCGCCTGGGACGAGGTCAAGCACTGGACCATCGAGGATCATCGCCGCATCCGCAGCGAGGTGCCACGGCTTGGCCTCAAGGCGAAGGGCCCGCGCGGCCGGACCTTTCAGGAGCTTGGCGCCACCATCCTGGACATCGCGGCATCGGGCCTGCGCGCGCGCGCGCGGATCAATGGCGCGGGCGACGACGAAACCGGCTACCTCGCGCCGCTGCATGAAATCGTTGCATCCGGCAAAACGCCGGCAGAACGGTTGCTCGATCTTTACCACGGTCAATGGGGCGGCGACATGTCGCAGGTCTATCACGATGCACGCTTCTGAGGAGCCCGCATCCGGTCAACGGGGCAATTGGTAACTTATGCAACAAAATTTCTAATTGCATCGGTAGAAAAACAGAAAAGAAATGCTACCGTACGTTAGTACGTAACTTTGCCACAAAATCCGTGATCAAAATGCAACATGTTGCGGATAGATTCGGATTCATCACGGATCGGGATGAGACTCGCTGGTAAAGAGCTAAGCTGAAAACTATAGTTGCGATACGTCAGCAGGGGATCCTTACAAGAGGACTTCGCAGGAGAGGGTGCACCGGGAAAACCGGAGAGCGTGCTTGGCGTGGGCAGCTGTGGTAAAATCGTGGGTCTGGCTTCGGCCGTCGATCGCGAGCCGGAAATTTTCCGGCCCACAGGCTCCGCCACAGCCCCACCCAAGCCGCTCGAGAATCTGGCAGCGTGAAAGACGCACAGATTATCCAGTAAAATTCCTCTTCATCATACGAGACCCGGCCCGCTACCAGAAATTATCGTTACCAAGCCGATAACCATTTCGGCACAAGTAAACTCACGCCCATCGATATTTTATTAAACATCATCAGCTATCAAGTGGATACCTTTGATAGAAACTGTCGCTTTGCAGGTTTCCACAATCGATACTGAACAATTGCTTACCACGTTATTTAAGAGGCAGGCAATTTCCAACCCATAAACTTGCTCCATCGATACAATCGGATGGCGCGAACAGATGCGGTGGAGCTTCGATCAATCAGGGCTGGTGAAATTGGCTGGCGCGATCGCCTTGTCGCTTGCGGCGCCGCTATCGATGGGTGCGACGGATCTCGACGGCAATTTCGCCGACCGACTGCTGAGCTCCCATAATCGGGAGCGCACGCAAATGGGCATTCCCGCGCTCACATGGGATCAGGGCCTGGCGCGGGACGCACAAATCTGGGCGCGGCATCTGACTGACGTCGGCTATCTCGTCCACTCGCCCGACGATCCGCGCGACCCCGACCCCGAAGGGGAGAATCTTTGGGCCGGGACGCGTGGCTATTATGGGCCGGAGGCGATGGTCGGGCTGTGGGTGGCCGAAAAAAAAGATTTCAAGCCGGGCATTTTCCCGAACAATTTCATCAAGGGAAATCTCGAGCGGGTTGGCCATTATACGCAGGTGATGTGGCGATCAACCCACGCCGTCGGCTGTGCGGTCGCGCACGGGCGTCGCGACGATTTCCTGGTTTGCCGGTACAGCGAAGGCGGCAACGTGATCGGCGAGCGGCCGTTCTGACCTTCACCAACCGAATGCCATCCAGAGGTCAGGAGCTTACGGGCTTGTCCTTGGGGCCCGTGCCGTTGCGGCGATAGCTCACCCGTGCGACGCCGCCGATAATCCCGAAGCCCAGCACAAGCTGCACCCAGGTCTGCGGTTCAGGCACGACGGGAGGCGAACCCGGTGGCAGCGGATTGCCGCCTGATGGCGGCACGAAGATGCGCGGTGCCAGCGGAATCGGATTTTTGGGATCGAGCGGCGGCACTTCGGCAACCTGGATCGGCGGCATCGGCGTCGTGATCGTGGGAAGATTGGACAACGCCAGCGGCGTCACCGAGGGGCAAGGCGTTTCGGCCGATGCCACCTGCGTGCCCTCGCCAGCCGCAGGCGTCGCCCGGACGCGCGTTTTCGGCTTGGCATATTGGCGTGGCTGGGTCGCCTTGTGAACGGCATCGCGAACCTGTGGCACGCCAAGGCTTAGCGCTGTCGTCCCGGCTACAGGACATACGCACGTCATCAGCAATTTTGCTGCCTTGGAGGCAACGGCTTCCTTCAACATGAACGACGACCCCGATACACAACGACCCCAACTCTATCAGCCCGGCCTTAACACATTTCAAAGCTACCGCAAAATAGAAGCGGTTCACGTCTGTTACGGCCACGGCCGATCGGCTATGCCATGCCGATGAACGCCTTGGCCAGATCGTCTTCTAGAACGGCAGGACGGCTTTGCTGTGATTCCCGGCACAAACCCATACGAGCAAGGTAAGTCTTGACCGAACCCGAAGCGACTGCCCGAAGCGCGAACGATCAAGGCACTTATGGGCTGGCCGATCTCGCTCCGTTGCTGGCCACCATGCGACAACATTGGCTGCTGCTGCTCGGTGCGATCATTCTCGCCGTGCCGACGATGTTCGATGTCGCGCGGGAAAACTGGTCGACCGAACAGGGCGCCCACGGCCCGATCGTGCTGGCGACCGGGCTCTGGCTGTTCTCACGGCGCTGGCCCGAAGTTCGGGACCGGCGCGCGCCCGGTGACCCGAAGCTCGCTTTGCTGGGCTTTCTGGTCGCCGCTCCGTTATTCGTGCTCGCCCGTATCACCTCGGTGATCGAGGTCGAAGGATTCATGATGTACGGGTTGCTGCTGACCGGCGCTTATTATCTGCTGGGAACTGCGGCGATGCGCGGGCTGTGGTTTCCCATTGTCTATATGCTGTTCATTTTTCCGCCACCCGACACCGTTGTCGCGATTATCACGCAACCGCTGAAGATCGCGATTTCGCAGACGGCCATCAACCTGCTCTACCTGTTCGGCTATCCGATCGCAGGATCGGGCGTGACGATCGCGATTGGCCAGTACCAACTGCTTATCGCTGCCGCCTGTGCCGGGCTGAATTCGCTGATAAGCCTGTCCGCGATCGGGCTGTTCTATATCTACATTCGCCACAATGCGAACTGGCGTTACGCGCTGCTGCTGATGTTCGCGATCGTTCCCGTCGCGATCATGGCCAATTTCATCCGGGTGATCGTACTGATCCTGATCACTTATTATCTCGGAGATGCCGCCGCCCAGGGCTTTCTCCACAGCTTCTCGGGGATCACCATGTTCCTCTTTTCGGTATTGGGTATTTTCGGCGTCGATGCGCTGGCATCACCGCTGCGGCGGCGGCTCGCACGCGGGCAGGCGCAGCGGTGACCGACGATCAGGCCCGCGCCCCCGTCTTCGATCGCCGGACGATGATCGTCGGCGGTGCGTTGGCGGCGACCAGTCTGGTTGCGAATCTGCGCCGCCCCGACATCCCGTTCCGGATGCTCCATGGTGAAAAGCTCGACGATCTTTTCCCGAAGAAGGTTGGGAACTGGGAGTGCGAGAGCAATAGCGGGCTGGTGCTCCCGCCGCGGGATCAGTTGCGCGACCGCATCTACAATAGCCTAGTCACCCGCTTCTATTCCTCCCCAACGGATCTGCCGGTGATGCTGTTGATCGCCTATAGCGGTACCCAGGACGGCGTGCTGCAGGTCCACCGGCCCGAAGTCTGCTATCCGGCGGCAGGTTATGAATTGCTTGAGAATCATTTCGAGCCGCTGGCCGTTGGGCGCGGGCTGATCGTACCGGCGCATTTCATCTCCACCCGCAGCAGCAGCCGGCGCGAGCAACTGATCTACTGGACGCGGATCGGGAACGCATTTCCGACCCGCTGGTGGGAGCAACATGTTGCGGTAGCCCAGGAAAATCTGATCGGACATGTACCGGATGGCGTGCTGATCCGCGTGTCGACAGCAGCGATCGACGACCTACAGGCCATCGCGGTGCTAAAGCATTTCACACTGGCAATGCTGGCGCTGCTGTCCCCACTGGCGCGTCGCGTGTTGTTTGGCGAGGCAGGTGCCCCGGCCTGAACACGGCGTGCGCATGCGATCAGTCTCCCCGACGATCCAACGGCCGAAGAACAGTGAAGATATAAGCCAGCGTTCCGATTATCACGGCAATCGCTGCTGCGTTATAGAGATAGCTACCACTGCCCAGGCCATTATTGCCGAACCAGTTGGCGACCGCGCAGCCAATTGCCGCACCAAGATATTGCCAAATCGAGTCGCGAGGGCTCTGCAACGTCGATCGTTGCATGAAAAGGACTACCAGCCCCGCGAAGATGGCGATCGTTATCCAGTCGTATATGGTTTCCACGCCTTGCCCCTTTTACCGCCCGGCCTTCATAGAGGCTTGTGGTACGCCCCGGCAATCATGTAGCAATCTTGGTGCGCCGCCGTAAGTCGGTGCCGATAAGGGGGTTTTCACGGTGCATGCGAAATTGAGGCTCGCCGGCGGTGCGATGATCGCCACTCTGCTCCTGGCCGGATGCCATAAGGAGCCCAAAGGTCAGGTCGTCGCCATCGTCAACGGTGATGAAATCTCGATGCAGGAACTCAACGCCGAATTGCAGGGCGTTCGTATTCCGGACAATGTCGATCGCAAGGTATTGCGCAAGGAAATCCTCGAGCGCCTGATCGACCGCAAGCTGATCGTCCAGAAGGCCAAGGATCAGGGTATCGACAAGACCCCCGATTATGTGGCGCAAAAGCGCCGCCTCGACGACAATCTGCTGGTCAGCATGCTGGGCCAGAAGATTGCCCAGACCGTCCCGGTGCCGGACGATCGCGATATCAACCAGTATATCAACGACAACCCTTCTTTGTTCGCGCAGCGCCAGCGGCTGCTGCTCGATCAGTTGCAATTTGATGCGCCCAAGGATGTGAAACGCCTGCTCGCGCTGCGCGACGCGCATTCGCTCGACGCGGTTGCAACCGGGCTGCAGCAGCTGGGCATCACATTCACGCGCGGCAAGGGCGTCATCGATTCCGGGCGGCTCGATCCGCAGCTGATGAAGAAGATCAACGAATTGCCGGCCGGCGAGCCGTTCATCCTGCCTTCCGGCGGCAAGTTCGTCGCCAGCGTGATCATCAGCCGCGACACGATTGGCACCCCTTCGGACGTGGCGCGCGCGGTGGCCACCGAAGCGGTACGACGGCGCGCCCTGGTCAAGGAAAGCCAGGCCCAGGTCGTTCGCGCCCGCAAGGAGGCCGAGATCCAGTACCAATCGGGTTTCGAGCCGGCTAAGGGCACAGCACCCGCGGCGGGGCCGGCCAAGTCCGCTCAATAGGCGTTATGATCCCATAACAGCTTGTAGAAGGTCTCGAGAATGATGCGGATATCGAGCATCAGCGACCAATTTTCGATATAATAAAAATCATATTCCACGCGCCGCTTGGCGCGTTCGATCGTGTTGATCTCTCCCCGCAGACCGCGGACCTGGGCGAGGCCGGTTATCCCCGGTTTCACCCGGTGCCGTGCGGCATATCCCTTCACCGCCTCGAAATATTGCTTGTCACCGACCTTCATGGTCGTCGCATGTGGGCGCGGCCCCACGATCGACATTTCCCCGCATAATACATTGTACAATTGTGGCAGTTCATCGATGCTGAGCCGCCGGATGATGCGCCCGACCGGCGTCACCCGCGGATCGCCCCGCACCGTCCGCTCGGCGCCGCTTTCGTCCTGCTGATCGACATACATCGATCGGAATTTCAGGACGTCGATCTTCACATTATTGAAGCCGAAGCGCTGCTGACGAAACAGGATCGGGCCCGGGCTGGTCAATTTGATCGCCAGTGCCGCCAGCGCCAGCACGGGCGATAGTATGATCAGCCCCCCGAGCGCCAGAAACCGATCTTCGAGCGCCTTGATGATGTGATCCCAATCGCGGATCGGTCGCTGCCATAGCGCGAAGAGCGGCAAGGATCCGATGAAACGCATACGATATTGGGTCGACAGATCCATCGCCTCGCGCGGCATGAGGCAGATGTCGACCGACACCGATTGGAGGGTTTCGGTGATCTGATCGAGCCGATCCTGCCCGATCATCGGCAGGGCGATGATCACCATGTCGACATCGCCGCGCTTCACCCGCTCGAGCAGCGCATCGAGATCGCCGAGAAACGGCACACCCCATAAGCGATCGCGGTCGATCCGGGTGGTGCGGCCGTCCGCGATGCCGATTACCGACAGATAGGGCAACCTTTCGAGATCGAGCAGCCGGAGCACCCGGCCCGTCGCATGCTCATCGGCACCATAAATGACGATGCGCTGACCGATATAGCCGGCCTGCACCAAATGCCAGACGAGCTTGCGGACGGCATAACGGCTGACGAACAGCAGCAGCAGGCAGGAGCCGACGTAACAGACGCCAAGCCCCGGCGAAAACAGGGTGGCGAGCCCCAATTGCCAGACCGTCGCGAACACCAGGATGGCTGCGATCAGGAATTCGAAGACGACACCCTGATCGCTGTCCTGGCCGCGCCCCATCGGATGCGAATAGGAATCGCGCGACAGCCGGATCAGCAAGAAGTTCACCGCCACGATCACGGCCACCGTGACGTGCATGTCGAGGAAATATTGGCGGCCCGCCAATATGGCATAGGCCATGACCGCCAGTACCGAGCCCAGAATGAGGCAGGCGATATCCGCGGTGATCACGATCGAAGCGATGACGTTCGATGTAAAACGATATTTGCGCGACTTCATCTCGGCAAGTGCCGGGGGACTGTCCGGAACGGTCAGCATGGCTTCATGATCCGCACCGTCATTATCAACGCACCCGCAGGATATCGCGCGCGCGCGCGATCCAGCGCTCATTGCCCGATGCGCTCGCCAGTGCCGCCTGCGCCTGCGCCCGGGCGCCCGCCGCGTCGCCACCGGCGATCAGCGCTTCTGCCAGATGATATCGATAGATCGACGGCGGCTGAAACCCCTCGATGGCACGCCGCAGAAGCGACACGGCACCGGCCACATTGCCAGTCCGCAGCAGCAACCATCCGCGTGTATCGAGAAATGCCGGGAGGTCCTCCGATTCGATCCGCTTCGCCAGCTGCACGGCTTCCTGCAGGGCCGGCGGCGAACGATCTTCGGACAGGAGATAGATCAGATTGTTGATCGCGATCAGATTGTCCGGGTGCTGACGCAACAACAGCCGGTAGCTTTTGGCGGCGGCGGCATTGCTACCCGAAGCCTGCTCGAACGTCGCCCGTTCGAAGAGCAGGGTATCGTTCGACGACAGACGCGCCAGCCCCTGCGCAAGCGCCGCGAACGCGCCCGACCGATCGCCGGCGCCAAAGCGCAAGCGTGCCAGATCACGATAACCGAGCGCCTGCGTCGGATCGCGCTCGATCACCCCCTGTATTGCGGCCTCCGCGCCCTGGCGATCGCCCCGGAGCAGCGCGAGATTGGCGAGAACCAGCTTGGCGAGTTCATTCTGCGGCTGCCGCACGATCACGGCCTTGGTGATCTTTTCGGCGTCGGGCGCCCTCCCCTGAACCACGAGCTTCTGTGCGGTTGCCTCAAGGCTGACCTGCCCCCCCAGCACCGACTGCAACATCGCCGGGAGGCTGCCTGAAAGCGGCGCGCCATCCTTGTGCTTTTCGTTCATCGCCATCGACAACGCGGCGCGTGCTTTATCACCACCCCGGAGCCGGCCGAGAGCATCGAGCGTAAGTTGTGCGCAACGCTCATCACCGAGCGCAAGGCAGAGATCGGCCCGGATCTTCCAGCCTTCGAGGGAATCGGCATTGTGCCGCGTAAAATTCTCGGCAATGTCGAGCGCCATTTGACGGCGATCAGTACCGATCAGGTAGGCGATATAGGCGCGCAACAAATCGGCGTTCGCCGGCAGTTCATCAGCCGCCCGGGCGAAAACACCGTCGGCCAGGGCCTGTTCCTTACGCAGGGCATAGACCTGAGCCAGTGCAACCCGTGCCGCCGCGAGATCGGGATTGTCGCGCCCCAAAATCTGCGCGTCGTTCAGCGCCAAGCCGAGATTCTTGCGATCGATCGAAATCTGGATCCGCAGCAACAGCGCCTGCGGATTGGTCTTATCGAATTCGAGCACCTTATCCGCCCGCGCCAGCGCCTCCGTCCGCTTGCCGAGCCCCGCCAACGCTGCCGCATAGAGCGTGTTTGCCTGGACATTTTCGGGCGTGATGCTGCCTTTGTCGACGAAAGGCCGCAGGATGGCTTCGGCCTCTGCGAACCGTTTCTGATCGACGGCAAGCTGGCCGAGCGCGACCTTCATCTGATCATTGCCGGCCTCGGCAAAGCGGCGCACCTGATCGATGGCGATCGCCTTGCTGCCGACGGCCATCCACAAATCGACGATCTTCTGCTGCAGCTTGGTATTATGCGGATTGGCCGATTGCAGCCGATCGATGATCGCCAGCGCTCGATCGGGCCGATCACTTTCGTACAGCACCCTGGCATATTCGAGGCGCAGATCGATGTTGCGCGGCTGCAGCTTGAACAGGCGCGCATAGGTGGCGTCGATGCCCGCAAGATCCTGCTGATCGCTGTAAAAATCGAGCAACGCGATAAATTTCGGCCGCGACGGGCCATCACGAGACACCGAATTTTCGAGTGTGGCTATCGCAGCCTTGGAATCGCCGGTCGCATATTGCACGCGGGCGAGCAGGATCGCTGCCCCTTCATTGCCAGGTTCAACTGACAGCATATGCAGGGCGATGGCCCGCGCATCATCGTACTTCTTCGTGTCGAAGGCCACCGAGCCCTTGACGAACAGCATCCGCAGATTGCCCGGATCAAGCAACAGCATCTTATCGGCATATTTGACGGCATCATCGGGCGATCCACCCGAATAGGACAATTCGGCTACGGCCTGCATCGCCTCGATATTGCCCTTGTCGAGTTCGAGGGCACGGGAATAGGCCGAATAAGCGTTGAAATATTTGTTGAGGGCGAGTTCGACGCGGCCGAGCTTGTTCCAATAATCGGCGACATCATCCTGTTCGCGGATCGCGTTGCGGATTTCGATGCGCGCGCGCAACATGTCGTGCTGAGCATAATAATTTTCGTATCGCACGAGCGCCTTGGCCGCACGTTCCTGCGGCGAACCGCAACCGGCGATCGCCAGCAGCAGGCACAGCCCCAGGCGTGCCAAAGGATGCCGGCGCCGGGCCGAACGAGCCAAATCCCTCATTGCGGAACGAACCGCCCGATCGGGACCATCGCGCGCGCCAGGAACGACGTCAGCATGGCATCGGTCTTCGCCTCGGTGCCGCCGGGCGGGACCAGGGCGTTGAGACGAATCAGGGCCCCGTCGGTTCGATTCTTGAGCAGGCTATCCTCCAGCAAGGCAAACTTTACCCTATATTCGTCGGTCATCCAGCGCCCTCGCTGGTAAAAGACATAATAGACGATCTGCCGCGCCGGACCTGCTTCGACAACAGCACGGTTTACCATGCGCAACCGGCCACCGATCATTACGGGCCGCTGCTGCAGCGAGGTGATCGTCCAGCCCGAACCGGGGATACAGACCTGCGGCGAATGCGGCGAAACACCTTGGCTTTGCTGGTCGTAATACGCAACGAACAGATTGAGTTCGCCCGCCCCGCTCCGCGCAAAATCGACGTTGATATAGTCGGGGTTGCCGAGGAAGCGCAGTTCGGTCCGCGTGAGCGGCGCCACCGCGCCCCGCCAGCTGCCAATTTCGAGTGGAAACAACAGCAAGGGCGGGCGCGCGGGAAGAACCGGCGTTCGGAAGCGCAGCGCCATCACGGCCGGTATGGTTGCGACCAGCACAAGCACCGCCGTCAGCATCGGCAGACTGGTCCAGCCGATTGCCGGCGCGGTCGACGGAATCGGATCGGGATCGTCAAGGCCGAAAACATCGCCCCAAGGTTGACGCGCGAACAGGTTGAGCAGCGCGATTTCCCCGAGCAGGATCACCGCACAGGCCACGAATATCACCCAGCCTTCGAAAGCATGGGTAAATCCTGCCGCAGCCGAAGGCCCTTGATGCTCGACCAGGATACCGATGGCGGCGATGCGCAGGATGTTCATGCCGATCGCAATCGGCGGAGCGGACGCGACGACCAACGCACGCTGCCACCATCGCCCGCGGTACAAAAAGGCGATGATCACGGCGAGGCCGGTCAACGGAAACAGATATCGCAGGCCGCTACAGGCCTCGATAACATCAAGCTGATAGCTACCAAGATCGACGATATTGCCATCGGCATAGGCCGCGATCTTCAGGGCATGCAGGATCGCCACTCCTGCTTGTGTGGAAAGGAGCTGCAACCGCGCGGTCGCCTGCGCTTCCAGGAAATAGGGCACTGGTACGACAACCAGGATCAGCAGCAGCGCCGGCCCAGCGATCCGGAGCCCCCGCATGCCGAACAGCCCAAGCGCCAAGCCAGCCAGGAGCAGCACGAGACCATATTGTGCGAGGAAGAAAGTCGCGCCAAGTTCGCTGAACAGCGCCAGCCCGGCGCCGAGCGCGACAACCGGCACCGCAAGCCATGTCGACCCGCCCGCAGCCGCCAGCAACGCACCGCGCCTTCGAAACAGGTAGAAACCGGAAACCGCCAGCGCGATGAAGCCGTGGCTATATTCTTCGCTGGAAAGCCAGCGGCCCGCGATATTAGTAATCGCGCTCCAGAACAGAAACAGGATGATACCGGACACCAGCGCCGGAGCCGCAATGCGCGCGCCCCGCTTCAGGATGGCCCGGTCCATGCTCCCCGATCGACTGGATTCTGTGACTGCCGCCATATTGTGCGATGGATCATGAGCCGGCACGCGCGAACATACAAGCTAATGGCACCGTGGAAATGCCACGGCCCGATCACGCAAAGCCGTCAGACAGCCTGAATGGTCTGCTTGTTCTTCTGGCGGCGCTGGCTGGCAATACCCACTACGCCCAGCCCGGCGACGAACAACAGGGCCGCGCCGGGGACCGGCACAGAACTGACGTTGAGACGATAAAGGCTGACGCCGCTGGTTGCCGACGAATGTACCTGAAAAATATATTTTCCGCCCGCGAGGGTAAGCAGCGACGAATCGAACGATGAGGTGAAGCTGCCCGAGGGTGCTGCAAAATTGTAAACCAGGCCGCCGAGATGATTGGCGGCGGTCAGGCTGTAATTGTAAAGCCCCGCCGTCACGGTGCCCAGCGAATGCGTATCATCGCGGCGGATCAGAACGCCGCCGGCAGAGATCCCGCCGACATTGCCGATCACATCGAACGACGCGAACACCGAAAAGCCCGATCCGCCCGGATTTGCGTTGGAAGTGACGGCTTTGATGGAGCTGAACGTCGATCCCGTGGCGACAAAGTCGCCCTGGATCAATTGGCCCATATAGGGTGTAGCGAAACCCGTATTGTCCGCCGGCAACGGCGCCGCCGACAAGGGCGCGGCCAGAACGACCACAGCAGCAACACCAAGAACCCGCAAAAAGCTACGCATCAAACACCCCCGCGTTAGAACCATGACGCGCCTTCGAACAGGCACGCGCAGTTCCAGCCATCGACAAAAAATCCCCTCCGACCCTTATCGAATATTGCAGCTATATGGAATAATCCGGCGCTTTACAAGATTAACACCCGATGGCGGCCGCCCGATTCACCCCAAGCCCGCGTGCCACCGCGGGTTGTTTCGAATCGTTAACGATTTCAATACGAAGAAACGGATCTCGATAATTGCCGTGAATCGTGCGACAGCAATACCGATGTCCGATGCCCCGCCAAGCCAGATCCGCGGCTCGAATGACGACCGAGATGTCGCTATCGTTCTGATCGGTCGCAACGAGGGGGAGCGCCTCACCACGGCATTGGCGTCGCTGACCGATTATGAGCCCGTGATCTATGTCGATTCAGGATCGACCGACGGCAGTATCGGCCAGGCAAAGGCGGCTGGCGTCGACGTCTGCGCGCTCGATCCGGCCGGTGGTTATTCGGCCGCGCGCGCGCGCAACCGGGGGCTCGCGCGACTGGACGAGATTGAACCCGATATCGGTTATGTCCAGATGATCGACGGAGATTGCGAGCTGGCCGCGGGCTGGCTACCAACCGCACTCGCCGCGCTGCAGGCCGATCCGGGGCTGGCCGCGATATGCGGCCGGCGCCGCGAACGAGATCCCGGCAGGTCCGTGTACAACTGGCTGTGCGATGTCGAATGGGCCATCCCCGCAGGACCGGCCATGGCCTTTGGCGGCGATGTGCTGCTGCGGACCGACGCGGTTCGGGCCGCCGGCGGCTATCGGACAGATATGATCGCGGGCGAGGATCCCGACCTGTCGATCCGGCTGAGGGCGGCAGGCTGGCGCATCGCCTGCATCGATGTGGACATGACGATCCACGATGCCGCGATCCTGCACTTCGGCCAATGGTGGCGCCGCACCGCGCGTGCCGGCCACGCCTTTGCCGAACTGGTGACCCGCCATCCCGACGGCCGGCTGCACGATTATCATCGCAACTGCCGCCGCGCGATGATCTGGGGCGGCATGGTGCCGGCTCTCGCTGTGACTCTGCTGATCGAAACGATCATTACGCGCAGCATGCTGTATCCGATCATGCTCGGGTTGCTGGCTCTGTCGCTGCTCGGCCAGATCGTCCGCGTTGCCGTCCGCGAGGCGCGGACACGGACACGACGGCAGGCCGTGCAACTAAGCCTGTTCCTGATGATCGGAAAATATGCCGAGATGGCAGGAATGGCGCGCTTCTACTGGAACCGGCTGCGCGGCCGCCCGTCGGGGCTGATCGAATATAAGAAGGCCGGCGAAGTATGATCATGACCGGGATCGGCTGGGCCCTTCTGGCTCCTATTTTCGTCATGTCGGCGGTATTTGCGATCGAGACGGCATTGGGACTGTGGCCGCTGCGCGCCCGGCCGGCGGGTGCGGCGAGCCGCCAACCGCGCGTAGCCGTGATCGTACCGGCTCATGACGAGGAGACCGGTATCACGGCTACGATAGCGGCGCTGCTGGGCGATCTCCCGTCCGGGGGCCGCCTTCTCGTCGTCGCCGACAATTGCAGCGACCTGACCGCGGCCATGGCCCTGCGGGCGGGCGCGGACGTGATCGAGCGCCACGATCCCGGCGCGCGCGGCAAAGGCTACGCACTAGCATTCGCGCGCGATCATCTGTCCGCCGATCCGCCCGATGTCGCGATCGTGATCGATGCCGATTGCCGGATCTCGGCCGGCGGGCTTCGCCGACTGGCGGAGATCGCGCTGGCAGGCGACAGGCCGGTGCAGGCGAGTTACCTGATGACGCCACAGCCTGAAGCCGGGCCGATGGTCCAGCTTTCGGGCTTCGCCTTTCTCGTGAAAAACCTGATCCGCCAGCGCGGGCTCGCGCGCATTGGCGCACCGGCGATATTGACCGGATCGGGCATGGCCTTCCCCTGGCCGATATTTGCGCAGGCACCCCTGGCAACAAGTGACATCGTCGAGGATCTCAGGCTCGGCATCGCGCTCGCACGGCGGGGACAAAGCCCGCTATTCGTCGACGATGTGACGATCCTGTCGGACCCGAGCAGCGCCGGCGGAACATTGGCGCAACGCCGCCGCTGGGAGCATGGGTTTCTTGCCACGGCAGGGCATGCGGTGCCCCCGTTGCTGATGTCCGGGCAGTGGGGAACGACATGGCTGGGGCTCCACCTGCTCGTGCCACCGCTGGCGTTGCTGATGATGATCAATAGCCTGATCCTGTTCGTACTGGCCATCATCGTCGGACGCGGCGGGCCCATTCCGCCGCTTTTTGTACTGAGCGGGCTGCTAGCCATCACCTTGTTATTGGTCGGCGCAGTCTGGACTCATGCCCGCGACCAGATCCGGGCCGCGACGCTGTTGCGTGTCCCGCTCTACATGCTGTGGAAACTGCCTATATATCTCAGCGGTATCACCCGGCGCGAACGACACTGGATCCGAACAAGGCGCGACTGATTCTGGTTTTCGCCGCAGAAAGTGACGCTCGACCAGACACCAGCTCGCCGCCCCGGCCAGCAATGCACACAGCATCGACAACAGCACGAATGGCCAAAAGCCCAACTGGAATGTAGCGAGCAACATCTGCTGGATCACGAAGCCATAGAGGTAAGTACCATAAGAAAAATCGCCGAACCGAGCGGCGGCATGCAGCGCAATCTTCGGATGAAAGGCAAAAACAAAAATTCCATAAGCCAGCGTCGGCGGTGCGATCAGATGCGCCAGAATCAGACCCTGCAGATGATAGGGAGACCAGAAGGCGGCAAAACTGGCTATCAGCCCGACCATTAACAGCGGCGTCGATCGCGGGATCCGCTCGCGATAGAGGTAGATCAGCACACCGGCCAGAAAGTTGGGCAACACCCGGAACCATTGATAGGGCCAGCCGACCATATCCCTGACGAACTGAGATCCCCCGGGCTTGCGCCCCGTCGCATCGAGCCAGCACCAGGCGAACACGATCGCAACATATAGAATTAGGATCGCAGCCCGCCTCCTCAGCAACCCCGCCCAGCCGAGCAGAGCGATGCCGGCATAGCAGAGCACTTCATATTTTATGCTCCACAACGATCCGTTCACCGTCGAACTGAGGTTGTTCAGGAACAGATCATCGATTGGGAAGTGATTGGAGAAAAACAGATTCAGAGCGATCGTTCGCGCTACCTCGGATATATCCGGCGCGAACTGCCTGCCAACGATGAACAGCGGCGTCACAACGAAGGCGCAAATCGTTGTCGCGACCAGATAGCCGGGATAGACGCGCCGCATGCGCTTCGACGCATATTGACGCACCGAAGCCGATCGCTCGAAACTCCGCGAGACTAGAAAACCGCTGGCGATGAAAAAACTCCAGACGGCAATCCTACCGCTATTGTAAAAACCATTTGTTATCAACGACAACGTCTCGCGATCCTCGCTTCCCGAATAAAGTGCAAAGGCATGCGAATAGATGACGAGCAACGCCATCATCAATCGTATAAAATCGAAGTTGTTGCGCTGGAATTGCACGCCATCGGACGGAATCAGGCGCAGTTGGATGGCCGGCATCGCGTCACAGCACCTTTGTCACATGGTTCCTCGGTTCAGCTATGGCCTGCCGGTGGCTCAACTACCACCCCATAGAGTCTGTTTGGAAATGCGCCTTTGGTGCATTTGTGGTGCCGGCCCGCTCCCCCACCCGGATAGAAAGATCACACGGTGATCTATATGGACTTGGTGAGTATACCGTGCAAAATCCCCCGATGATCCGGCACGCCTCAGCAATTATCAAAGAACCGTATCTCCTCGTGGTGAATACTCCGCTATATCGGGTCGGCGAAACCTGGTGGGCAGATCCGCTTTGGCAAAAAGACCTTCTGCTTCACCTCGATGAGATAGACGATTTTACCGTATTCTGTCCTGTTCATGATGCGCCGCCGCCCAAAAATTGGGTCAAGTGCTTCCATCCGCGGCTGAAGATAATACCTGTATGGCCCCTTACGAGGGCCTCCGTCTTGTGCATTCCACTTCTTTTGTTGAAGATGGATCGCGCCATCAGAAAGGGCTTCATTGTCCACACTGGCATGGCGGGCTGGCCTTATGCGCTGGGATGGTTTGGCGTTCCGCTGGCGCGATTGCGCGGCCGAAACGTCCTGGTTAATATCGAATCGAGCTTCTGGCGAATAGCAAAGGGTGAGACCGCCTCCCTTCGGCGCAGGCTCTTTGCCCGGATCCGCGAAGCATATAGCCGCGCGTGCGTGAACGCCGCGGACGCCTCCTTCTTCACGACAGAAGCCTACCGAACGAGCCTCGCGACCAAACCGCGAGGACCGACGCATGTTTTGCACCCTAGCTGGGTCGACCTGGATCAAATCCTATCAGTGGGCGAAGCCGCGCAACGATGGTCGATGAAATCACGCCGCCTCCTGTTCGCCGGCAGGTTGACGGAGGAAAAGGGGATTCGCGTGCTCATCGCGGCTATCGAGAAATCGAATGCCGCGATCGACATTGTGGGCGTCGGCAAACTCACCGCAGAATGCAAGGCCGTTGCCGACCGGTTCGCCGATCGAGTTCGCTTGCTCGACCCTGTACCACATGGAGTACCCTTTTCTACGCTGCTGGATGGCTATCAAGCCGTTGTGATTCCTACGATCTCCGACGAGCAACCGCGAATCATTTTCGACGCTTTCGCCCGCGGTGTTCCCGTCATCGCAAGTGGAACATCCGGGCATAGCGAGTTTATCAGCCACATGGATAACGGGCTGATCGTCAAGCTGGGCGACGCCGCCGCTCTTGCTGCCACCATGGATTGGGCAACCTTCCACGGGGCCGAACTTCAGCGCATGGGTATGAAAGCTTTGGAGCCGATGAAATTGCGCACGCATCAGGCGATGCACCGCGAACGCGCCGAAGCGATCGTCAAATCATTCGGATTGGAGACTACCGCTTAGCACCGCCTTCCTCAGACTGGCACGGATCCCCTGCTCAGCTTGTGGCAACGGCCCTCTCCGGCCCTTCTTCGTACAATGCCGGGTGGAAATGCGTTGGGGCTGATCTATGTCAGGTCGGGTTAGCATCTTAGCCGCGATCGGCACGATGTGCAGAATAGCTGCCTACGTCCGTCGCCACCGGAGTATCTGCATGAGCCTGCTCACCCTTCGCGAACACCATGGCTATCTATGTTTCGACGAGGCGGAATGCCGTGCCGCCGGCAAGGCACTCGGCCCTGCCTATCGCGGCGCACCACCCTTTCCGCATATCATGATCGACGATTTCCTTGATGCCGACCTGCTTCGCAATGTGGCGCGTGCCTATCCGGATCGCACGAGCGGACGGTTCTTCGATCGCGATCAAGAACGGCTTAAATGCCAGTTCAAGCCTGGCGAGACCACAAGCGGGTTGGTGCGCAACATCCTGTCCGAACTCAACAGCCAGGCTTTCCTTGCCTTCCTGAGCGAACTGACGGGCATCAATGGCCTCATTCCCGATCCTTACCATGCCGGCGGTGGCCTGCACGAGACGTGCGCGGGCGGCCATTTGAGCATCCATGCCGATTTCAACGTCCACAGCCAGATGCATGTCGAGCGCCGGATCAACCTGCTGATCTACCTCAACGACGATTGGGTTCCGGCATTCGGCGGCGAGCTTGAACTATGGGATCCGTCAATGTCGAGAAAGGAACGCAGCATCGCGCCGATCCTCGGCCGGGCGGTGATCTTCAACACCGCGCTCGATAGCTATCATGGCCATCCGGAGCCGCTCGCTTGCCCGCCGGACCGCTCCCGTCGATCGATCGCGACTTATTATTATACCGCGATCCGTGAGCCGTCCGGCACGATTCCGATCCGGTCCACGAATTTTCGGCCACGGCCGAATTCAAAGGAACAGCGTGACTGGAAGATCGCGTATCAGCATTGGGTGAACGATTGGGTGCCGGCGAAGCTCCAACATTTTGCCCGCCGCCTCGGACCCAAATGAACCCGCAGCTACGCCCTCGAGATCAGCGCGCTTCAGCGCTGGCCAACACTTGCCGATAAAATGCCAGCGTAGCCTCGCCAATCACATCGGCGCCGTAATGATCCACGCAGCGCTGCCACGCAGCCGCGCCCACCATCGCGGCCTTCTGCCGATCGAACAGGACGGCGAGGATCGCCCGGGCCAGCGCATCATCATCCTCAGTCGGCACCAGCCACCCGCTCTCGCCATCGACGATCATCTCGCCACAGCCGAAGCTGTCGGCCGCGATCGCGGGGCTACCCAAAGCCATCGCCTCGGCGAGACTGTAGGGGAAGTTTTCGTAGCGTGAGGGGATGATTGCCAACGCGGCCCGAAGCCGTAGTCCGGCGATATCGGCTCGGGAAATGCGCCCGAGATATTCGATCCGCCCGCGCACGGACGGCGGGAGCCTCGCGGCACAATAATCCTCGAAGAACAGTCTGGCTGCGCCCGGCATCGCGATTCCGCCGTCCGGTCCGGCGACGACGAGCCGCGCCGAAGAGTGAATCTTCACCACCCGCGCAAAGGCGTCGAGCGCGATATCCGCGCCCTTCCGCCGGTCGATCCTGCCGACCCACAGGATCAGATCGGGGTCGCTGGCTTCGGCGCGCCACCGGTCTGCGGCAGCAGCGGGTACGATCGGATTGGGGATAGCAGCGAC
Organism: Sphingomonas sp. YR710; assembly: GCF_900101455.1. Taxonomy (GTDB): domain Bacteria; phylum Pseudomonadota; class Alphaproteobacteria; order Sphingomonadales; family Sphingomonadaceae; genus Rhizorhabdus. Next base: position 85,075 of record NZ_FMZJ01000013.1, on the reverse strand, counting down.
CTGACCCGCAATCGGATGGCGAGCACGCACCGCATCGAGCAACCGGGCGGAAGGCGAGGTGATCGCGCGCGCCGTCTCAATTGCCCGCCCTTCGGCGGCGATGCGTTGCAGCGTCTGCACGGTCTTCTCTGCACGCTCGCCTTCGGCCGGCGAAAGGAACCAGGGGCCGTGCAACCGCGTGACGACCGGCACGTCGACCGCGCGCGCGACCACCTCCGACCAGCCGAACGATTCCTCCATCTCGATCAGATCGATCGGATCGCGCCGGTGAAGCCGTGCAAAATTCCGGGCTATGCGCCGTCCGGCGCCCGGCCGATCGCCGGTGCCGCTATCGGCGCGGGCCGCCAGCCGAACCCGCATCCGCGCCACAATGCCATCGCCGTCCAGCGACACCGGTTCGTCATCCGTGCCATAAGCCACCCCATCCGCAACGATCGTCACACGGTGACCTTGCGCCATCAGCCAGGCGCGCATCACCGCGACATAGGTGACGACGCCGTTCGCTATGCTCTCCGGTGGCCATGCCGGGGCAAAATAAGCGATATGCAGCCCCGTGGTCTCCGGATCCGCCCGTATCACCACAGGAACGACAGCAGCGCGGTCATGACGAAACCGATCCCCATCCCCAGCACGGCCGCGCCGATCAGAATGCCTTCCTCGCGCGCATTGAAAATCCCAAAACGGTGAAGCTGCCACCAGTTATAGAGGTGCGGCGGCGCTTCAATCAGGCCGATCGCGGTCACCAGACCGAGGGGCCCGAAGCCCAGATAAGCGGGAACGCCGACGACGATCAGCCAGGTCAGCCGGAAGACATTCGCGGTAAACGTAACCTGAACATGTCCCATCGCGGTGAGCACCTCATTGGCGGCACGGTTGCCGAGTGCCATCAGCGACGCGGTCGCGAGCAGCGACAAATAGGGCGATGCCTCCACATAACGATCGTCGTACAGCACGCGGATGAGGATCGGAGCGCCGCCGATCAACCCGCCGACGGAGAAGTTGTAGATCAGCGACAGCGTACGCCGCCCGGCATAGTAGATTTGGGGCAGACGATCCGAGGTGTCCCGGAACATGCTCGCATAGCGTGGGTACAGTATCCGGCTTGCATAGTTGCCGGCAAAAACCAGCGGCACGCCGGCGAGCGTGGTGGCGATCATGTAAAGCCCAAAACGATCGAGGCTCAAGACACGGGCCAAGACAATTTTGTCGGTCTGCGCGATCAGCAGCGTCAGCAGGCTGGAGCCCATCACGAAGCGCGAAAATCGCCAGAAATCCTTTGACACCGCCCGATCGATGGCGATTCCGCTGCACGAATTCGGAAACAGGCTGTAGCTTAGAATCGTCCGCAGCGCCGCTGAGGCCGCCATCGCGATGATGATCGACCAGACATTGTGCAGTAGCGCGGCGGAAGTCATCGCGACGAGTGTCTGGAAGATCAGCACTCCCAGATCGAGATAACAGAGCTTGGCGACCTGATGAGTGCGCAGCGCAGTGATCAGCGACAATGATGCGAGGCCGTTGATCAGGAAGATTGTGGATGCCACCGCCAAAGGCAGCGCGAGTTCGGGCTTTGCCAGCAATTGGGCCAGCGGGAACGCCAACGCGGCCGAAATCAAAGCCAGCCCGGCCCCGCGTCCCGCGTGGATCGTCCAGATTACACGGAGGAAGCGCCGATCGTCGCCGTCGGGGTGGCGCACGACATAGGCCTGAAACCCGAGATCGGTCAGCATCGTGACGATGAAGAAGATCGTGTTGATGATACCAACCAGCCCGAAGATGTCGGGGGCGAGCAACCTCGTCATCGCCATCGTGCTGGCGATACGCACCAGATTCGAGACCAATGTAGTCCCGATCAGGACCATTGAGTCCCCGCCCCTCTGCGCCTTGATCCGGACGACCAATCTGGCCAACGGTGCAGGTGCGATCATCGATGGCGCCGCGTCATTACAACGGACGCCCCATACCCTTCGGAACGGGTTCGCGCCATTCCCCGGCCTCAGGCATCGCCACACCGGACGGGTTGGTCTGCGTCGAACGCACATCGGCCCTGCGGTCCCCCACTTCGGACGACATACCGGCTTTAACCGCATATCGTCGCTGACTGACGAGCGCCGCAGCGAACCCAATAAGCATCATGATAAAAGTGCTCGGCCGGCCGCCTAGCGAGGTGAAAGCGAGCATCTCCATCGGGGCCAATATCCCGGCAAAAATGAAGGCCATGACATCGATATCGGCCCCGCGCGGCGGCAGGCCACGCCGGATTTTCCACAAGGCCAGAGGCTGGCCGGCTAATCCCGCGACAAAGGGGATCAGCCCGACCACTCCAGTCACTAAGGCGACGTAGAGATAGGTGTTCACGAAATCGATGATGCCTTCTCCTTGCCGAAGATCTTCGAGGTTTGCCATGACCTCGGTTTCGGAGGCCCCCAGCACAGGCCGCTTGCGAATCTCCTCCAATCCCCGCCAGAAGAGATCCTTGCGATAATCTGCGGTACCGGCGGTTTCGGCCGATTTACCCAGCATGCTGCCCAACCTGCTTTCGGCAGGGACGACCAGCATTGCCAACGCAATGCCGATGGCCAGAAATGCCACGCCCCCAACGGCTGCCCACCGCCGCAGATAGATGTTCATCGCCGTCATCGCAAACAGCAGCCCGACCAGCGCACCGCGCGACTGCGGCAGGGCCAGGCCGAGGCCCAGCAAGCAAAGCACCCCGATATGTTGCCGCGATGAAGCGAAGGCGCGTCGCGAGCAGCGCGCCGCGAGGAAACATGGCACCAATATAAATGCCATTGATGTCGTTTCGATAGTGGTACCCGTTGTCCGCAGCCAGCCCGATCGTAGCTTCACCATTCCTTTAAAATCGACATCATAATGGGTGTAGAGTATCCGATACATCGGCCAGGTGCGCAACGCCTCGTAGCACATGATGGCGGAGATCATCACCGCCGCACATGCCATGTACAGCATCACCCGCTTCACATCGTCGATTGAGCGAACGCCACGGCTAGCGATATAATAAGGCAGGCCATAAGTGAGCAGCAGCTCCACATAGACCCGCAACAGGTTCGTGAGACTGCCGAAATTGCTGCGGCCGAACATGAGCACGAGCATGATCAGCAATACCGGAATGTCGCTCGCCGGGCGAATCCGGCTGTAGGCCGGAAATCGTGTCAGCATGGTCAGCAGTGCACCGAAACCGAGGCTGTCGTAGATCGTGCCGTAGAAAAAATATACCGGGCCGGCCATCAGCGGAGACCTGAAATCGGGCAGCAGCATGAGCGCGAACAGATAGATCGGAACGATCAGACTGCGCCGTGTCGCCAAAACCGGCACAATCAGGAAGTAAACGATGTGCAGCAGGAACAATTTGGGCAGAAAGAAGGCAATCGGCGGCATTGCGAGCGCCAAGGTGGCTGGCCCCGGCCCCATCTCGCGCCGTACCTCAGGCGACAAACTACCATAGAAGATAAGCATCCCCAGCCCGACCATGGCCTCGAGATGCGCGCACCAGATGAACATTCCGAACATCAGCGCCTGCCCAGAAACTCGCGTACAGCCTTCAGCTTCGGCGTTTCGTCGATCGGCTGACCCGCATATTCGCGCAGCCCCCACGCCCCGAAATGCGAAATCGGGCCGGTTGCCGCATAGAGGGTCATCACATCACCCACCTGGCTCCGCCAGCCGTTCAAATAGCGGACATAGAGGGCCCCCATCCGCGGATCGCGCTGGATCCGCTTCGCAAATTCGATATCCTTCGGTAGCAAATGCTGACCGCCTTCATAGGCGATATAGCGCTTACCATATTGGGCTGCGATCAGCCGGTTTTCGGCCGCGTAGCCGATCGCCTTGTCGACCCGCTCCCCCAGATCAGCGAAGAGCCGGTCCAGATCCCCAGACGCATAGCCATTCGCGTCCAACTGGACATAAGGCGCGGTCGCCAGCGCATCAACATAATGGGCGGTGTCTTTGAACCCCAGCACCTGGCGCGCGGTTTCTGTCCAGACATTTTGCGTCGAAACGACCCGGACCAGCCGGGTAGGGTTGTCGGCAAAGATCCGTGTCCAGATCGCCAGCGTATCGCGCGATTTCTCGGCATAGCGCTGCAGCATTGCATTTTGGGGATTGCCGCCGCCCAACTGTTCGGCCTGTCCTTCCTTCATGGCCTGCCGCCCGGCAGGGAAGCCCAGATTCCAAAGTTCGTTGCCCAGTTCGACATAAGCGGTCCGACCGGGCTTGAGATGATCGTGCACGTAGCGACCGAAATTTTCGACGTAGGTAGGATCGGCATTATATGGCAGCACGAACCAACCATCGACGCCGGCTTCGTTCACGAGTTCCACCTGATGCTCGACCGAAACGCCCTCCGGCTCGCCGCCCTGATAACCGCGATGGGGGGTGTTGCGGCGTGCCCAGTCTCCCCCTTGATTCGCATTGGCGGCGGACCAGTCGAGAAAGCGGACCAATGCGAACTGCCGAATATAGCTTATGAATTCCGGCGCGAAGAGCAGGTCCTTCGGCATATCCGGCTCGCGGCAATCGAGGTTGCGCAGCGGATCCTGCGGATCGGTCGCCTGCAACATTAGCCAGCCACCTGCATCGGGATTGGGGTTCGCCGTCACCGCCAAATCGAGTTCATGATCCCGACTTGCCTCGACACGAAAGACACCACCGGCACCGAGGGAACCCCTGCCCGCATAAGTGCACCGGATCCGGAGGTTGGTAAAGGGCGCGCCCGGACGTATCATCGGCCGTGCGGCGGACTCGCCTGGTCCGAGTGCCTTCACCCACCCCTCCCGATCCAGCATCGCCGGATCGATCCGCTTCCAACCGCCTTTCACCAACATCCATTCGGCGTGCGCAGCCAGATTGGCGTATATGCGCTGCCCCGAAGAGGTGGCGATGGTCGGCACGTTGACGCCGATGCGCATGGGCGGAGGCGGCGGAACGCTCCTGGCCGTCGGCGCCGTACTCCGTCCCTCCGCAGAGAGGCAGACGACACCCAGGATCACCATTCCGAGCGCACCGGCGAGCACAACCGCCACACCGAACAGCCGGACCCGAACGACACTCATCCACACACTCCCGCCCGTCAGCTCCGCCCGCATCTGATCAAGGACTTGTGCCAACATCCGTTCTCTTCGGCAATCGATCCTTGCTTCACGAGCCCGGGAGGATATTCGGACACGATCCCGGGTGGATCGGATCCATCCCCAAGGATTCCCTTGATACTGGCCGCAAGAATAGCCAAATGGCACCCATGCTCATCGAAACCGAAAACACGCCCAATCCCGCGACCCTGAAGTTCGCGCCCGGCCGCACCGTGATGGCGGCGGGAACCCGCGACTTTGCGGACCATGAGGAGGCGGAGGCATCGCCGCTCGCGGCGGCGCTGTTCGCGCTCGGCGATGTCGATGGCGTATTCTTCGGCCGCGATTTCATATCGGTCACCGCCGGCGAAGGCGTCGACTGGTCCGGGCTGAAACCGCAGGTGCTCGGCGTTCTGCTCGATCATTTCGTATCCGATGCACCTTTGTTCCGGGCCGGCAGCGCCAGCGGCATCGCCGTCCAGTCCGACGAAACGTTCGGCAACAATCCCGATGACGCCGACATCATCGATCAGATCAAGGATCTGATCGAAACGCGCGTACGTCCCGCCGTTGCCAAGGATGGGGGCGATATCGTGTTCCGCGGCTTCGATCGCGGCACCGTATTTCTGGCCATGCATGGCGCCTGCGCCGGCTGCCCTTCATCGACGGCGACGCTCAAGCAGGGCATCGAGACCCTGCTGAAGCATTATGTGCCCGAAGTGATCGAAGTCCGGGCCGCCTGAGCGGCCTCACATTCGCGAATATTGCTGGGGGGTTCTGCATGGCGGGCATATTTTCCGATGACGTGCTCGATGCGCTGTTTCGCAAGGCGCGCAGCTATAACGGCTATACCGACCAACCCGTGACCGAGGCCCAGCTTCACCAGATCTGGGATCTGATGAAATTTGGCCCGACGGCCGCAAATCTGATGCCGGCGCGCCTCATCTGGTGCGTGAGCCAGGCGGAAAAGGACAAGCTTGCCGCTTTGTCCTCCGGCACCAACGCCGCAAAGATCCGGAAGGCGCCGGCCACCGTGATCATCGCGATGGACATGGAATTTTACGAAAAGGGCCCGATGTTGTTCCCGCATGCGGACGTTCGCCCCTGGTTCGCCGGCAACGACAAAGCCATCGCCGGCAGCGCCTTTCGCAACAGCAGCCTGCAGGGCGCCTATTTCATCATGGCCGCGCGTGCGATCGGCCTCGATACCGGCCCGATGTCGGGTTTCGACAATGATGCTGTCGATGCGGCCTTCCTCGCCGGCACGAACTACAAGTCGAATTTCATTTCAACACTGGGATATGGCGACCCGTCGACGGTCTTCGACCGGCTTCCGCGGCCGGAGTTCGCGGAGTTCAACAAGATCGTCTGATGTCGAGCTGCCTCGTTATCGATACGGCCACAGCCGCTTGCTCGGTGGCTCTGTTCGACGGAGCCCGCCTCATCGCCGGTCGCCATGATGTCGTCGGCCGGGGCCATTCCGAACAGCTGATGCCGATGATCGCTGGGCTTCCCGGCGGCGGGCGAGCCGATCGCATCCTCGTCGATTGCGGACCGGGCAGCTTCACCGGCGTGCGCGTCGGCATCGCTGCCGCCCGGGCGCTGGCTTTCGGATGGGGGGTGCCGGTGCACGGCTATTCATCGATGAGCCTGATCGCCGCGATGGCAGCACCAATGAACGGGGAGACGATCGCCGTAGCGGTCATCGGCGGCCATGGCGAAATTTTCGTGCAGCGCTTTTCGGCTGATCCGGTCGCGCCGCTGAACGATCTCGCATCGCTGACGCCCGCCGAGGCCGCATCGCAAATTCGTGAGAGAAGGATCCACGGATCGGGCGCCCATATGCTCACGGGCGCGCGGATGTGGGGCGATGCGGATGATGTGCTGCCGAATGCCGCCAACGCCATGATGATGCCGCCGTCCTGCGCCGATCTGCCACCCCAGCCGATCTACGGGCGCGGTGCCGATGCAAAGCCGATCGCCACATGACCGATCGCATCGATATTCGCGAAGCGGGCGCCGAGGCGCTCGACGAAATGATGCTGACGATGAACGACGCGTTCGACCCCGGTTTCGGCGAGGCCTGGACCGCGTCGCAAAGCCTGTCGATGCTCAGCCTGCCTGGCGTGTGGCTCAGCCTTGCCCGGTACGACGGAGAAGCTGCGGGCTTCGCCCTCAATCGCATCGCGGTCGATGAAGTCGAGCTGCTGCTGCTGGCCGTCCGCCCTGCGCACCGTAGGTTGGGAATAGGTCTGCGTTTGATTGAGCAAACAAGCCGCATCGCCCGGGAACAGCAAGCCAGCAAAATTCATCTTGAAGTACGGCATAATAACCCCGCCTTGCAGTTATATGTAAATGCTGGGTTCATGTTGATCGGTAGACGTTCAGGTTACTATCGGGGGCGAGACGGCGCAGTCTACGACGCCCTCACATTATCTTGTGCACTCTGACGCAGTTCCCCGTCACTTGTAGCAAACAGCATTGCAATATAGCGCGAAAAAGCGCAGAGTGTAGCGGTGGCTTTTTGGGGGAGAGCCTGAAACTTGACTAGCATGCTTATTGAAAGACACTTCACATGACCGATATCAATGACTTGCCGGACACGCTGATCGCCCTCACTGCCGATATCGTATCCGCTCATGTCAGCAACAACAGCGTTGCTGTTTCTGATCTTCCCCTGCTGATCCAGAATGTCCACAACGCCCTGTCGACACTCGGCGACGAGCTGGTTGAACCCGAAGTAAAGCAGGAGCCCGCCGTCTCGGTCCGTGCTTCGATTCGCCCCGATTATATCGTGTGCCTGGAAGACGGGAAAAAGCTGAAGATGCTCAAGCGTCACCTGATGACGCATTATCAGCTCACCCCTGATCAATATCGGGCGAAATGGAACCTGGCGGCGGACTATCCGATGGTTGCGCCAAACTATGCCGAGCAACGCCGTTCGCTCGCCAAGAAGATCGGGCTGGGCACGAAGCGCGGCCCACGCTCCTAGAAAAGAGGCGGGGTCGGAGAATATCCGTCCCCGCCCGCCTTCCTTTGACGGCAAAAATTCTTTAGGCCTCATGCGACGCTGATCCGGCTATCGCATGACAAGGCTGCCATGAACCGTAAGATCGATATCGAGACGCTGTGCGCGGAGAAGGGGCTGCGGATCACGGAGCAGCGTCGCGTGATCGCCCGCGTCCTCTCCGCCGCCGAGGATCATCCCGATGTCGAAGTGCTGCATCAGCGGTCGTCGGCCATCGACCCGGGCATTTCGATCGCCACCGTCTATCGCACCGTCCGGCTGTTCGAAGAAGCCGGCATCCTGGAACGCCATGATTTCGGCGACGGTCGCGCGCGCTATGAGGCCGCCGCCGAAACCCATCATGATCACCTGATCGATGTCGAGACGGGCAATGTCATGGAGTTCGTCGATCCCGAACTGGAGGAATTGCAGCGGCGGATCGCCGAGCGGCTGGGCTTTCGCCTGGTCGATCATCGCATGGAGTTGTACGGCGTCTCGCTGAGCCGCAAGCAATAGGTCGACATGCGGCGACTGCGGTTTATCACGCGGGCGACCTGCGGCGTCGCGATCCTGGGCTTCTGTTTCGCGGGCCATGGCACCGCCCGGCTGCTCCGCCGCCACAGCCCCTGGCCGCGCTTCTTCCTCCGGCATTTCGGCCGCGCGATGGGCCTGGATGTGCAAGTGGTGGGCCGGCCTGTCGCGGCCAATGTGCTCTATGTCGCCAATCACCTGAGCTGGCTCGACATATTGGCGCTCGGCGGGGCGACGGGCGCGGGGTTCATCGCCAAGAGCGACATCGCGGGCTGGCCGCTTGTGGGCATGATCGCGCGGATCGGCGGCACGATTTTCGTCGACCGCGAAAGCCGGCGCGCCGCGCGCGGCCAGGCGGATCAGATCGGCGAGGCGCTGATCGTGGGAAAACCGATCACCCTGTTCCCCGAGGGCACCACCAATGACGGGCGCGCGCTTTTCCCGTTCCGGCCGGCATTATTCGCATCGGTAGCGCCACCGCCGGCGGACATCGCCGTTCAGCCGGTTGCGATCGATTATGGGCCGGTTGCCGCCGAGATCGCCTGGAGCGGCGACGAACCGCTCGGCCCCAATGCCGCGAAGGTGCTGGGCCGGCGCGGCCGGCTGACGGTTCGGCTCCACTTCCTGCCGCCTTTGCCCCCGTCCACCGATCGCAAACAACTGGCCGCGCACGCACAGGCCGCGATCGAACAGGCGCTCACCGCTTCCGCTTGAGCGCGGGTTCGCTTATAGGCGCGCGCATGAGCAAACCCGCCCCCAAGAGCTTTCACGTCAAGTCGTTCGGCTGCCAGATGAACGTCTATGACGGCGCACGCATGGCCGAACTGCTCGAAGCCGACGGGCTGACGATGGCTGCCAGCGCCGACGAGGCCGATCTGGTGGTGCTCAACACCTGCCACATTCGCGAGAAGGCCGCCGAAAAGGTCTATTCGGATATCGGGCGCATCGTGAAGCAATCGCGCGGGCGCCAGCAGCCGATGATCGCGGTCGCCGGCTGCGTCGCCCAGGCCGAGGGCGGCGAGATTCCGCGCCGCGCGCCGGCCGTCGATATCGTCGTGGGCCCGCAGGCCTATCACAACCTGCCGGCGCTGGTGGCGGACGCCGCCGCGGGCCGCAAGGCGCTCGACACCGATATGCCGGCGATTTCCAAGTTCGAGAGCCTGCCCAAACGCCGGAAACAGGGGCCGACCGCCTTCCTGACGGTGCAGGAAGGCTGCGACAAATTCTGCACCTATTGCGTCGTACCCTACACGCGCGGCGCCGAGGTTTCGCGGCCCTGGGGCGCGATCGTCGACGAGGCGAAGGCTTTGATCGATGCCGGCGCGCGCGAGATCACCCTGCTGGGCCAGAACGTCAACGCCTGGGCCGGCGACGATGACGCCGGACGCCGCCATGGCCTCGATGGGTTGATCCGCGCCCTCGACGGACTGCCCGGCCTCGCCCGGATCCGTTATATGACCAGCCATCCGAACGACATGACCGAAGGCCTGATCGCGGCGCATGGCGACGTCGAGACGTTGATGCCCTTCCTGCATCTGCCGGTGCAATCGGGATCGGATCGCATCCTCAAGGCAATGAACCGCAGCCATACGCGCGATTCCTATCTGGCGATCATCGACCGTGTCCGCGCGGTGCGGCCCGATATCGCCTTGTCCGGCGATTTCATCGTCGGCTTCCCCGGTGAGACCGACGCCGATTTCGAAGCGACGCTCGACATCGTTCGCGCGGTCAAACATGCACAGGCGTTCAGCTTCAAATATAGTCCGCGCGCCGGCACTCCAGCCGCGACGATGGCCGATCAGGTCGCGCCCGAACTGATGGACGAACGGCTCCAGCGGCTACAAGCCTTGATCAACGAGCAGCAGCAGGCGTTCAACGCCGCCCTCGTCGGCCGCCGCACCGAGATCCTGATCGAACGCAACGGCAAGAAAGCCGGCCAGCGCATCGGCAAGTCGCCCTGGCTGCAGTCGGTGGTGGTCGAAACCGCGGCCGCGATCGGCGAGCTGGTGACGGCGGAGATCGTCTCGGCGGGCCCGAACAGTCTAAACGGCGTGCTCGCGGAGCAACAGGTCGCCGCCTGATCGGCGACCGGCCCGTATTTCCCCTTCGCTTGGCGGCAATACAGGCTACATTCGCCTTGCCCATCCGAGTCCCGCCTTCCCGGCGGGTCGGGGCAGGAAAAGGATGTTGCCGCAATATATGTCGCGCAAGCCAGTCCAAGCGCAGGCCGGAGATCGCGCCCGGCTCGAGATACTCTTCGACAGACCCCAGCTTCTTGGCCGCTTGTTCGGCGAATTCGACCAGAATCTGGTCGCCATCGAAAACCGGCTGGGAGTCTATATCGCCGCACGCGGCAACAAGCTGCAGATCGAGGGCGAAGCCAGCGCCGCCGCGAGGGCCCGTGAGGTTCTGAGCGGGCTCTACAACCGAATCGTCCAGGGACAGGATATCGACAGCGGCGCGGTCGAGGCGGTGATCGCGATGTCGGCCGAGCCGACGCTTGATGGCATCCTGCGCAACGACGTCTCCGATCCGCCGCGCGTGATGATCCGCACCCGCAAGAAGACGATCGTGCCGCGATCGGCGACGCAGATCCGCTATATGGAGGCGCTGAACAAGTCGGACATCATCTTCGCGCTCGGGCCGGCAGGGACCGGCAAGACCTATCTCGCGGTCGCGCAGGCGGTGCAGCAGCTCATCACCGGCACCGTCGAACGGCTGATCCTGTCGCGGCCCGCGGTCGAGGCGGGCGAGCGGCTGGGCTTCCTGCCCGGCGACATGAAGGAGAAGGTCGATCCCTATCTGCGCCCGCTCTACGACGCGCTGTACGACATGCTCCCGAACGAACAAGTCGAGCGGCGGCTGGCCTCGGGCGAGATCGAAATCGCCCCGATCGCCTTCATGCGCGGCCGCACGCTCGGCGATGCCTTTGTGATCCTCGATGAGGCGCAGAACACCACCCCCGCGCAGATGAAGATGTTCCTCACCCGCTTCGGCCAGAACAGCCGCATGGTCGTGTGCGGCGATCCGCGGCAGATCGATTTGCCCGATATCGGCAAGTCGGGCCTCGCGGATGCGGTGGCGAAACTGGAGGGCATCGACGGGATCGCGACGGTGCGCTTCGGCGCGGCCGATGTCGTCCGCCATCCGGTGGTGGGCCGGATCGTGCAGGCTTATGAGGGGCCGGACGGTGATTGAGCGCGACCTTAAAAGCCCCTCCCCTTCAGGGGAGGGGTTAGGGTGGGGCCTCCGGATCTCACCAAGCGCAATGTTGGTTGGGAGGGTAGGCCCCGCCCTAACCCCTCCCCTGAAGGGGAGGGGCTTAATCTGGTTCACCCGCCATGATTGAAGTCGCCGTCCAGCTCGAACCCGGCTGGTCCGAATCGATCGACTGGGAGGCGCTGGGCACCCGCGCGGTGGAAGCCGCGATCGGGGTTACGCCTTATGCCGACATCATCACCGCATCTTATGCCGCCGAAATCTCGATCCGGCTGACCGAGGATGACGAGGTCAAAACCCTCAACGCCACCTACCGGCAGAAGGACAAGCCGACCAACGTCCTGTCCTTCCCGATGGTGCAGGATGACCTGCTGGAGACGCTGGCCAACAGCGACGATGGCGAAGTGCTGCTCGGCGACATCATCCTCGCGCGCGGGGTCTGCGAACGCGAGGCCGCCGAAAAGGGCGTCGCAACCGAGATCCACGCCACCCACCTGATCGTCCACGGCACGCTCCACCTGCTCGGTTTCGACCATATGATCGACGAGGAAGCCGAGGCGATGGAGGATCTGGAGCGCACCGCGCTGGCCACGCTCGACATCGGCGATCCCTATGTCGTGACGGAAGAATGAACTTCTTCGTTGCCGAAGGGGCGAGGTTTCGGATACCGCTTCCGCGATCCAACAGGGTGACCCACGACCAACATGCCCGACGACCATAGTAGCAGCGCCGCGGACGGCGGCGGACGATTTTGGCGCAGTCTGCGCGCGCTCTTCGGACAAGAGCATGAGCCCAGCCTGCGCGACCAGATCGAAGAAGCGATCGAGGAACATGAGGGCGAAGGCCCGGGCGAGGAGGATGATCTCTCGTCCGCCGAACGCGAAATGCTCCGCAACATCCTGCATTTCGGCGAACGCACGGTCGGCGACATCGGCGTGCCGCGCGGCGAGATCGTCGCGGTACCGGAGACGACCTGCTTCGCGGATCTGGTCGCCCGCTTTGCCGAGGCCGAACATAGCCGGCTACCGGTCTATCGCGAAGACCTCGATCATGTGATCGGCATGGTACACGTCAAGGACGTGTTCAAGATCATCGCCACCGATGCGCCGCGCCCGGCCACGATCGCGCCGCTAATCCGCCAGCCGCGATATGTGCCGACATCGATGCGGATCATCGATCTGCTCGCCGAAATGCGCGAGCACCGGACGCATCTGGCGATCGTGCTCAATGAATATACCGGGACCGACGGGCTGGTGACGATCGAGGATCTGGTCGAGGAAATCGTCGGCAAGATCGAGGACGAGCATGACGAGGAAAGCGAAGAGTTGCTGATCCCGCTCGACGATTCGATCTGGTCCGCCGATGCGCGCGCCGAACTCGAAGATGTCGCCAAGACGATCGACCCGCGACTCGCCGATATCGACGAGGATGTCGACACGCTCGGCGGGCTCGCTTCGGCCCTGGCCGGCCATGTTCCGCAGGCCGGCGAAATCGTCGAGCATGCAAGCGGATGGCGGCTGGAAATCATCGAAGCGGACGAACGCAGGGTCAGGAAGCTGCTGCTGCATCCGCCGGTGACCGAACCCGAACCCCAGCTTTGATGCCGAATCGCTGATCTTCGCCACCCTGCCTGAGCGGTTCATCCGTGCGACATGAGGTAGATGTTAGGCCATCTCGAGCCGGCTGCCGTGAAGGACCGGCCGAATGTTTGATGGTGGAGGACATATGAATAAGCTCGTAAGCGCTGTGGCGGCCCTGTCGGTCCTGGCGATCGCGCCGGCAGCGATTGCCCGCGATCGTGGGGATTATGACGATAGCCGTGGCGACTATGGCCGGCCTCGCGCAACCTTCTTCGTCAAGGACAAGTTCGAAGGCCGGAGCATCACCGTGGACCGGCCCGTGCCGAGCATGCGTGAATTCGACATCAACGACAAGATTTCGTCGATCTCGATCGAAAGCGGTCGCTGGCTCGTCTGCGTGGACGATGATTTTCGTGGCCGGTGCGAGGTCATTCGGCGCTCCGTCCGCCACCTGAGCGACATCAACATGGACGACAAGATTTCCTCAGCGCGGCCCCTCGGCCGCGGCGAGCGATAATCACACGACCTGCCCGCCGCCGCGATATGGCGGCGGGTTGCAGGCGATGACGTCCACGCAACATTAGCGAAATTCGCACGCAAATCCGCTTCGCGACAGTGACCCCGCCGACGCGACCGTCGGGGCGGGCAATGCCGAAGGAGCGATAATGATGCGTGATGGTGACGACCATGATCAGGGACTTGCACATGACCTGACGATCATGGCCAGGCAGATTCTGGGCCGCCGGCAGGCGCTCGGCTGGCTCGCGAGTGTCGGCTCGACGGCCTTGCTGGCCGGATGCGGCGGCGACGACAGCTCGACTGCCAGCAGTTCGACCACGGCGACCACCGCATCGACCAGCACCACCAGCTCCACCACGTCCACCGGCAGTACGACGACCGGCACGACGACAACCACCACGAGCAGCAGCGGCGCCTGCATCGCCGATCCGACCGAAACCGCCGGCCCCTACCCCGCCGACGGCACCAATTCGTCGAGCGGATCGACCAGCAACGTGCTGACCCTGAGCGGGATCGTCCGCAGCGATATCCGCGCGAGCTTCATCAGTTCAACCACCGTCGCGGCCGGCGTACAGGTGAAGCTCACGCTCACCCTGGTCAACGTCAACAACAGCTGCCTGCCGCTATCGGGCTATGCGATCTATCTGTGGCATTGCGACCAGAACGGCAGTTATTCGCTCTACTCGGTGCCGGCCGAAAGCTATCTGCGCGGCGTGCTCGTCACCGATGGCAACGGGCAGGTGACCTTCACGACGATCTTCCCGGGATGCTATTCGGGCCGCTATCCGCACATCCACCTCGAGATCTTCTCGAGCCTTGCCGCCGCGACCAGCGGCCGCGCATCCGTGCTCACCACCCAGCTTGCCATGCCGCGCGACATCTGCAGCGCGGTCTATTCGAGCGGCGGCTACACGCAGAGCGCGAGCAACCTGTCCGCCATCACGACCGCGACCGACAATGTGTTCGGCGACAACACATCCGCGCAGATCGCCGCGCAGACACCGGCGATGACGGGCAATACGACCGCCGGCTATACCGCCACGGTCACAGTGGGTGTCGCGCTGTAGCAGTTTTGGGGACGCCAGTTTTGGGGACGCAATACTAAACCCGCGGCTTCGGTCCCCGCTTGCCCGGCAGCAGCGGGCGCCCGAGGCCGGTCTCCTGCTGCGCGATCCACGCCTTCCCGCCGAGCGGTCGCCCGGTCCGCAGGCACGCCTCGATCGCGGCAACGGTTGCGCCCTCTGCCTCGGCGGCTTCCAGCCCGAGCGCGAGCATCGCCCGCCAGTTGCGGACATGCATGCCGAGCGCGGCGACGTCGGTGAGCCGGTCGCCCTCGACCTGGCGGCCCGCGACATGCGACCGCGCGCTCGACCAGCGCCAGTCAGCCGCCGCGCCGACCAGCCCGGCCGCGACCGGATTGTTCTCGACATAGCGAATGGCGGCCATCAGGTGGGCGTCGTCCATCGCATAGCTCGCGAACCGCCCCTGGAAGAGATAGCCGCTCCACCCCTCGCGCTGGTTGATCCGCCGGGTATAGCGCCGATGCGCCTCGCCGAGCGTTGCACGCAGGCCATCGGGCGTGGCGGGGACGAGGATCAGGTGGACATGGTTGTCCATCAGGCACCAGCCGAGGCAGATTGTGCCGTTCGCCTCGCACGCCGCCGCAATCAGATCGAGATAGAAACGGCGATCATCGTCCGAGAAGAAGATCGGTAGCCGCCGGTTGCCACGCTGGGTGACGTGGTGCGGGGCATCGGGGATGACGATGCGGGCGAGTCGGGCCATGTCGGGGAGTGTAGCGGAGGGGGTGAAGCGCGTCTATTTAGTATTGCGTCCCCGAATTTGTGTTGCGTCCCCGAATTTGTGGCGTCCCTGAATTTGCGTCCCAGGCTGCGATCAAGCAATATGCGCTTGAGCGGCTTTTCCCGCGCAGGCGGGTAGCGATCAGCAGTGGCAGGAACTGAAGGCGTTGCTGGGACAGCGCATCGAGGAAGGCTTGGCGGGTGATGTTTCGTCCAAGAGCAACGACGCCATCGTTGGCGAGGAATTGAGCAGAGCTACCCGCGTTTGACCGCCAATTATGTGCTGTCAATCTACCGCAAGGCGAGGAGAAGCTGCTGCTCAGCATCCGTTTTGGGTGATAAGGTATTTTACAGAACACGATTTTGAATGTTAACAGGCGGCGGGCGAGAAAATTGGGGGGCGGATGAAGGGGATACGCACGGCACTGACAGGTGCCGCGATGCTCATGGCCGGACCAACCGTGGCAGCCGCGCCGGTGACGATACTATATCATCCGCGCTCGGTGGTTGAGCTGCGAGGCCACGTTAATGTGGATGATTTCGCCTACACGCCGGCCGATCCCAAGATCAAACCCAACCAGATTCCAAATACCGCGATCGGAAACATCTATTTATCGATGTCAGTGGGAAGCTTCATCGCCGACGGGTTGCGGCAGGAGCTTCGGACGTCGGGTGTATCCCTGCAAGCCGAAGCCCGCTGTCATCTCACGGGCACGGTAAAGGCCGTCAAGATCGACGACCTCGGCTTCGACGCTGATTTCCTACTGACAGCGCACTACACCCTCAGCGGAAGCGG
The DNA here is from genome assembly GCF_900101455.1 of Sphingomonas sp. YR710. GTDB lineage: Bacteria > Pseudomonadota > Alphaproteobacteria > Sphingomonadales > Sphingomonadaceae > Rhizorhabdus. The sequence continues at coordinate 68,531 of NZ_FMZJ01000013.1, read as the reverse complement.
CGGGAATATTCTGTATGAAGCGGACGAAGATACCGCATTCAAGGCAGCTAAATTCGGTGGTGCTATTGAGTCAATCAGCCTCTTATTTGCTAAGAATATCAATGCAATGATCGGATCGGAAGCTTTTGCAAAAGCATTTGAACCCAATTGTCCCAAGGAAGGGTGAGGAATGAAGAAGATCTTGGCTGCGGCCGCAATGCCGTTGCTGCTTTCCGCGTGCGTCTCCGCACGAGATGCGACAGTAACAATCGCCTATGCCCCAGCCTCGCTTGCGGAGACCCCCTTTAACCTGCGAGTCGGAGAATTTACGCGAACGCTGCCAGAGAAGGTGGCCCCGAACCAGTTTGAAACCAGCGGGTACACGTTCAACAAACAAATCTCGTTATCCGAACCGCTTGCGGACTATCTGAAAAACGCGTTCGTTCAAGAAGCTCGTCATGCCGGAGCATCGTTACGTGATGTGCCGGCGTGTACGATCTCCGCCACGATCAACCATATGCAGTTGATCTCCAACGGAGGAACCAAGCTCAAATGGACCAGCGACGTGGTTTATGCGGTCGAAGCGGCCCCGGATGCCCGCATTACCGTGCCAGTCAGTGCCAGCGTCGATACCAGCGTAAACTCGGCCGAGGCAGGCCATACGCAATTCATTACCAAGACGATTGACGGCATCCTCCTCAATCAAGCGTTTCTGGCATTCGCCAAAATGCATTGTCACCGAACTTCCTAATTTCGGACGGCTCACTGCCTTTTATCGAAATAATGGTATGAATGACCGAAGCGGCCCTCACCGCCGCTTCGCCGCCCTCGCTTTAGCCGCCTTCCCGTACCGCGTCGTCCGCGTCCCCGGCTTCCCACCGCTCGCATTGCCACGCACGCCCGCGCGATGCTCGTCGACCGGAAGGCCCAGTTCCTCCGCCTCCAGCTTACGGATTTCGTCGCGGAGGCGGCCGGCTTCCTCGAACTCCAGATCGGCCGCCGCCGCCCGCATCTTGCCTTCGAGTTCCTCGATGTAAGCGCGCAGATTGTGGCCGACCATGTGCGGACGGTCTTCGATCCCCGTATCAACCGTTACCTGATCGCGTGACGCCAGGTGACCGACTATATCGGTGATGTTGCTCTTGATCGTCTCGGGGGTGATGCCATGCTCGGCATTGTACGCCGCCTGTTTCTCGCGGCGGCGGCCCGTCTCGGCCATCGCGCGTTCCATCGATCCGGTGATGTGATCGGCGTAGAGGATCACGCGGCCCTCGATGTTGCGCGCGGCGCGGCCGATCGTCTGGATCAGCGAGGTTTCGGAGCGCAGGAAACCCTCCTTGTCGGCATCGAGGATCGCGACCAGCCCGCATTCGGGGATGTCGAGCCCTTCGCGCAGCAGGTTGATTCCGACGAGGATGTCGTAAACGCCCATCCGCAGATCGCGGATCAGTTCGATGCGCTCCAGCGTCTCGACGTCCGAATGCATGTAGCGAACCTTGAGGCCAGCCTCGTGCATATATTCGGTCAAATCCTCGGCCATCCGCTTGGTGAGCGTGGTCACGAGGGTGCGATAACCCAGCTTCGCGGTCTGGCGGCATTCGTACACGAGATCGTCGACCTGGCTTTCGATCGGGCGCACCTCGATCGGCGGGTCGATCAGGCCGGTCGGACGGATCACCTGCTCGGCGAACACGCCGCCGGTCTGCTCCATCTCCCATGATCCCGGCGTCGCCGAGACATAGACGGTCTGCGGGCGCATCACCTCCCACTCGTTGAACCGCAGCGGGCGGTTGTCGATGCAGCTCGGCAGGCGGAAGCCGTATTCGGCGAGCGTGATCTTGCGGCGATGATCGCCGCGCGACATGCCGTTGATCTGGCCGATCGTCTGGTGGCTCTCGTCGACGAACAGAAGCGCATTGTCGGGCAGATATTCGAACAAAGTCGGCGGCGGTTCGCCGGGGAGCCGGCCGGTGAGGAAGCGCGAATAATTCTCGATGCCGGCACAACTGCCGGTGGCGGCGATCATTTCGAGATCGAAATTGGTGCGCTGTTCGAGCCTTTGCGCCTCGAGCAATTTGCCCTCGATCACCAGCTCCTTGAGCCGTTCGCCAAGTTCGTGGCGGATCGCGTCGCTCGCCTGCTTCAAGGTCGGGCCCGGCGTCACATAATGGCTGTTGGCGTAGATGCGGATCGATTCGAGATTGGCCGATTTCTTGCCGGTCAGCGGATCGAATTCGCTGATCTCCTCGACCTCGTCGCCGAAGAAGGCGATCCGCCAGGCGCTGTCCTCATAATGCGACGGGAAGATTTCGAGGCTGTCGCCGCGCACCCGGAAATTGCCGCGCGCGAACGCCTGCTCGTTGCGCTTATACTGGAGCGCCACCAGCTTGCGGATGATCTCGCGCTGGTCATAGTTCTGACCGCGCTTGATATCGAAGATCATCGCCGAATAGGTTTCGACCGAACCGATGCCGTAGAGGCAGGAGACGGAAGCGACGATCAGCACATCGTCGCGCTCGAGCAGCGATCGGGTGGCCGAATGGCGCATCCGGTCGATCGCCTCGTTTACCGAGCTTTCCTTCTCGATATAGGTGTCGCTGCGCGGCACATAGGCTTCGGGCTGGTAATAATCATAATAGCTTACGAAGAATTCGACGGCATTGTCGGGAAAGAATTGCTTGAACTCGCCATAAAGCTGCGCGGCGAGGATCTTGTTGGGGGCGAGCACCAGCGCGGGGCGCTGGAGCTTTTCAACCACCTTGGCCATGGTGAAGGTCTTGCCCGACCCCGTGACGCCGAGCAGCACCTGATCGCGCTCGCCGGCCTCTGCCTGGGCCGACAGTTCGGCAATCGCGGTCGGCTGATCGCCGCTGGGCTCATAATCGGATTTGAGGATGAACGGCCGGCCGCCATCGACCTTCGCCGGCCGTTCGGGGCGGTGCGGAACGAAGCTTTGGCCGTGATCAATTTCTTCAAGGCTGGTGCGGATCTGTATCGTCATGGCCCGGCCAATGTAGGATAGGGCGAGCCGATGTTCACCTTTTATCTTCTCCCACGCATTCACCCGCTGAGAGTCTGTTTGGAAATACGCTCTTTCGCGCATTTCCAAACAGACTCTCAGCGGGTGCAGCACCCACCCTTTGATTTGAGACGATTTCCGTGGCACCGATGATTCGATCGTTCGAGAAATCGCTCCAGAGGGGAGGGTGATCCAGCGTGAGGTGCCTGATGATCGATTATGTCCATGTCTGCCGCGTGGCAGACGCCTGCATGCTGGCTGGCGCATGACCCCGCGCTCCATCCTCTTAATCGCGACGTTGACCGCCCTGGCCGCTCCGGCCTTTGCCGGTGACAGCTTCATGCCCGGCGCATGGGCGCATGAGACGGTGACGGTGAGCGCCGAAGTCCCCGGCTTTCCGCAGTGGATGATCAAATTGTTCAGCGGCAATACCAAGCGCAAGAGCTGTTACACCCCAGCAGATGTCGCGAGCCGCCCTGAGGCTTTGCTGACGCAGGACGATGCAGCGACCTGCAAGCTTCGGCGTTTCTCGATGGTGGGCGGCACGCTGATCTACGACACGTTCTGCACCAATAAGCGCTTTCCGGATGGCCTGCTCGTCGCGTCGAAGGGCCATTACACCGCAACCAATTATTCGCTTGCCACTCTCACCACCGGCACCCGCAACGGCGAACCCGTGAAGATCGTCACCACGGGCAGCGGACAGCGTACCGGCCCATGCAAATAGGTCCGCCAATCGATCTCGACGGCTATCTGGCGCGCGTCGGCCTCGGGTTGCTGCCCCCAGCGACTGCCGAGGGGCTGGCGACGCTGCAGCGCGCGCACCGGCTGGCGATCCCGTTCGAAAATCTCGACGTGCGGCTGGGTAGGGGTATCAGCCTCGATCCCGATCATGTGTTCGAAAAGCTCGTCCACAGGCGGCGCGGCGGCTATTGTTTCGAGCAAAACCAGCTCTTCCTGCGCGGACTGACGGCGTTGGGATTCGATGCGCGGCCGTTGTTGGCGCGGGTTTGGCTGATGGCCGATGGCGTGCCGCCGCGCACCCACATGGTGAACCTCGTGCAATTTCCCGACGGGCCATGGATCGCCGACGCCGGTTTCGGCGGAAGCTATACCCCGCCAATGCCGCTGATCGACGGCGCCGAAGCCGTGGCACCCGACGGCGCAGCGTTTCGCATGGTCGCCGATCCCGATCATGGCTGGTTTCTCGAACGCAACGGCCACCCCGCGACGACCGACGGCCGTGGCGGCAGCGAGGGCTGGCAACCGCAATATAGCTTCACGCTCGATCCAGTCGCGAGCATCGACCTGGAAATGTCCAACCACTGGACGTCCACGCGCCCTGGAACGCGCTTCACCTCATTGTCGGTGGTCAGCGCGTGCCTGCCTTCGGGCTTCGCGTCGCTTACCGACCGCGCCTATGTCCGCCACAATGGCGACCAACATGTCGAAGCCGTGATCGAGAGCGCGACAGCCTATCGACTGCGACTGAATTTCGTGTTCGGAATCGTACTCGATGAGGTTGAGGTCAACGGGCTAGGACTGTTCTGAGCGCCAAATGGCGCTTCCGGCTGACCGAATCGAAGGTACGAACCGCCAGCTTCCGACCGAATTTGCGTTTCACGCCGTACATCAGCCGATCGGCCGCAGCGAGCACCGGATCGATTCCCGTTTCCGTGCCCGGCGCGACAATGACGGCCCCAGCACTCACCCCGATCCGCCACGCCGATTGCGCCGACAGCGCCTTGACGGCACCCTGCAGCCGCATGAGCAGATCCACAACCTCCCGATAGCCGGCGCCCGATAGCAGCAGCACGAATTCATCGCCCGCCATGCGACAGACCACGTCGCTCCCGCGCAAACCATCCCGGAGCACATGCGCCACCTCGATCAGGCATTTGTCGCCTTCGGCATGGCCGAACCGATCGTTGACCGACTTGAAACGATCGAGATCGAGATAGGCAACGGTCAGCGGCTTGTCGGCCGACGGCAATCTGCGCAATTCCTCGGCCAGCCGGGACTTCAGCCAGCGCCGGTTGGGCAGGCCCGTCAGCGTGTCCTGATTGGCCTGCTTTTCGGCCTGCTTGCGGGCGGAAATATCCTCGATGACGGAGACGAAAAAATCCGGACTGCCATCGGCGTGCCGCACCAGCGACACCGTCAGGTTGACCCAGATCAGTGATCCGTCACGCCGGATATACCGTTTCTCCATCGCATAATTGGAGATTTCGCCCCTGGTCAGCCGGGCGAGATAATCGAGATCGGTTTTCAGATCGTCGGGATGCGTGATCCGCTGAAAGCCGCCCCGCAGCAACGCTTCACGATCGTGACCGGCAATCGCGCAGAAGCGGTCATTCACGAGCAGGAAATTGCCATCCGGCGAGACATGGGCGATGCCGACGGCAGCCTGTTCGAACGTGGCGGCAAAACGTTTCGCCGCAATGTCATGCGCGTGCAATGCGCGCGCCTGCCCGGCACTCGCCAACCCGATCGCGATCGGGCCAGCCAGCAGTTGTGCGGTCAACAAATCACGCTTGTCGAAGCCGTTCGCCGTTGCTGCAAAGACCCTCAGAATCCCAACGGTCAACCCTTCGAACGGCAAGGGAACGACCAGTATCGATCGGATGCCAACTTCGCGGCATGCTTGGTGATCGATCGATTCATCAGCTTCGGTGTCGCTGCAATATTGTACCTCACCCGTCCGCATGCATGCTTGGGAAAGCTTTCCAATGGTTCGGGTCGACATTCTCTGACGATTGAGCCCGACTCCACTGATCGCCCGATAGGCCGGCAGATCGGGATGAGCGAGTTCGACGACCGCGCCGATCACATGCGGCATCAGCCGCAATGTGCCCTGTACCACGGCATCGATGACGCGGCCCAGATCGCTACCCGCCGCCGCAACTTCGGATTGGGTGTCGAGCAGCGCACGCGACCAGCTTTCCGGTGATGCCGGCCGGTCATGCCCAACTTCGCTGGCAGGCGCATGATCGGTCGAAGCTGACGGAGCGGCAACCGCCAATTCTGTCGGTCGATGATTGTCGCGCGTCTCTCTCGCGGAATACATCTCCCGCCAGCCCCCTCCAACCGATTTGCTGAGCCCCCCTGTTTATCCGGCGGGGGCTTAATAATATGTTAAGATCAACAGGCCATCGCCAATGGAGTCAACACCGATCGCGAATATATTGCCGGAGGATGCTCAATCCTCGACGATCCGGCTGTGCCGCTTTGTGTCGCGCATCAGCAGCGCGCAGACGAAGCTTATCAATAAAATAGCAATTCCATAAACATAGAAGCCCTGCTCATTGCCTGCCGACTTGAACCAGAGCGCGACATATTCGGCGGTGCCGCCGAACAGGGCATTGGCGATGGCATAGGGAAAGGCGACGCCGAGCGCGCGCACTGTGGTCGGAAACAGTTCGGCCTTCACGACCGCGCTGATCGACGTATAGCCGGCCTGCAGCGCCACCGCGCCGATCGCCAGCACCAGCGCGTGGGCAACCGAGCCACCGACAGCAATTCCGGTCATGACCGGCCACAGGACCAGCGCGCTACCGCCAAAGGAGAGGATCAGCATGTTGCGACGGCCGATGAAGTCCGAAAGCCAGCCCATCAGGGGCTGAAACAGCATGAACGCGACCAGCACGACGGCGTTGATTTCCGATGCCTGCACCTTGGTATAACCTGCCGTATTGGTGAGGAATTTCTGCAAATAGGTGGTGTAGATATAGAAACCGAGCGATCCGCCCGCCGTCAGCCCGATGATCGTCAACACCTCACGCGGATAATCGCGCAGCAAGGTCATGGTCGTGCCGGCGCGCCGGCCGGAGCGTTCCGCCGCGACGAATGAATGGCTTTCCTCGAGGTTCCGGCGAATCCAGAAAACGACGATCGCGAGCCCGGCCCCGATCACGAACGGCACGCGCCAGCCCCAGGCGTCGAGCGCCGCAGCCGGCAAGGTCCGCTGGAGGATGATCAGCACCGCCAGCGCCACCAATTGCCCGCCGACCAAGGTGACATATTGGAAGCTCGACCAGAAGCCGCGCCACTTCGCGCCCGCCATCTCGCTCATATAAGACGCCGAAGCGCCATATTCGCCACCGACCGAAAGCCCCTGTACGATCCGCGCGACCAGCAACATCACGCCCGCCGCTGGACCGATCGACGCATAGGATGGCGTCAGCGCGATCATCAGCGATCCGGCACACATCATTCCCACGGACAGGCTCAGCGCCGCGCGCCGCCCCGCGCGATCGGCATAAATGCCCATGATCCAGGCGCCCACCGGGCGCGCCGCGAACCCCACGGCGAAGATCGCCGCGGCCTGCAGCAGTTGCGCGGTCTGATCGCCTTTCGGAAAGAAAGCCGGCGCGAAATAGATGGTGAAGGCCGCATAGGCATACCAGTCATACCATTCGACCAGATTGCCCGCGGCACCGCCAAGAATGGCGCGCAGCCGCCGCATCGTGGAGAAATTCGCCTGATCCGCCATGCCGTCCCCTTGCCGCACTAATCATTTAAGTCTTATTGCCTTCTCCCGCTTGCGGGAGAAGGTTGGATGAGGGTCTTTCTTCTTTTTCTTTCAATGGCGTAATCCACCAAAGAAGAAAGAAGACCCTCACCCAACCCTCTCCCGCAAGCGGGAGAGGGCTCTGGTCAGCGCCCGGGCGCACGCGCCGCGAATATTTACAACCGTCGTAGCATGCTGATCGGCAGGCGAAAGAACTTCCGCCTCGCTTCTCATTCGAGGATTCGCCTGATATCCGGAGCTATCAGCGCACTTCGCGCAAACCGGGATCGACGCAGTGGACGCACAGGCGACAGAACAGTTCGACGACGCATTCTATCTGCGTGCCTATCAGATGGCCGCCGACGAGATTCGGCAGGGCCTGGCCGCATCCGCGCGCGATCACTATCGAATCTATGGCCGCGCGCGCGGCTATCTGCCTTATGCGAAGGCGCCACGCCCCGATGATGCAGCGGCCGCCGAACTGCGTTTCGGCGGGTTCTGGACCGATGCGCCCGATGCGCTCGACCGCATCCAGGGCCGGCTCGACATGCACGCGATCACCCATGTCGAGGCCGAATGGCTCCGCCAATGGGTCCGTGACGGGTATGTCATCCTGCCGGAAGCCATCCCCGACATTCTGCTGACCCGTGCCGCCCGCGCGCTCGACGGGGCCTATCGCGGCGAATTTCCGGATCTGCGTTTCGAATGCCATGCCGTCGAACAGAACGGGCTCATCCCGTGGCGCCCGGAGATCAATCCACACGCATCGAAAGCCATCGACATCCATGTCCATGCGATCGCCATCCGCGACCTGATGCTATCGGCGCCGATCGTGCGATTCCTGGCTTTGGTGTTCGAAGCAATGCCGCTCGCCTCCCAGACATTGGGCTTCCTGCGCGGATCGTCCCAGCCTGCCCATCAGGATTCGGCTTATGTCGCTTATTCGATACCGCGTCGCTTCGCAGCGACATGGATCGCACTGGAAGATGTGAGCGCCGATGCCGGCGAACTATTCTATTATCCAGGCAGCCACCGATTCGACGATTATCTCTATCAGGGCGAATATAAGAGCGTGGCCGAAGCAACCCGACTTGGGGGGCTGACGCCCGATCAGGCCCGAGAACAGATCAGCGGCCATGAACGCGTATTGCCGGCCAAGGCGGAGCAGCGCGGGCTCTTCAAGGAAATTTTCCGGGCGAAGCGCGGCGACGTGCTGGTGTGGAATTCAGACCTTGCCCATGGCGGCATGCCGATTTCGGGTGAAGCCACCCGCAAGAGCATCGTCACCCATTATTGCCCGCGCTTCAACGTGCCGCTGTTCGCCGAATATTTCCACCAGAAGCCGCGCCCGCACGGCGAAGGCTATTATACCAGCGGCGCATACAAGCTGTAACGCGATGCACAGCCCGATCGCCCTGCTGATCGCGACGGGGCTGGCGCTCCCCCTTCCGGCGCAGGCTCAGATGGTCGCGGCCGTACGCCAGCCGTTCACACGCGATCATATGGGAACCGGCCGGGCCGAAGGACTGGCAGACCGCAGCACGGGACGCGCGGCAAGCGTGCGCGATCCCGTGCGGATCGCTTCGGTTTCGAAGCTGGTGGTAGCGCTGGGTGTCCTGCGATTGGTAGAGGCCGGAACACTCGATCTCGATGCCGATATTTCGGGCTATCTGGGCCAGAAGGTCCGCAACCCGGCCTATCCCGCTGTGCCACTGAGCTTGCGGCTGTTCTTGTCGCACCGGTCCAGCCTGCGCGATGGCGTCGATTATGCCTTGCCGTTCGACCGGACGATCGCAGCCACGCTGGTCGATCCCAACGCCTGGGATCCCGATCATCCGCCGGGGGGATGGTTTCGCTACAGCAATCTCAACTTCCCGGTGATCGCGACCGTGATGGAAGCAGCGACCGGCGAGCGCTTCGATCGGCTGATGCTAAGGCTGGTGATCCGGCCGCTGCGGCTCGATGCCTGCTTCAACTGGAGCGGGTGCAGCGACCGCGCGATCGCCCGCGCGGTGGTGCTGTACCAACCCGACGGCCATGTCGTGCGCGACGATCTCCATGGCCGCCGCCCTGCCTGCCCGATCGTTCCGGCCAGCGACGGCAGTTGCAACCTCGATCGCTGGCAGCCTGGTCGCAACGGCGCGAGCTTTTCACCGCAAGGCGGGCTGCGGATATCGGCGCGCGACCTTGCGCGGATCGGCCAGATGCTGCTCAATGATGGGCGATCCGGCGGGCGCCGCTTTCTGCACAAGGCATCGATCGACATGCTGCTGACACCGCTATGGCGCTTCGATGGCAGTAATGGCGACACCGATCATGGCTTCACTTGCGCTTATGGGTTGGCGAGCGAGACGCTGGCCAACAAGGCCGACGGCTGCCGCGACGATCCGTTTGGCGATGGCGTCGCGCGGGTTGGTCATGCCGGCGAAGCCTATGGGGTGCGATCGGGTCTGTGGATCGATCGGACGAGGGGCACCGGCATCGCCTATTTCGCAACCGGGCTCGGAGACATGCCTGCGGCGGGGCAATCCGCTTTTACCGCCGCAGAGGAGAGACTTGCGCGCGGAGCGCCGTAATTCAGGCCGTCAGCGTGATCAGCGAAGAAGGCGTCAGCAATTGCGGCAGGGTCTCGATCCGCCCGTCGGCATGATAATAGAGATAGAGCGGCACCCCGGATCGGCCCTGCGCCTCCAGAAAGCGGCCGATCGCGGGATCGCCATTGGTCCAGTCGCCGACCATCACCGTTACCCCATGATCGGCGAAGGCGCGGCGAACCTCGACCCGCTCGATCGCGGCCTTTTCGTTGACCTTGCAGGTGAGGCACCAGTCAGCGGTAAAATAGAGGAAGACAGGCTTCTTCTGCGCCGTCAGTCCGGCGAGCCGGCTCTCGCTGAACGGTACGGCACCATCGCCCGCCGCTGCCGCAGAGGCCTGCGCGGGCTGCCGCGGAACGATGGCGATGGCCGCCACCGCCAACAGCAAGGCGGGGATCGCCGGCGCCCAGGCGAAGCGCCTGCCCGCCCCCTGCCGGCCCCCGACCCACCACAAGGCCAGCCCAAACAGCAGAGCGATGGCGAGGCCGAGCGTCATGCCGTCGACCCCAGCCTGCCGCCCGAGAATCCAGGAGAGGCCGAGCGCCGTCATGAACATCGGCACGGACAAGATATGGCGGAGCCGATTCATCCAAGCGCCGGGTTTCGGCAGGCGGCGACGAAGCGCGGGCACGAAACCGAGCAACAAGAAGGGCAAGGCCAGCCCGAAGCCCAGCCCCGCGAAGATCGCCAGTGCGGCGGCCGCAGGGAGAATCAGGGCTGCGCCAAGCGCGCCGGCCATGAACGGACCCGTGCAGGGTGTCGCCACGAATGCGGCGAGCACACCGGTCCAGAATGCGGCGCTCAGGCTGTGGCCGCGCGTCATCGTCTCGCCGAGACCGATCGAGCCAAGCTCGAACAGGCCGGCGAGATTGAGGCTGATCGCGACCACCAGCAAAAGCAACAGCAGGATCACCCGTGGATCCTGGAGCTGAAACGCCCAGCCGACCGCGGCTCCGCCCGCGCGCAACGCGAGCAGAGCGACGCCGAGCGCCAGACAGCTGGCGATCACGCCACCGGCATAAGCCAGCGCCTCGGCGCGCGCCTTGGCCGGCGTCTCGCCGGATCGGGCGAGGCTCATCGCCTTGAGGCTGAGGATCGGGAAGACGCAGGGCATCACGTTGAGCAGCAGCCCGCCGAGCACCGCGCCGCCCAGTGCCAAAGCGAAAGTGAGCCGCTTGCCTCCGCCACTGTCGTTCCCATTATCGGCGACAACGGCCACGCCTGCCGCAGGAACCTTGCCCGGTGCAGCCGTCAGCGCGAGCCCGCGATCGGTGCCGATAGCGAGCACACCGGACACGCTTTTCGCCGTAGCCGCCGATGCGCCGGCGCGCACCTCGATCACCACCATATCGCCGGTGCGGCTCACCGACTGCGGTGCGGCATAATCGATCACACCGTCGGTAATTGGGTAGAAATATGGCGACGACATCGGCCGCCCGGCCGGCAGAGGAACGGCAAGCCGGAACTGCCCGCCCTTATGTTCGAACCGCGCCGGCTGGCCGAGCGGCAATGGCAGCTTCGCGCGCCAGCCATCGAAACGCGCGCGCGCAGCGGGCGTGACGGCGCCATCCCCGGCCACAAGATCGATCGCCACCGGCCCATGTTCAGGCACGCAGATCGACGGCGAGCAGGCGAGCCAGTTCGCCTCGCCCGCGATATGGATCGGCGTGCCGGTTTTGATCCCAGCCGGAATATCGAGCGTCGCCAGATGCGCATAAGGCTGCTCGAACACATAGTTCATGAGCCCCTGGACGATGAGCCGCTGCGGCACCGGATAGCGCAGCGGTCCCACCTTTGCCGCTGCCGGCAACGCCCATTTGACACTGGTGGGAATGCCCGCATCGCCGGGATTTTCCCAATAGCCGTGCCAATCTCTTTCCGGTCGCATCGCTAGCGCGATCGTGATCCGGCTGCCCGGCCTTGGATGCAGCGTTTCGGCATCGAGCGAGGCCGTGATATGTCCGGCCGAAGCCGTTCCCATCCATCCGATCGACAGGCACAGGACAGCCAGTAGGCGCAGCAGATTTGAGATCATCGTCATGCGCCGTCTTATGGTCCCGGGACAGTCCGCTGCAAAGCTCAGAGTGTGCGTTCGCCCTCATAGACAAAGCCGTCCGGCGTGGCGACGAAACCAGCCGATTGCAGCCGGGCAGCAAGCGCGAGCGGAGCCGATTTGATCAAGGCGCGGACGCGATAGCTGTTCGCCGAGAGAATGGTGATCACCTCCTGCTCATGCCCGCTGTCGCTCGCCATATCGAACACCAGCTTGCCTTCGCGGCACAGCGCCGGGCCGGACATGCCCGCCATCGGCAACAGGCCCCCCGCTGTACCGGACAAGGAGACCCGCGCGCTCCCGCTCGCCTCGGCGCATTCGCCGCCCGGGAAATGCGCCGTCAGGCCGTCGAGCACCAATGTTGCCGGTGGCATCATCGGCGCGCCCTGCAAACCGGATACGCCCAGATTGAAGCCCTCTACCCCCGCACCGCCGATACCATAGCCGAAGGCGCCCTTGAGCTGCGAAACCGGATCGGTGCCGGTGATCACCAGCTTGACGCGCCCCTTCGCGAGATCGGCGAACGACATGTTACTGCTGACGTCGCCAAGCGGAACCTTGCCGAGCTGTGCGTTGAGAAGGTGGCCGGACCACAGATTGCCGTCGATCTCGCTCGCGGTGAGGCCGAACTTGCCGAGATGCATCGTCTCGACCGCCGTTTTGAGCGGTACCTGCGTAAGCCCGGCCGCCCCCAGCACCAATATGATCAGCAATGTCAGGATGGTCTTCATGGCAACCTCTTCCCTTTCTTATTGGCTTCGTTCACTTTTTCGTCGCCCGGCGCCCGACGACGTCATTTCGCCCGACGCCGCAGGGTTACCGAAATCGCCAGAGTCGAATCACTATTCGGATGCGCAGTCAGTCGCTCGACGACCAGCCCGCGGCGTTGCTCGACCGTCGCCAGCCAAGTGAAGAAAGGTTGCGCGCGGACGGCGTCGAGCACCAGCACCACGCCCTCGCCGCTTGTTGGATCGACGCGCGATACCGTGAAGCCCGCCGCCTCGGCCTCTACGCGGACGGCCCGCGGCAGGGGCCCGGCAAGCGGCTGCACATGGCGGCCGTCGAGCGTGACCAGTTCGGCCGCCATCGCATCGACGTCGCCAAGCATCCGTTCGGCATCATCGCGCTGCATCCGTTCATGGTCGAGCATCAGCCCGAACGGCCTGCCGACCCCGTACCAGAACAGCATCGGGACAGCGAGGATCGCGAGCACCGCCAGCAGCCCGCGTTCGCGTGCGGTGCGGACGCGCCACCATATCATCAGGCCTTCGATCATGGCTTGTGCAACCGGAGCACCGAGCTGCCGCGTCCGGCCCCCGGCATGGTTTCGACGACCATTCCGCTCTGCCCGATCCGCTCGACCAGCATCGCGAGATCGGCGGGGCTGGACGCGGTGACGGTGACCGTCATCGCCCCGGTCTGATCGAAGATCATCCCCGCCAATTCGACATTCGGCGTCTGCCGGATGCCGGCAAACACCAGAGCCGCCATTTTCGAAAAGCCCAGGCCTGGCCCGCGAATGCCGACCAGCGCCTGTTGCAGGGCCTCGCGCGGATCATCGGGCAGGCTTTCCCGGCCCAGCGCAAGACGGGTGATCCGGCGGGCCTCGCTGCGAAAGCCATGATCGTCATAGGCAATCCGCGCCAGCCTTGTAACCGGCACCAGCAATAGCAGGATGGCCGCCGCCGCGGCATAGCGCGCCATCTTGCGCCGCCAGCCGGCATCGACGCGCCATTCGCGTCGCCGCGCAAACCGCCCCTGTCGCAAGTCGAGCGGAAGCGCCAGCAACGCTGACGGCAGCTCGGCCTCGAATCGGTCCTCGTCCATCGGCTCGGTCGGCATCTCGCCAAGCACCACCGGCACAAGATCGGCTTCGACCGCAAAGAGCTGATCATGGCCATGGACATTGCCGATGCCATGGCGGATCCACAGCCGCGGCGGCCCTTCGCCATAAGCGATCAGCAGCGGCAACGGAACGGCTATATCGGGATCGAAACCGGCCTCCTGCGTCCAGCCAATCCAACGCGCCAGCAGATCGGCATCGATGGTTGCCGCCAGGCGCCGCGCGCCATGAACCGGGCTGACTGCAATGTGGAGATGATCGATGCCGGCGAGGCTGCGTTCGGCAAGCATGAGACGGGCGGCCGCAACCGCCTGCGGCTGGGTAAGTGCGGGCAGATCGAGCCATTCGATGCTGACGTCGGTGCCCGGCAAAACGAGCACGACCCGCTCGCCCTCCAGCGGCCCTGCCAACCGGTCCAGCCCGGCGCCGCGCGCCGCGATCCGTCCGTCCCGCAGGCGGAACCAGCCTTCGATATCACCGACATCGGCGCGCGCGAACAGCAATAGTGCCGCGTCACCCGACGAACCGTTCGTCATTCGCCGCTCCCCCATCGCCGCATCAGCACCCGCGCCGGCGCATTCCGTCCATCGATCAGCGCCCGCTCCTTCACCTGCGCACCGTCCAGCGCCACGTCAAGATCAAGCGTGAACCAATGGGTGCGCACGTCGACCTCGCCCGCCAGCCCCGAAACGCTGGCGAGCGCATTTATCTGCGGCGACTGGAGAAATTGCTGTGAACTCGCCCAGCCGCCCGGCGGCCGATCGCGCAGCAGCGCCGCCGCCTGCGACAGGCCGAGCCGCCCGTCATAGAGCATCGCCACCAATGGCGCCTGCTCGGGCTGGAGAATGTTGACGTTGAGCACCGACGGTTCGGCATTCGGCAACGCACATACCCACGGCCGCACCCGCCGATAGATTTCCGGGGTGACGCCGGCCACGGTGCGCAATTCGCTGGGATCGGCCATCAACGCATTGGCGGTGCGATACGGCACCGCCGCATTGGCATAAGCGCGATCCTCGGCGCCGAGCGGCTGCGGCTCGGTGTCGCTGTCGATCCAGTCGGTCGCGGCGGCGACGATCGGCCGGGCCTGGCTTTCGCTTACGCCGACGATCTCCAGCAGGGTCAGGAACCGCACCATGCCCTGCTGCCGCGCCTTCCAGCCGGTCGAGACATTGCCCTCGACCAGGCTGTTGAGGTTGAAGCAATTGCCGCCATCATGGATGCGGGCATGGATGATGCCGCCTTCGACCGGGATCGTCCGCACCTCTTCGCGCCAGCCGGCCGGCAGCCGCACCGAACCGCCCGACCGGTCGGTGAGATCGTCGACGATCAACGTCACCAGCGCCTCGGCGCCGAACGCATAAGCCCGGGCCTGATCGATCGAGCGCGCATTGGCGGTGAGGTGGGTGGCAAGGCCGAGCCGATCAACCGCCAGCGCCGCCAGCGTGGCGATCAACGCGACCAGCAACAGCACAGCAAGCAACGCCGCACCTTCCTCCCCTCGCCGCATCCTCATCGCCCGACGCCGATCACGAACATCTGGCGGATCGGGCCGATACCGTCGATCGTCATCGTCAGCTCGACCGCCTCCGGCATCGCATCGGGCAGATGCTCGTCCCACAGATCGCGCCACGCCCCGGACTTGCGGTAGCGCAGCCGGCCGCCGCCGACGCCGCGGATCAGTACCGAACGGATCGCACGATCATCGGTGACGCCATCGACGATCGGCCAGCTCCGGCGAACGAGCGCGCCATCCTCGATCCGGTAGGCGACCTTCTGGAGCGACGATCGCGGGGCATCGCCGTCGTTGATCCAGCCGGCGCGAACGAAAGCCAGCATCGGCCCGGTTCCGTTCGGCTGATCGCCAATGAAGGCGCGCTGCCGATCGCCGCGCGCGTCGCGGCTGATGCGCGGCACCGCTTGCGCGAGATCGGCTGCCAACAGCACCGACACCCGCCGTAGCGCGGTGATCCGATCGAGCGACCGGGCGGTATTGTGCTGCGCTTCGATGCTGAAACCGAGCAAGGCAGCGCCGGCGGTGGCGATCATCGCGAAGATGGCGAGCGCGACCAGCAGTTCGACAAGGGTGAAGCCGTTGCCTCGACGAAGGGATCGATGAAGTAATATAAGCCCCTCCCCTTTAGGGGAGGGGTTGGGGTGGGGCATTCGCGTCTCACCGAGACAAGCGTTGGTGGGAAGGAGAGGCCCCACCCCAACCCCTCCCCTAAAGGGGAGGGGCTTGGAACGCATATCGATATCCTCTCTCACGCCATTCGAGAAAAGAGACCTGGCCCCCCTCACGTCCGCCGATACAGCGTGATCGACGCCGCCTCCCCGCCGCCGGGATCGGCGACGCTGATCACCACCTGCATCAGCCGATTGTCCGGCATATGGCTGATCGTCCGGGTCCAGTGCCATTCGGCGCCGGCCTCCATATCCGTACCCGTTGCGGTACCGAACGGCGGCGCGATCGGATCGGTCAGCACGTCGGCCGCGATATCGCGGGCAACGATCTGCGCGATCGCCTTGCGCTCGAGCAGCTGGCTGCTCGACATCGTCGCGCCTTCAAGCTTGAGCAACGTGACCGCCGCGAGCCCGAAAATTGCTAGTGCCACCAGCGACTCGATCAGGGTGAAGCCCTCGTCGGTCCGCTTATTGCCCAAGACGCACCTCGCCCCCGGCGTCGATCATCACCGTCGCCTTCGCGCCCGATGCCGTGAGTAGCAATGTCGTCGGATCGGTGAGGCCCGTCGAATCGAAGCGGATGCGCGCCGTTCCTTCGGGCGCAATGCGGGCAACGACATTGTCCGGCCACTCGACCGGGCGGAACGGCTTGGCGTTGGTCGCAAGCCAACCGCCATCGACATAATGTTCGAAATGATAGCCATGGGGATCGAAGCGGATCGCCATGGGGCTTGCGCCCATCACCGCCGCGTCGCGCACTGTGGCGGCCTGCGCCGCGAAGCGTTCGGCGCTGTCCCGCAAGCCGCGGCCGGGATCGGGCAAGGCGAACAGAACCGCCGTGGTCGCGACGGCGATGATCGACAGGACCACCACCAACTCGACCAGGGTGAAGCCGCGTTCGCGGGTCAGCGGATCATTTCCAGTTGCCGATATCCGCATTCTGGCCATCGCCGCCCTCGCGCCCGTCGGCGCCGAGGCTGTAGATATCGACCGGGCCATGCTTGCCCGGCGCTTCATAATGGTAGGCATTGCCCCACGGATCGTCGGGTAGCCGCTTGATATAGCCGCCCGGCGGATAACGTTCGGGATGCGGCAAGCCCGGCGGCGCCTGCACCAGCGCGTTCAATCCGGCGCCGGTGGCGGGATAATCGTACATGTCGAGCCGATAGCGTTCGACCGCCTGTTCGAGCAGGGCGATGTCGGTCTTCGCTTTCTGGCTCATCGCGCGATCCTGCGCGGGGAGAACGTTGATGATCACGATCGTGGTCAGCAGGCCGAGGATCAGGATGACGACCATCAGCTCGACGAGGGTGAAGCCGTTCGCGACTGCTCCCCTCCCTGCTTGCAGGGAGGGGTTGGGGGTGGGTACCGCCGAGGCACTCGGCGGCACACAAGAGGGGATCTCATCCGACACACATGCGGTCGTATGGCCGTTAGTCTCACCATCGGAGGCTGGCTGATGCTCGCCACCCACCCCCAGCCCCTCCCTGCAAGCAGGGAGGGGAGTCATGTTGCGTTCGTCGAATTCCATCATCGCATTCCCGCCAATGTATCGAGCTGCAGCACCGGCAGCAGAATCGACAGCACGATCACCGCCACGATCGCGCCCATCGCGACGATCACCGCCGGTTCGAGCAGCGACAATAGCATGGCCGTGAACAGATCGAACTCGCGTTCGAGATAGTCGGCCGCGCGCTCCAGCATTTCGTCGAGACGACCGGAGGCTTCGCCGCTGGAAACCATATAAATCAGGATCGGCGGAAACAGGTTCGCGCGACGCAATGCCGAGGACAAGCTGTTGCCGCTGCGGATATCGTCGACGATTGTTACCGAAGCCGCACGCAGCGCCTGATTGCGCAAGGTGGGCGTCGTGATGGCAATGCCCTCGACCAGCGGCAGCCGGCTTGCGACCATTGTCGCCAAGGTGCGCGCCATTTGCGCAGCGTGAAGATCGCGGATCAGTCGGCCGAGCAATGGCATGCGCAGCACCAGCCCGTCGATCCTCGCCCGACGCCGGCTATCGGCCATCGCCTGCGCCAGCAAGGCCACAGCCGCCAGCGCAACGATCACCATCGCCCACCACCAGCTTCCCATGAACCGGGAAATGCCGATGATGATGCGGGTGAGCAAAGGCAATCGCTGTCCCGCCATATCGAATTGATCGACGATCTTGGGGATGACGAACAGCATCAGCCCCATCACCACACCGAACGCGACGACCGCCAGCACGATCGGATAAGCAAGCGCCGTCACCACTTTGCCCCGCACCGCCGCCTGCCGTTCATGCAGATCGGCCAGCCGCACCAGAATTTCGGGCAACGTGCCCGTAGCCTCGCCGGCCGCGACCATCGCACGGTAGAGCGGCGGGAAGCTCGCGCCCTCGACCATCAGCGCGTCGGCAAGGCGATAGCCCTGCAAGACCGCCTCATGCACCGCGTTCAAAATGGCGGCGCTCTTCGGCTTGCCGCCCTGGCGCGCGATCGTGCGCAACGCCTCCTCGATCGGCATCACCTGCACCAGGGTCGCGAACTGGCGCGTGAACAAGGTCAGTTCGCGCGACGACAGGCGGCGCGACCGATGGCTGAGCCGGGCGAACAGGCTGGGCCCCGCCTCCCCGCTGGTGCGATCGACCGCGACGACGTAAAAGCGCCGCGCCTCCAGCCGGGCGCGGACGAGGTCCGCGCTGTCGGCATAGATGCGGCCGCTGCGTTCGCGGCCCGCCGTGTCGATCGCGCGCCAGACGAAATCAGCCATCGACCGTGTCGCTGCGCATGATCCGCAACGCCTCTTCGGGACTGGTCACGCCGTCGTGCACCAGCCTTTGCACGGCCTTCGCGAGCGTCCCGGTATCGGCAAAAGCGATTTTCGAAATGGCATCCTCGTCGCCATTGTCGTTGATGATCGCGCGGATGCGATCATCGATGCGGATCAGTTCGAACACGCCGATCCGGCCACGATAGCCGCTCTTGCCGCAGCGATCGCAGCCCTGGGGCTCGCGGACCCGGACGCCTTCTTCCAGTTTCAACGCCTCCCGTATGGCCACTGGCGGATCAGCGGTGACGCTGCACGAGGGGCATAGCCGCCGCACCAGTCGCTGTGCGATCACCGCGCGCACGGTGGAGGCGATCAGGAACGGCTCGATCTTCATGTCGCGCAAGCGGGTGATCGCGCCGACCGCATCGTTGGTATGGACGGTCGACAGCACGAGATGGCCGGTCAGCGCCGCTTGCGTCGCGATATCGGCGGTCTCGCGGTCGCGGATTTCGCCGACCATAACCACATCGGGATCCTGCCGCAGGATCGCGCGCAGGCCGGCGGCGAAATCGAGCCCGACCTTGGGATTGACCTGGGTCTGACCAACCCCGTCGACCGCATATTCGATCGGATCCTCGACCGTCAGGATGTTGCGGCTGCCATCGTTGAGCAGGCGGAGCGCCGCATAGAGCGTGGTCGTCTTGCCCGATCCGGTGGGGCCGGTGACGAGCACGATGCCGTTCGGTTCGGTAAGCGTTCCCCGGAAAGTGCGATCGATCGCATCGGGCATGCCGAGCGCATCGGGATCGATCCCGGCCGCCTCCTTGTCGAGGATACGCAGCACCACCCGCTCGCCCGCGCGCCCCGGCAGCGTCGAGACGCGCACATCGAGCAGCCGCCCGCCGACCGACAGGCCGATACGCCCGTCCTGCGGTAGCCGGCGCTCGGCGATGTCGAGCCGCGACATCACCTTGATCCGGCTGACCACCACCGGCGCGACCGCGGCCGGCAGCCGCAGCCGCTCGCTCAGCACGCCATCGATCCGCATGCGGATAACGAGGCTCGTTTCATAAGGCTCGATGTGGATGTCCGACACGCCTTGCCGGACGGCATCGGCGATGATGCCGTTGATCAGCCGGATGACCGGTGCATCGTCGGCGCTGTCGAGCAGGTCCGCGGACGTCGGCAATTCGCCGGCAAGCGCCCACAACTCCTCGCCGATAACCAGCGCGCCGCCCAGCATCGCCGCCGCCTGCCCGTCCATCGCATAATGTTCGCTGAGCGCGCGATCGAAACGATCATGGGCCAGCATCTCGACCGTGAAGGCCCGACCGATATGGCGGCGCAATTCGACCAGCGCCATGCGATCGCAGTCGTCCCGCATGCCGATCACCGGCCGGCCCTCGCCATCGACGACGCCGAGCGGCACCAGCCCGGTGCGGCGCGCAAAGGCATAAGGAATGACGGGCGCCGTCACGCGATCATTTCTTCTTCTTGGGGACCGGGGCGTCGAGCGGACCGATCACTTCGCTCGACGTCGTAACCTTCGGCACGATGATCTCGGGCGGGCCCGCCGGCTTCGGCGCCGCCGCCGGCTCGGGCGGTGGTGTGGCGCCCATATAGTCGCGCACGAGCTGGTCGATACCGGGTTCCTCGCCGGGCGCATAGCGGCGCTGCTCTGCGCGGATATAGCCATAACGCTGCGCTGCCAGTTGCTCGGCATCGGCCTTGCTGCGCAGGATGGTCGGGCGAATGAACACCATCAAATTGGTCTTCACGTGCGAGCGCGAGCGCGACCTGAACAACTGGCCGAGCCCCGGAATGTCGCTGAGCAGCGGGACACGCTCGATCGTCCGCCGCTCATTATCGTCGAGCAGGCCGCCCAGCGCGAGGATTTCGCCATCGTCGACGGTGACCGTCGTTTCGATCTCGCGCTTGTTGAGGATCAGGTCGGACGACCCAGTCGCCACCGGCCCGGCCACCGAGCTGACCTCCTGCTTGAGATAGAGCTTGATCGCGCCACCGGCATTGATCTGCGGCTTCACCTGAAGCTGGATGCCAACATTCTGGCGCTGGACGGTGCGGAACTGGTTTTCGAAATTGTTCGACAGTGCCTGGCCGGTGGTGACCGGCACCTCCTGCCCGACCAGCAATTTTGCTTCCTGATTGTCGAGGGTCAGGACCGACGGGGTCGAAAGGATGTTCGACTTGGTATCGGACTGGACCGCATTCAGAATCGCGCCGAAGATCGCATTCTTGCCGATCGTGTTGGCGAAACCCGCAAAGCCGCCGCCCGCACTCAGGATCGAGCTGACCGCCGCCTGCGCCAGCTGATCGCTGGTCGCGCTGCTGCTGGTCGTCGTCGTGGTCGTGCCGTTGACGATCGTCGTGGTGGTATCGAGCTGGCGGGCGCCGACGGCGCCCGCGATCGTCAGGATATTGGGGGCTGCGTTCGAATAGTTGGTCGCCGCGAAGGGAATGCCGCTGCCGGGCTTGCCTGCGAGCAGGAACTGGACGCCCAGCTTGCGCGCTGCATCGTTCGAAATTTCGACGATGATCGCCTCGACCAGCACCTGATCGCGACGCGTATCGAGCTGGCGGACAACCTCCCCCAAGGTGCGCTGAATGTCAGCGGGGCCGGAGATGATGATCGCGTTGGCCCCCTCGAAGCGGGTCACGACCGGTTCGCCCTTGGCCCGCGCCGCGCCGCTGCTGACCGTGATCGGCGCGGCCGGGGCAGCCCCACCACCGGGCGCGTTACCACCTGACGCGGGAGTCGACGCCGGAGCCACTTCGGCCGCCTGACCGACAAGTTGCTGAAGAACCGGCAACAGCTTTGCGGCATCGGCATATTGCAGGAAGATCACCCGGATCTCGCTGGCGCTGGCGGCGCGGCGATCGAGATCCATGGCGAGGTTCGCCAGTCGCGTGACGCCATTGACGTCGCCCCGCAGCAGCAGTGCATTGCCGCTATCCACCGCGACCACGGTCACGCCACTGACCGCGCTGGCGCCCTGCCCGCCCGCCTGAGCCCCGCCGCCCGCGAGCGCCGACAGCGCACCGGCAATTTCGCGCGCGCCGGCATTCTTGAGCGGGACCATCCGGGTCGTCGAAATATCCTGATCGATCTCGCGGATCAGCCCGCGCATCCGGCGGACATTGTCGGCATAATCGGCGATGATCAGCGAATTCGCGCTGCGATTGGCCGTCACCGATCCTTGCGGACTGACCAAAGGCCGCAGCGAATCGAGCGCCACCGTGGCATCGACCGATCGCAGCCGGATGATGTCGGTCACGAACTGGTTCGCCGACACGCCCGACGAGCCGATCCGGCTTGGCAAGGTCGCCGCACCGTCGATCGGCTGGATCCGCAGCGCCCCGCCCGTCATCGGCACCGCGACGAGATTGTTGGCGCGCAGGGTCGACAGGAACAGCTCGAAATATTCGCTGCGAGTGAGTTCGCGGTCGGTGACGACCGAGACCTTGCCGGTCACCCGCGGATCGATGATGAAATTGCGCCCGGTAACGCGTGCCGCGTCCTGGATGAAGGCCCGGATATCGGCATCGCGCAGGTTGAGGATCTGCTGAGCGACGATCGGCGCTGGCGTGGCGGCGATCAGCGCGATCAGCGATGCGTTACGCCATCCGATCATTTCGCGCGCCCGATCGTGACAGTAACGGGCCGGCCGTCGCGCTCCACCTGGAGGCTCGTGCTGCCGCCGCTTACGATCGCCTGCGCGAACGGACCCGTGCCGACGGCATCGATCAGGCGGGTGCCGTTGACAGCGACCAGCACGTCGCCCGGCCGGAATCCCGCTGCGCGAAAGGCATCGCCAGTGCCCGATGGCTGAAGGATATAGCCGTCGATCCGGTCGCCGCGCTGGCGCGGGCTAAGGTTCATATCGGTCAACAAGGAGGGCGGGCCAACACTGCGCATCGCCGCCATCTGGCCCGGCCCACCGCGGATCGCCGCGAACGGATCGGGGCCCGACGGCGCTGGTATCGGCGGTGGCGCGATGCCCGGCGCGCCGACCACGGGTGCGGCCTGAGATTGATCGAGATACAGTTTCTCGGCGGCACCGTTGCGCCGGATCGTGACGCTGTCGAAGGTCACGCCCGCCAGCACGACGCCCGGCATGATCGCGTCACCGACGGCATAGCTGTTCTGCGTGCCATCGGGCAGGCCGATGATCGCCGCCCCCCGGCCCGACGCACGATCCGCGCGAATGCCGTAAAGCGTGATATTGAGCGGCGTGACGACCGACGACCGGCCATCGCCACCGCTGAGCCGGAAGAACGGATCGAACGCACCGAAGATAGCCGGTGAACTATCGATCGCAGGGGCCGGCGGCATCAACCTGTCTGACCGCCCCGTTGGCGCGATCACCGCCCAGATCACGGCCAGTCCGAGCAGCGCCAGCAGCGCGATCGCCGCACGCTCTCCCAAACCCAGCAATTGCTGCTGCGAAACCTCTCGCGGCCACGCCCTTGCGTGCCAAGCCGACAGCATCTTCACACGCCCATCCCCCGAACGACGCTTAATCTTCGCCTTGCTATAGGCGAGACCCGAGCCCGTTAGAAAGCGGCATCTGGCTGAAAAGGTGGGAGAGGTCGGGAAAAGGCTGCATCGAAAGGCGCGGAACGCGATCCTATCCCGGCTGTCGGCAAATTGCGTGCCGCGATGCCAGCCCGAGCCGTTACGCCGACGGCGCGAAGCCCTGCATCCGGCGCGCCCATTGCAACGCGATCACCATACCCTTGACCGGCTGGATCAGCAGCATTGACATCACCAGCGCCATCGTTGGCCATAGTGCCATCTGGATCGCTGTCGAAACATCGAAGCGCAGGTTGAGCGCAACGATGAAGGGCGCGAGCAGATGGCCGACGAGCAAAACCACGAGATAGGCAGGCAGGTCGTCGGCGGTCTGCACCGACCAATCCTGCCCGCAGGCCGGACAATGCGGCACGGGTTTCAGAAAACGGCCAAAAAGACGAGCCTCACCGCAGGCGGGGCAATGCCCCTTGAAGCCGCGAGAGAGGGCGTTGCGAAGATCCCTAACGGGCAGAGTCGATTTTTGCATGAAATGGCTCTTAACACGACGCTCGCAGGGCGGCAGCAATTTTCGTTTGCCTTTCCCGCGCCATGGGTCAATCGGAGCGCGCGATACATGCGAATCTTCGAGGCGAAGGCAATGCCGGGACAGGGCTGGTTCCAGGGATATTGGCGGTATGTGGCCGCCGCCGGCTGCGTCGCCATGGCGTTCGCCATCCGCGTCTCGCTCGATCCGATGTTCGGCCATGTGAGCTTCGTCTTCTCGGTCTTTTATCTGGCGGTGGTGCTGACCGCCTATTTCGCTGGCGCCGGGCCGGCCATCTTTACGAGTATCGCGTCTGCCGCCATCGCATATTGGGCGTTCGTCAGCCCCCCCTTCGCCTTCAAGGTCGACCCGGAGGCGCTGACATCGATGGCCTTCTTCATGCTGACATCCGCCGTCGACATCTATTTCATCACCGGAATGACCCGCGCGCTCCACGAATATCGGATCCAGAAGTTGCGCGCCGAGCAGCTTGCCGATGATCATGCTGCTTTGTTTCGTGAATATAACGAACGGACGACCCACCATCTGCAACTGGTTTCCGCGCTGCTGCAGCTTCGTGCCGGCGAAGGCGCCGACGCGGGCTGGTCGGATGCACTGACCGAGGCATCACGACGGACGATGCTGATCGCTCGCGCCCATCGCAACATGCATGCAGGCAGCGTCAGCATGATCGACCTGTCGGTCTTTGCCGGACAGTTGTTGACCGCCGACCTCTCCGCGTCCGGAGATCCCGATCTGTCGATCGAGATTTCAGGCGACGCAATTCGCGTGTCGCCCGAACAGGCGACATCGATCGCGATCATCCTGCTCGAATGGTTCCGCTTCGTGTTGCATCGCCAGACGGGCGATGCGACCCGACGGATTCGGCTCGAGCTGAAGGCTGACAGCCGCGGTTATTGCATCGCGCTCTCCAGCCCCAGTGCAGTCATAGGCGAACGGCAACCTGCGGACACGCTGAGCCGTCAGATCATCCAGGCAAGCGCCGATCAGCTTCACGGCCATGCCCGTCCGGTTCCCGCTATGGAGGGCCTGTGTTTTGAACTGGTCGTGCCTGTTCTGCCCGAAACCGATCCAATCATCGCGGCGGCGATCGTGCCCACCACATCCACCCTGCATTGATCGATACGGGATCAGGCCAGCAAACGGGTTTCGCCGCGCAGCCAATCCAGCACGCGATCGACCAGCGACGAAATATCGCCGCCAGTCCGCCACGCGACGATCAGCGGCTCCTCGCCAACGGTCCGGTCGCCAAAGGGGGCTATCAGCGCGCCCGACTGCAGCCAGCGCTGCGCAAACATCGTCGGTGCCAGCGCCAGGCCGTCGCCACGCGCCGCCGCATCAAGCAGCATCGCCATGTCATCGAAAACATGACCGGATCGCCTGGGCGATGTTACAACGCCGGCTGCGTCGAGCCATGCCGACCAGGGCATCTCGCGGTCGGAAATCAACGCAACGCGAGTAACATCGATCGGTTCGGAAAGGCGATGACGCTGAGCGAAGGCCGGACTGCACAACGGCACAGGCGCGACATCGCAGAGCCGCTCCGATGCCCACCCCGAACCACCCGACAAGCGGGCGCCAATCTGTAAATCGCTATCGTCGTGGCCTGTGGCGCCGGTCGGCCGTGTGCGAATCTCAAGATCGAGATCGGGCAACAGCCTGGACAGGTGCGACAGGCGCGGCGCGAACCACAACCGCCCGAAATTGGACGACATGCTCACCGCCAGACGTTGCGGCGGTGCCGATTGCGTCACATCTTCGAGCGATCGCTGCAATGCCCCCGCCGCATCGGCATAGGCCTGCGCCAGCTGAAGCGCCGCCGCGGACGGCTCCATCGCTCCACCACGGCGCTCGAACAGTTTGGTGCCAAGCTGGGTCTCCAGCCGTTTGACCGACTGGCTGACGGCGCTGTGGGTGATCTCCAGTTCGCGCGCCGCCCAAGTATAGCTGCGATGCCGTGACGCCGCCTCGATGGCGCGAAGGGCCGAAAAGGGTGGCGGCGCTTTGATGGTCATATCGTGCTCGAATCCGGCTCCCCACGGCGCGCCCCGGCACCCCGTCGGAAAACATCTATAGCAGCTTGGTCGGTTGCTCCAGCTATTACCGAATAGCGTGCAATTCAGGCCCCGGAAAGCATGTAACCAATGGACGCGACTGTAACGATCAGGTTGGCAAGCCCGGCAGGCGCCATCGCAGATCGCAGTCGGCGGACTTGGGAGTCGACCATCTTCTTGTTGACCGACGCTTCCGTATGGCCAAGCGATACGATCAACTCCCGTCGCGACAGCATCTGCTCGGGATTTTCGAGGAAGGTTCGCAAAAGTCGAAATGCGGTCGGGCCGAGATCCACCCGCTGCTTGCCGGCATGGACCTTGACCGTATCGAGATCCATCGTCAGCGCGCCATATCGCAGAACATGGCTCTGCTGAATCACCTGGCCCGAATGCGGCGCCTCCGCACGAAGCAGGATGTCATAGGGATCAACGGGCTCCTCGATCGTCGCATCCGCCCCCTCGTCAAGGCACCGAATGGCGGTGAGCGTCGCCCCGCGGGGAAGCGCGACGATGATCACGCCCTGCCCGGCCGGCAAAAGCGGCCGCAAGGCCGCGCAAAGTTCGTGCCGGCACAGGTCACCCGATGGACGGCCGATCAGGATCAGCGCCGGCGCCCTATCCGAAATGATGATGCGGGCCGCCTCCAGATCGGCAGCCCGCGTCACCGCATGCTGGGCCCGCATGAGAAGATCGGCCGCATCCGCCAGCCAGAGCGGCTTGCGGTCGATCATCAGCACGCGGGTGCGCATCATCGAACGCGCCGCCCTAGAAGCGGAGCTGGCCGAACAGGCCGACTTCGTCATAGGTGCCGTGCCCGCCGACCAGCGTGCCGGCGGGGTTGGCACCGCCGATCGTGCCGTTCTGGGTCGAGATCGTGCCGTTATTGGCCACGTCGCGCTTATAGACCAGCGCGAGGTCGACGATCTTCACCGGCTCCCACTGGATACCGACGTTAAAATAATCGTCCTTCAGATTGTCGTTGCTATCCTTGTTGGGCTTGACCCAGTCATAGCGTCCGAAGGCGCTCCACTTGGGCGAGAAATTGACGTTGCCGAACAGCGAGAAGCCGTCAGCCTTGTCTTCGCCGGCGGTGGTGACGTTATTCCAGTTCTTTGCGGTGAAATATTCGCCGCCGACCGTGAGCAGCTTGCTCTTGTAGCCGGCCATCGCGTTGAAGCGGGTCGCCGTGTGGAATACGTTCACCGCGCCTTCGACATCGTTGCCGCGCTTCCCGGTATAGCCGCCAACCGCTGCGAAGGCGCCCTTATAGGCCACCGAAACACGGCCTTCGACGTCGACCGTGTTGGTAACCTTGACGTTGCGGTAGCCCGCACCATCGATAACCGAGAGCTGGTAGCTCAGAATACCGCCCGCGAGATCGCCGAGGACGTGGATGCCCCAATCGGCCGAGGTGCCGAAATTGGTGCGATCGATCAGCGTGTTTTCGATATGGCGGTAACCATATTGATTTTCGGCGTAAGGCACCCACGGCAGATCGGCCGCGCCGAGCCGGATGATCAGGGCCGGGTTGAGCTTGGCCTGGACGAACGCCTTCTTCACATAGAAGCCGCGACCGACCAGCGCCGTCGAATTCGCGGGAGCCGCCGTCGTGTTGGCATTGAAATTGCCGTTCGAGGTGCTGCCGACGACGTTCGAGATATCCATCGTCACGTTGCCCGAGAAGATCGGGCTGAACGTGTGATCGACGCCCAGATAGAAGCGCTTGATGTTGAAGCCGGTACCGTTCGACGCCTGCTTCGCCCCATTTGCCTTCTGATCGATATTGCTGAAATTGAAGTACATGCGGCCGCTGACGCTCGTGTCGTTGAACCATTGCGGCTTCGGCTTCGGCTGCGCGGCGAGCGCGACCTTGACCTGCTCGGGCACGGCCTTCACCTGCGCGGCAACCTGCTCCTGGGCCGCGGCGCTCTGCGCGGATGCGGCGGCAGCGGCGGTCTGCGCGGCCTGCGCCTGTTCGGCTGTCTGGCGCTGCGCGGCATCCTGCGCATCGAGGCGGGCGGTGAGCGCTGCGACCTGCGCTTTCAGCGCTTCAATCTCCGCATCATGCTGTGTTGTGGCGTGCGTAACGTGGTGCTTCACGGCCTTGGCTTCGGCACCGCTGGCTGCGCCCACGATCATCAGCGCGCTCAACCCCACTCCGGTGAGCAGGGACGTGTGATTCGACATGCTAGAACCCCTTATCAGCCCGGCAATGTCGGCCGGGATGGTGGGTTTGTTAGGTAGTGTTTATGACAAAATGACGTAACTTCAATTTACATTAAAGCGAAAGCGACACGACCGCCCACCATTTACCTTGCCATATCCGAGAGATAGCGCTCCGCAATATAGCAGTGGAGCGCAATATGTTAACACTTCTAACAATTTGTCACATGGCCGTAACATGCCGCTCCTAGGAGAGCCGCACCGCCGGGGGCAGCTTTTCCGGCGATCGGAGATTCTTCAATGATGAAAAAATTCACGGCCCTGCTCGGCTCGGCCTTGCTGTTTGCAACAGGGACTCAGGCGGCCGACATTTCCGGCGCCGGCGCAACCTTCCCCGCACCCGTCTACGCGAAGTGGGCCGAAACCTATAAGGCTACCACCGGCGTGGGCCTGAACTACCAGGCGATCGGCTCGGGCGGCGGCATCAAGCAGATCAAGGCGAAGACCGTCGATTTCGGCGCGTCGGACAAGCCGCTGAAGCCGGAAGAACTCGACGCTGCCGGCCTTTATCAGTTCCCGACCGTCGTCGGCGGCATCGTGCCGATCGTCAACCTGCCGGGCATCGCCGCAGGCCAGATCAAGCTCAGCGGCCCGGTGCTCGCGTCGATCTTCCTCGGCGAAATTACCAAGTGGAGCGACCCGAAGATCGCCGTGCTCAACAAGGGCGTGAAACTGCCGAACCTGCCGATCACCGTCGTTCACCGTTCGGATGGTTCGGGCACGTCGTTCGTGTTCACCACCTATCTGACGATGAAGAGTCCGACCTGGGCTTCGAAAGTCGGCGCCAGCGACTCGGTCCAGTGGCCTACCGGCCTCGGCGGCAAGGGCAATGACGGCGTCTCGGCCTTCGTGAAGCAGACGATGGGTTCGATCGGCTATGTCGAATATGCTTATGCCAAGCAGAACAAGGCGACCTTCACCTTGCTGCAGAACAAGGTCGGGAAATATCCTGCGCCCGTCGCCGCAAATTTCGCCGCCGCCACTGCCGGTGCGCAGTGGGGCAAGATCCCGGGCAACTATATCCTGTTGCTCGATCAGCCGGGCGCCAACGCCTGGCCGATCACGGCCGCGACGTTCATCCTCCTCTACAAGAACCAGGAAAACGCGGCCCAAGGCCAGGGCGTCCTGAAATTCTTCGACTGGGCATACAAGAGCGGCGACGCTGCAGCAGCTTCGCTCGATTATGTGCCTTTGCCCGCCACGGTGAAGACGCTGATCCGCAAGCAGTGGACGATGAATGTGAAAGCAGGCGGCAAGCCGGTTTACGTGTCGCACTGAAGTAACAGTTCGACCGTAACGATCACAGGGCGGGGGCGCGTCGGCGCCTCCGCCTTTGTCGGGTGAATGACATGACGACTGCAACAATAACGACACCACGCTTCGGCCCACGCGGCGCATCGAGCGAGGCGCTGTTCCGGGCCGCCTGTTTCGGCGCCGCAACGCTGTTGATGGCGGCGCTCGCCGGAGTAGTGATCAGCCTCGCGGTCGGCGGCTGGCCGGCTTTTCACCATTTCGGTTTCGGCTTCTTCACGTCGAGCGAATGGAATCCGGTTACCGAAGTCTATGGCGCGGCGGGGCCGATCGTCGGCACGTTGATCACCTCGTTCGTTGCCCTGATCGTCGCGCTTCCACTGGCATTGGGCGTGGCCATCTTTCTGGTCGAATTCTGTCCTCGCAGCTTCTCCAGGCCGATCGCGATCGCTGTCGAATTGCTCGCCGGCATTCCGTCGATCGTTTACGGCATGTGGGGCCTGTTCGTGTTCGCGCCATGGTTCGCCGAGCATGTCCAGCTTCCGCTGATCATGTCCGCCGACCCCGGATCGTGGCAGGAAAAGCTCTTTTCCGGCATTCCCAACGGCGCCAACATCCTGACCGCCTCGATCATCCTCGCGATCATGATCCTGCCGTATATGTCGGCGGTGTTCCGGGAACTGTTCCTGTCGGTGCCGCCGCAGGTCCGCGAAGCCGCTTATGGCCTCGGCTGCACCCCGTTCGAGGTGATCAAATCGGTGATCATCCCTTATGTCCGCCGCGGCGCGATCGGCGTCGTGATGCTCGGCCTCGGCCGCGCGCTGGGCGAGACGATGGCGGTCACCTTCATCATCGGCAATTCGCACACATTTCCCGACTCGGTGTTCGCATCAGGTTCGACGATCGCATCGACGATCGCCAACGAATTCACCGAAGCTACCGGCGAAATGCACACCGCCGCGCTCACCGCTTTGGGCCTCGTATTGTTCTTCATCACCTTCTCGGTGCTGGCGATGGCGCGCGCCTTGCTCAGCAGCCAGAAATATTGAGGTCGCCGGCATGGATCGCGCACTCTTCCGCCGCATCGGCAACCTCGTCTTCATCGGCGCCTGCGGCGTCGCCACGCTCATCGCGCTCGGCGCGCTGGTGCTCATCATGTGGTCGCTGGTAACGCAGGGGATCGGTGGTATCGACCTCAAGGTCTTCACGATGACCCAGCCGGCCCCCGGATCGGAGGGGGGCCTGTCCAACGCCATTGTCGGTTCACTGGTCATGTGTGCGCTCGCGATGGTGATCGCGCTGACTGTCGGCATCCTCGCCGGCACCTGGCTTGCGGAATATGGCGCGGGCACCAAATATGGCCATGTCGTGCGTTTCCTCAACGACGTGCTGCTGTCGGCACCGTCAATCCTGATCGGCCTGTTCGTCTATGAGCTGCTGGTCGCGCCATTCCACGGCTTCTCGGCATTGGCTGGCGCTGTCGCGCTGGCCTTCCTCGCGACCCCGATCGTCACACGAACGACGGAAGACATCCTCAACCTCCAGTCGAGCGCGCTGCGCGAAGCCGGCATGGCATTGGGCGCATCGCGATCCTTCGTCGTGCGCCGCATCGTCTGGAAGGCCGCGCGCGGCGGCCTCGTCACCGGCGGCCTGCTCGGCTTCGCCCGCATCAGCGGCGAAACCGCCCCGTTGCTCTTCACCTCGCTCGGCAACCAGTTCTTCTCGACCAATCTTGCCCAGCCGATGGCCAGCCTGCCGACGACGATCTTCCAGTTTGCGCTGTCGGCCTATGACGACTGGCGCCGCCTTGCCTGGGTCGGCGCGCTGCTGATCGCCGTCGCCGTCCTTTCCATCAACATCATCGGGCGGATCATCGCCCGGGAGACGCACCGCCCATGAACGCCACCGTCACCGACGTCCGCGACGAATATCATATGACCGCGCCAACCGGCACCGACTTCGCGCTCGAGGCCCGCAATCTCGATTTCTTCTATGGCAAGAATCAGTCGCTCTACGGCGTCAATCTGCCGGTCGAAAAGCACAAGATCACCGCGTTGATCGGCCCGTCCGGCTGCGGCAAATCGACGCTGCTGCGCGCGCTCAACCGGATCTACGATCTCTACCCGGGCCAGCATGCGGTGGGCCGCATCCTGCTCGACGGCGAAGATGTGCTCAGCGACCGCAAGAGCATCGCCCGGCTGCGCGAGCGTGTGTCGATGGTGATCGAAACCGGCCAGGGCACCGAGCCGATCGACGAAGAAAATGTGATGCGATCGGGCACGGATCTTGCCCGGCTGCGCGCACGGGTCGGCATGGTGTTCCAGAAGCCGACGCCCTTCCCCATGTCGATCTACGACAATGTCGCGTTCGGCGTGCGGCTCTATCATCGCAAGAGCAAGGCCGACATGGACGTGATCGTCGAACGCGCGTTGAAGCGGGCCGCGCTATGGGACGAGGTAAAGGACAAGCTCCAGAGCTCCGGCCTCGGCCTGTCGGGTGGCCAGCAGCAGCGGCTGTGCGTCGCGCGCGGTATCGCGGTCGAGCCTGAAGTGCTGCTGCTCGACGAACCGGCATCGGCACTCGATCCGATCTCGACCGCGAAGCTCGAAGAAACGCTGATGGAATTGAAGCGCGACTTCACGATCGTGATCGTCACCCACAATCTTCAGCAAGCAGCGCGTATTTCAGACTATACCGGCTTCATGTTCCTGGGGAAGATGATCGAATTCGGCCCCACCGCCGATCTCTTCTCCAACCCGAAGGCGCAGCGGACGCGCGATTATGTGACTGGCCGCTTCGGCTAAGGCGAGCCGCCCGCATCCTCGTCGGCGAAAACGGCTTCCAGACGTTTGCGCAGTTCGCGTTCATATTCGTCCTTCTGTCGACCACGCGGTCGCGACAACGCAATGTCGTTCAGAATGGCCGCCTTGATACGGGCGATCGCCTCTTCGCTCAGCACACCGGCCTTGTGAAGCTCCTTCGCCAGTTGCACCAGTCCTACGGCCGTGGCCTGCGCGCGCAGGCCGAGCAGGCCGACCATGTCGTGAAGATGCTTCCCCTCGCGCGAATCCATGGCGTTTCTCCCCGGGAGTTCGTGCCTGCAAAGATAGACGCGAACGGTGCTGTAGCAATCCCGAAACCACTTACATCGCGCCACACCAGGCTCTTCGCATTTCCACCGATCTGGTCTAAATGCGGGAAATGGTCCGCTGGCGCGATCCCGACGAAGATTGGCAATTTGCGCCGCATGAACGGCCAACGATGCCAGGATCGCCGGCCAATCCCGAACATCCCGCAATGCGGCGTTTCGCTTATGGCGCGATTGCGGTGCTGGTGGGGCTCACCGGCGGCCTCGGCAACGCGCTGGTCGCCGTCAACCTGCCCCAGCTCCAGGGTGCTCTCGGCCTCTATGGCTATGAAATCGCGTGGCTGCCGACCGCTTATGTGATGACCAACATTTCGATCAACCTGTTGCTGATCAAGTTTCGCCAGCAGTTCGGCCTGCGGCTGTTCACCAGCATCTTCGTATCGCTTTATGCGGCCGTAACCTTTGCCCACCTTTTCGTGCACAGCTTCGCGACTGCGGTGGCGGTACGCGCCGCGAGCGGCATGGCCGGGGCGGCGCTGACGTCGCTCGCGCTCTATTATATGATGCAGGCACTGCCGATGAAGTGGCGGCTGCAATCGATCGTGATCGGCATCAGTATCCCGCAGCTCGCAACCCCGTTGGCGCGGCTGTTTTCAACCGAACTGCTGGCGTTCGGGGAGTGGCGCACGCTTTATCTGTTCGAATTCGGCCTGGCGGTGATCGCGCTGGCGGCGGTGCTGCTGCTCCGCCTGCCGCCGAGCGAACGGCAGGACGCATTCAAGCCGATGGACTTCGTGAGCTTTGCCCTGTTCGCCGGCGGATCGGCCTTGTTATGCGCGGTGCTGGGCGAAGGCCGGCAACTCTGGTGGACCGACACGCCCTGGCTCGGCTGGGCTTTGTGTGCGTCGATCCCGCTGATTCTTGCGGCCTTGCTCGTCGAACATCATCGCGGCAGCCCCTTGCTGGAAACGCGCTGGCTCGGCAGCGCCGATATCGTCCGCTTTGCCATAGTGTCGATTCTGGTGCGGATCGTGCTGTCGGAACAGTCGTTCGCCGCGGTCGGGCTGCTCAATACGCTCGGTTACAATAATGATCAGTTCCATACGCTCTTCCTGATCATTGCCGTCGCGGTGGTGGCGGGATCGATTGCAAGCGCCGTCCTGCTCGACGTCACACATCTCACACAGCCGGTGATGTTCGCGGTGGCATTGGTTGCCGTGGCATCCGCGATGGATTCGCATTCGACCAATCTCACCCGCCCCGAACAACTCTATTTCACGCAAGCGCTGCTCGCATTCTCGACGACCTTTTTCATGGGGCCGGCGCTGCTGTTCGGAATGACCCGTGCCATCCAGCGCGGCGCCGGACATATATTGTCGTTCATCGCCTTGTTCGGCATCACGCAAAATCTCGGCGGGCTCGCCGGCACGGCGTTGCTTGGCACATTTCAGGTGATGCGCGAGAAGGCGCATTCGAATGCCCTGGTCCAGCATATCGTGATGACCGATCCGCTGGTCGTCGCCCGCGTCCAGCAAGGTGGATCGGCCTATGGCCGCATCCTGGTCGATCCGGCGCTGCGCAACGCCGAGGGCGCTTCATTGCTGAGCCAGCAGATTACGAGGGAGGCGAATATCTTGGCCTATAATGACGTGTTCCAGCTCATCGCGATCCTGGCTGCCGCGACGACAATCTATCTGGGTTTCGTCGTCTTCCTGCGCACCCGGCGCGAGCGCATGGCCGCGGCGCAGACCGTGACGGCATCATGACCGACACCGATCGGAGCGACGACGAGCCGGCGCCGGCACCCTCGACGGGATCGGGCTGGCGCCCGCCGCGGTTCAGCCCGCAGGCCACCATAGCGATCGTATCGGTCGCCATATTCGGCATGTTGGCGGTGCTGTACGCATGGCATTTATGGCCTTTTACCAGCGCCGTCGAGCGCACCGAAAATGCCTTCGTGCGCGGCAAGACGACGATCATCAGCCCGCAGGTGAGCGGCTATGTCACCAGGGTGCTGGTGAGCGATTATGATCAGGTAAAGGCCGGCCAGCCGCTGCTGATCATCGATGACAATGTCTATCGCCAGCGGGTCGATCAGGCGAAGGCGGCGCTCGACTCCGCTGTCGCCAACCTCGCCAACAGCGATCAGAGCGCCCGCTCGCGCGAAGCGGCTTTGGCGGCGCAGCAGGCCGGCGTCGGCAACGCCCAGGCCCAGCTTGCCCGCGCCCGCGCCGATATGGCGAGGGTCAACGATCTGGTGACCGACGGTTCATTATCCTTGCGCGAGCGCGATCAGACCCGCGC
The DNA here is from genome assembly GCF_900101455.1 of Sphingomonas sp. YR710. Taxonomy (GTDB): domain Bacteria; phylum Pseudomonadota; class Alphaproteobacteria; order Sphingomonadales; family Sphingomonadaceae; genus Rhizorhabdus. The sequence goes on along the minus strand of NZ_FMZJ01000013.1, from coordinate 33,576 downwards.
CGCGCTTCAGCAGGCCGAGGCGGGCCTCAAGCAGGCGCAGGCCGGAAGCCGCATCGCGGGGGAGGATATCCGCACCGTTTCGGTCGGCCGCGGCGCGCTGCGGGCGGCCGTCGAGAGCGCACGGGCCGCATTGCGGCTGGCCCAGATCGATCTGGGCCATACCGTGATCCGCGCACCCGAGGCGGGACAACTCAGCGACATCGGGGTCCGTACCGGCCAATATGTCACGAACGGCACCCAGTTGCTGTTCCTGGTTCCGCCGCATCCCTGGGTGATCGCCAACTATAAGGAAGCCCAGACAGCCCATATGCGGGTCGGGCAGGCCGTGCGCTTCTCGGTCGATGCGCTCGGTGGCGAGAAATTGAGCGGTCATGTCGAGCGGATGTCGCCGGCGGCCGGTTCCGAATTCGCCGTACTGAAACCCGACAATGCGACCGGTAACTTCACCAAGGTGCCCCAGCGTATCTCGGTGCGGATCAGCATCGATCCGGGCCAGCCACTCGCCGATCGGCTGCGCCCCGGCATGTCGGTCGAAACCCGGGTCGATACCGGATCATGAGCCGCGCCGTCCGCTTTCTCACGCTAGCCACCACCATTTGGGTTTCGGGCTGCATCCCGCCAAGACCTGAAATGCCGAGGGCCGCGTCCGTCGCGCCACCGACCGACTGGCGCGGACCCAAAGGTGCCGGCAGGGCGATCGATGCCGCATGGTGGGAGGGTTTCGGCGATCCCGTGCTGGCCCGGCTCGTCGAAACGGCGCTGGCCAACAACGATGATCTGGCGATCGCCGTCGCCCGCGTCGATGAGGCACGGGCGCAAACCGCCCTGGCCCGATCGCAACTGATGCCAGCACTCGATGCCGCCGCGGCGGCACAGCGATCGCGCAGCGTGAACGCGTTCGGAAAGCCCGCAGTCCAGAATTCCGGCGGGCCGCAGTTGCAACTTTCGTTCGACACCGATCTGTTCGGCCGGCTGAAAAGTGCCGATGCCGCCGCACAAGCGGCACTCCTGGCCAGCGAGGGCGCACGCGATACCGTGCGGCTGGCGGTGATATCGGCGACCGCGTCGAGCTATATCACGCTCCGCGCGCTCGATGCCCGACTGACAACCGCCCGCGAAACGCTGGCATCACGCGCCGAGGCGCTACGCATCGCCCGCCGCCGTGCGACGGTCGGCTATACGTCGATGCTCGAACTGCGTCAGGCAGAGGCGGAATATAAGGCAACCGAACAGCTCGTTCCGATTGCGGTGCTCGCTATGACCCGGCAGGAAGATAGTCTGAGTGTGCTCATCGGCCAGCTACCGGCCGCCATCGCGCGCGGAGCGGCGATCGACCGGCTGGCCGCACCGGCGATCCCGGATGGCCTTCCTGCCGATCTTCTGCGCCGGCGCCCCGATCTCTTTGCCGCCGAGCAGCAGATCGTTGCCGCCGACCGCAATCTCGATTCGGCGCGCGCGGCCTTTCTGCCGGACGTCAGATTGACCGGCACTGCCGGCGTCGCACTCTCGAGCTTGCTGGTCGATCCGATCACCATATGGTCGATCGGGGCGAGCGCATTGGCACCGATTTTCGAAGGCGGCCGCCTCAGAGCCCAAAGCGACGCAGCGGCGGCCCGGCGCGATCAGGCGGCATTTGCATATCGCAAGACCGCGCTCACCGCGTTTCGCGAGGTCGAGGATGCGCTGGCGACGACGCAGCGCACGAGCGAACAGGTCGATGCCTTGCAGGGGCAGCGCGATGCGCTGGCGGCCGCGCTGCATCTGGCCACCAACCGCTATCATGCCGGCTACGCCCCCTATCTCGACGTGCTCGACGCCGAACGCGGCCTGCTCAACGCCGAACTCGTACTGATCCAGGCACGCGCCGATCGACTCAACGCCTATGTTTCGCTCTATCAGGCGATGGGTGGCGGCTGGTCGCCGGACAGTATCGCCCGCGCGGCCCGCAAATAGACTCAGCGCGGCGGCATTGCCGTCGGATCGGGTCCGCCACCCGGGGCCATCAGGTCGATCGGCTTACGCCCGACGGCGAAGGGGGCGGTTTCGCCCGACACGGCCGGTGCCGGCGGAGCGGCCGACCAGGCCAAAGTGATCGACATTCGTCGGTTGCGTGGATCATAGACGTCGCCAGGAACATAGGGTTCGCGATCCGCCACACCCTCGATCCGCGCGAACCGGCGGTTGCCGATCCCCGCCTCCGACAGCGCCCTGCGCGTCGCCTCGGCACGAGCCGCGGATAGCGTCCAGTTATTCGCCGTCTGCCCGCTGGCATAGGGCATCGCATCGGTGTGGCCACGCACGATAACGTCGTTGTCGGACGCCTCGATCACCTTCGCCACCTCGCCCATCAGCGCGCGCGCCGCCGGCAGCAACACGTCGGTGCCGACCTTGAACATCGCGAAATCGGCCTGATCGACCAGATCGATGCGAAGGCCTTCGGTCGTTTCGACAAGGCGAACATTCTTCCGCATCGATTTCAACTTCGGATCGCTCGCCATCTTCTGTTCGAGCGCGGCCTTGAGCTTGTCGAATGCCTGGCGATCACGAGAGCGCTGGCTGCCCGCACCTGAATCCTGGCCACCCGTCGCATCCTTTGGAATCGTGAGCGATTTCGATCCGGTCTGCGCCGCGCGGTGGGGATAATTGTCCTTGTCGACAATCGATTCGCCGCCGAACAGACCGTTCGCGCCCGCACTTTTTTCGCGGAGCTGCACCATCGTCGGCGTGAAATAGTCGGCGATACCCTTACGCTGCTTCTCATTGGTGGCGCCAAGCAGCCACATCAACAGGAAGAAGGCCATCATCGCGGTCACGAAGTCGGCATAAGCGACCTTCCATGCACCGCCATGATGCCCGCCATGGGCCTCGGCGATGATCTTCTTGATGATAATCGGGCGGGGTTCGGGCTCGTTCCTGCCGCGCTTTGACGGGGGCTGCGCCATCGATCAGCGACCGCGCATGCCGTCGAAGACGTCGGCAAAGGCCGGCTGGTTGCTGTGGGTGATGCCGGAGCGCGCCGCCTCGATCACCAGCGGCAGCGGGTGGCCATGCAGCGAGGCGATGATGATCTGCTTGACGACGCCATAGATCGACGCATCGGCCTCGATCACCTGGCGGCAGCGGTTGGAAAAGGGCGCGACGATGCCATAAGCCAGCAACACGCCGAGGAAGGTTCCGACCAGCGCGGAGCCGATCATCCCGCCGAGTACCGTCGGAGGCTTGTCAATCGATCCCATCGTCTTGACCACGCCGAGCACGGCCGCAACGATGCCGAGCGCGGGCAGCGAGTCGGCGAGGTTTTGCAGCATGTCGGCCGGGCCGATCGCATCATGGTGGTGGGATTTCAGTGAATTATCCATCACGTCCTCCACCGCATGTGGATCGAGCGTGCCCGAGGAAATGACGACGAGCCGAAGCGTATCGGTGATCAGGTGGATCAACACATCGTCCGCCAGCAATTTAGGATATTCGGCAAAAATCGAGCTCGCCTTGGGATCCTCGATATGCGGTTCCAGCGCGACCGGCCCTTCCGTGCGCAGCTTCTTCATCAGGGTCGACACCAGGAAGATGACGTCCAGATAATCCTTCTTCACATAACGCGGCCCCTTGAAGATCTTGGCGACACCGCCGCCAAGCGCCTTCAATTCCTTCATCGAGTTGCCAGCGACCACCGCACCGACCGCGGCTCCGCCGATCACGAGCATTTCGTGAGGGATAGCCTCAAGAACTGGCCCCAGATCGCCGCCCGTGATCGCGAAGCCACCGAACACCATGACCAGCAGGATGACGAGGCCAATACCTGCGAACATATACTCACTCCCAATCGAACGCACGGGCCGATCGGACAGCGCCTGCCAACGCGTCCCCGATCAGGGTTAACGACGGAAAAGGGAAAGCCTTTATCCAATACTCGTGGGAGTGTCTTAACTCACAAAGTCAAACAAAGTGTTGCGATTGACCTTGGCGAATGCCTGCTGTGCCGCCTGCAGGCTGAGGGTCTTCGCGTTGAGCTTCATGACGGTCGCAGCCACGTCGGTATCTTCGAGCGAAGACCGTTCCTCGGTCAACTGCTCACCGCTGCTGATCAGCGCCTCCGCCGCAGAATCGATCTGCGTCGCGCGCACGCCCTGGGCGCTGCGCTGGTTGGTCAGATGGCTTGCAGCGGCATCGATATCGGCCAGGCTGATTTGCGACGCCGTCTGGCGTGCGGTCGGATCATCCTGCGAAACGGCATCGGCTGCCGCGGAAATGATGGCCGACAATGTCGATGTCCCGCCGTGGGCGACGAGGACACCATCGAACACGTCGGACTGCTTCGCGGTTGCGGCGACGAGAAAGGTTGCGGAACCCGAAATCTGCAGCGGCGCATCGGTCGGAAAGAGCGGTTGGCCGGTCGGCGTCGTCTGCGCCTGATAATTGGCCAATGTGACATTGAGGTTGCGCAATTCCTGTACGATGGCGGCGCGATCGTTCGGCGAGGCCGACTGCGAAGCGCCCGACAGCGTGAGTTCCTTGGCCCGGGTGATCACGTCGTTGATGCCGCCCAGCGCGGTATCCGCCTGCGAGGCAATGGCCTTGGCCGCTTCAAGATTGCGCGACCATACGGTTTGGTCCGCCTGAGACTTTCGAATCTCGGCGATGCGGGCCGCCGCGATCGGATCGTCCGAAGGCACATTGAGTCGCCGGCCTGTCGATATATCGGACTGCGCGCGCGCGATTTCCTGCGTCAGCTTCGACTGCTGGCTGACCTGCTGCATCGTCCGAAGTCGGGTTGCCGTGATCATTGTCTTACTCCGCAGCTAAATTCATTGGATCAGGCCCAGAATGTCCTGCAACGTTTCGCGCGCCACCTGGATGATCTTCGCCGAGGCGGTATAGGCCTGCTGGAAGCGCAGCATTTGCGCGGCCTCGACATCAAGGTCGACACCGGTCACCTCGTCGACCGCCAACAGTGCACCGTCACGCTGCGCCGATGTCGCCGACTGCTCGGAAACGGAAGATGCCACTGCCTGCGAGTGCGTCGCGACGAGCAACGCCCAATGCGCTTCCGAACCAACCGGAGTCCGGTAATTCTTCAGGGCCAGTGCGTTGCCGTTGCTCACCCCGGTGGTCGACGCCGCAGCCACCTTGGTCAAGTCGCTGGTGGCCACCGTCATCCCCAGTGCCGTCGTGCCATTGCTGATCAGATCGGCACCGGGATCGCCGTTCTGATCGATTCCCGCCTTATTCCAGGTGTTGATCTGGGTTGTGAAGCGCGACGCAATATCGTCCAGGTCGGACCGGCGCGAGGCAATCGTGTTGGACACGTCGACAAGACCGGCAAGCGATCCCGTCTGGGGCTCGATCGCTGTCTCCGGCGTCAGGCCTGAAGCAACCAGCGAAAGCCGTCCGTCGCCGGATTGGAGCAAGCCGATGAACGCGGTATCAGGTCGTTGCGCATCGACCAGTTTGAGACCGCCGCTGCCCGAAAGCGTGACGCTGGCGCGTCCATCGTCCTGGAGTTGAACGTCGATGCCGACGGCGCCGGAAACCTGCTTCAACAGCGTGTCGCGCTGATCGAGCAATTGTGCGGAAGCCGCCGTGCCGTTGGCCGCCCGGCGCAGTCCGATATTGACCTGCGCCAGCGCTTTGAGCGCGCCGTTCAGCCCATCGATCGTCGTACGGGCGGCGTTCGCGGTACCGTCGGCCGCAGCTTTCAAGGCCGCGCCTGTACGATGAAACTGCTCGACGGCGTCACTGATCGAGGTCAGCATCGTGCGGCGGCCGGTCTCGCTGTTGACGTCGGTGCCCAGGCTTTCGGCCGAGGTGAAGACGCCGCTCAGCTTTACACCCAATCCGACATCCGAATCATTGAGCGCGGTTTCGGTCGTCTGCAGCCATTGCGTCTTGGCATCGGAACGCCCGGCATCGGATACCGCCAGCCGGGCAGCGCTGGACTTGTAATCGTCATAGACACGCTGGACGTTGGAAACCTGTGCCCCCCCGAAAATCGCCGACGCGCGATATTGGTAGCTGCTGCTGGTCGCAACGCCCGATTCCCTCAGGGTCACTTCGCGCCGCGTATAGCCATCGGTCTGCGCGTTGGTCACATTTTCGCCGACCGCGGTCAGCGCGGCGCGATAGGCCACAACCCCGGAGCGACCGATGGAGAGAAGGTCACTCATCGGGCGGCGCCTTTGGCGGTCGCGTCGGCGATCGTGGCGGCGCTCGCAGCCGTGGCAACTGCCTTCGCGCCGGTCGCAGCAGAGCCGGTCGCCGGAGCGACACGCGCGGCGAACTGCTTGACCAGCATATCGGCGATGCCGAGAGCCCCCTTGCTCGCGAGATCGTCGGCGACGTGAGAATCCTGCATCTCGCGGAACTGATCGGTGGCATCGCTGCCCATGATGTCGTCGCTGAGCTTCGCCTGGCGCATCGATCCGATCATCTGACGCAAGAACACGGCCTCGAACTGCTTGGCGACAGCTTTCAGCTTCTCGGTCTGGCTGGCCTTCGGATCGGCCAGCGCGCCAGTGGTGGTTTTGACGCTCTCGATCATAAGATCACCAGGTCCGCCTTCATCGCACCCGCCTGCTTGAGCGCCTCGAGGATCGCGACCAGATCGGCCGGCGACGCGCCGATCGCATTCACCGACTTGACGATGTCGGCCAGCGACGCGCCCGGCTGGAATTCGAACATCGGGTGGCTTTCCTGATCGACGCTGATCGCGCTCGATTGCTGGATCGTCGTTTTCCCCTGCGAGAACGGAGCGGGCTGGCTGACCTTCGGATCTTCGTCGACCCTGACCGTCATCTTGCCGTGCGTCACCGCCACCGGGGCAATCCGCACCGCGCCGTTGATCACCACCGTACCGGTGCGGGCATTGACCACCACGCGGGCCGGCGCATTGGCGGGATCGACATCAAGATTTTCGATCTGCCCCATCAGCCCGATGCGATATTCGGCACCCTGTGCGGAATCGATCGCGACCGTGGTCGCATCGATCGCATGCGCGATGTTGGCGCCGATACGGGCATTGATGACGTTGGCAACACGGCGCACCGTCGTCAGATCGGCTTCGGCGAGATCGAAACGGAGCTGCGGGCTGGTTGCGAAGCCGGCATCGACCGTACGTTCGACGCTGGCCCCGCCGGGGATGCGGCCTGCCGTCGGCACGTTAATCGTAAGCTTGGATCCGTCGGCGGCATCGATGCCGAGACCTCCGACCGCGAGATTGCCCTGCGCCATCGCATAGATCTGCCCATCGGCACCCAACAATGGCGCCAGGACCAAAGTGCCACCGCGCAACGACTTCGCCTTGCCGAGCGCGGAAATGGTGACGTCGAGGCGCTGTCCAGGCTTGGCGAAAGGCGGCAGCTCGGCAGTCAGCATGACGGCAGCCGCATTCTTCAGCGAAGGATTGACGCCCGGCGGCAATTGCAGCCCGAAGCGCGAGGCGACGCCCTTCATGCCCTGCGTCGAATAATCGAGGCTGTCGTCGCCAGTACCCGCCAGACCCACGACGATGCCGTAGCCGGTCAACTGGTTCGAACGCAGCCCCTGGAAGGTTCCGATGTCCTTGATCCGTTCGGCGTGCGCAGCGCCCGACAGCGTGAAGCCGGCGAGGCAGAGCGCGAATAGCAGCACGTTACGGAACATATGCAGGGTCATCCTAAAACGGGCTGAGCATGGAGAAGAAGCGGTTAAGCCATCCTTGACGGCTGGCCCGGGCGATCTCGCCCTTGCCCGAATAAGTGATCCGCGCATCGGCCACGCGCGTGGAGAGTACGCGATTGTCCGGGCCGACATCGGCGCCGCGAATGATTCCGGTGATGTTGATATTCTCGTCGCCGCGATTGAGGGTCAGCAATTTCTCGCCGCGCACCAGCATCGTGCCATTCGGATAGATCTGCGCGATCGTTACGCTTATCTCGCCGTCGAGCTGGTTCGACTGGGCGGCGGCACCCTTGCCGGTAAAAGTCGCCCCGGCGCCGCCGGACACGTCCGTGCCCTTGAACAGGTGGCTGATCGGGCCGGTGACAGCGGGAGTTGCCTGGATATTGCCCGATCGATCGGTCGAGGCACTGTTCGCCTTCACCGCCTGTGTTTTTTCGACCAGCGTGATCGTGACGATATCGCCGACCATCGCGGCCCGCGAACCATTGGTGAGCGCCGAATAGCCGTTGGAGATCTGAAAAATGGAGCCATTGGCGATGGGAGCCGCCGGCGGCTGCGCATAAGTCGGTGCAAAGGCAGGATCGGGGCCGCGTGTCGACTTCGCATGCGCCGGATCGATCGCCGCGCAGATCACGATGACCGCAACGGTGGCGATCGCCGCGAAAGCGCCCCAGTCCGGGTTAGATGTTCTGATTGACATATTGCAGCATCTGGTCGGTGGACTGGATCATCTTGCTGTTGACCTCATAGGCGCGCTGCGTCTCGATCATGTCGACGAGTTCCTCGACAATGTTGACGTTCGACGCCTCGAGCGAGCCCTGCTCGATCGCCCCCCGCCCGTCGGCGTTCGCCGCGCCGACCTGAGGCTGTCCGGAGGCAGCCGTTTCGACGAGCATATTGTTGCCGACCGCTTCGAGGCCGGCAGGGTTGGTGAACCGAGCGGTTTCGATCTTTCCGACTTCCGTGCTGTCGTTCTGCCCGGCAAGCTTCACGCTGACCGTACCGTCTTCGGCGATCGTGATATTTCCCGCGCCTTGCGGTATCTGGATCTGCGGCTGGAGCTGATAGCCTTCGCTGTTGACGATCGTGCCTTCCGACGAAAGGCTGAAACCGCCGTCGCGCGTATAGCCGGTGCGGCCATCGGGCATCTGAACCTGGAAGAAGCCGCTGCCCTGGATCGCCATATCGAGCGCATTCCCGGTCTGCTGCATCGATCCCTGGATGTCGACCTTGGCGGTGCCGTTGATCTGGACGCCGGAACCGAGCGACGTGCCGGTTGCGAATTTGGTCGCGTCGGACGACGCCGCGCCAGCGGCCGTTACCGACTGATAGGCCAGCGTTTCGAAGCTGGCACGATCGCGCTTGAACCCCGTGGTGTTCACGTTCGCCAGATTGTTGGCGATCACGCGCATTCGCATATTCTGGGCGTCGAGCCCGGTGCGTGCGACATGCAATGCTGCATTGGTCATCGAATTCGCTCCTATACCTTACGACGTTCGCCCAGGCGGAGGGGCCCGCCCGATCGATCGCTCATTCCATCCGCATCAGATCGGCCGATGCCTTGTCGATTTCTTGCGCGGCAGCCAACATCTTGACCTGCATGTCCCAGTCCCGGCTCGCCTCGATCATGTCGACCAAAGTTGCCGACGTATTGACGTTCGATCCTTCGAGTGCCCCCTGCTTCACCTTGCCTTGCGGATCGGCCGGCAACGTGCCCCCGGCGCGGACACGAAAAAGCCCGTCCATCCCCTTGGCGATGCCCACGCCGTTCGCCTGGACCAGCTTGAGCCGATCGACGACCTGCGGCTGCGCCGGATCGCCGCCGACCGGAACGATTGAAATCGTGCCATCCGAGGCGATCGTCACCTTGCTGGCTGGCGGCAGCGTGATCGGGCCGCCGTCACCGAGCACCGGAGAACCGTCACCCGTGGTCAGCAAGCCGGTATCGGAAACCTGCAGATCGCCGCGCCGCGTATAGCTCTCCTCGCCGTCCTTCGATTGGACCGCGAGCATCGCGCTGCCCTGGATCGCGACGTCGAGATCGCGGCCGGTTTCGACGACAGCGCCATCGGTCATATCCGCCGAAGATACCTCTTCCGATGTCGGCGCGCGCGCATCGAGCCCATCGCCCTTCATCCACAGCGCCTGCGACGACGTCATTTCCGCTCGGAAGCCCGACGTGTTGACGTTCGCGAGATTGTTCGCGGTCGTCGTCTGCCGGGCCATCGCGGCCTTCATTGCCGACAGTGAACTGTAGATCAGGCGATCCATCGATCAGGCTCCCAGGCGCGTCATCAATTGCGCAGATTGACGATGGTATCGGTCATCTGATTCGCCGCCTCGATCGCCTTGGCATTCGCCGAGAAGTTGCGCTGCGCCTGGATCAAGGCGACCAGTTCCTCTGTGATATCGACGTTCGCCTGCTCGAGCGCGCCCGACTGGATCAGGCCGAGACCGTTGCCATTGGCTTCACCGATCTGCGGCTCGCCGGAAATGCCGGTCGCGCCCCATTTGCTGTCGCCGAGCTGGCGAAGGCCTTCCGGATTGGTGAAGGAGGCGAGGATGACCTTGCCCAAAGCCTGGCTGTCGCCGTTCGAGAAGGTGGCTGTAACGAGCCCGTCGGAGCCGATCGTCACGTTGTCGATCTGGCCGGCGGCATAGCCGTCCTGGGTGAAACTGGTCTGCGTGAAGGGTGCCGATGCCTGCCGCGTCGCGCTGCTGACCGTCAGTGTGAAGCCGATCGGCCCGGTCGAACCGGTGGGTCGAACGTTGGCCATCGTCAGCGGGCCGCTGGGCGCGGTCAGCGAACCGAATTCGTCGAACGTCAATGTTATGGGCGTCGCGGGGCTGGTGACGGCCGGGTCGGAGCTAACCTCCTTGTCGCCTATGAACGTCCGGGCCGTCCAGCTTGTGCCCGGCGTGGTCGTCGTCGGCAGCGTGTCGCGAATATAATAGGTTGTCATCGGGAAGGCGGTGCCGGTGGCATCGTAAACGGTGTTGGTCGTCGCCTGATTATAGCTGTTTGGATCAAAGCGATCGAACACATAAGGGTGCGCTGTCGTATAGACGGATCGGTTCGCCGGCAAATCGGCGTCGGTCGGCAAGGTAATCGCCACGTCGACGGTCTGGGTCGCGCTCGACGTGCCTGACGTTAGCGGCAATTGCAGCGATCGTGCGGAATTGAGGCCGGTTGCGGTCAGCACGCCGGTAGAATCGGTAGGCAGCACCTGAAGATAAGCACCCGCCGAGTCGACCACGAAGCGCTGGGCATCCACACGGAAGGCGCCGTTGCGCGTGTAGCTGACCTGCGCATTGGATGCCGTCGACCGGGTGACAAAAAAGCCCTGCCCAGAGATGGCAAGATCGAGCGAACGTTCCGAATTCTCGAATCCGCCCTGGGTGAACTGCTGATCGATGCCGCGCAGGCGCGTACCCTGGCCTGCAGTCGTGCTGGTCTGCAACGGCGACGACGACACGATATCGCCGAATTTCGCCTCGCTCTTCTTGAAGCCGGTCGTACCGACGTTGGCCACATTGTTCGAGATAACCGACAATTCGGTCTGCGATGCCTTGAGGCCGGAGAGCGACGTGTAAAAGGACATGGATCAGGCTCCGTTTCGAATTCAGGAAAGCTGCAGGGCGTCGGCCGGGGCGATCACCCCGGACGGCGTGACGAGCTTGGTGGTGCCGCTGGCGGGGGACTGGACGCCGATGATGGTCGTCCACGCCGAGCTGGTCGCGTCAATCTGCCCCGACGCATCCTTGGCATTCACGGAAATTTTCAACGGCCCCGCGATCTGGTTGCCGTTTGCATCCTTGCCGTCGAAGGAGAAGGGAACATCGCCGGCCGCGACATTCGAAGCCGAGCCATTATAAACAACGTTGCCCGATCCATCGACCAGGCTGATGTTGACCTCATTCGCGTCCTTCGCCAGCGTGATCTTGCCGGCGAACGATCCGTTGGACAGTTCGGTCGCGCTATCGCCTTTGACGAGCGCCGACTTGCCGATCCAGCCCGCCGCGTCGCCGACCCGCGAGGCGGCGATGTCGCCGGCGATCGCCTTCAGCGAGGTGTTCATCTCGGCGATGCCGGTGGTGCTCGAAAATTGCGCCATCTGGGCGACCATCTGGGTGTTGTCGACCGGATTGAACGGATCCTGCGTCTGCATCTGCGTGGTCATCAGCTTCAGGAACGCCGACTGGTCGAGCGTCTTGCTGCCGGTGGTGGCCGTCTTGGCAGCCGCCGCGGAACTGGCGGTCGAGGACAGTCCGCTGAGAAAGCTATTGCCGGATGAAATCGTCATTTGCCGAACCTCAGAGTTTCGAGAGTGAGCGTCTTTGCGGTCTGCATGACCTGGACATTGTTCTGATACTGGCGCGCCGTTTCCATCATCTCGACCATCTCCGCCGCGCTATCGACGCCAGCTTCCCAGACATTCCCGTCCTTGTCCGCCTTGGGATTGTTGGGATCATGGCGCTTGGTCGGTTCGGTATTCGACGCGACGACGCTGTCGACCTTGACGGTCGCAACGCCAGGGCTGTCGGTCACCGAGGAGAATACCGGCTTGATGGCGCGAAAGGCTTGCGCCTTGCTGCTTGCGACCGAACCGGCATTGGCGAGATTCGACGCCGTAGTGTTCAGGCGCACCATCTGCGCGGACATCGCGCGTCCGGCGATATCAAAGACGGAGAGCGGACCGGCCACCTTATTCTCCCTTCAGCGCCTGCATCACCGTGCCCACGCGCCCTTCGAGGAAGGACAGGGTCGTGCGATATTTGATGGCATTTTCGGCAAACTGATTCTGCTCGGTCGACAGTTCGACGGTGTTGCCGTCCATCGATGTCTCGAGAGGCACGCGATAGCCGACGGCATCCTGCGCAGCCTGGTCGACCGACTTTCCGCTGTTGCCGGTAGCATCGGCGAGCGCCTTCGAAAAATCGATGTCGCGCGCCTTATAGTTGGGCGTCGCGGCGTTCGCGATATTGGAGGCAAGCATGGCGAGGCGCTGCGATCGGATCGCCAGCGCTGCACCATGTACTCCAAAAAGCGTGTCGGCCATTTTTCTGCGTCGTCCTTCTAAAGCTTTCCCGTTACCTGCCGTTACCATCGATGAACAGGTACGATGGCGGCGGCGTAGGTTCTTCACGAACGTACGAAGCAACTGCCGTGCCAAGTGCGAAAAAGCGGGCATATCCGGGCGAGAGCGACGGGTGGTGCTGCGCGTCCGGCAAGTTTTTGCCGGGGGCGGCAATATTTTGCCGGTCCCGATGACGGCCTGCATCCGCCTGGGGGAACGATGATCATTCTCGACCAGATTTCGCGCTATTTCGACCCCTTCGCCCTGTCGATCGTCGTGGGCGGCACCCTGCTGACCACCGCCGCGCGCTCGACCGTCGCCGATCTCGGTCGCGCCTGGCGTTCGCTGGGGCTCCTCTTCACCGCCGATCCGGAAGCCGATGCGCGCGCGGCGCGCGTATCGGTCAACCGGATCCGTGAACTCGCCGAAATTCGCAACGTGAGTTGCGCCGACCGCGTCGAAACCGCGCAGCGCTTTCTCGTGCGCGCCGCGCGCGCGCTATCCGATGCCAGGAATTCGCTCGAATTCAGCCGGTGGGCGAGCGACGAGATCGAAAGCCGCCGCAGCCGGGACCGCGCCACCATCGACGTCTGGCGCGGCATGGCGGATACCGCCCCCGCCATGGGCATGATCGGCACGATCATCGGATTGATCCAGATGTTCGCGGCGATGGACGATCCGGCGCGTGTAGGCCCGGCAATGGCGATCGCGATGCTCACGACCTTGTACGGCATCACCCTTTCGGCCGCGATCGCCGGGCCGATCGCGGGCCGGCTCGAACGGCTGTCGGCGGCCAAACTCGATTGGCAGGCTGCCGCGCTCAAACAGTTCGAACTGATCGCGCGTGCCGAATTCGATACGGTCCCGATAAAGCAGAAACCTGTGCTGCGTAACGTTGTATGAATGGTACGAACCCGCAGCGCTGGGTGCTGAGCTTCGCCGATCTGATCATGCTGCTGCTGGCCTTTTTCGTGCTCGTGCAGGCGCAGACCAGCGACCGTCTGAAAATGGCGGCCGGCATACGCGGCGCGTTCGGCGGGAATGCCGACGAGGCCGCGATCATCGGATTTCCCTCTGCCAGCCTGTTCGAACCGGGCGAGGCCGTTCTGAAGGATGATGCACGTATGCGCTTCGTGCGGATCGGCCGAGACGCCCGCGCCCACACCGCCCGCGTCATCGTCTCGGCGCAGGGCCGCGACAATGGCTCTGCACGGCTCGATTCGTGGGAGTTGGCTGCTGCGCGCACCGCCGCTGTTGGGCGGGCAATCCGGGCCGGCGGCATTACCGACGACATGATCGAGATCGCCATTCCACCCATGCGCGGCAGTGAATCGGCCGGCGGGCAGCGCATCAGCGTGCGGCAGATCCCGAAATGAGTGGCACGCTTATTGCTTAATGTTCTGGGTTAACCGGAGCCGAACCCATGAAAAGCGCGATCCCGATCCCCGCCATTGTCCTGACAATCCTGCTCCTTGCCACAACCGCACAAGCCCAGAATACCTTGCCGCCTGCACAGGATCTTGGCGAACTCGAGCAACTCGTCGTCACCCGGCTCGGCGCCGATATCGGCCAGCCCGGCGGCCCGATGATGCCGATCGACCGGCGCATGCGGCTGGCCGCCTGCCCCACCGGCATCGAAATCGATCCACCGACGATCGGCGCGGTTACGGTCCGTTGCACGACCGCCGGCTGGCGTCTGCGCGTACCGCTTACCCGGGTCGCCACGATCGCCGGCGCAGCTACCGCCTCGACAGCCGCGAGCCAGCCCGCAAAGGCGGATGTCCGCCGCGGCGATCCCGTCGAACTGATTGCGCAGGGCAAGGCATTTCAGGTCAGCATCGACGGAACCGCGATGGAAGACGGCTATATCGGCGGCCGCGTGCGGGTCTCACCGGCGGGGCACGGACAGACCTTGTTCGCCGAAGTCGTCGACGTCGGGAAAGTTCGGTTGGTCGGATTTAAATAATTCGTCAACATGTCGTTCTATAGGCTTAGAGGTGATATTCGGCCGAAGGGCCATTTTGGAAAGGTACCGTGATGATCAATGGGGTAGGCCCGAGCGTCCCGACCCGCATAGGTCAGGCAAAGGATGGCGGAAAGGTTGGCGCTGCGGCGGCGACATCCACCGTTTCCGCACCAACCGAAGAATCGCAGCCGGCGTCGCTGGTAACGGCACTGGCCGAGGCGGGACCGCCGATCGATGCGCAGAAGATTGCGGCGATCCGTTCGGCAATCGGCCAGGGCCGTTATCCGATCGATGCAAAGGCCATTGCAGCCCGGATGATCGCCCTCGATCTGCCGGGGAGCAGAGGTTGAGCGACGCCGTCATCGCCGATCTGATCGCGGCCGAAACCGCGATCATCGCGGCGCTCGACGCCGATGACATCGACGCGATCGAGGCTGCGCTGCCGTTGTTCGGCGATAGCGTCAAAAAGATGAAGACCGTCGGCACATGGCGGCAGACCCCAGGCATCGCCGATCGCCTGCTTCATGCACTGGCGCAGGCCGATGCGGCGCGCGTCCGCGTCCGATACCTCGCCGATCGCAATGTCCGACGGATGGACCTCCTCGCGACGGCGGCCGGCCGCTTCGATTGTACGCCCGCAACCTACGGACGGCCCTGATCGAGCGACAAGCATCCCACGCGAAGCCTTTCGAAAGCCCCGCCGGCCCCGTCCGGCGGGGCTTTTCGATTCAATGACATAGGCGCCACGGCGCAATCAATCTGGCACGACCTTTGCTTCTTTTGATCTGAAGACAGCCGAGGACGCCATGACCAAAATCGTTGCAACCAGCCCCCACCGCCCGGAAAACGGCCCGTTTTCGGGGAGCCTTTAACCTCATGGCGGCAAGCGCAGCTCTTAACCGCAAGGTCTGGCTGAGCGCCGGACGTGGTGCGATCCTGCCGATGGCAACCTTGATGCTGGTCGGCCTTATGGTGATCCCGATCCCGTCGGCACTGCTCGATATCGGCTTCATCGCCAACATCATGATCAGCCTGGCGGTACTGATGGTATCCCTCAATGCCGCACGGCCACTCGACTTCTCCTCCTTCCCGACCGTCCTGTTGTTCGCCACCCTGCTGCGACTGGCGCTCAACGTCGCCTCGACCCGCGTCGTCCTTGTCGACGGCCATACGGGCCCCGGCGCGGCGGGCCATGTAATCGAGGCATTCGGTCATTTCCTGATCGGCGGCGACTATGCCGTCGGCCTGTTCGTGTTCGGCATCTTGATGGTGATCAACCTCGTCGTGATCACCAAGGGCGCCGGCCGCGTCTCCGAAGTCTCGGCGCGCTTCACCCTTGACGCGATGCCCGGCAAGCAGATGGCGATCGACGCCGATCTCAATGCCGGCCTGCTGACCCCGGACGAAGCCAAGAAGCGCCGCCAGGATGTTGCCACCGAAGCCGATTTCTACGGATCGATGGACGGTGCATCCAAGTTCGTGAAGGGCGATGCCGTCGCCGGCGTGATGATCCTGATGATCAACATCCTCGGCGGCCTCGTGCTCGGTGTCGCCAGCCACCATTTGTCGCTGAGCGAAGCCGCCTCCACCTATATCATCCTGGCGATTGGCGACGCACTGGTTGCCCAGGTCCCCGCGTTGCTGCTGTCGATCGCCGCCGCCGCGATCGTTACCCGCGTCTCCTCTCCGCTCGATCTTTCGGGACAGATCACCAGCCAGTTCGCATCGTCGCGGACATGGACTCCTGTGGCCGGCATCCTCGGCATCCTCGGCCTGGTGCCGGGCATGCCGCATTTCCTGATTCTGAGCGCGACCGCCATCGCAGGCTTGCTCGCCTGGAAACTCCGCGGCGCCAAGCCTGTCGGAACCGAAATCGACGTCGTGGAGCAGGCGCCGGCCAACGTGCCGGCTCCCCACAGCATCGGATGGGATGAAGTGTCCGACGGCGCTGCGCTCGGCCTCGAACTCGGCTATGGGCTGGTCAGCCTGGTCGACGAGCGCAAGGGTGCACCGCTGATGGCGCGGATCACCGGCATTCGGCGCCAGCTGTCGCGCGAACTGGGCTTCGTCGTGCCGCTGGTTCGAGTCCGCGACAATCTGAGCCTCGCCCCCAATGCCTATCGCATCACCGTGGCCGGCGTGATCATGGGCGAGGACGAGGCCTGGCCCGACGAGTTGCTCGCGCTCGACAGCGGCGATCTGACCGATCGGGTCTCCGGCCGCGAGGTGCGCGATCCGAGCTTCGGCCTGGAAGCGGTCTGGATCACCCCGGAAAAGCGCAGCGAGGCGATCGTTTCGGGCTATACGGTGGTCGATCCGGCAACCGTGGTCGCCACGCATCTCAATCAGGTGATCGCCGCCAGCGCCGCCGATCTGTTCGGCATGGACGAGGCGCAGCACATGCTCGATGCCTTGAAGGAAATCGCACCCCAGCTCGTGAGCGGCCTGACGCCGCAACCGTTGTCGCTGGCGCAGATCGCCGCCGCCTGCCGGTCCCTGCTCGCCGAGGGCGTTCCGCTCAAGGATTTCCGCCGTATCGCCGAAGCGATGGTCGACGCCGCCGCGCAGAGCAACGACTCGGCGGCGCTCGTCGAGAATATCCGGTCGCGAATCGGTGCGCTCATCGTCCAGACTTTGGTCCCGGTAAAGATGCCTTTGCAGGTCATCACCCTCGACGCCGGCCTTGAATCTTTATTGGCGCAGGCCGTGCGCGCGAGCCCGGGCGCGGCGCATCCGTTCGAGCCGGCGCTCGCAAACCGCATTGTTTCCGCGGTTTCCGAGGCTTCCGCGCCGCTCGTGAACAGCGCAACCCGCTTCGCAATCGTCACGTCGCCGATCGCCCGTCGGCCTTTGGCAAGACTTCTTAAACCACATTTGCCGGAAACTCCGGTCATGTCGTTCCTCGAGATCCCCGACGGCAAGGCAGTCGAAGTCGCCGCCGTCGTCGGTGGCGGACCTTCGCAGGGCAATAATGCCGCGCTCGCGCGGCCCATGGAGATGGCGCAATGAGCTTCGTCTGGCCCGAAACCCGTTCACCGGTCGGCCCTTCCCTCACCCTGCCGCACGCGCGACGCAGCGCGCGCGTAATCAGCATCGCCTGCGGTCATAGCGGTGTCGGCAAGACCACCGTCGCAGCCAACCTGTCGCTCGCGCTGTCGCAGATGCGCCGCCGCGCGATGCTTGTCGATTGCGATCCCGGCCCCGGCGATGCCACCCGCGGGCTGGGCATCAACGGGCGGGAATCGATCGACGATGTGATCAGCGGTCGGCTCACCGTCGACCAGATTGTGGTCGACGGCCCCGACGCGCTGTTCGTGGTTCCCGCCGGCCCCGCCGACGGGCGCCGCCGGGAGATTGATATGGTCGCCCGGCTTAAACTGGCCGATGCATTTCGCGTCCATCGCAACTCGCTCGACTTCGTCGTCGTCGATACGCCCGGCAAGGCGGATCCTGATACGCTTGACATGGTAGCTTCTTCAGACCTGCCGATCGTGATCCTTTGCCCGCAAAGCGACTATTTCATGGAAGCCTATGCAACCGTGAAGCTGCTGTCGCTCGACCATGAGGTGGCGGATATCGCCATCGTCGCCAACCGGATCGAAGGGGAGGCGATGGGCCGCGACCTGTTCCGGCGCTTCGCCGATGTCAGCAAACGTTTCCTCGGCAGTACGCGGCTCAGCTATCTCGGCGGCATTCCCGACGACGAGCATATCCGCTCCGCGGCGCTTCGGCGGCGCTGCGTCGTCGATCAGCATCCCCATGCGCGCGCGGCGCAAGCGATCACCGCTCTCGCACGGACGGTCAACACGATGGCGATCGTGGCGGCGCCGGGCGGTGACAGTTTCTTTGGCCTGGAGGCAATCACCCATGCTCGCTGATGCAAGGGATCCGATCCACACATATTCGCGCAAGCCAGCCAGGCCAAAGTCGGAAGATCTGATCCGCAGCCATATGCAGCTCGTTCGCAAGATCGCGTGGCATGTCCATGGGCGGATGTCGTCGGCGATCGATGTGGAGGACCTGTGCCAGATCGGCATGATCGCCCTCGTCGAGGCCGCCAACGGCTATGAAGATCGTGGCCATGCCTTTTCGACCTATGCGTCGATGCGGATCCGCGGAGCGATGATCGACCATCTTCGCCGCCATGCGATGATGTGCCGTTCGGCGATGACCAAACGCCGCCAGTTGATGAAGGCGAAATCGGACTTCGAAAAGCGCAACGGGCGCACACCCAGTGAGTCCGAACTGGCCCATGCGATGGGGCTCGACGGCGCCGCGCTTCGTGCGTTGATCGACGACAGTGCAGCGATCCATCAGGATTCCCTCGACGAAGTCTATTCCGACCAGTCGATGTGGTTCGCCGATGTCGAGGACCGGATCGATCAGACGATCGAGCGAAGCGAATTGCAGGAAGCCCTGGCCGCCCATATTTCCGATTTGCCCGAGCGCGAGGCAATCGTGCTCCAGCTCTATTTCGTCGAAGAGATGAACCTCGAGGAAATCGGCCAGACGATCGGGGTCGGCGCCGCGCGCGTCTGCCAGATCAAGAAGCAGGCTCTCGACAAATTGCGCGGATCACTGGCGGCGTGGCGGTAGCATCGATCTTTGCGCGGACAGCGTCCCCTCGATCCGCGTGACCTTCATGCCGATCGCCGCGAGGCCTTCGGCGAGTTGCGCATTGCCCTCATGAACCATCTTCAGGATTTCGATATCCGGCCCGCGCTTGGCCATATCGTTGCGGATCCCATCCATCGCATTGTGCAGATCGTCGCGCGTCGCCACCGAGGTTGACGCCGCAGCCTGCTGACGCCGCAGCAATTCGAGCTGCCGCGCACGAATGACGTCCAGATCGCGCACCAGCTTTCCGACTTCGGTCATCTGCTGCTGGCGCTCGCGCGCATCGGCGACGATCAGCGACGCCCCGGCGATCGTGCGGCTCGCGACAATCAATCCGATCATCGACAGAAGGCTGGAAAATACACCGAGCACGACGGCCACGATCGGCAGGAAGCGCAATCGCGGCGGCAAGACCTCCGCAATCGGGGCGACCGGGACCACAGCGGGTGGCGCTGCTTGGGGCGCCGGAGCTGGAGCGGGCGCGGGTTCGAATGCCGGCTGCGTAAAACTTATCTCGGCCATGCTGGCGTTAAGCGCGGCTTCAAGATCATCCATGACCGCAATATTGCTTGCGGAGGCGGCCGTATCGGCGGCCATCTCAGCCAGGGTTGCAGCGGCCATGGCTTCAAGGGGATCGAGCCCGTCGTCGATGCTGATCGCGAACGAAGCCGGCGTGACGCCGATGCCATCCGCCTTTTTGGGAAGTTCGCTCTGGAGTTCGTCCAGCGCCCTGAGCGCCGCATCGAAACCGCTGTCGCCACCCGAAGCCGAAGCTGCGTCCATCCCGTCTTCCATAGATATCGGTTAAGAAAGGTCGGAAGGCCCCCGACGCGGGGGAAACATGCGCCGGGGGCCGACCAGACGGCTGAGGTGTTTAGGCCGTCTTAACGGAGAAGGCTGAGCACGCCCTGCTGGCTCTGATTAGCCTGGGCGAGCATCGCCGTCGAAGCCTGGCTGAGGATCTGCGCCTTGGCGAGGTTGGTCGACTCCTGCGAGAAATCGGCATCCTCGATCCGCGAACGCGCGTCGCTGAGGTTGTTGGAATTGGCCGTCAGCACGTTGACGGTTGCGTCGAGGCGGTTCTGCGTCGCACCGAGACCGGCACGGACCGAGTTAACCTGGGTGAGAGCGGCGTCCGCTGCGGTGATCGTCAGCGCAGCATTGGCAGCGGTGTCGACTTTGATTGTCGAGACATAAGCCGCAGCAACCTTGTCGAGACCACCGACCGAAATCGTGGTCGTGTCGCCAGCGTTCACGCCAGTCTGGATGTCGAAGCTCGTCGCGATCGAGGTTGCGCTGAACAGGGTGTTGCCGTTGAAGCTGGTGCTCGACACAACATTCGCCATCTGGGCCTGGAGCGACGAAACTTCGGTCTGCAGGTTGGCGCGATCCGAAGACTGATAGGTGCCGCTCGATGCCTGGACGGCCAGTTCGCGAACACGCTGGATCATGTTACCGACTTCGCCGAGCGCACCTTCCGCCGTCTGCGCCAGCGAGTTGCCGTCATTGGCGTTGCGGATGGCGACGTTCATGCCCTTGATCGACGAGGTCATCGAGGATGCAATGGCCAGGCCGGCAGCATCGTCCTTCGCGCTGTTGATGCGCTTGCCGCTCGACAGGCGCTCCATCGCGGTGCTGAGCTGCTGGGATGCCATGCGGCTGCTGTTCTGCGCGCGCAGCGACGAAACGTTGGTGTTGATGACAGTCATTGGGTCGTTCCTTTCCGGTTCGTTCGGCGTGCCGGTTGATCGACCGTCCTCGCCACGTTCCGGGTAACGACCCCTCTGAAAGATGCTTAAGTTACAAAGATGGTTACCAAATGATGGAGGCCCCCGGCGTTTAAATCACCATTCGCGGGGGGCCCCAATCGGCCGTCAATTCGGGCTTACTGGAGAAGCTTCAGCACGCCCTGCTGGCTCTGGTTCGCCTGGGCGAGCATCGCCGTCGAAGCCTGGGCCAGGATCTGCGCCTTGGCGAGGTTCGTCGATTCCTGGGAGAAATCGGCATCCTCAATCCGCGAGCGCGCGTCGCTGAGATTGTTCTGGTTCGCGGTCAGCACATTGACGATCGCATCAAGGCGGTTCTGGGTCGCACCGAGACCGGCCCGAACCGAGTTGACCTGGGTCAGCGCATCATCGGCCGCCGTGATCGCCAGTGCGGCGTTGGCTGCGGTATCGACCTTGATCGTCGAAATGCCGGCAGCCGTAACCTTGTCGAGCCCGCCGACCGCGATGGTCGTCGTATCGCCCGCATTGACGCCGGTCTGGATGTCGAACGAGGTTGCGACGCTGGTGGCGCTGAACAGTGTGTTGCCGTTGAACTTCGAATTGGTGATGATCGAAGTCATCTGCGCCTGCACTGTCGCGACTTCGGTCTGAACATTGAGACGATCCGAAGCCTGGTAGGTACCGCTCGATGCCTGAACCGCCAGTTCGCGGAGGCGCTGCAGCATGTTGCTGACTTCGCCAAGCGCACCTTCTGCCGTCTGCGCCAAAGAGTTGCCGTCATTCGCGTTGCGGATGGCAACCGCCATGCCCTTGATCGAAGACGTCATCGACGATGCGATGGCGAGTCCGGCGGCGTCGTCTTTCGAGCTGTTGATGCGCTTGCCGCTCGACAGACGCTCCATCGCAGTCTCCTGCATCATGACAGCCATGCGGTTGCTGTTCTGGGCGCGAAGCGAAGAAATGTTGGTGTTGATTACGGTCATGTGATCGTTTCCTTCTCGATCGTATCGGCGCCTCGGCTGCATGCCGTTCTCGCCACGGTCCAATTAACGACCGTGCTTACCGTTGCTTTAACCAGAAAAATTCACAGCCCGTTTTTCATGTTCCTTAGCCACGTTTTCGGCGTCCCCGTTCCCGCGCACGACGCCCCCGCACGTGGGCCGGCGCATACGCACATATGCGGGGGCGCGGGTCGCGCGGTCTATTAAGCATTTCGTAGGATTCGAAACCTATTGTCATTTCTCAGGAAATCGGCCCGAGACTGCATCGGGATCCGCCTTTCACGAGGAACGCGATGAACGGGATCGGGATCAGCGAAAAGGCACAGATCGCCCACCCAGCGCTTAACGGCTGGCTGGTCGGCGCAGGCATCGCAACGTCAACGATCGATCCCGCCGCGCCATCCGCCAGCCGCGACGATATCCGCCTTCTTCACATCAGCGAACAATCACATGCCCGCCAACGCGATATCCTCACCGACTTCGCGCCCGGCGCGCCGTGCTTCGTGCCCGCAACGATCGGCCGCCCGACGGTGGTGCGCTTCGGTTTCGACGACATGGCGTTCGGCCATGCGCTGATTGCCGAGCTCGTCCGTCCCGTCGGCACGCCCGCTTGCGGCGAACCTGAAAGCGCAACCTTCCTGAAGATGGCCAGCCGCATCGCCAGCCGCGATGCCACCGTGCTGCTTCTGGGCGAGACCGGCACGGGCAAGGAAGGCATGGCCCGCTACATCCACGCCGCCAGCGCTCGCGCCGCCAAGCCTTTCGTCGCGGTCAATTGCGCAGCGTTGCCCGAAACCATGCTCGAAGCGATGTTGTTCGGCCACCAAAAGGGCGCATTTACCGGCGCCAGCGGATCCGGCGAAGGTCTGTTCAGGTCGGCCGAGGGCGGTACGCTCCTTCTCGACGAAATTGCCGAACTGCCGCTGGCGCTCCAGGCAAAGCTGCTGCGCGCGCTCCAGGAGCGCGAAGTGCTTCCGGTCGGCGCCACCCGCCCCGTGCAGGTCGACGTCCGCATCATCGCCGCCGCCAATCGCGATCTGGCAGCCGAAGTTGCTGCAGGGCGGTTCCGCGCCGATCTTTACTGGCGGCTCAATGTCATGCCGATTGCGATGAAGCCACTTCACCAGCGTCGGCAGGATATCCGGGCGATCACCGCTGCTTTGCTGCTCCGCCACATGGCGGCCGACGAAGCGTTTGCTTGGCCGACCGCCAATGCGCTTGATCGACTGATGGCGCATAGCTGGCCGGGCAATGTCCGCGAACTCGAAAACGTGCTGCAACGGGCACTGCTGATGCATGACGGGGATCGCATCGAAGCTGAAGACCTCTCGATTGAAACGCATCTCGCCGTGTCCATATTCCAGATGACGGCAGTTGCCCCGGAACCGACGCCGATCATCGATGCACCGATCCGCCTCGACGATGCCAGACGCGCCTCACAGGCCCGTGCGATCGAGGAAGCCTTGGCGGCAACGGGCGGCCACCGCCTGCGCGCCGCCGAGCGCCTCGGCATTTCCGAGCGTACTTTGCGCTACCGGCTCGCTGATCTGCGGACGGCTGCGGCATGAGTACGATCAACACCAGCAACCTGCTGGCGATGCGCAATGCGATCCTCCAGCAGAATTCGGCGCTGCAAAAGGCGGCCGCCGCCCCTGCTCCGTCACCGATCGCCGGGGTCGGCGCCGCCGGAAGCGCAACCGCTGCGCCATCGGGAAATTTCGCCACCGCGATGCGCGGCGCGCTGACCGAGGTCAACAACCAGCAGGCCAAGGCGTCGAGCATCACCGAATCCTACGAGCGCGGTGAAACGACCGATATTGCTGCAGTCATGCTGCAGCGGGAACAGGCCAATGTCGGGTTCCAGGCGACCCTGCAGGTCCGCAACAAACTCCTGTCCGCCTATAAGGACATCATGAGCATGCCGGTATAATCGATGGCTGATATCGCCCTTGCCCCGCAGGATCCGAATCGCGATCTGCCTGCAACCATCCGCCCGAACCCGTTCGGTACGGCATCGCTACTTGAGCGGGTACGTGGATTCGTCGGCCAGCAAGCAGTCCAGCGCAGCCTGCCGATGATCGGCCTGATCGCGCTGCTGGGCGCAGCCGCCATGCTATGGATGACGATGTCGGGCGCGCCGCAGCGCGACCTGTTCAATGGCCTTGCCGATGCCGACAAAGGCGCGGTGGCGGATGCCCTGAAAGCCGCCAATATTCCTTATCAGATCAATCGCGACACCGGTTCGCTCTCCGTCCCGGAAACCAGTTTCTATCAGGCAAGAATGCTGCTCGCGCAGCAGGGCCTGCCCAAGGCAGCGCCCGATGGCGACGCGATGATCAGTTCGTTGCCGCTGGGTGCCAGCCGCGCGGTGGAGGGCGAGAAGCTGCGCTCGGCACGCGATCTCGACCTCGCCCGCACGATCGAAGCGATCGACGCGGTCGAAAATGCGAAAATCCACATCGCCGCCGAACAGCCCAGCGTATTCCTGCGCGACCAGTCCAAACCGACGGCATCGGTCATGCTGCGCCTGCGACCGGGCCGCACCCTGTCCGACATGCAAGTGCAGGCAATCGTCCATCTGGTCGCGTCCTCCGTTCCGGGGCTCGCGCCCGATGGCATTTCGGTGGTCGATCAGTCCGGCCGCTTGCTTTCGGCAGCCGGCAACGATCCGATCAGCGAAGCATCCGCACGCCAGGTCGAAATTCAGTCGAAAATAGAACAGCGTTATATGAACTCGCTGAACAAGATGCTGACGCCGATCATCGGCCCCGGCAATTTCACCGCCGAGGTCCATGCCGACATGGATTTCACCGAAAGCCAGGCGACCCGCGAAAGCTATCCGAAGGACACCGCGGTGGTCCGTGCCGAACAGGGCGGCTGGACCGCGAACAAAGCCGGCGAAGCCAGCGGAATTCCCGGCGCGCTTTCGAACCAGCCGCCGGCGGCGAGTCAGGTGACGGCAGCTCCGAACCAGACGGTTCCCGCGAACCCCGGCACCACCGCAGCCGCCGATCAGGGCAAGACATCGGAAACCTTCAACCGCACATTCGAACTCGGCCGTGAGGTTTCGGTGACACGCAGCCCGGTCGGCTCCGTCCGCCGCCTGTCGGTCGCCGTGGCGCTCCGCGAGGGCAGCCGCAAGTTCAGCCGCGCCGAAATCGCGTCGATCGAAACCCTGGTACGCGGCGCAGTTGGCGCCGATCAGGCCCGCGGCGACGTCGTCGCCATCTCGGCTCGAAGCTTCGCTGTCTCGCCCGACGAGATCGTGGCACCGAATTGGTGGGAGGCGAGCTGGGTATCAACGTTGGCGCGCAATCTCTCGGCGCTGCTGGTCGTTGCACTGCTGATCTTCGGTATCGCCCGGCCACTCTTCAAACGCCGCGCCGCGATGCTTGAGGAACGTTCCACCACCGTCCAGGCTGCACTCTCGACACGGAGCATTCCGGCCAATGTCAGCCCGGCGGTACGCGGCGAAATCGCGGCAGCGCTTGCCAATGAAGCACTGCGCGATTCGAGCAAGACGGTGACGCTGGACATGATTGAAGCGACGCCGGGCTATACCAATCGGGCCGAGCTCATTCGCAATTTCGTACGGCAGGATCCCAATCGCGCGGCATTGGTCGTACGCGATCTGATCCGTGCTGACATGCCGGGGGCAGACGACGACAATGGCTGATGACGGCGCAGATTCACCCTCACCGTCCGGCAGCCAGACCGCGGCGATCCTGCTGATGCTCTTGGGCGAGGAAGAAGCCGCCACGGTACTGAGCCGGCTGGAACCCGATGAAGTTCAGCACCTGGGCGGCGCGATGTTCGGCGTTGCCAACGTCTCCGAAACCGAAATCGACAGCGTGTTCGACGTCTTCGTTGATCGGGCGAGAGCGCGAACCACGCTCGGCTTCGCAGCCGACCGGCAGATCAAGGGCATGATGCACAAGGCGCTGGGCGCCGAGAAGGCCGACAAGGTTCTTCAGCGGATCACCCCGGTCAAGCATGTCAGCGTCCTCGAGGGCCTGAAATGGATGGATGCGCGCACCATCGCCAATCTGATCGAGAACGAACATCCGCAAATCGCAGCGCTCGTACTGGCATTTCTCGATCCGGCGGTCGCAGCGGAAGTGCTGGCACTGCTGCCGGAAGATGTGCAGGCCGATCTCGTCTATCGCGTAGCGACATTGGGGCCGGTGACGGAAACCGCCTTGCTGGAGCTCGAGGAACTGCTGAGCCGCCCGACCACGACATCGGCCTCGGCATCGACGACCCGCCGCGGCGGCGCGACCGACGCCGCCAAGATCGTCAACAATTCGCGCAAGGCCGCGGAGACACGGATCATCAAGGCGCTGCAGAAGCTCGACAAGACTCTGGCGCGCACGATCGAGGAAGAGATGTTCATCTTCGACAATCTGATGAGTGTCGACGACAAGAATCTTGGCACCCTGCTTCGCGCGATCGACAGCGACACGATGGTTGTCGCGCTCAAAGGTGCCGACGAGCGGCTCCGCCAGAAGATTTTCAGCTGCATGTCTTCACGCGCAGCCCAATCGATCCAGGACGAAATCGCCGACCGCGGGCCAATGCGGCTGGCCGATGTGCAGGAAGCGCAGAAGTCGATGCTGTCGATTGCGCGCAAACTGGCGGCGGAAGGCACGATCAACCTTGGCGGCAAGAGTGACGATTATGTCTGAGCTCTGGGAGACCGATCTGCTCGGCGATGCGGTTGCGGTCGGCGCATGGGCAAGACCCGCCGCTTCCGGCCAGTTCACACCATGGGCCGGCGGCGGTCATCCGCAACGTCGCGCCAGCGACCACGTCGATTTCACCCCACGCGCATCGGCTGCCCCCCAGCCGACGGACGGCGAACCGATCGACATCGAGGCCATCCGCGCCGAAGCCTTCGCCGAAGGGTTCGAGCGCGGGCGTGAGACGATCGCGATGGAAATGTCCGGCGAACGCGCCGCGCTGGCGAAGCTGATCCGTTCGGCCGAAGCGCTGCAGCCCGAAAATCACGGCGCACTGGCGACGATCCTGGCGGAGACGGTGACCCGCCTCGTCCGGCAGGTTGTCGGCGAAGTGCAGATCGACACCGAAACCTTGCGCGCCCGTGCCGAAGCCGTGGCCGAGTTGGTCACCGCCGAAGCGGGCCCTGCCCGATTGCGCCTCCACCCCGACGATGTCGCCCGCCTGTCCTATTTCGATTTCGGCGTCCCGATCGCGTCCGATCATCACCTTCAGCCCGGCACGATCATGCTCGAAACCGCCGAAGGGTGGATCGAGGATGGCCCCCAGGTTCGGATCGCGCGGCTGCGCACCCAGCTCGATTCGATGGGGCTGCCACGTTGACCGGCACGATCGCGCGCGCCGCCGCTGCCATGCTGGACGGCATTTCGCTCGATACGGTGGGGCCGCGCCGGATCGGACGGCTCGCTGCTTATGACGGGCTCATGCTCGAGGCGACGGGCTTTCCCGTACCGGTCGGATCGAACGCGCGGGTGATTGACGCCGATGGCCATGCGGCGCTTGCCGAAGTGGTGGGCTTCCGCGGCAACCGCACCCTGCTGATGGCGCTCGACGCCGATGCGCCGCACGGCGCGGGTGCCCGGGTTGAGCCCGACAAGCGCAGCGGCGCCGTCGATGTGGGTCAAGCCTTGCTCGGGCGCGTGATGGATGCGCTCGGCAGTCCGCTCGACGGGCTCGGACCGATATCGACCAATGAGCGTTGGCCGCTGGCGGGCAAGCGCGGTAATCCGCTCGACCGCGCCCGCGTGACCGAGCCGTTCGACATGGGCGTGCGCGCAATCAATGCGCTGCTGACCGCCGGCGTCGGCCAGCGCATTGCCATCGCCGCCGGATCGGGCGTGGGCAAATCGGTATTGATGGGCCAGATGATCGCGGGCGCGGACGCCGATGTGATCGTCGTCGGACTTGTCGGCGAGCGCAGCCGTGAGGTCAGCGACTTTCTGGCGACCAAACTTTCGGGGCACGCCCGCGCGAAAAGCGTCGTCGTCGCCGTACCCGCCGATCACCCCCCTTTGCTGCGGCTGCGCGCGGCAATGCGCGCAACCGCGATCGCCGAATATTTCCGGAGTCTCGGCAAGCGTGTGCTGCTGCTGATCGACAGTCTCACCCGCGTCGCCCATGCCCAACGCGAGATCGGTTTGTCGCTCGGCGAGCCGCCAACGATGAAGGGTTATCCACCGTCCGCGCTTGGCCTGATTCCCCGCCTGATCGAGCGCGCGGGGGTTGATGCCCATTCGCACGGATCGATCACCGCCATTTACACCGTGCTCGCTGACGGCGATGATACCGACGATCCGATCGTCGATACGGCACGCGCAATCGTGGATGGCCATATCATTTTGTCGCGGAGCCTGGCCGAACAGGGCGTGTTCCCGGCGATCGACATCGGCAAATCGCTGAGCCGCGTGATGAACGACATAATCGCGCCGGAGCATTTGCAGGCCGCGCAGATCTTCCGCCGCTTATGGTCGGTCTATGAAGAGAATCGCGACCTGATCCTGATGGGTGCCTATCGCGCCGGCAGCGATCCGATCGTCGATGTCGCGATCGCGCGGCACGACCAGATCCTCGAATTTATCTCGCAGGGCCAGACCGAGCATGTCGACTATGCCAGCGCTGTCGAGGCCGTCATCGCAGGCTTTGGCGGATGAAAGCGGTCGTCGCCAGACGCGCCCGCGTCACGCGCGTGCGTCGCGCTCAGCACCTGCTGGCCGCCGCTGATGCGGCGGTTGCCGCGGACAAGGTGACGCAACTCGAAGCCAACGCAGCGAAACTCGCATCGCTGCGCGATAGCCTGTCGGTTGGCGGCGGCGCCACCACCGGTGCGGTGCTTAGCAATCGCGGCGAGCTTGCCGCCCGGCTCGACCGGATTCGCGATGGGTTGACCGACGCCATCGTTGGCGCACAGGCATCCGCACGCGAGGCAGCCGGCCAGCGCCTGGAAGCGCGGCAGAAGCAGGAAAGCGCCGAAAAACTGGACGGCCAGGCCGTGCAGGCCCTGGCGGCCTGGCTCGAGGCCAGACGCGCAGTGCCCTTTCGCCGCAAGGTTGCCCGTTATGATCAGGAGGACCAGGGATGACGATCAATTTGGCGGCGATCAGCCCTATGCCCGCGCCTTCGGTTCCGGCGGTTCAGGCCGGCCCGCAAGGCGCGCCGGCGCGGAACGGCACTCTTCCCCCATTGACGAACTTTGCCAAAGTCCTGGAGCACCGGCAGGCGGACCGGAGCGATCCGGAATCGGCCTCGGACAATCGATCGGGCGCTGATTCGACCGATCATTCGAGCGACCTCGCCGGAGACCCCGCGCCGTCGATCGCGGCCTCTCCGATGGCCGATCCGGTTCCACCCGCCCCGGCCGCTACGGCTGATGCCATGGCCGCCGCGGCCGAGCAGGGCGTGACGGCGGTGCTGGCGCTGATCGGTAGCGTAACAACAGCGGTGCAGCCCGCGAGCGCCGGCGAATCGGCCACGCCTGTTATTCGATCGATAGCGGCCGCGACCACGCCGGGCTTGCCAGCCGTGCCCCTCCCCACCGGACCGATATTTGCGCCGATCGGCCAGTTGCCATCGATGACTGGTACCGCCACAAATATCGACGGAGTGCCCGCCACGTCGGCGGCTCCAACATCACCGATTGCCAACCCGCCATCTTCAACGGCGGACGGGCCGGCCGCACAGCAGGATGTCGCCACCTTGATGGCCGGCCTGCGCGCGGCCTTTGCCAAGCCGCTCCAGTCACAAGCGAGAGCGCCGATGGCACCCGGCAAAACCGCTTCGGCATCGGATGAGTCCGCGGCACCGCCAGGATCGGGCCTGGACCTCCCGGAGATACCATTGTCATCCACCGACTCCCTGACGGCCGCCCCCACGTCGGGTGCCGCGGCCAATGGCATGCCGACAAGCGACGGCAAGGTAATTCAAATCGTTGATATCTCGACTGCCGATGCTCGACCGAACGCGGGCCCCAACGCCATGCCGGTTATCAACGACAAGCCGTTGCCGACCAGCGATGGCCGCGAGACTCTGGTCACCGACGTCCCGATTACTGATGCCGAACCGATTGCCGATGCCAACGCCATGCCGGCTATCGACGACAAGGGGCTTCCGCTCAACGACGGTAAACCACGTCCACCCGTCAACGCTGCGATGGCGCAGACCGTCGCTGACAAGGCGATACCGAACCTCGCACCGACAGCCCAACTCCCCGCTGCCCTGGCACAACACCCGGCCGTGGCAGCGCAATCCGAGATGCCGCCGCCATCGCATGCCTCGTCCTCCGATGACGTTTCCGCTGCCCCCGGCCCGAAACATGCCCGTGCCGATACCGCCTCTCCGGTACTCGACGCCGTCACCCTGACCAAGGCCGACGCTCGGCTCGATACCAGCACGCCATCGGCGATCGGCCAACCGCACGCGACGCAAATATCGTCGAACGATGCCACCGCTTCTGTCGCCCCTGGCCCGACCCAGGCCGAGCAGAGCATGACCCGGCATCTCGATCTTGCTCGCGACAATCAGTGGCTCGATCGTCTGGCACACGACATCACACAGGCCGCGACCGCCAACGGGCACTTGAAATTTCAGCTCAACCCCGAGCATCTCGGATCATTGCAGGTGGAGATCGCCAACAGTGCAGCCGGAACATCGGTACGGATGACCGCCGACAATGATGCGGCGCGTACCATTCTTGTCGATGCGCAGCCGCGGCTGATTGCCGAGGTTCGGGCCCAAGGTCTGCGGATCGCCGAATCGCATGTCGATCTCGGAAGTCAGACAGGATCCGGCGGCGCCGCAGGCGGTCAGCGCCAGTCGTCAGAAGATCATAAACCTTTTGTGCGTACACAGGCAGCTACTCGCGCCCAAACACCTGATTCGCCGCCGCCCGCCGACGACGAACTTTATGCCTGAACCAGGATCTGAACGATGAGCAGTGCCACCGCCGAAGCCCAGCCCAAGAAGAAGGGCAAGATGAAGGGGATTTTGCTTGGTGCTGTCGGCGCGCTCGTGCTGCTCGCCGGCGGTGTTGGCGCAGGCCTCTACGCGGCAGGTGCCGGACTGGTCGGAGGCGCGCATAAGGATGCGCCGAAGGAAGACCCCAACATGCCCAAGCTGGTGCTGAAGGAGGGGGAAAAGGCAGCAGCCAGCGGCGAAGCCAAGCCTTCCGCCCCTACCGGCATCGAAAGCGAACAATCGCCCGATCCATCCAAATATAAAGCGAGCTATTACACGTTCGACCAACCGTTCACGGCCAATCTGCGCGATTCAGACAGTTTCGCCCAGATTGGCGTGGCCGCCGCGACATTTTACGACGCCAAGGTCATCGACAATATCAAGAATAACGAAATGCCGATCCGATCGGCGATCCTGATGACGATTGCCCAGCAGGATTCATTCGCAATCACCACGCCCGAAGGCAAGCTGAAGCTCCAAAAGGATCTGAAGGATGCGATGAACGGCGTCCTGCGGCAGCGCGAAGGCTTTGGCGGGGTCGACAATGTCTATTTCACCAGCATGGTCATCCAATAATCGATCGATGTTCCAAACGCCTGCACAAGCGCGATAATTTGTTAACCACCACGTCCTATCATATCGGTTGCCGGCTCTCCCGCCGGCCCGGACAGATCAGGGCTTATTCACCAGAATGACGCGCGCCAGTTCCAGTCTCTCGGGCGATGAAGTCGCCGCGCTAATGGATGAACTCAGCGGCATTTCGTTGGGCGACGACGCCTCCGCCGACGTCAGCAACGTGGTTCCGTTCACCCTCGGTCAGAAGAAAGACCGCCCCACCGCCGATCTTGCGCTGATCGAACGCATGAACGAGCGGCTTGGCCGGCGAATGCGCGACATGATCGAGCCGATCGCCCAGGCACGCGCGCAGATCGAGGCGCATCCGCTCGAGACCCGGCGGTTCGATGAATGGCAACGCAACCAACCTGATTTCATGAGCCTCAGCCTGTTTCGGATCCGGCCCGCCAAGGGCACGTTGATGATCTCGATCGAGCCAGCCTTCATTTCCAACATGGTCGACGCCTTTTACGGCGGTACGAGCGGCGGCACCGCCACCAAATCGGGCGAGTTCACGCCGTCCGAAGAGCGGCTGCTGAACCGGCTGACCAAGGGCATCACCGAGATATTGGAGCGTAGCTGGAGCGAATTCTATCCGCTCCAATTCCAGCCGATGGCGCATGAGACCAACCCGATTTTCGCCAGCATGATGCGCGGTGATGAAGGCGTTGTGGTCCAGCGCTTTTCGATCAAGCCGGGCATCACCCGCTCGACCCGCATCGAGATTCTTTATCCGCTGTCGATGCTCCAGCCGATCGAAGACGAACTCACCTCGCGGATCCACCGCGACACCGATGCCGATGCCGGCGAATGGCGGGACAAGCTGGCAGCCGCGCTCGAAAATGTCGCGCTGCCCGTGCGCAGCGTGCTCGCCCGGCCGGAGATGACGGTCGCGCAACTGCTCGCGCTGAAGCCGGGCGATGTAATTCCCATCAACCTTTCGTCGACCGTGCCCCTGCTCGTCGGCAACCGCCGATTCGCCGAAGGCACGATCGGGGAGCAGGAAGGGCGCGCGGCAATGATGATCGACACCATAGGCAAGGGTCTGTTGAAATGAGCGACATGTCCGATGTTTCCGCCTTCGGCGCAGACCTGAGCACCCGCAGCAATTATCGGCTGCTGCAGGATATTCCGCTGCGCCTGTCGGTCGAGGTCGGCAGCACGTCGCTGCGACTCGCCGATCTGATGGACCTCAATTCGGGCAGTGTCGTCGAACTCGATCGGCAATCGAACGAACTGCTCGACATCCTCGTCAACGGCACCCTCGTCGCCAAGGGCGAGGTAGTGACAGTGAACGGCAAATTCGGGATAAGGGTGGTCGATGTGGTCGCCACCGATGCGCGGCTGTCGGGGATAGAACGCCGCTCATGATGTTCGATTATATTTTACGATTGCTGCTGCTGGTGCCGCTGGTCGGCGGGCTGGCGTTCGGTTCTTTATGGCTGTGGCGCAAGCTGCAGCCCGGCGTCGCGATGGGCCAGCGGGTGCGCGCGATCAAGGTGATCGATGCGGTGCCAATCGGTGCGACCGGCCGGCTGGCCGTGGTCGAATTCGCCAACAAGCGCATTCTCATCGCCGTCTCGCGCGGCCGGATTGAGAAACTCGCCGAAGCGCCGGGCGACGGTGTGTTCGTGATGCCCGACGAAGATTGATCTTCTTATCCCCTCCCTGTTCTTCTTTCGCCCCTCCCTTTTAGGGAGGGGAAGGGGGTGGGTAATGACTGAGGTGGCTCGATGCCACTGAAGTCATGTCTTGGTTCGAGGTCGGACGCTCGCCTACGGCTCGCGACCCACCCCTGTATCCCCTCCCTTGGCGGGGAGGGGAAGTGGCTCACGCCAGAGCGCTCACGCTTCCGCTGTTCTTCCTTAACGCCGCCAATACGGTGGCGACGATCGTTTCGGCATCGAGGCCGGCATCGGCATATTGCTTTTCGGGTTTGTCATGATCCT